>JBNGCS010000004.1:5373-111988 GCA_049975705.1 Candidatus Bipolaricaulaceae bacterium | reverse complement strand
GGGCGGTTGACTGGTGCACGTTCCGGGCCAGCGCGGGCCGGCAGTATGGCGTAACAAGCCCGGTCCGGTCAGCTGCCGGGTTCCCGTCACGTGGCGCACCTCCAGAACGCGCTCTCAGCCTGAGCTCGCTGGCTCGCCAGGGGGCGCTTCGGCGTTGGTGGGATCGAGCGTGCCGACCACTCGCGCGATGCGGTCAGCGGGAAACCCACCTTGGCGGGCGTGTTCCCTGATCGCCTCCGCGTCGGGGGCGATGTAAAGGCAGTACATCTTGTCCGCGGTCACGTAGCTGTGGACCCACTGGATCTGCGGATCCATGTTGGTCAGGACCTGGCGCGACCTGCGGGCGATCTCCGGCAGCTCAGCCGGTGAAAGCCGGCCTGCCTCCGGGACGGTTCGTTCGACGATGAACCCAGGGCAAGTAGGTCACCTCCTATGATCCCTAGGATCCTCCCCGTCAGTATCAGACATGCGGCCGATGGCCCAGCTCTTTCAACCAACTGAACGCATTATCCCGTGCGGCGGGCCCAGCGGGCAAGTTGAAGCCCCCCGGCAGGGCCGGAGCGGACAGGACGTTCCCGGGTTGACCCCCATGGTGGCCAGAGGTAGCCTTTCGCCCGAGGAGGCGTCATGAAAGCAATTCTGTTGATCATGGATGGGCTGGGGGGACGCCCCACGGACATGGCCGGGGCCACCTGCCTGGAGCGGGCACGCACCCCCAAGTTGGACCAGTTGGCGCAGCGGGGGGCGCTGGGGCTGATGGATCCCATCGCCCCGGGCGTCCGTCCGGGGTCGGACACCTCGCATCTGTCCATCTTCGGCTACGACCCGTTCGCGGCGTACACCGGGCGGGGAGCGTTCGAGGCCCTGGGCATGGGGATGGATGTGCGGGGTGGCGACGTGGCCCTGCGGGCCAACTTCGCCACCGTGGAGGAGCACGACGGGGAGCTGGTGGTGGTGGACCGCCGGGCCGGCCGGCTGGACGGCAAGCAACTGGAGGAGGCAGTACGCCAGATTGATGCCAGCGACCTGGGCGCCACCGCGATCTTCCGGGCGTCCACCGAACACCGCGGGGCGGTCGTCCTCCGCGGGGCCAACTTGTGCGCAGACGTGTCGGACACTGACCCGCACGAGGTGGGAGTCCCCATCGCCGAGGCGCAGCCCCGAGCAGACAGCGAAGCAGCGCGCCACACCGCGAAGATCATCAACGCTATCACCGCCCGCGCCCACCAAGCGTTGCGGGACCACCCAGCCAACCACCAGCGGACTGCCGCGGGCCTGCCCCCGGGGAATGCGCTGCTGTTGCGAGGAGCAGCGGTCATGCCCCATCTCCGCTCCGTCACGGCGGAGTACGAAATCCGCGGCGCCTGCGTGGCCGGCGGCGCGTTGTACAAGGGGGTGGCACGGGCAGCCGGCCTGGAGGTGGTGGCGGTGCCCGGGGCGACCGGAGACCTGCACACCGACCTGCGGGCCAAGGCCCACGCCGCGTTGCAGGCGCTTGAGGAGCACGAGCTGGTGTTCATCCACGTCAAGGGGACGGATAATGCCGGGCACGACGGCGACGCCGATGCCAAGTCCGCATTCATCGAACGGGTGGACAGCGAGCTGGTAGGGGAGCTGGTGGGGGGGCTCGACTGGGAACAAGTGCACCTGGCTGTCTCCGGGGACCACACCACCTCCCCCACGGTGGGCGAGCACACCGGAGACCCTGTGCCCGTCCTGCTGGTCGGCCCCGCAGTACGGCCAGACCGCACTCGTTCCTTCGGGGAGCGGGCGGCCGGCGAGGGGGGGCTGGGCCGGTTCTCCGGGCGTCTGCTGCCGCAACTTCTCGCCTACTGCGACTGGGGCGCCAAGTTCGGCGCCTGAGGGGGGAGGATGACCCTGAGGAACGTGGTTGAGCTGACCGAAGCGGAGGTGCTGGCCGGCCGGGATGAGCTGGATCGCCGGGTGGAAAGGGGCTGCGGGGCCGATCTGCTGTCCGACGTGTTGGCCGTCACCGAGGAGGGCTTCCTCCTGGTCACCGGGATGGTCACCTCGCAGGCGGTGCGGGTGGCCGAGGTGATGAACGCGGTGGCGGTGTTGTTCGTGCGCGGCAAGCGGCCACGGGATCAAGTCGTCGCCTTCGCCGAATCAGCGAGAATCCCGCTCCTGTGCACTGCCAAGGGGATGTTCGACACGTGCGGAATCCTCTACTCCAACGGGCTGGTGGCCGCTGACTTCCGGCATGTCACCGACTACGTCCAGTAAACCAGCCCCCCTTGTCAGACGGGTGTTCCATATCCGCTCTGAGGACATCGACTTCGCCGGGGAGGTGTCCACTGAAGTCCGGCGCGCCCTCCGGGAGCTGGGGGTGAGGGCGGAGGTGGTCCGCCGGGCGGGTATCGTATGCTTCGAAGGGGAGATGAACATCGTGTTGTACACCAAGGGGGGGCGCATTGTGCTGGTGGTGCGGGAGGATGCGGTGGAATGCCTGTTTTCCGACCGGGGCCCGGGGATCGCGGACATCGACATGGTACGTCGACCTGGCTACTCCACCGCCCCGGACTGGGCCCGCGAGCTGGGCTTCGGGGCGGGGATGGGCATCCCCAACATGGAAGCCAACGCAGACCGACTGGAGATCCACTCCCGCTTGGGCCAGGGTACAGTGATCCGTGCCACCATCTTGAGGAGGAGAGATGACGGTCAAACAGCTGGCGGCGAAGCTGGGCTTGGAGGTGCTGACCCCGGGTCCTCTGGAGCGTGAGATCGGTTGGGGATACTGCTCAGACCTTCTTTCCGACGTGTTGGGACACGCCCGCGCCGGGGATCTGTGGATCACCCATCAGCGCCACATGAACGTAGTGGCCGTGGCCAAGCTCAAGGAGCTGGCCGCCATCCTGTGCGTGCGGTCCTTGCGGCCTGCCCCGGAAGTCGTGGAACGGGCCCGCCGAGAAGGGGTGCCCCTGCTGGTGGCCGAGCAAGAGGCGTTTGAGGTGGCCGGGCGAGTTCACCGTCTGCTGGCCCCATGAGGTGGTTCCGAGCCGACCTCCATGTCCACTCGGTCCTTTCCCCTTGCGCCAGCCTCGAGATGTCCCCCCGCCGCATCGTGCAAGAGGCCCGTCGTGCCGACCTTGACCTGATCGCAGTCTGCGACCACAATGCAGGTGCAAACGGTTTCTACGCCCGCCGCCTGGCCGACGGACGGCCTGTGGTGCTCGTAGGCATGGAGGTTCAGTCACAGGAAGAGGTGGAGGTGCTGACCTGGTTCGAGGATCCTGGGGCGTGCGCCCGGCTGGCCCGGGAGTTGGCCGATCACCTGCCCGCAGTTCCGTGCCGTCCTCACCTGTTCGGAGATCAGTTGGTAGTGGACGAGCACGACGAGATCGTGGCCAGGGTGGACCGCCTGTTGTTGTCCCCCCTGGACCTCCCGCTGGACGAGGTGGTCCGCCGAGCGGAACGGTGCGGCGGCGTGGCCGTGCCCGCGCACGTGGACCGCGTGCCCGGCGGGCTGCTGGCCGTGCTGGGATTCCTCCCTGAGGGGCCCTGGCCCCAGGCGGTGGAGATTTCGCCCTGGACACGACTGTCCCGCGCCCGGAGTCAGTTCCCCCAGCTTCGTGGTCTGCCCACCTTCCGGTCCTCCGATGCCCACGTGCCTCAAGACGTCGGGCGGGCGTGGACGAAGCTGCGGTTGCGGGCGCCCACTCTGGATGAGCTGGTGGCGGCCCTGGAAGGCCGGGGGGAGCGGGCCGTCTGTCCGGGTCCGGCAATCGAGGAGGGACTATGAGCACGTCGCAGAAGACCGAGGTCGCCGAGCTGGTAGCGCCGTTTGCCGGCCGGCCCACTGAGCTGATCCAAGCGCTGCACCGGGTCCAGCGGGCGCACGGCTACATCTCCCCCCCCGCCCAGCGAACGGTGGCTGCCGTCCTGGGCGTCCCCCTGTCCCAGGTACACGGGGTGATGACCTTCTACCACTACTTCCGCAGCCAGCCGGCCGGGGAACATACCCTGCAGCTGTGCCTGGGCACTGCCTGCTACGTGCGGGGGGCGGAGCGGGTGCTCAAGACCATCCAGGACGAGCTGGGAATCGGGCTGGGCGGCACGTCTGAGGACGGGAAGTTCAGCCTGACCGGCGTGCGCTGCCTGGGGGCATGCGGGCTAGCGCCGGTGATGATGGTGGACGGGGAAGTGTACGGAAAGCTGGACCCCAAAAGGGTGCGGTCGATCATCCGCCGCCTGCGCCGCGCCCCATGATCGAAGACCTGTCCATGCACGTGGCCGATGTGGTGACCAACGCGCTGCGGGCGGGGGCGAAGACGATCACGGTGCGGCTGGAGCGCCGGCGGGGAGCCCTGACCCTGGAGGTGACCGACGACGGACGGGGAATGAATCCCAGTGAGCTTGATGGGGCGCGCGACCCGTTCTACACCACCAAGGAGCGGGCGGTGAAGGTCGGTCTGGGGCTGCCATTGCTGGCGCAGACAGCAGAGACGCTGGGGGGCTCGCTGGAGATCACCTCCAAACCTGGAGGGGGGACCACGGTGCGGGCGGTGTTCCCTTGGGATCACCCCGACCGCCCCCCGCTGGGCGACCTTTGCGGGACCCTGCTTCCACTGGTGGCCGCCAGCCCCGGGGTTGAGTTCTCGCTGGTGCTCGCGGATGATGACAAGACATGGCAGTTGGACACCAGCGAAGTTCGGCGGCACATCGGGGACCTCCCGCTCACTCACCGGGAGGTGATTTCTTTCTTACAGGGGTACGTGCGTGACGGCATGCGGCGGCTGGGGCTAAAGGAGGAAGAATGAAGCTTGAGGATCTCCGCAAGATCCGGGAGCGAACGCAGGCCGAGCTGCGGCTCCGCGGTGGCCGGGCCCGGGTGAAGATCGTGGTCGGCATGGGAACGTCCGGCATCGCCGCCGGGGCCCGCCAGGTGCTCCGGGCCATCCTCGACGAGGTCTCCAAACGCAACCTGGGCGACGTGTTGGTTACCCAGACCGGCGAGCGGGGGTTGGCCGCCCGGGAGCCGCTGGTCGAGGTACATGAGGAGGGCCGGATCACGGTGTATGGAGAGGTCGACGAACCGATCGCCCGGAGGATCGTGGCCGAGCACGTGGTCAACGGCCGCCCCCTGGCCGAGCAGGTGCTGGAGGTGCGCGAGGTGGACCGATGATCAACCTGGAGATCGACGGCCGACCGGTGCGGGCCCAGGAGGGCCAGACCATCCTGGAAGCGGCCACGGCGGCAGGGATTCGCATCCCCACGCTGTGCCACCTGGACGGGCTTTCGCCCCGGGGATCGTGCCGCCTGTGCCTGGTCGAGGTGACCACCTGGAACGGAAAGCTCGTGCCGGCCTGCGCCACCGAGGTTCAAGAGGGGTTGCAGGTGGTGGCCCACTCCGACCGACTGACCCAGCTGCGGCGCACGGTGTTGGAGCTGCTGTTCGCCGAACGGAACCACATCTGTGCAGTGTGCGTGTCAAACGGACACTGTGAGCTACAGGACCTGGCCTGTGAGCTGGGAATGGACTCGGTTCGTTTCCCGTATCGGTTCCCGGGGCTGGGGATGGACGCCAGCCACGAGAAGTTCGTCATCGACCACAACCGGTGTGTGCTGTGCGGCCGCTGCGTGCGGGCGTGCACAGAGGTAGAGGGGGCGATGACCTGGGGCTTTGCCGGCCGGGGCATCGACACGGTAGTAGAGCCGGATCTGGGGGGGGCGTGGGAAGATTCCACCACGTGCACCGGCTGCGGCAAGTGCGTGCAGGCCTGCCCGGTTGGAGCCATCGTGGACAAGAGGGTGAGCGCCGCCGAGCAGGAGAAGCGGCCGCAGGTGCTGGCTGAGATCACCGAAAGGAGGCCCCGTGCCTAAGGTCAAGGTGGCCACGGCGTGGTTCTCGGGGTGCGCGGGCTGTCACATGTCCTTCCTCGACCTCGACGAGCGCCTCATCGAGCTGGCCGAGCAGGTGGAGATCGTGTACTCCCCCATCGTGGACCGCAAGGAGTTTCCCACAGGGGTGGACGTGGCCCTAATTGAGGGGGCGGTAGGCAACTCCGAGCACCTGGAGCTCCTGCGCAAGATTCGCGACCGGTCACGGGTGGTGGTCGCCCTGGGCGACTGCGCGGTGACCGGGAACGTGCCCTCCATGCGCAATCCCATCCCCCGGGCCGAGGTCTTGAGGGAGGTCTACGGGTCCGGATCCGTGCCCGGGCTGGAGGAGGGGGCGGTCCCCAGGCTGCTGGACCAGGCCCGGCCCCTCCACATGTGGGTGCCGGTGGACGCGTTCATCCACGGCTGTCCCCCGTCGGCGGACCGCATCTGGAGGTTCCTCCGGCGGTTTCTGTCCGGAGAGACGCCGCTTCTGGCGGGCGAGGATCTGCGGTTCGGTTGAGGGAGGGAAGATGAAGACAGTGCGCATACCCGTGACCCGGATCGAGGGACACGGCCTGATCACTTTGCAGCTGGACGAGGACGGCCGCGTGGGCCGGGCCCGCTTCCACGTCACCGAGGCCCGCGGGTTCGAACGGTTCTGCCGGGGGCGCTCTGTGTGGGAGATGCCGGCGATCACGGCCCGCATCTGCGGAATCTGCCCGGTTTCCCACCTGCTGTGCTCGGCAAAGGCCGGGGACGCCATTCTGGCCGTGCGCGTGCCGCGGGCCGCGGACAAGCTGCGCCGGCTCATGAACCTGGGCCAATTCGTCCAATCCCATGCCCTGTCGTTCTTCCACCTCTCCTCCCCCGACCTCCTGCTGGGCTGGGACGCCGATCCCGGGGAGCGGAACATCCTCGGCCTGGCCCAGGCCGAGCCACAAGTGGCCCTGGCCGGAATCCGCTTGCGGGCGTTCGGCCAGCTGGTCATCGAGGCCCTGGGGGGAAAGCGGATTCACCCGGCCTGGGCGGTGCCTGGGGGAGTGCGGACCCCGCTCCCCGACTCAGCCCGCAGCCAGTTGGCAGCCAAGCTGCCGGAAGCGATGGGCATCGCCCAGGAGGCCCTGTCGCTGTACGAGGAACGGATGACTGCCTGGGAGGATGAGGTTTCCTGGTTCGGCCAGTTCCCCAGTCTGTTCATGTCGTTGGTGGCCCCGGACGGCACCTGGGAACACTACGGGGGCCGCATCCGGTTCGTGGACGCCGATCGACGGGTGGTGAGCGACCAGCTGGACCCAGCGGACTACCACGACTACATAGGAGAGGCGGTGGAGGGGTGGTCATACCTCAAGTTCCCCTACCGCAAGGAGCAGGGCTATCCGGACGGCCTGTACCGGGTGGGGCCGCTGGCCCGGCTCAACTGCTGCGACCGCATGGGCACCCCCGGGGCCGATGAGGCCCTGGCCCGGTTCAGACAGGCCGCCGGCGGGGGCGCGATGACCAGCTCCTTCCACTACCACTACGCCCGCCTCATCGAGATCCTGGCCTCGTTGGAGAGAATCCAGCAGTACCTGGAGGATCCGGAACTGTCCTCGGCCCGGGTGCGCGCGGAGGCCGGAGTGAACGAGCTGGAAGGGGTGGGCGTGCACGAGGCCCCCCGCGGCACCCTGTTCCACCATTACCGGGTTGACGAAGACGGCCTGCTGGAGAGCCTTAACCTGATCGTGTCCACCGGCCACAACAACCTGGCCATGAACCGGACTGTGCAGCAGATCGCCGGTCACTACCTGGAGGGGACGAAGATCACCGAAGGGCTCCTCAACCGCCTGGAGGGCGGCATCCGCGCCTACGACCCCTGCCTGTCCTGTTCAGTGCACGCCGCCGGGCAGATGCCCCTGCGGGTCAGACTTCTGGACCCCAGGGGCCGACTGGTGGACGAGAAGGTCAGGGCGTGATGAGACTGGTGGTGGGGTTCGGCCACCCATTGCGGCGGGACGACAGCGTGGGGCTGTGGGTGGCGGAGCGGCTGGCGGGCACCCGCGGGGTGAAGACGGTGGCGGCCCAGGAGCTGACTCCCGAGCTGATCCCAGAGGTGGCGGCAGCAGAGGTGGTGATCTTTGTGGACGCCCGGCCCGGCAGCGGGCCGGTGCGCTGGCAGCGGACCCGCGCCCGCTCCCGGCCGGCCCTCACCCACGCCCTCACCCCAGAGGGACTGCTCTCCTGGTCGGAGTTCCTGTTCGACCGAGCCCCCGAGGCCTGGCTGGTGACCCTGCCAGCGCGCGACTTCTCGTTCGGGGAGGGGCTGTCCCGCCACACCCGGTGGGCGGCGGAGGGCCTGGTAGGCCGGATTCGCCGCTACCTACGCGAGAGGAGCGAAGGATGAAGCGCCTTGAGGTCTTGATCTGCTCGGGGACGGCCTGCCTCTCCTCCGGGAGCGCGCAGGTGAAGCGGGCCCTGGCCCGCGCCCTGGCCGAGCACGGTCTGACCGACGAGGTCCGCCTGGTGGAGACTGGCTGTATGGGGCCGTGCGAGCTGGGCCCGGTGTTGCTCGTCTACCCGGAGGGGACGTACTACGTCCGCGTCCAGCCGGAGGACGCCGATGAACTGGTCAGCGAGCATTTCCTCAAGGGACGGCCGGTGGGCCGGCTGCTGTGGAAGGAGGGCGGTCCGCCGGCGGCACGGCCGGCCCCGTTCTTCGCCCGCCAGCACAAGGTCGTGCTGGCCAACTGCGGCAGTATCGATCCGGAGAGGATCGAGGAGTACATCGCCGCCGGCGGATATGAGGCGTTGGCCAAGGCGGTGACTGAACTGACCCCAGAGCAGGTGATAGAGCAGATCAGCCGCTCAGGCCTGCGAGGCCGCGGGGGGGCGGGTTTCCCCACCGGGACCAAGTGGAGGCTGGTGCGTCGGGCAGATGGGCGCCCCAAGTACGTGGTGTGCAACGCAGACGAGGGCGATCCCGGCGCGTTCATGGACCGGGCGATCCTGGAGGGCGACCCGCACGCCGTGCTGGAGGGCATGGCCATCGCCGCCTACGCGGTGGGGGCCTCCTACGGGTACGTGTACGTGCGGGCCGAGTACCCGCTAGCCATCAGCCGCTTGCAGACTGCCCTGGAGCAGGCCCGTCGCCTCGGCCTCCTGGGTGCAAGGATCTTGGAGACAGACTTCTCTTTCGACGTGGAGATCAGGATGGGGGCGGGGGCGTTCGTGTGCGGGGAGGAGACCGCGCTCATCGCCTCCATCGAGGGTCGGCGGGGGGAGCCGCGTCCCCGGCCGCCGTTTCCCGCCCAGTCGGGCTTGTACGGCCGCCCCACGTTGATCAACAACGTAGAGACATTGGCCAACGTCCGCCACGTGATCCTGGGCGGGCCGGAGGCGTTCGCCGCCGTGGGCACGGAGACGAGCAAGGGGACCAAGGTGTTCGCCTTGGCCGGCCAGGTCCGCAACACAGGCCTGGTGGAAGTGCCCATGGGGATAACGCTGGGCGAGTTGGTGTTTGAAGTGGGAGGCGGCGCCCCGGCCGGACGCAACTTCAAGGCGGTTCAGATCGGCGGGCCCTCCGGAGGTTGTCTGCCCCAGTCCTTGATGGACGTCCCCATCGACTACGAGTCCCTGCGGGAGCACGGGGCGATCATGGGCTCGGGCGGGGTGATCGTCCTGGACGACTCGGCGTGCATGGTGAACGTGGCCAAGTTCTTCCTCCAATTCACCGCCGACGAGTCGTGCGGCAAGTGCGTGCCCTGCCGGGTGGGAACCCGGGCCATGCTCGACATCCTGGAGAGAATCACCGCCGGGGAGGGGGAAGAGGGCGACCTGACCCGGCTGGAGGAACTGGCCCGCACGGTGCAGTCGGCCTCCCTGTGCGGGCTGGGCCAGACGGCCCCCAACCCAGTGCTGTCCACGCTGCGCCACTTCCACGACGAATACCTGGCCCACATCCACGGCCGGACCTGCCCGGCCGGCGTGTGCACCGGCCTGGTCCACTACTCGGTGAGGCCGGAGTTGTGCCGGGCCTGCGACCGCTGCCGCCAGGTCTGTCCCACCGGGGCGGCACAGGGAAGGCCGGGCGACCCGCCGTACCGCATCGCAGGGGACCTGTGCGTCCGATGTGGGGCTTGTTTCGACGCCTGCCCCTTCGACGCAATCCAGAAGCTCCCGGGAAGGGAGGGGTGAGGATGGAGAAGCACGAGATGGTGGAGAAGTACCCGCGCGCGCGCGACCGGCTGCTCGCCCTCCTGCACGAGCTGCAGGCCGCGAACCCACAAAACTACTTGACAGCAGCGGACCTCCGGCTGGTGGCCGACCACATGGGGCTGACCCTGTCCGAAGTCCACGACGCGGTCACCTTCTACTCCATGTTCAGTCTCCGGCCGCGTGGCAGGCACATCATCCGCGTCTGCGACTCCCCCCCTTGTCACCTGGCGGGGTCCTGGTCAGTCCTGGCCGCGCTGAGGGAGGCCCTGGGAGTGGACGTGGGGGAGACCACGGCCGATGGACGGTTCACCCTGGAACTTACCAGCTGTCTGGGGGTGTGCGGCGTGGCCCCGGCGATGATGATAGACGACCAAGTGGTGGGCAACCTGACTCCCGAAAAGCTCCGGGAGGTTCTCGCAAGCTACGAGGAGGAGGCATGAACATCGCACGCAGCCACGTGCTGGTCGGCGTCGACGAGGAGGCCCGACTGGCTGGGGCAGACGAGGTCATGGCTACCCTGGAGAGCGCCATCCAGGAGCACGGTCTGGCCGGGGAGGTCCACGTCGTTCAGACCGGCACCCTGGGGGTGTCAGGCCGCGGGGTGGTGGTGGTCGTGTATCCGGAGGGGGTGTACTACGCCGGGGTCACCCCTCCGGACGCCCGGGCGATTGTGACCGAGCATCTGCTCAAGGGGCGCCCACTGGAGCGACTGCGGCTGCCGAGCGCCGCACCTCAGGTGGACCCGGCCCAGGTGCTGGGGCGCCAACAGCGGGTGGTGCTGCGCAACTGCGGGGTCATCGATCCGGAGAACATAGACGAGTACATCGCCGCCGGCGGCTACGAGGCGCTGGGGCGGGCAGTTACCGAGATGACCCCGGAGGCGGTGCTTCAGGAGGTGCAGGCGTCCAGACTGCGCGGCCGCGGGGGCGCCGGCTTCCCCACCGGGATCAAGTGGAGCGCCGTCCACCAGGCGCGAGGCGAGGAGAAGTACGTGGTGTGCAACGCCGACGAGGGGGAGCCGGGCACGTTCAAAGATCGGCTGATACTGGAAGGCGACCCCCATAACTTGATCGAGGGCATGGCGCTGGCCGGCTACGCGACGGGGGCACAGCGAGGGTTCGTTTACATCCGCGGGGAGTACCAGCTGTCCATCGGCCGCATGGAGAGGGCTATCCGTCAGGCCAGGGAATACGGCCTCCTGGGTGAGGGAATCCTGGGCAGCCAGTTTTCCTTCGAGCTGGAGGTGCGGGCGGGGGCCGGGGCCTATGTGTGTGGGGAGGAAACGGCTCTCATCGAGTCCCTGGAAGGAAAGCGCGGTTGGCCCCGCATCCGCCCCCCTTATCCGGTCAGCCACGGGCTGTGGGGCTGCCCCACTGCTGTGAACAACGTGGAGACTCTGGCCAACGTCCCCCAGATCGTGCTGCGGGGTGCCAGCTGGTACCGAAACCTGGGCACAGCATCCTGTCCGGGGACCAAGGTGTACACCATCCTCGGCCACGTGCGCTACCCCGGTCTGGTGGAGGTGGAGATGGGCACTCCCTTGCGCGCGCTGGTGTATGAGCTGGGCGGCGGCCTGCCGCCGGGCCGACGGTTGAAGGGGGTGTTGGTGGGGGGCGCCGCAGGGGCGTTCCTGCCCCCGGAGTCCCTTGACGTCAGGTTGGATTTCGACTCGTTGCGCGAGCTGGCTGCCGCCCTCGGATCGGGGGCCGTGTTGGCTATGGACGAATCGACCTGCATCGTGGACATGTTGGCCTCCGTGCTCCGCTTCTTCAGACACGAATCCTGCGGCCAGTGCGTCCCCTGCCGGGCGGGCACCGAGGAGCTGGTACGCCTCATCGGCCGCGTCCAGGCGGGCGGGGGCAGCCAACGGACGCTGGAGCTGATGCTGGAAGCCGCCCAGGCGATGCAGCTGGCTTCACTGTGCCCGCTGGGCCAGTCCGTGGTCATGCCCGTCCAGACGGCTATCTCAGGGTTCGCCGAGGAATTCGCCCGCCATTTGACCGGCGATGCGTGCCCCAAGTGCCGCCAGGTGGGGGAGGTGGTGGCGTGAAGCTGACGTTCGCCGGCGCGGCGGGGACGGTCACCGGCTCCTGCTTCCACCTGGAGGCGGTGGGGCGGAGGGTCCTCGTGGACTGCGGCATGTTCCAGGGCCTCCCCGATCTGGAACAGCGCAACCTGGTACCGTTCCCGTTCGATCCCCAGCAAGTGGACTGGGTCCTGCTCACCCACGGACATCTTGACCACTTGGGCCTGCTGCCCCGGCTGGTGCGGGAGGGGTTCCGGGGACGCGTGGCGTCCACGGTGCCCACCCGAGATATCGCGCACATTATGCTCATGGACGCCGCCAAGATACAAGAGGAAGAGGGGGAAGACGCCCTTTACACCGGAGAAGATGCTCTGGCCGCCCTGGATCGCTTGTCCGCCCTGGCCGAGTACGGGGACCGGCTGGACCTGTCGCCGCAAATGTCGGTCCGCTTCCACGACGCAGGGCACATCCTCGGGGCGGCGTTCGTGGAGCTGCAGGCCGGGGACCGGACCCTGGTGTTTTCCGGCGACCTCGGCAACCGCGGCAAGCCGCTGGTGGAGGACCCCAGCTACCCGCCCAAGGCTGACGTGCTGGTCCTGGAGTCCACTTACGGGGACCGAACCCACCGGCCGGTGGCCGAGTCGGTGGAGGCGTTGCGGGATGTCATCGTGGACACGTTGACCGCAGGGGGCAACGTGATCATCCCTTCCTTCGCCCTGGAGAGGACCCAAGAGGTGCTGTTCATCTTGTTCCGCTTGTGGCGCGAGCGGCACATCCCCCGTTGCCGGATCTACTTGGACTCCCCCCTGGCCACGCATGCCACCAAGATCTTCGAGCAGAACACCCACCGCTTCCCCGAGCCGGCGCGCAAGATCTTCCGCAAGAAGCGCGATCCGTTCGATTTTGAGCTGTTGGAGTACACCCTCACCAAGCGTGCTTCCAAGCGCATCCCCTCCGACGAGGGGGGGGCGATCATCATCGCTGGGTCGGGCATGTGCACGGGGGGCAGGGTGCTGCACCATTTGAGGCGGAATTTGCCCCGCACGGAGTCGGCGCTGGTGTTTGTGGGCTTTCAGGCAGTGGGGACGTTGGGGCGTGAGATCCTGGAGGGGGCGGGCAAGGTGACGGTGCTGGGGTCGATCGTCCCTGTCCGCTGTCGCGTCCAGCGCATCGACGGCCTGTCCGCCCACGCCGACCAGCCGATCCTGGTGGACTGGGCGCTCCACGCTGACCCCAATCAGGTATTCCTGGTGCACGGAGAGGAACCCGCACTGGCCGCCCTGGGCGAGCGACTGTCAAGTCACGGGCTTACCACCCACGTCCCCGAGTGGCAGCAGACCGTGACCCTGTGATGGAGGCGCAGGTGGGGTCCGCATGCCGACCGCGGGCCGGGGCAGCGGGAGGGTGCCGGTGAGAGTCGCGGTGCTGGGCAGTCTCAACATGGACTTAGTGATGGCCGTGACCCGCCTGCCCCACCCCGGCGAGACCGTCCCGGGGCAGGAATTCTCCCGCCACGCCGGGGGCAAGGGCAACAACCAAGCGGTGGCCTCCGCCCGGCTGGGGGCCGAGGTCGCTCTGTTCGGCCGAGTGGGGAGCGACGCGTTCGGCGAGGAGCTGCTGAGCGGGGCTCGGGCGGCCGGAATAGACGTGTCCGGCGTGGAACAGGTTCCCCAGGCAGCCACCGGGGTGGCGCTGATCCTAGTGGCCCCTGACGGTCAGAATCAGATCGCTTGCGCCCCGGGCGCAAACGGACACGTGGACGAAGCCTATGTCCACCAGGTGCTGCCCCGACTGCGCGAGGCCGACGTTCTGCTGCTGCAGCTGGAAGTCCCGGTGGAGCCTTTGGCCTTCCTGCTCCGCCGCCTGCCCCCCGACCGGCCGTTGGTCCTGTTGGATCCTGCCCCGGTGCAGGACTTGTCCACCCTGCCCTTGGACCGGGTGGACTACCTGACCCCGAACCGCGAGGAGCTGGGCCGCCTGTCCAAGGAGACGGTGACCGGCCGGAGCGAGCTGGTCCGGGCCGTCGAGGTTCTGGCCGCACTGGGAGCCCGCCACGTGGTGGTCAAGGCGGATCGCGACGGGGCGTTTCTGGCGGAGGAGGGCGGCGTCACCCGGTTTCCCGCCCACCCGGTCACCGCCGTGGACACCACCGCCGCCGGCGACGCGTTCAACGCCGCCCTGGGGGTCATGTTGGCCGAGGGCCGCGGGCCCTACGAAGCCATCGGCACGGCCAACGCCGCCGCCGCGCTCACCGTGACCCGCAAAGGGGCAGCCGCGTCCCTGCCCACTCGATCCGAAGTCCAAGCCTTCCTGAGCCGACTGGCGTTCCGATCGCGGCCTTGACCGACGACCCCGCTTGGGAGTAAGCTTCCGCCGCGAGGTTGAGTCGAATGCTCCGCTGAGCTTGGCCGATACGCCTGGATCGGTGTGGGGGGATTCACTCCTCCAAGTCAGCTATTCATCTCTCAAGGGAGCCAACATGTATGCTCTGCGTGCCGAAAGCCTGGAGAAAGGCTTTCGCAAGAGGAACGGCCGGCGGGTCGTGGCGTTGCACCGGGTGAGCTTCACGGTGACCCCGGGGACAGTCTACGGGATCTTGGGGCCTAACGGCTCGGGGAAGTCCACGCTGGTGCGCATACTGGCCACGTTGCTCCTCCCCGAACGGGGGCGGGCCCAGGTGTTCGGCCACGACGTAGTGCGGGAGGCGCGGGCAGTTCGCCAGCTGGTCCACCGGGTGTCCACTGAGGCGGCGTTCTTCAAGAAGCTGTCCCCGCTGGAGAATCTGCTGTACGGGGCCCGGCTGTACGGCGTGACCGGCCGGGCCGTGGCAGCCAGGGCCCGGGAGCTGCTCGTCCAGCTGGGGATCCCGGCCGACCGCCACGGGAGGCCGCTGGAGCAGCTGTCGCGCGGGCAGCAGCAGAAGGTGGCGGTGGTCCGGGCGCTGCTCACCCCGCCCCAGGTACTGCTGCTCGACGAGCCCACCACCGGCCTGGACCCGCGCTCCAAGCGGGATGTCCAGGGGCTGGTGCGGCAGCTCAAGCAGGACCAGGCCACCACCGTTCTCCTCACCACTCACGACATGGAGGAGGCGGACCGACTCTGTGATCGAGTGGCCATCCTTGACGAAGGCCAACTGGTGGCCGAGGGTACCCCGGAGGAGCTCAAGCAGCGGATCCGGACCGACGGCAAGGCGCCCACCATGGAGGACGTCTTCTTCGCCCTGACCGGGAAGGCGTGGCAGGATGCTGCCTGACGGCCGGCCGGGGCGGGCCTGGCGGCGGGAGCTGGTGGCCACCTGGGGGTTCGTTGCCCGCAACCTCCACCTAACCAAGCGCTACTGGGGGTGGGAGCTGGTGTGGCTGGCTTACTCCCTCACCAGCTCGCTGGCCGTGGCCTACATCGGTCTGGGGACACAGGCGCTGGCTGGGGACCAGGTGGACGGACGCGGCCTGACCTTGTACTTGTTGGTGGGGACCCTGGTGTGGGCCTACCTGTCCCAGATCTTCTACGTGATCTCGGAGATGGTTGCCTGGGAGCGATGGGAGGGGACCATCGAGTACACCTTCATGTCGCCCAGCTCCCGCCTCACCCACTTGGTGGGCACCAGTGCCTTCGCCGTGGCCTACGGCATCGTGCGCACACTACTGATTATGGCCGCTGCCGCTGCCTTCTTCCGCATCCCGCTGACCGGCGCCCACCTGCCGGCGGCCGGCCTGTGGCTGTTGGTGGGCAGCGTCTCCTTCGTAGGATTCGGCATCCTGGCCGGGATCATGCCCCTGCTGTTCCCCGAACGCGGCGTGCAGATGACCAACGTGCTGGCGGCGCTGCTCCTTCTCATCTCCGGGGTGTACTACCCGGTAGAGGTTCTGCCGCAGTGGATGCAGGCATTAGCACGGCTTTCGCCGGCCACGTACGTGATCAACGGCATGCGAGAGGCCATCCTCTCCGGGCGAGGGTTGGACGATGCGGCCCGTCCGCTGTTCCTGCTTGCCCTGGGCGGGCTGGCAGCCATCGTGGCGGGAAGCTGGTGCTTCTCGGTGGCCGAGCGTTACGCCAAACGGACGGGCCGCCTCAAACGCAGCGGCTGACGGGCTCAGAGGTGCGGTCACACTTCCTCCTCCAGCAGCGCCTGCGCCTTGAGCTTGACGATCGAGTTCTCCAGGGCGTAGTCGCCCAGCGGGGCAGCCGCAATCTCATCCAGCACCTGGGCGGCCTCGGTCCACTTCCCCTCAGGCACCAGATAGTACTGGGCCAGAAAGTACTTGTTCTCCAGGTAGTCCGGGAAGGCGGCGATGGCCTGCTCGAAGAGCGCCTTGGCCCGGTCGAGGTCCTTTCCGAAGGGGTGCTTGGCCCAGTAGGCGCCCGCGGCCCGATAGGCGCCACCAGCCAAGTAGTCGGGATCAAGCTCCAAACACCGCTCCACCATGGCCCGCAGTTTCTTGTCGTCGCCGCGGATTGCGGCCCCGATCAGCCCGAACGTGCCCCCCAGCTCCACCTTGCGAGCCCAGTTGCCGTAGGTCCAGTAGAGGGCCGGGACATGCTCGCAGGCCTGCACCGCCGCTAGGAAGCCCTCGCTCTGCTCCAGGTCGGCGAACCCAGGGGTGGCGCGCAGGGCCTGTTCGCCGTACGCCTGCCCCTGCTCGTGGATGTCCCTCCTCTCGTTCTGAGCCGCGAAGATGTCCGCCAGCATGTACGAGCAGCGGGACAACGTGGCCAGCACATCGACGTTGCCCTCGTCCTCAGCCAGGGCCTGTTCGTACAGGGCGATGGCCTCCCGCAGGCGGGCAGCCAACGCGTCGTGGTTCGCCGCGGTGTACTCCGCAGTCCACACCTCCTGGAACAGGGCGTCCGCTTGGGCCAACAGCTCCTGGACGGACTGCCCCAGGGCTGGCAACACCAGAAGCAACGTCACCGCCAAACATGCCAACCTCTTCACGCTTCCACCTCCGATGAGAGAATTGATGAAGCACTATATGCCTGGGTCAGGGCGATCACAACCCTTGCTGTGCTGGTCGGCCTCATGCTATAGTTTGCGAAACTCCAAGCCCGACCAAGGAGGTGCTATGGCAGTCAAAGTGGACATGGATCTGTGTACCGGTTGTGGGCTGTGCGCCCAGGTGTGCCCCGATGTGTTCGAGATGGGGGACGATGGGTATTCGCACGTGGTTTCTGGAGCAGATGACTCCCAGCCGTGTGTGGACGAGGCCATCGACCAGTGCCCGGTGGGGGCCATCGAACGCGATTAGTCACTCGGGGGGCGGGCCCGGCGGCCCGCTCCCCGCTCCTCCTCTCGGGTGAAACGACTGGGGCTGGCGCTGAGTTCCGGCGGTCCACGGGGGGTGGCTCACGTGGGAGTGCTCCGGGCCCTGGTGGAGGCGGGTCTGCCGATTCACGCGCTGGCCGGGGCGAGCGTGGGAGCGCAGGTGGGGGGCCTGTTCGCCGCCGGGGTGTCCTTGGAGGAGATCGCCGGGCTGTGGCAGGACGCCGGCTGGTCGCGCATCGCCCGCAGCCTGATCCCCACCCGCCCCTGGCGGGGGTGGAGCAGCGGGGAGGAGATACGCCGCACCCTGCGTGTGCTGGTGGGTGAGCGGCGGATCGAGGAGCTGCCCGTCAGGTTCGCCGCAGTGGCCACGGATCTACAGTCGGGGGCCGAGGTGGTGTTCGACCGTGGCCCGTTGGTCGACGCCATCAGGGCCTCCATCTCGGTGCCGGGACTGTTCGTGCCTGCCCAGCTGGACGGTCGCCTGCTGATCGATGGGGGTGTGGCCAGCCCGCTGCCCGTGGGCGTGGCCCGGGCGCTGGGGGCAGAGGTGGTGATCGGAGTAGATGTCCTGGTGCCCCCGGAGGAGAAGCGGATCGAACAGCCGAACGTGTTCACCGTGCTGTTCCAGATGGGGACGATCTTCCAGAAGCGATTGGCCGCCCTATCTGCGGAGATCGACCCCCCCGACGTCCTGTTGGTGCCTGAGTTCGGCGACCCACCGCCCACCTACGCCGCCATCGGCAATGGGGTTGAGGCCGGCTATCGCGCTGCCGAGGTGGCCCTTCCCCATCTGCAGAAGCTCCTCACCGCACCCTAGGTGACCTGGGGAGGCAGGACCGGCCTAGTTCTCCTCATCGGGGTGGTGGCAGTCTCGTTCGGCGCCATCCTCATCAGGTTGACTACCGCCCCGTCGCTGGTGGTGGCCGCTTGGCGGATGGCGCTCGCCTCGGCCGTGCTCATCCCCTGGGGCGTGGCTCGCTGGGGCGGGTTCACCGTTCGCGGACTGCGGCTGTCCCTGCTGGCCGGGGTGTTCTTGGCGTTTCACTTCGCCTTCTGGATCGAATCCCTCCAGCACGCCACGGTGGCCAGTTCGGTCGTGTTGGTGAACACCAACCCGCTGTTCGTCGGGCTGCTGTCGCTTCTGCTGGGGGAGGCCCCCTCAGGCGCCCTGTGGCAGGGGATCGTGCTGTCCGTCTGTGGGGGAGTTCTGATTGGATGGGGGGATTTCGCCCTGGGCGGGACCGCCCTGTGGGGCGACCTGCTGGCCCTGTTGGGGGCGGTCATGGCCTCCGGCTACCTGTTGGTGGGCCGGAGAATGCGCAGCCACGGTGGATTGCTCCCCTACGTTACCGCCGCCTACTCCACCGCCGCAGTTCTCCTCCTGGCGGCTACCGCCTTCCTCCCCGGCGCCCGGCTCCCGGCCGGGGGCAACTGGGGGTGGATCGTCCTGCTCGCCCTGGGGCCGCAGCTGTTGGGGCACACCAGCGTCAACCTAGCCCTGCGCAGTCTGCCCGCATCGGCAGTGGCGGTGGCCATCCTGGGGGAGCCGGTAGGATCGGCCCTGTGGGCGTACCTGGTGTTCGGGGAGGGAATCGGTCCGCTGCAGGGGGCGGGCATGGCCCTGGTTCTGGTTGGTATCGCCCGCACCCTGCGCGCAGTCCAGTTATGATGGTGCGGTGGACGTGAACGACGAGCTGGTGGCTCACGGGGCGGAGAAGATCAGTTGGGCGCGCGCGCACATGCCCGTGCTGGGCCAAGTGGCCCGGGAGCTGGCCCAGGCAGGCACGTTGGCCGGCCTGCGGGTGGCCATGTCCATCCACCTGGAGGCCAAGACCGCCTGTCTGGCGCTGGCCCTGCGGGACGCCGGCGCCCAGTTGGCCGTCACTGGGTCCAACCCACTGTCCACCCAGGACGAGGTGGCTGCCGCCCTGGCCGCCCAAGGGGTGACCGTGCACGCCCACCGCGGGGCAAGCACGGCGGAGTACTGGCAGGACCTGACGGAGACGTTGGCCGTGCGGCCCCAGCTGGTGCTGGACGACGGGGGCGACTTGACTGCATTGCTCCATGGGTCCGGAGCCGACCTCGGGGCGGAGGTGCGGGGGATTTGTGAACAGACCACCACTGGGGTGGTCAGGCTGCGCAAGCTGGCCGCCGCCGGCGAGCTCCGCTGGCCGGCGGTGGCAGTGAACGACGCCCGCATGAAACACCTGTTCGACAACCGTTACGGAACCGGTCAGTCCACTTGGGATGCCCTCATGCGGGCCACCAACCTCCTGGTGGCCGGCAAGGAGGTGGTGGTGGCGGGCTATGGGTGGTGCGGGCGGGGAGTCGCCCAGCGGGCGCGGGGATTGGGCGCCCGGGTTACGGTATGTGAAGTCGACCCGGTGCGCGCGGCCGAAGCGCTGGTGGAGGGATTCTCAGTTGCGCCGCTGGGTCAAGCCGTCCGCAACGCAGATTTCGTCATCACGGCCACCGGCTGCCGCGACGTGGTCCCCTTTGCGTCCCTTCTGGAGGCCAAAGACGGGGTGGTGTTGGCCAATGCCGGCCACTTCGATGTGGAGGTGGACGTGGAGGGCCTGCGCCGCCACGCCCGGGCGCGGCGGGTGCGGGCGGGGGTCGACGAGTACCGGCTGCCGAACGGCAGGCGGGTGTACGTCGTGGCCGAGGGGAGGTTGGTCAACCTGGTGGCCGGAGATGGCCATCCAGTTGAGATCATGGACCTGTCGTTCGCCCTGCAGGCGCTCTCGCTGACCTGGCTGGTGGAGCGGTGCGGTGCGCTTCCCCCGGCCGTCTACCCGGTGCCTGATCAGGTGGACACCCAGGTGGCGCACCTGTTCCTCGACTCCTGCGGGGTGGCCATCGATCTCCTCACCACCGCCCAGCGCGCCTATCTAGGTTTGTGACCGCCCCGGGCGGCGCCGGCGTCTGAGCGCAGCCGCCGACTTCCGCGGCAATTGGCCCGCCAGTCGGTCGACGGTGCGCCATCCCCAGGCGAAGGCAAGCAGACCGGCCAACACGTTGCCGGCCACGATCCCCCACCACACCCCGGACAGACCCAGGTTTCCCCACACCGCCATCCCGTAGGCCCCCAGCACCTGCAGGACGAGGGTGCGCAGCCCGGTCAGAACCAGTGCCCGCTCACCCTTTCCCATGCCGTTGAACAGTGCGCTGGTGAGCATCCCCAGCGGCACGGTGGGAAGGAACACGGTCATCCATCGGAGGAAGGCCACCAAGTCGGGCCGCAGTTCCGTGCTCCCCGCCCAGTAGGTGAACAGCAGGGCCAGCCACGGGGCCAGGATGGCCACTGCCCCCGCCACCCCCAGCTCGACCAGCAACCCAAACCGCACGGCGTACAGGTAGGCCTGCCTAAGCTTCCCCGGGGCGCCTGACCCGTAGGCGGCCGCCACGGTGGCGATCACCCCGGCGGCCAGGCCGAGCAGGGGAATGGTGCCGATGGTCACAATCCGCCACCCGCTGGTGAACACGGCGACCCCGGCCTCACCGCCCACCCGGGGCAGCAGCCAATTGAGGGAGAACACGGCCAAGGACATGGACAGCTGCGACAAGGAGGAGGGGACTCCCACCCGCATGATCTGCGCCAGGACGGGCAGGCTGGGGCGGAAAGCGGACGGCGACGGATCGACGTACGTGTCCCGCCACGCAACTAGTCACCGGGCCACCAGCAGGGCCGAGGTCAGCTGTCCAGCCAGGGTGGCCCAGGCCGGCCACCCAGACAGCGTCCACCACGTTGTAGGTGGACTGGATCAACATGGCTGCCATCATGGGAAGGGATAGCCGCAGCACGGCGCGGCGGGGATCCCCGAGCAGCGTTCGCACCCCAGGGGTGGGCTCAGCCGTGGCAGGGCTCGCTCGGCGGTGGCGCGGGTGAGCACGGCGCGTGCGGCCACCGCCGCGCCGAGGGCCAACCCCCCGGTCACCGCCAGCCCCACGGCCATCTGATCCCAGTTCCAACCTCGTAGGGTGAGCTCACGGATCGGAGTCGCCGCATGGGTCACCGGGTTGACCGCAGCGATCGCTGCCAGCCAGTCGGCATCGCCTGCCGAGGGAATAGGGCGGAGCTGGCGAACATCAGGGGCAGCGTGAGGAAGTTCACCACGGCCATCAACGTCTCGTGCGACTTGATGACCGCCGCCAGGGAGAGGGAAAGCCCGCTCAGGATCACGCTGAAGGCCGTGGCAACCATCACAATGACCACCACGCCCAGCGGGCCGGTGGCGAAACGTACCCCCAGGCCGACGGAGATCAGGACGATGATCACCACCTGCATCCCCCCTGGACGGCGGCGGCCAGCATCTTCCCCAGGGGGATCGACCCCCGGGAGATGGGCGCGGCCATCAGTTCCTCCAAGTAGCCGATTCTCCGGTCCCAGACCACCGATAGTCCGGCAAACACCCCGCCGAAGAGCACGGTCAGCAAGATGATCCCGGGGGTGATGAACGCCAGGTAGCTCTGAGTACCGATCACCTGCTGCACATACGCGGATTGGCCGCCAGGCCCTGCATCACGTTCCCCATCAACCCCAGCCACAGGAGCGGCTGCACCAGCGTCATGATGAGCCTCACCTTCGTGCGGAAGAACTTGATCAGCTCCCGCTGGGCCACGTACCAGATGTCGAGCAGCGGGGTCATCTGCGGATCCACCTCCTCAACAACCGGGTTCGGAAGGTCTCCTCCTGAGATCCTTCGGCGTCGCGGATCTGCCGGCCCGTGTAGTGGAGGTAGACGTCGTCCAGGGTGGGCCGCTTGAGACGGATGGAGTGGACGCTCAACCCGTGGCTGTCGGCCAGCTGCACGATCGCGGGGACCAGACGGTCTCCACCCTGGCCGACCACAATCCGGTGAATGCCACCCTGGGCCTCCCGCACCTCCGGGAAAGCTGCGATGGCGGCCAGCACATCGGCCACACCCCCGTCGGCTGCAGCAAAGCGCACTGTAATCAGGTCACCTCCGATACCCGCCTTGAGGGCGCCAGGGCGGTCTAGGGCGACAGTCCGCCCCCGATCGATGATCGCCACCCGGTCAGCCAGCAAGTCCGCATTCTCCATGGAGTGGGTGGTGAGAAAGATGGTCATCCCGTGCTGGGCACGAAGCCGGCGGATGTACTCCCAGATCGCTTTCCTAGTCTGGACGTCCAATCCGAGGGTGGGCTCGTCCAGGAACAGGATATTGGGTCGGTGGACCAGGGCACAGGCGATGTCGAGCCGCTTGAGCATGCCCCCAGAGTAGGTCTCCGCCAGTTGGCGGCGCCGCTCCCACAGCCCGAGCAGCCTGAGCACCTCCTCTCCCCGCCGGCGGATCTCCGATCGCGACAGATGGTAGAACCTCCCTTGCAGGTACAGGTTCTCCCACCCAGTGAGCCGATCGTCCACCCCTGTCTCCTGGGCGGCGTAGCCGACGGTGCGCTTGAGCACGCCCGGGTGTTGGCACACGTCCACACCGCGAACGCGTGCCCGGCCGTCGGTGGCCCGGAGGAGACCGATCACGCATCGGATGGTGGTCGACTTGCCGGCACCGTTGGGCCCCAAGAATCCGAATACCTCCCGCTCGCGAACCGAGAAGGTCACCGCGTCCACCGCCCCCACTCCGCCGCGGTATATCTTGACCAGCCCTTCCACCTCCACCGCCGCGGCGGTCATCGGTCGTTCTCCACCAGCTCTCGCAGGCGGGAGCCGGCCTCAGTCAGTATGCGAGCTGCCTCCGGACCGCGTCCACAGCCGACTGCCTCGGACGCCAACTGGGCCAACCCGGGCAGGAGACGCATCGGGCCGTTCGGGTTTCCGAACGCCTTCCAAACCGCCCTTTCCCGGATCTCCAGCTCTTGCAGCCACTCCCGGCGACATGCGCCCAGTTCGTCGAGACGGGTGCGGCCCGCCGGGGTGAGTTCCCAGTAGACCTTGTTGCCCACCGTCTGGCCCACGAGCAGCCCCTCCTTCGCCAACATGGAAAGCAGGGGATACACGGAACCGGGCGAGGGCTGCCAGCCGATCTCCCCCTCCAGCTCCTTGATGAGCTGGTAACCGGTCTTCTTGCCCTGGGAGAGCAGCTTCAGCGCCCAGAATCGGAGCATGCCGCGGGCCAACATCACACTTCCTTCGGTTCCGATCGATCGAAACCGAATAGTGTACGCCGGCGCCCGACCGGACAACCTTGGGCACACCACCCTTGACAACGGCCGGACGGACGGACTACGTTCCCCCGGAGGGCGCATGGGAAGTCAGGCCGCATACCTGTCGTTCGACCTCCCGGCTCGGGTGGAGTTCGGCCCGGGTCGGTGGCGCGGCTTGGCCGGCGAGCTGGCAGACGAAGGTTTCAGGCGGGCCGCGCTCGTGGTTACCCCCGGCCGGCAGCGGTCCGGTATGTTGTCGCCGGTCCTCGCCGAGCTCAGGGAGCGGGGGATAGCCACCACGGTATTCGCCGGCGTCCCCCCCAACCCCCACCTGCAAACGGTGGAATCGTGTGTCCAGTTCCTGAAGGAGTTTGCTCCCGATGTGGTCGTGGGCGTGGGAGGGGGCAGTCCCCTGGACACTGCCAAGGCCGCAGCTGCCTGCCTGGCCAACGGGATCAGGGACGCGCGCCAGCTGAGCTGTGGTGGCGTCCGCCAGCGGGCCACGCCCACGGTGATGGTCCCCACCACCGCCGGCACAGGCAGCGAGGTCAACTACTGGGCGGTGATCGCCGACCCCGCCACGAAGGAAAAGCTATCCATCGGCGACCCCCGCATGGCCCCCCACTTGGCGCTGGTGGATCCTGAGCTCACGCTGACCCTGCCCCCTGCTCTCACCCTGTGGACCGGCCTGGACGCACTCACCCACGCCGTGGAGTCGTTCATGTCGGCCGCCGGCAACTGGCTGTCAGACATGTTCTGCCTGGGGGCGGTCTCCTTGATCCTGGAGTCGCTGATCACAGCCGTCGAACGGGGCCGAGACTTACGATCCCGGGGAAACATGGCCCTGGCAAGCCTGCTGGCCGGGGCGGCCATGGAGAACGTGGGCCTGGGACTGGTCCATGCCATGTCGCACCAGCTGAGCGGCTACTACGATACTCCCCACGGACTGGCCAACGCCCTCCTCCTGCCCCACGTGTTGCGGTTCAACCTCCCTTCGTGTCAGGAGAAGGTCCGTACCCTGGACGGGCTGGTGAGGGGAGAGCGCAGCTTCGTGGCCTGGGTGGAGGGCGTCCTGGTCCGGTATGGGCTCACCAAGACGCACGTAGTGGTCCGGGAAACGGACCTGCCAGAGCTGGCCCGTCGGGCCGGCGCCAACGTCAACGCCCGCACCAACCCCCGTCCGGCCAGTCCCGCCCAGATCGAAGCCCTGTACCGCGACTGCTTGGCCGTGGCCCGGTAGGCGGTCAGCGGAACACCCGGTGCTGTCGCCACAGCTGCTCGAGCCTCTCCAGCCGGTGGGTGTTGTCAACCCGCAGGCTGAGGGCGGTGCCCAGGGCACCGATCATGGCCATGGGAGCGGTGAACGAGTCCACGTACGACACGGCCCGACAACGGGCCAGCAAGAGGTAGTCCGCGTGGGGAGCCAACGGGGAAAGCTGTGAGTCGGTGAGTACTACGGTGGGCACGCCCTGCCCCCGCGCGGCCTCCAGGTACTCGGCGGTGGGCCGGGCGTAGCGCGGGAACCCGATGCCCACCACCACCGACTGGGAAGTGGCGTACACCAGCTCGTCGTAGAACGTCCCGTCGGCCGTGGTCACCGAGACTACGGTGGGAACGCTTTTCTTGAGCGCCAGCCGCATGTAGGTGGCCAAGGCGGCGGACATGCGCAGGCCCACCACCAACACCCGATCAGCTTCGGCCAGCCGCCCCACCACCTGAGCTATGGTGGGGGGATCGGCGGCTCTTATGGTCTCCTCCAGGTTCCGCAGGTCCTGCCACAGCGCCTGCAGGGTGGGGGGACGGGCCTGCCCCCTGTCGGGCAGGCTCAGCCGGTCCACGGTGGTCAGCTGCTGTTGAACAATATCCTGCAGGGCCCGCTGGAGGGCCGGGTACCCGGGGAAGCCCAGATCGGTGGCGAAGCGGATGACAGTGGGCTCGGACACCTCGGCCCGCCGCGCCAGCTCGGCGGCGGTGAGAAACGCCGCCTCCACGCCGTTGTCAAGGATGTACTTGGCCACCCGCCCCCGCTTGCCGGGGAAGTGAGTCTCCCGAATGGCCGCAAGCAGCTCCTTCCCGGTGGCGAAACCCATGGTCCTCGCTCACCCTCATCCCCGAGTCCGCCCCGGCGTCACGGTTGACGGCGGGCGAACGGGCATCTTATACTGAAGCGACAATTACAGTATAGCCGATGTGAAGGTTGGGTTTAAGGAGGCATGGTGACCGACCTCAGCGCGCCGGTCCAGCTCAAGGTTCTCGGCGAAAGCCAGCTAGAGGAGATCCACGAGTCGGCCGTCCGACTACTGGACAAGGTGGGATTTGAGCTCCCTGACCCGCAGCTCCGCTGCGCCCTGGGCGAGCACGGGGCGCGGGTGGAGGGCAGTCGGGTGTTCCTCCCCCCCGCGGCGGTGAGCGAGGCGTTGACGGCGGCCCCGAGCGAGTTCACTCTGTGGGCCCGCTCGGAGGACGGGCCCCATTTGCAGCTGAGTCCCGGGCGCGCGGTCCACTTGGGCACCGGGGGCGGGGCCATCCGGATACTGGACCTGGAGGAGGAACGGGTCCGCGAGCCCTCCTTACAGGATCTGGCCGACTTGGCGTGGCTGGTCGACAACCTGCCCCACGTACACTTCTTCCTGCGGCCGGTGATCGCCCGCGACGTGCCCGGCGAGCTGTTGGACGTGAACACTTTGTACGCATGTCTGGCCGGGACGCGAAAGCACGTCATGGTGGCCGCGGGATCCCCCGGGGCGGTGGACGACCTGTGGGCCGTGGCCCGGCTGGTGGTTGGGGATGAGGAGGAGCTGCTGGCCCGGCCCATCTTCTCCCTGGTGTGCTCGTGGATGGTCTCTCCGCTGCGGGTGGACGCCAGCGTAGCCCATGTGCTGCGCAGGGCATTGCAGCTGGGGATCCCGGTGGCCCTGTCCTCGGCCCCGGTCACCGGGTCCACCGCCCCGGCCACGCTGGCGGGTGTGTTGGTACAGGTTCACGCCGAGGAGCTCTCCGGGATCGTGCTTGCCCAGGCGCTGCGCAACGGAGCTCGCGTGCTGTATGGCCCGGTACCGGCGGCGGCCAACTTCCACACCATGGGGTACCTGGGCGGGGCGGTGGAGAGCGGCCTGTTGAACGCGGCCGCCACCCAGCTCGCGCACCACATCGGCCTGCCGGTCTACTCCGATGCCGGCCTTACCGAGGCCAAGACCCCGGACATCCAGGCCGGCTACGAGAAGGCGACCAACTTGCTGCTGGTGACCCTGGCCGGGGGCGACTTCATTCACCACGCAGCCGGGATGATGGACTCCATGATGGGCGTGGCGCCTGAACAGTACGTGTTGGACAACGATATCTGCGGGATGGCGCTGCGGGCCCGGGCGGGGATCAGCGTGGAACCGGAGACCACGGCTGAGGAAGTCATCGCCCGGGTGGGGCCCGGGGGGCATTTCTTGGCCCAACCGCACACCCTCCGCCACATCCGCTCGGATGAGTTCTTCACTCCGTGCACCGCCGACCGGAGCTCGTTGGCCGCGTGGGAGGAAGGGGGCCGACAGGGGGCCCGCGCCCGGGCCAAGGAGGTGGCACGGGAAATCCTCGCCCGCCGCCGCCCGGGCTACATTCCCCCTCCGGCGGACAAGGAGATCCGCAGCCAGTTCGACATCCTGCTGAAGGGGGCCGCATGAGCGAGATGGGAGGAATCCCCAGCCGCGCCTACCGGCCGTACACTCCGGCGGAGGTGCAGAAGATCGCCGAGGGCGCGATGTGGGTGTTACAGAACGTGGGGATCCAAGTGAACTCGCGCCCGGCGCGGGAGCTGCTGCTGGGGGCGGGGGCCCGGGCCGCCCGCGGCGAGGTCGTGCTCATCCCCGAGGACCTCGTCCGGTGGGCTGTGGACCAAGCCCCCTCCCAGGTGGTCCTCTACGGCCGCGAGGAGCGCCATCACCTCACCCTGGCCGGCGCCAAGGTGTACTTCGGCACCGGGGGCACCGTCCTGTACACGCTAGACCTGGAGACGGGCGAGCGGCGGCCCACCACCCTGAGGGACGTAGCCCGCGTGGGACGCCTGGTGGATGCCCTGGACAACGTGCATTTCTACCTGCTACCGCTGTATCCGACTGATCTTCCAAAGGAGAAGGTCGACCTCAACCGCTTCTATGCCGGGCTGACAAACACCACCAAACACATCATGGGGGGGATCTACACCGCGGAGGGGCTGCAACAGGCAATCCGGCTGTCCGAGACGGTGGCCGGGGGCCCGGAGGCCCTGCGCGAGCGGCCCATCGTCTCGTTCATCACCTGCACCGTTGCCCCCCTGCGGCTGGATGCCACCTACACGGACTTCCTGATGGAGATCGCCCGCCGCGGCCTGCCGGTGGCCATACCGTCGGAGGTGGTGGCCGGGGTCACCGCGCCCATGACGGTGGCCGGGGCCACTGTGGTCCAACTGGCCGAGACACTGGCCGGGCTGGTGGTTGCCCAGCTCACCCGCCCCGGAACCCCCACCCTGCTGGGCACGGTGTCCACGGTGATGGACCCCCGTCGGGCCGGCTACCTGGCGGGAGCGGTGGAGATGGGGCTGATGCAGGCGGGAATGGCCCAGCTTGCCCAGCACTACGAGCTTCCCCTGTACGCCACCGCAGGCATGTCCGACGCCAAGGTCCCCGACGCCCAGGCCGGCTACGAGAAGGCGCTGACAGCCTTGCTGGTGGCGCTGGCCGGGGCCAACTTCATCCACGACGCGGCCGGGCCGCTGGAATTCTGCACCACGGTGGCCTACGAACAGTACGTGATCGACGACGAGATCCTGGGGATGGTGATGCGCGCCCTCCGCGGGGTGGAGGTCAGCGACGAGACGCTGGCCCTGGGAGCGATCGCCGAGGTCGGACCCGGCGGGCATTTCCTCACCCATCGCCATACGCTGAACCACCTGCGCAGCGAGCTGTTCACCCCGCGGGTGTCCGACCGCGAGCTCAGGGAGCGGTGGGAAGCGCAAGGCGCCCAGAACACCCGGGCCCGAGCCCGGCAGCTGGCTCGCCGGCTACTGTCGGACCATCGCCCTCCAGGGCTGCCGCCGGCGGCGGAAGCCCGGGTAAGATCGGAATTCCCGGGGATCGAACTGCCCGAGGAGGAGGCCCGCCCGTGAACACCATGGTCATCGGCGAGCTGATCAACTCCTCCCGCCCCCAGGTGCGCCGGGCCATCGCCGGCAAGGACGCAGCCGTCATCCGCCGGCTGGCTCGAGCTCAGGTGGATGCCGGGGCCGAGGCGCTGGACCTAAACGCCGCCCAGTCCATGGAGGCCGAGCCGGCGGACCTGCGCTGGCTGGTAGAGGTGGTGCAGGAGGAGCTGGGCGAGGTGAGGTTGTGTCTGGACACCGCCAACCCCGAGGCGGTGCGGTCCGCGCTGGGCGCCTGCCGGGCCCCGCCCATCGTGAACTCCATCTCCAACGAGCCGTCACGGGAGCCAATCTTGGAACTGGTAGCCGCCAGCCAAGCTGAGGTCATCGGCCTGCCCATGGGGAGGCGGGGGATGCCCAAGACGGCCGGGGACCGGTTCGAGGAGGCCCAGGCTCTGGTGGGGCTCTGTCGGGAGGCAGGGGTGGAATCACACCGTCTGCTGGTGGACATCCTGTGTATGTCCGTGGCCAGCGATCCCCAGCAGGGGCCGGCCGCGCTGAAGGCGGCCCGCCGCCTGCGGGCGGAGCTGGGCGTACGGACCTGTGGAGCGGTGAGCAACGTCTCTTTCGGCCTTCCAGGTCGCAAGGCGCTGAACCGCGCCTTCTTGGCCATGCTGGTGGCGGCCGGGGTGACGGCGCTCATCCTCGACCCCACCGACCCGGGAACCACGGGCACCCTGCTCGCCGCCGAGGCGCTCACCGGCCAGGACCCCTACTGTATGACCTACATCCGCCACCACAGGAAAGCCCAAGGAGGGAAGGATGCTGGAAGAGCTTAAGGCAGCAGTGCTCGAAGGGAATGCACAGCGGGCGGCCCAACTCACCACCCAAGCCCTGCAGGCAGGCAGCGACCCAGGGGAGCTGCTCAACCAGGTCCTGGTGCCGGCGATGGACACGGTGGGAGCGGAGTACGAACGGGGGGACCGCTACGTGCCGGAGATGCTTATCTCCGCCGAGGCCATGAAGGCGGCCATGCAGGTTCTCCGGCCCCACCTGGCTGAGGCCGGGGTCAAGGCGCGGGGGACGGTTATCCTGGGGACCGTGGAAGGAGATTTGCACGACATCGGAAAGAACCTGGTGGGGATGATGCTGGAGGGCGCGGGGTTCGAGGTGGTCGACCTGGGCACCGAGGTCACCGCCGACCAGTTCGTCCAGGCGGTCGAGGAGCACGAACCTGATCTGATGGGGATGTCCGCCCTTCTCACCACCACCATGGTGCGGATGCCCGAAGTGATGGAAGCGCTGCAGCGGGCCGGCCGCCGGGACGGGCTCAAGGTGATGATCGGGGGGGCGCCGGTGACCAAGGAGTACGCCGAGCAGATCGGTGCCGACGGTTACGCACCGGACGCCGCCGCCGCAGTGGAGCTGGCCAAGAGGTTGGTCCCGGAAGGGTAGCGGTGACACGGAGGGAGGGGACGACGCTTCGGGTGCTCCCCCAGGACATCACTCTGCGGGTGGCGGAGGGGGCCACCCTGCTTTCCTCCCTGCAGCAGGCCGGCCTGCCGGTGGAGTCTGCCTGCGGCGGCCGCGGTCGTTGCGGCCGCTGCCGGGTCCGCTTCCTCGCCGCCCCGCCCGCCACCGCCGCCGAGCAGCGGCTCCTCTCCCCGCAAGAGCTGGCCCAGGGACTGCGCCTGGCCTGTCAGCACCGGCTGTCCGGGGACTGCACGGTGGAGCTGCCGCCGGCGGGCCGGGTCTCCCAAGCGAAGGTCCAGTCGGGCCGCACCCGCCCGGGTCCCTGCCGCCCGGCCGCCGGCCGCCGCCAAATCACCGTCGGCAGGGGGCAGCAGACCGGGGAGAGCGACCTGGAGAACCTCCAGGCCGCCCTGGGCGACCAGGTGGAGGTGTCGCCGCCGGCCCTGGCCCAGCTGGCGGCCGCCCTGGCCCGGGGCAGGCACCAGCTGAGCGTGATCACGGTGGGGCAACACCTGGTGGCGGTGCGGCCGGGGGAGGAAGACGGACCCTACGGGCTGGCGGTGGACTTGGGCACCAGCACGGTAGCCGCCTACCTGCTGGATCTGGAGGGGGGCAACGAATTGGCCGCCCTGGCGGTCGCCAACCCGCAGGGGGCCTGGGGTGCCGACGTCCTGTCGCGAATCGCCCATGTCCAGGACAGCGGACCGGCCGGGCTGGAGCAACTGCGCGGGGCGGCGGTGGCCGCGGTGAACGAGCTGGCACAGAAGCTGGCTGCCCAGGCCGGGCTGACCACGGACCATCTCCACCACCTGGTGGTGGTGGGAAATCCCACCATGCTGCACCTGCTGGCAGGGGTGGACCCGGTGAGGATCGGTCGTTCCCCGTTCTGCCCCACGTGGCGCCGGGGGCTGGACCTGCCCGCTGCCCGGCTGGGGCTGGCAGCGAACCCCGCGGCCCGCGCCACGTTGGGCCCGGCGGTGTCGGCGTACGTAGGGGCTGACAGCGTGGCCGCGGCGGTGGCCTGCGGGCTGGGAGACAGGGCGGCGGTGGAGCTCCTCCTCGACTTGGGGGCCAACGGGGAGATCCTCCTCGCCGCTGCCGGCCAGCTGTGGGCGTGTGCGGCCGCGGCGGGCCCCGCGTTCGAGGGAGGGGGGATCACCTGCGGCATGTCCGCCCTGGAGGGGGCCGTCTCCCGGGTGGAGCTGGACGACGGCGAGCTCAGCTGGTCCACGGTGGGCGAGCGGAGCCCGCGAGGCATCTGCGGCTCAGGACTGGTAGACGTGGTGGGTGTGCTCCTGTCGGCCGGGTTGATGGACGCCACCGGGCGGCTGCGACCCGGCCAGACGGGGCTGGCAGCCCGCCTGCACGGCCAGGGCAAGGAACGACGGTTTGTGTTGGCGGAAGGGGACCCCCCGGTGTTCGTCACCCAGCGGGACCTCCGCCAGGTCCAGCTGGCCAAGGCGGCCCTCCGGGCCGGCATCGAGGCGCTGCTGGCGGAGGCCGGGCTGAACTGGGGTGATGTGGAGCGGATCTCCCTGGCCGGGGCGTTCGGCAGCCAGCTGCGCCCGCAGTCCCTGGCCCGGATCGGGCTCCTCCCCGCTGAGCTGCTGGCTCGCACACACACAGTGGGCAACGCCGCCGGCGAGGGGGCCAAGGCGATGCTGTTGGACCGGCAATTGGCCGAGGAGGCGGAACATATCGCCGGACGGGTTCGCTACCTGGAGCTGTCGGCGGACCGGACGTTCGCCCAGCGGTTCGTCCAGGCGATGCGGTTCCCCGCCCCCGCCGAGGAGGTGAGGGCTTGACTGGGGATGTGAGGATTCCGGTGATGTGGTTCCAGGGGGCCGGGTGTACGGGCTGCTCCATCTCACTGATGAACGCAGACTGGCCGGACATCACCAACCTTCTCCTGGACGAGCTTGTCCCGGGGAAGGGGCTGGCGATGCTGTTCCATGCCACGTTGATGGGCCCGACCGGGCGGCCCGCCTTGGAGGTCCTGGACCGGGCGGTCGAGGCGGCTGCAGGCAGGTACTTGCTGGTCGTGGAGGGCGCCGTGCCCACCGCGGGCGACGGGGTGTTCGGCAGGGTGGGGGAGACAACCATGGTCGAGCAGGTCACTGAGCTGGCGCGGGGAGCAGGGGCTGTGCTCGCCGTGGGCACCTGCGCGGCCTACGGCGGGATCCCGGCCGGGGCCCCCAACCCCACCGGCTGCCTGGGAGTGGGCGAGGTCCTCAGCCGTCGCGGGATCGAGGTGCCGGTGGTGAACGTCCCCGGATGTCCTCCTCATCCCCGCTGGTTTGTGGAGACTGCGGTCCAGGTGGCCGCACACGGCCCGCCCACCCCCGACGACCTGGACCAGGTGGGGAGACTGCGGGCAGTGTACCGGGGGCTGATTCACGAAACATGCCCGCGCCGAGCAGATTTCGACGTGTACCGATTCGCGCAGACGCCCGGCGAGGAAGGCTGCCTCTACGAGCTTGGCTGCAAGGGGCCGTACACGGAGGCCCGCTGCCCTGACCACCGCTGGAACGGCGGGGTGAGCTGGTGCATCGGCGCCGGGCACCCGTGCATCGGCTGCTGCGAGCCGGAGTTCCCCGACCGGATGTCGCCCCTGTTCAAGAAGTTCGCCGCACAGGGGGAAAGGGCGGGCGATGGGCAGAGGAGGGAACAATGAGGAGGATCGCCGTCGACCCCATCACCCGCATCGAGGGTCACCTGCGGGTGGAGCTGGACGTCGCAGACGGGCAGGTCCGGGCGGCCCGCTCCTCCGGGGCGTTGTACCGTGGCTTGGAGCGGATCCTGGTGGGACGACGCCCGCTGGACGCACAGCGGATCACCACGCGGATCTGTGGCGTGTGCCCGGTGGCCCACGCCACCGCGGCCGCCCTCTGCTTGGACGACGCCCTGGGCCTGCAGGTTCCCCCGCAGGGGATGGTGCTGCGCAACTTGATCCTGGGCGCCAATTTCCTCCACAACCACATCCTGCACTTTTACCACCTGGCCCTGCCCGACTACCTGGACCCCGGCGTGCTCCCCCAGGCTGGGCTGGGGGGGCTGGCCGACTTCCTCTCGCCGGGCGGCCCGGTGGAGGACCGGCGGCTGGACCGGACTGAAAGCCTGCGCCTGGTCCGGAACTACGTGACCGCCTTGGCCTTGCGCCGCCGCGCGCAGGAGCTGGTGGCGCTGCTGGCAGGCAAGATGCCCCACGAGATGGCCATCGTTCCCGGAGGGGTCACCTGCCGCCCCGGGTCCGGGGACCTGGTGGCCTGGCGGTTCCGACTGCGCCAGGTGCGCGAGTTCGTCGACGGACCCCTGTGGGAGGACGTGTTGCTGCTCGTAAGGCGTTATGAGGACCACTTCCAGCTGGGGCGGACCGACCATGTTCTCAGCTTCGGGGGGTTCCCCGAGCCAGATGGGGGCCAGGCGCTGCCCGCGGGGGCAATTGTGGCCGGGGAGGCCCAGCCGCTGGATGAGCAAGTCATCGCCGAGTCTGTGGCCCACGCCTGGTACCAGGGGGAGGACCCGGCACCCACCAAGGAGGGAGCGTACAGCTGGATCAAGGCGCCCCGCTATCAAGGTGTGCCCTGCGAGGTGGGCCCGGCAGCCAGGATGCGAACCGGCCAGCTGCTGGGCAGCGGCAAGCTCAGGAAGGTGATCGACGCCGGCCTGGCGGAGGCCGCGCAGACTCCCGCTGCCCTGACGTCGACGGCCGGCCGGCACCTGGCGCGGGCCATCGAGGCCCGCTACCTGGCCGAGAAGCTGACCGAATGGGCGGGGACGGTGGACGGCGGGCGGGCGGCGGTCCCCTGGACAGTCCCCGACGAGGCGGAAGGGCGGGGCCTGGCCTGCGCCCCCCGGGGTGCCTTGCTCCACCGAGTGCGCATTCGCGGGGGGCGGATCGCCGGGTATCAGGTGATGTCCCCCACCACCTGGAACGCCTCGCCCCGCGACGAGGCCGGGCAGCCGGGGCCCATGGAGGAAGCGCTGGCCGGCACGAAGGTGCGGGGGGACGGCCTGACCGAGGCGGGACGTATCGTCCGCTCGTTCGACCCATGTTTGGCGTGCGCCGTCCAGTGAGCGCGGGGAGGGAGAGATGCTGACCAGTCAGCTCAAGCCGAAGGACGAGGTCCTCGGGTACCTCCAGCCCGGGGAACGGGTGTTCCTGGTGGCCTGTGCCGGGTGCGCCGAGGTATGCCAGGCGGGCGGGGAGGAAGCGGTCGCCTCGCTGCGATCGCTGTTGACAGAGGCCGGGCGGACGGTGGTCGGGGGCACGACCCTGCCATTTGCCTGCAACAAGGCCCTGGTGGGCATGCGGCTGGCCCGGCTGTCAGACCGGCTGGGCGAAGCCGACTCGCTGCTGGTCGCCGCCTGCGGAGTGGGAATCCAGGCAGTGAGCCAGGTGGCCGACATGCCCGTTCACCCAGCCTCCGACACCACCACCACCGGACAGTTCCAGGGAATCTGGCCGTCGGAGGAGCGGTGCGCGCGATGCGGGGAGTGCCTGCTGGAGTACACCGGGGGAATTTGCCCGCTCACCTGCTGTCCCAAGGGCCTGCTGCACGGCCCCTGCGGAGGCTCGCACGGGGGCGAGTGCGAAGTGGAGCCCGGCCGGCCATGCGGTTGGCAACGCATCCACGACCGCCTGGAGCGGCAGGGGCGACTGGACCTGTTGAGCCAGTACAGACCGCCCAAGGACCGCCGGCTTCAGCTGGACGTGCCCCTGGCCCGCCGCAGGTCCCTGTACTGGGCGTTGGAGACCTTGGAGGAGGATTGAATGAGGCTGCGACAGCGGCTGGAGCAGGGCGAGTTCGTGGTCACTTGCGAGGCGGGCCCGCCCAAGGGAGTGAACGTGGACGGCCTGCTGTCCACGGTGGACCAGATCGCCCCCAAGGTACATGCCTTCAACGTCACTGACCTTCAATCGTCCGTCATGCGGATGAGCTCGTGGGCCCTGTGTACCTTGCTCCGGGAGCGGGGCCACGAGCCCGTCCTCCAGCTCACCTGCCGGGACCGGAACCGCCTGGCCCTGCAGGCGGACCTTCTCGGGGCCTGGGCGCTGGGCATAGAGAACGTGCTGGCTCTCACCGGAGACCACCCCGGGTTGGGCGACCACCCCGACGCCCTGCCGGTGTTCGACTTGGACTCCGTCCAGCTGATTGATGCCATCGGCCGGCTGAACTCTGGTCACGATCTGGCGGGCAACGACCTGCAAGGTGAGACCGACTTCTTGGTCGGGGCGGTGGTCAACCCCGGGGCCGAGCCCTTGGCCCCCCACCTGACCAAGATGCGGCTGAAGGCCCGCCTGGGAGCCAAGTTCTTCCAGACCCAGGCTGTCTACGATCCCAAGGTCTACGAACGCTTCGTCGGAAAGGTTGACGACCTCAGGGTGCCCATTCTGGTGGGGATCATCCCCCTAAAGTCCGCCAAGATGGCCCGGTTCATGAACGAAAACATCGCTGGAGTGTATGTCCTCGAGGAGCTGATCAGCGAGATGGAGCGGGCGGCCAGCAAGGAAGAGCGGCGGGAGCGGAGCATCGAGATCTCCGCCCGCTTGGTGCGGGCGGTGCGCCCCTACTGCCAGGGGATCCACCTGATGCCCATGGGCTGGGAGCGGGAAGTGCCAGCGATTTTGGAGCTTGCCGGAATCTGAAGGAGGTGGTTGGATGCCCCTCGACCCGACCAAGGTCGCGGACTGGCAGATCGCGGCAGCGGCCGAGCAGGACATGCCCACGCCGCAGGAGTGGCGAAGCAGGCTGGAACTGCGGGAGGGAGAGCTCCTCCCCTTCGGCCGGATTGCCAAGCTCGACTACCGGAGGATCAGCGAGCGCCTCCAGGGCAGGGATGACGGCAGGTACGTGGAGATTACCGCCATTACCCCCACGCCGCTGGGGGAGGGCAAGACCACTACCACCCTGGGGCTGATCGAGGGACTGGCCAAGCGGGGAGAGCACGTGGGGGGAGCCATCCGCCAGCCCTCCGGCGGACCGAGCATGAACATCAAGGGGACCGCCGCTGGGGGCGGCAACGCCTTGCTCATCCCCATGACCGAGTTCACCATGGGGCTCACCGGTGACATCGACGCGCTCACCAACGCTCACAACCTGGGGCTCGTCGCCTTGACCTCGCGGATGCAGCACGAGTTCAACTACTCCGACCAGCAACTGGAGAGGCGCAACCTGCGACGGCTGGACATCGACCCCCGCCGGGTGGCCATGGGATGGGCGATGGACTTCTGCGCTCAGGCCCTGCGCCACGTGGTAATCGGGCTCGGCGGCCGGATGGACGGGTTCATGATGGAGTCGGGATTTCAAATCTCGGTGTCCAGCGAGCTGATGGCCATCCTGTCCATCGCCGCCGACCTGGCGGACATGCGGCGGCGCATCGGGGAGATCACCATCGCCTACGACAAGCGGGGCAACCCGGTCACCTGTGAGGATCTGGAGGTGGCGGGGGCGATGACCGCCTGGATGCGGAACACCATCAACCCCACCCTCTGCTGCACGGTGGAGTACCAACCGGTCATGGTCCACGCAGGGCCGTTCGCCAACATCGCAGTGGGACAGTCGTCGGTTGTCGCCGACCTGTTGGGGCTGAAGATGTTCGACTACCACGTCACCGAGTCCGGATTCGGGGCGGACATCGGTTTCGAGAAGTTCTGGAACGTGAAGTGTCGCCTGAGCGGGCTGGTCCCCGACGTGTCGGTGATCACGGCCACCATTCGGGCACTCAAGATGCACGGGGGCGGCCCCAAGGTGGTCCCGGGGCGTCCCCTGGCCGCTGAGTACCGACAAGAAGATCTGGGCCTGCTGGAGCGGGGCCTGGAGAACCTGCTGCACCACATAAAGATCGTCCAGCAGTCCGGGGTGAAGCCAGTGGTGTGCGTCAACCGTTTCCACACTGACACCGACCGGGAGGTCGATCTGGTCAGGCGGCAGGTGGAGCGGGCCGGGGTCCGCTGTGCGGTGAGTGAACACTGGCTGCGGGGCGGCGACGGTGCTCTGGAGCTGGCCGACGCAGTGATCGACGCCAGCCGGGAGGAGGTCGACTTCCGTTACCTCTATCCCATGGATCTCCCCCTGCGGCAACGGGTGGAGCGCATCGCCCGGCAGGTCTACGGGGCCGATGGGGTCAGCTGGTCCCCAGAGGCGGCTCGCAAGGCCGCCGAGTTCGAGGCCGACCCTCAGTACCGGGACTACTACACCATGATGGTCAAGACGCACCTCTCCCTGTCGCACGACCCCGCGCTGAAGGGGGTGCCCACCGGCTGGACCCTCCCGGTGAGGGACATCCTGCTGTTTTCCGGGGCCAAGTTCCTCTGTCCCGTGGGCGGCGACATCAAGCTCATGCCGGGAACCAGCTCCGACCCCGCCTTCCGCAAGGTGGACGTGGACGTGGAGACCGGTGCGGTAACCGGGTTGTTCTAGGAGGGATCAACTGCGGCCGGAACTGTGGGCGCTGGCCGCCGCTGTGCTGTGGGCGGTGGGCGCGTTTTTCGGCAAGCGGGGGATGACCCAGGCGGGTCTGGAACCCCAGCAGGGGCTTTTGGTCAGGTTGTGGGTGTCCGCGCTGGTGTTGATCGCGGTGGCGGCCCCCCGCCTGGCCGGGCTGGTGGGCGCGCTCACCACCCTGGCCGGCCGGCGCGGGGTGGGCCAGATTGCGTTGTTCGAGGGTTTGGTGGCCGGCACACTGGGGATGCTAGCGTTCTACACCGCGCTGCGGCACGGGGCGCTGTCGCGAGTCATCCCCATCGCGTTTACCACGCCGCTGCGGGGCTTCCTGCTCGGGGTGGTGGTCGCCGGCGAGCCGTTCAGCTGGACCAAGGCCCTCGGGGTGGCGGCGGTACTGATTGGGATCGTCCTTCTCAACGTGTGACCGGGGGGACGGATTGACCTCCACGTTGGAATAGTCTAAGCTGTCCCCGTGGCCGAGCCAGGTTTTCCCGCCGACTACGCGGTGCTGGGAGCCCTGCTGGATGGGCCAGCCCACGGATACGAGCTGCGCCGCCGCATCGCGGCCGGGCTGGGATCAATCTGGCATATCGCCCAGTCCCAGCTCTACGCTGTTCTCCCTCGGCTGCAGCGGCGCGGGTTGGTCACCTGTCACCTGCAGCCGCAGGGGTCGCGGCCGCCACGCAAGGTGTACGCACTCACCCCGGCGGGGGAGCAGGCGGTGAGGCGATGGGCTGGTTCCCCGGTAGGCCACGTCCGCGACATCCGCGTAGAGCTCCTGGCCAAGCTGTACTTCCTCCGCCGCCACGCCCCCGGCGCCGCGGGGCAGCTTCTGGCCTGCCAGCGAGACCGGCTGACCCGGCTGGAACATCGGCTGGCCCGCCGGGGGGTGGCCAGCGATGACCCGCTGATCGGCCGCATCGCCCTCGATTTCAGACTTCGCACCGTGCGCGCTTTGTTGAACTGGATCGACGCTGCGGTCGATGAGCTGACCAAGGAGGTGCCCGATGCGTAAGTTGCTGTCGGCCTTGGCGGTCTTTCTCCTGTCCTTTCCGGCCACTGCCCAGTTGTCGGTGGTCGATCAAGCTGGCCGGGAGGTGGCCATCCCCGGGCTGGTGGAGCGGGTAGTCAGCCTGTACGGGGTGGCCACGCTCCACCTGTACGCGCTGGACGCTCAGGACAAGCTGGTGCTGGGAACCTACGTGGGCATGAAGCCCGGCTCACCCTCTTGGGACGCCCTGCGGGAGATCGATCCCTCGCTGGGCGACAGGTTCATGCCGCGGGAGCCGTCACTGGAGGAGGTGTTGGCGGCGCGGCCGGACCTGGTGGTGGGCAGCGCTCACAAGGACCGGCAGGCTGCGGAGGCGCTGGGTCGGTTCGGCGTCCCGGTGGTGCTCCTGTCCGCCGAGGACGTGGCGGGGATGAAGGAGGCCACTGTGCTGCTGGGGAAGGTTCTCGGGGCGGCTGAACGGGCGGCGGCGCTGACTGCCTACCTCGACAGTCGCCTCCATCTCATCGCCGCTGCCCTGGCCGCCGAAGACCAGCCCGCTCCCCGCACCCTGTTCGTGGGCACCGCCCCGCTGCGGGTGGCCAGCGGCGACATGTACCAGAGCGAGATGATCGCGCTGGCCGGCGGCGCCTCGGTGACCGAAGAGCTGTCTGGACATTGGCAGGACGTGAACATCGAGCAGGTACTCCTCTGGGATCCCGACGTGGTGTTCATCGCCCCCTACGGCGGAGTGAGGCCGGCTGACCTGACGTCCGACCCGGTCTGGCAGGGGGTGACCGCGGTGAGTAGCGGCCGCGTGTTCAAGCTGCCACGCGTGTTCTCCCCTTGGGACGTCCCCACCCCGGAGTCAGCCCTGGGGATGATGTGGATGGCCAAGCGGCTCCACCCCCAGCTCCCGTTGGACGTAGTGGGGGAGGCCCAGGCCTTCTACTACCAGTTCTACGGCTTTCGGGTCCCGGAAGGGCTGCTGGCGGAGATCGCCGGGTGAGCGAGCGGACGCGCTGGGGGATGCTCCTCGCCCTCCCCGCAGGGGCCATTGTCGCCTCCCTGCTGGTCGGCCGTTATCCGGTGGGGATCCGGGATGTGGTGGGGGCGCTGTTGGGGGGTGAGGGGGTGCCAGCCACAGTACGGACGTTGATCCTCCATGTGCGGCTTCCCCGGGCGGTTTGCGCGGCACTGGTGGGGATTGACCTGGCATTGGCCGGGGCGGCCTTCCAGGGCCTGTTTCGCAACCCGCTGGTGGACTCCCGCATCCTCGGGGTGAGCGCGGGGGCGGCGTTTGGGGCTGCCTTGGCGCTGCTGGCCGGGGTCACCTGGTTCGCGGTGGACGCGGTGTCGTTTCTGTTCGGGGTGGTGGCCGCCGTCCTGGTGGTGGCGGTGGCTCGGCGGTTCGGGGGGAGCGTCCTGATACTGGTGATCTCGGGTATCCTGGTCGGGTCGCTGTTCAGCGCGCTCCTGGGGGTCATCAAGTACACGGCCGACCCCCTGGACACTCTGCCCGCCATCACCTTCTGGCTGCTCGGCAGCCTGGCTGGGGCCAGCTGGGAGACGGTGGCCAAGCTGCTGCCGGTGACCACAGTCGGGGCCGGGGTGCTGCTGCTGCTGCGGTGGCGCCTCAACCTGCTGTCGCTCGACGAACAGGAGGCGGGATCGCTGGGATTGAACGTGCAGCGGCTCCGCATGGGGGTGGTGCTCACCAGCACGTTGCTGGTGGCCTCAGCGGTCTCTCAGGCGGGGATGATCGGCTGGATCGGGCTCATCACCCCGCACGCCGCTCGGGCCATGGTGGGGCCGGACCACACCCGCGTCCTCCCGGCCGCCGCCGCCATGGGGGCGGTATTCCTGCTGTCACTGGACCTGGTCTCTCGCTCGGCGTCCCAAAGCGAGGTCCCCTTGGGGGTGCTCACCGGCCTCGTCGGCGGCCCGGCCTTCCTCCTCCTGTTCATGCGGTTGCTGACCAAGGGGGGCGGATGGTCATGACCCTGGCCGGTGAGGGGATCTCCTACTCGTACGTCCCCGGGGCGCCGGTGCTCACCGGAGTATCCCTGACCGTGGAGCAGGGAGAGGCGGTGTTCCTCCTCGGACCGAACGGATGCGGAAAGACCACCCTGCTGGAGTGCCTCGGCGGACTGCGGCGGCCGCAGGAGGGTCGGGTGTTGCTCGCCGGCCGAGATCTGAGCCAGCTCACCCCGCGGGAGCGCGCGCTGGCCATCGCCTACCTGCCCCAGGTCCACCGGCCGACGTTCGGGTACCGAGTCATCGACGTGGTGCTCATGGGCAGGGCCCCCCACCTGAACATGCTGGCCAGTCCGAGCAGGGAGGACCGGCAGCTTGCCCGGCGGGCACTGGATGACGTCGGCTTGGCCGGAGTGGCGCACCGCCCCTACCTAGAGCTCTCCGGCGGTGAGTTGCGCCTCATCCTGATCGCGCGGGGTTTGGCTCAAGGCGCCCGCTTCCTCCTCCTGGACGAGCCGGACGCCCACCTGGACCCCGGCAACCGCCGGCAGATCCTCGAGCTTGTCCTGCGCCTGGCCGGGGAGGGGCTGGGGCCGCTGATCACCTCCCATGATCCCAATTCCGCCCTGTCCTACGGTGACCGGGCCGTCCTACTCCGGGAGGGCAGGTGCCTGGCCGACGGCCCAACAGAGGAGACTCTGGTCCCAGAGGCGTTGGCCGCGGCCTATCATGTGGAGTTCGCCCTGCTGCGGGGAGAACACGGCGAGCGGGCGCTGGTCCCCTGTCAGGGGAGCAGGCCAGCCAGCCGGTCCACGGACAGGGTCAGCGGCTCGGGCAGGGCGTACGTCCGTAACAGCTCAGCGAACCCAGCGGCAGCCGCAAAGGGTGCGTAGGGATCGTCGGGCCAGAACCGCTCCTCGATGAGAAGCTGGAGCGACTCCCCCAGCGCGGACTTCCAAGCGGACAGGGGGACCAGGTCCGGGGGGGCGGCGTAGCTGGGGTGCAAGGCGCAGAAGATCCGCCGCGGCGACTCCCCGGTCAGCGCCTGGCGAGCGAAGGCCAGCGCATCCTGGGTGGGAAATGGGAGGTGCAGCGGGGCGATGCCGGCCAGTTTAGGAACCCGGGCGTCCATGGTGGTGAAGCAGTCCACCAGCACCATGCCCTCCCGCGCCCCGGCAGCACGATAGGCCGTCAGGGCCAACAACGAGAAGTCGGTCGGGTGGTCCGCCCGAACCTCGACCAGCCGCTGCCCGCCTGCCCGGGCAAGTTCCCGCACCGCCTGGCAGAAGCTCTCGGGACAGCCCCACTCTGACTCCCGGCGCAGCTGGGGCTCGCCGGGCGGGGGATAACGATCCAGGTACCAATCGGGGGACAGTCCCCCCAGCCCACCCACCTGCAGCCAGCTTCCCTCGTCCAGCCGCACCTGGGGCCAGTCGTAGGTCCCCGCGGCCAAGATGATCGCCCCCCCGGGGACAAGGTGCCGGCGGATGAACTCCTGGTACACCCGCGGCAGGCCGAGGAGCCGCACTCGGACGAGGGCGGCGTGGGCAACCAGATCCCGGTCGTGAACCGGATCGTAGTGGACAATGACCTCGAAACGGTCATCGGGGGACAGGGCGGCCACTGCCCGTCGCCCGGCCGCCAGGTAGTCGGGGAGATCATCCGGCAGCCCTGCGTGGCTGGCGCCGATCAACGCACACACTGGCAGGAGCGGAGCGCCGACCAGCGCGGCCAGGTGGGCTACCCCGCCACCGGGGGAGCCCAGCACCACGGCCGGGTACTGGCGGGCCGGGTAGGACCGGGTATACGCCGCGAACAGCCCCTCCAGATCGAATTCCGCCAACGCGCGCGCCGGAAGCCCCAGGCTGTTGGCCATCCCGAAGTCCAGCACGCTCCGCCGCACGGAGGCCGGCAGGTAGCGGAGCGACCGCAGAATGGGCGCGGCCGCGGCGGGATAGGGCTGGAGCAGCCCACGGCCGCCGCCCCCCAGGGTCCGCGCCACTTCCCCCACCGCCCGAGCGGCCGAATCGAACCCCACCGGTTCCACCCGCGGAGTCTGACCCCCGACCACGATCAGCGCCAGGGCGCCGGCCAGCAACACCAACTTCACTCAGAACAGCTCCTCGGCTCTGTCCAGCAGCTGCCGGGCGTCGGCCTTGGCCAACCGATTCCAGAACGGCCACTCCCCTACCGGAGCGGCCAGCACATAGGTCAGCAAGTCCTGGAACAGGGCGCGGTCGCCTGCCCGCACTGCGTATTCCTGTGCGTACACCACCAGGTTGGACAGGTAGCCCGGTGCCAAGCTGGCCGCCCGCTCCAGGTGGTGGTGGGCATCGTCCAGGTCGGCGCCGAACAGCACGCGGGCGAACGCGTTTCCGTACAGATTGGCCACAAGAGCGCCCAGCGAGCGGTGTCCGCCCGCCCCGAAGTAGTCCTCGTCCAGCTCGATCAGCCGTACGTAGATGGCCCGCAGCTTGGGGACCACGCCGAACGCCTTGAACGGGTTGATGGTGGCCAACAGTTGTCCCCAGCCGTCGCCGGCCCACAACAGGGGGGGCCCCCACTGTACACTGGCCAGGAAACAGGCGAACTCGTCCCCGCCCATGTCCTCGGCCGCTTCCAGCCCGGAGAGGCCCAGGGCGCGGAAGGACAATTCCGCCGCGCGCCCAAACGCCGCCCGCTCTTCCCCCACATCCTCCTCCACGACGGCCCACTCGTACCACAGCTGGGCCAGCCCGGTTAGCACCTGCGGGTCTTCCGGCCGTTGGGCCAGTGCCTCCTGGTAGAGGTCAATCATGCGGCGGAGCACCGCCGGCTCGTAGCGGTGCGGGGCGAGTTCCTCAGCCTGATGCAGCAGCTGTGGCACGTCGCTGCCCACCACCGGCACGGCCAGTGCGGCCGCCGCCCACCACACCACCGCCATGGCTCTCATCTGTTCACCTCCACTTCGCCGGTTGCGGCCCCCGCTGGGGCGTCGCTATAATCCTCCTCGTCGGTCCCGTCGTCTAGCGGCCTAGGATACCGGGCTCTCATCCCGGCGACAGGGGTTCAAATCCCCTCGGGACCACCAGCCAAGCAGTGGCTTGCCGGATGCATCCTTGTCAGTGTGATTCGCGTGACCTCCCCGGTGTGGGAAACTTGTGGACAGTTTGTTTGCACGGCACAGTTCCATAGATCCCTTGCTGGATCTAAGTTGACTCGGACATGTGTCCGCAGGCGGGGGGACATGGGCGCCGACGTTTTCCCCAGGCCTGGGGCTTCTCCCCGGCTGAATGTAGCAAACGTCACATTCAACCAAACACCCCACCGGCAGCGGTGGCCGTCAACCGGCCGTGGCGCACTCCGCGCAGGCCGATGAGGGTTGCGGCCAGGTCACTCACCCTGTCGCCCGGGCCCTTCACCGCAATGACCTCTAGGCAGTAGTCGTGGTCCAGATGCACGTGCATGGAGGAGAGCACGTGCGCGTGCTCGCGGTGCTGGAGGTCGGTCAGCCTCGCCTCCAGCCCGCGGACGTGGTGGTCGTAGACCAGGGCGATCACCCCCACCACCACCTCCCCCGACTGCCAGGCGCGGCGGACCAGCTCGCCCCGGACCAGGTCCCGAATGGCCTCCGAGCGGTTGGCGTACCTGCCTTGGACCACCTGCTGGTCAAACCGGGCCAACAGCGCGCTATCCATGGAGACCCCGAATCGCACTGTTCCCATAGCGATCGCATTGTAAACCGACCGGTGGACAGCAGGTAGGTGGCCATGTTGACGGACAACCGCTCTCATAGTATGGTATGAGTGGACGGGGTATGTTTAGGGCGGTTTACCTTGTCGCACTGATGGTCTTGCTGACGTGGTCCGGCACGGCCCAACAGCTGTTCGGCGGGCTGTCGGTCCAATCTTCCATCCTCCCTCACTGTTCGCTCCACGAGGCCGGCATGGAGCTGGGCCTGTCCACGGGCGGATGGACGCTGAGTGCGACCTCCACGTTCGCCGAAGGGGCGTTGGCTCGCGCGTACCTGGAGACGGCCGGCTACATCATGGGCTACCGGCTGAAGGTGAGGGGCAAGCTGGCCCTGTCGGGGCAGCCCAAGCTGGTGAAGCGCCTGTACCGCTCACTTGACGAACAGGCGTACGACCAACTGCGCTGGGAGCTGTTCGGACCGCACTTCCGCTACGGCTGGCTCAAGGGCGAGTATCCACTGCCCGGGGGCGAGCTTACGGCCAAGGCCTACCTGCGGGCGGACTCGTCCGCCGAGGTAGAACAGCTATACTTCCTCGATGCCTACCGCTGGCTGCCGGGGGAGTCGGCCTGGGCGGCAGGCACGCCCTTGGTGGCCGCGGCCAAGCACAGGGCATTTGTGGCCGGCAAGGTGCGGCTGCAGGCACTGGTGGACGGGGAGTGGCGGTCCCGGACCGAGTACAACCTGCGCGCCCACTTCGTCCCCACGGCGAGCCCATCGGTTCGTCTGGCCGCGCCGGCCACCGAGTACCTGAACGCCAAGTACCCCCACGGGTGGCAGCTGCGGGAGCCGATCGCTGTGGAGGAAGTCAAGGTCTACTTGTGGCTTCCCGCCTACAGCGAGCTCGAACTCCAGTGGGAGGGCGAGCTGGGCGCCGGGCCGGGCAAGCTGGAGGTGGAGGCGACGTTCGCCGACCGGGGGGCGGGGCGTGAGCTCTCCCAGGTCGAGGTGTCCTGGAGCGGCCAAGGGCCGCTCCTCGCCAGGCCCGCCGCGGTCACCGCCACCTGGACGCCGCAGGGCGGCCTGGACGAAATCGCCGCCGAGGTGGAGGGACTCACCCTGTGGAAGCGACTCACCGCGGACCTAGCGATCCACGCCAATCCGACGGGTGGGGAACTCTCCATCGTCCCCACCTGGAGCGGCTGGCCGGCCGACGTCGCCCTACACGGGGAGGTGGAATGGCAGGACGGGGCCCTGCGCGGCCTCCGCCTGTACGGGATGTCCGCCGCATGGCGCCTGGGCACCTCCCACCGGCTGGAGGCCGTGTGGGCCCTCTGCCGGCCCCCCTACCCCCGGCCCGCGTGGTACCGAACGGCCGACTTCGAGGAGCTGGCCGAGACAGGCGAATTCGAGGACGCCAGGCTGGCCATCAGCAAAGAAGGGAGGGATCACAGCTGGCTGGCGGCGGCCTACTTCGGCCCCGGGGCGGCTCGCCCACTCGGCTGCACCCGCATCTGCACTGAGCTCACCGTGCGGATCGGCCGGAGCAGCGAGCTGGAGTTGGCATTCCAAACCGACCATCCGGGGACGGAGGGGCACGACCCGTCGTTGCGGCTGGGTTGGGGGCTCCAGTTCTGAGGTGGTGAAGCGCGGCTGGCCGGTTCGGCTAGTCGCGCAGTTCGAACTGCACGTCCAAGGTGGCTGCCTGCAGCCATCCCCTGGCGAACTCGGCCTCCACGGCGGCCGTACAGCCGTCCTGACTCACCAGGGCGGTCACCGACTGTTTCCACTCCCCGCCCCTCAGGCGAACCCGGCCCCTCAGGTAGGTGTCCTCGCTCCCCCACCGAACGGAGGCCACCTGCATGTTGGTGGGCCACACCATCAGGTAGGTGCTGACCGCCAGCGACTCAGCCTGCCCGCCCAGCTCCAGGCTGACCGAGGTCAGGCTCAGCCCGGTGGTAGTAGCCCGGAGGGCGGCCCAGTCCCCGGGGGAGAACCCCACCCCCCACTGACCCTGCGCGGGGCCACCCCAGGGCAGGGTCAACCGGCCGTCGACCCACACCGGGCCGGCTTCCCACCGCCCCTCTGCCCAGGCCGAGACCAGCAACGGCCCGCCGGAGAGGGCGGCCGCCCACGTCCCCTGCACGCCCGCACTCCCCTCCGTCTCCCAGCCGTCGTCCCCCCCAGCCGCGCAGAGGGCCGCACCTGCCCCCAAGTCGACTCGACCGGTGCCCAGCAGCTTGGCCTCACCGGTCAAGGACCAACCGTCGCCGGCCAGCTCCCCCTTGCCGAACAGCACGCGCAGCCGCGCCGGCCGCAGTTCCACCTCCACCCGGCCCGACCAGGTAAAGGGCTGAACCCGGCCGGAGGCGGTCCCCCACATGTGACCGGCGGTAGTTCCTTCCTGCCATCCCAGCTGGACGCCCACCTCCACGGAGCCCGCCGGGCCGGCCGCCAGCAACAGCAACGCGGCCGCCAGCACCGTCCTCATTGCCCTTCCCTTTCCAACGCGGCCGCGGCCGCGGCCACGGAGCGCTTCACCGCCGGGGTGCGAAACGGGGTCGCGGCCCCGTCCAGCTTCACGATCCAGCCGCGGCGCCCTCGGCTCACCGCCAAAAAATAGTGCTGATGCAACCCCTGGTCCGCCGCGAACGCGCGCAGCAATCCCCCCTGGCCGCCGGGGGCAAGGTAGGCTTCCTTGATCACGAACGCCGCCCCCGGCCAGCTCTCCTTGATCCCGGCCAATGCCTCGATGTCCTCCCCCGACACTTCCCGGTGAACGTAAGCGTGTGGCATTTCCCCCTCCGCTATGCAGCGTACCTCGGCGGCGGCCACCCGTACCGCCGCCAGGTGGAATATGGGCCGGCCCTGGCCGCGCCACTTGCGTTCGTAGCGAGTGCCCGTGCTGCCTTCGCCAGCCGGAGCCGGCCCCTCCAGCTCGAACCAACCACCTGCCCGGAGGGCAGCCGCGGCTCTATCTGCGTACCAGTCTACGTCCGTGGTCAGCTCGAACACCCCTCCGGGGGCCAGGACGTGGGCCAAGGTGCGGGCCAGTTCCCCGTCCACCAACCGGCGGTCGCTGTGGCGGGCCTTGGGCCAGGGACAGGGGAAGTTGGCGTACACCCGCACCAGTTGCCCGGGCCAGAACAGCTCGCGCAGGGCGAACCTTCCATCCACCTTGGCCAGTCGCACGTTGGCCACCCCGGCCTCAGCCAGCTTGGCGCCGGCCTTCACCAGGCAGGTGAGCGCCAGCTCCAGCCCCACAAAGTCCCAGTCCGGCCGCTGCTGTGCCGTGCGGACCAGGAACTCGCCGTTCCCGAACCCTATCTCCACGGCCAGCGGCGCCCGGCGACCGAACACCGCCCCCCACGGGCCGGGAAGCCGCGTCCACGTTTCAGGTCGAATGAAGTAGCGATCCACTGCCAGCCCCACGGGGCAAGCTTACTACACTGGCGGCCCAGGGCTCATGCCGAAAGCTGAAGGCCCAGCCCCAGGGCGACCGCACCGATCACCAGGGCCAACACCGCCCGGTCAAACGTAATGCGCGGCAGGCCGACGGGGAGCCGACGCAACAGAAGGTGGACTGCGTAGCCCGAGACCACCACCAGAGCCGCCTTGGGCCAGGCCGGCCAGGGCAAGGGCGGGCCGGGGGCCAGCTGCCACCCGCCCAGGCCGAGCGCGGCGGCCATCAGCAGGCCGGTGGCTCCCCAGGTGCCGCCCGGCCTGCCCGGCCGCAGCAGGGGCAGCAGCCGGCAGTAAGCGGCGGCGGTGCCCACGCTCAGCCCCACCAGCACCCCTGCGCCCAGGCCGGGGAGGCGGCGCCCAGCCCCTCCTTGAGCGCGAACCCGGACAGCGGGGGCAGCCCGACGATGGCCCACATCCCCCATCCCAGGGCCACAGTGGTGGATCGGTGCAGCCTCCCGGTCAGCTCGGGGAGTCGGCGGCGACCAGCGGTGTCCACTCCCCGCCCCGCCGCCAGGAACAGCAGGGCCTTGAACACACCGTGCCCCACGGCGTAGCCGATGGCCACAGTGCGCGCGCCCCCGCCCAATCCCAACCCGATCAGCACGTAGCCGAGCTGGGACATGGTGGAGTAGGCGAGGAACACCTTAAGATCCCGCTCCCACATGGCGTAGATGAGTCCGAACACCCCGGTGGCCACCCCCATGGCCAGCAGGGGCCAGCCAATCTGGAATGCGTCGGTCAGGCGCAGCATGGTCACCACGCCCATCTTCACCACCAGTCCGGACAGCAGGGCGGAGATCGCCGTGGGGGCCTGGCCGTGGGCCTGGGGAAGCCACAGCCCCAAGAAGAACACTCCCCCCTTGGCCGCCGCCCCGGCCATCAGCATCCCTGCGCCCACCGCCAGGCTGGGATCACTGAGCAGACCCGGCCGGACGGCGACCTGGGACAGGGCAAGCGTGCCCAGCCTGGGTAGACCAGCCCCACGCCGAACAGGTACAAGATCAGGCCTACGGTGGTCAGGATGAGATACTGGACGCTGGCCCACACCGCTTGGGTGCGCGCTTGGTAGCCGACCAGCAGGAACGAGAGCAGCGACGTGAGCTCCAGGCAGACATACAGGTTGAACAGGTCGCGGGACAAGACCAGCGCCAGCGTGGTACCGACGAGCAAGGTGACCAACGGGTGAAACGCACCTTCGCGCCGGCGCTCCTCCCACATGACAGCCGCGTGCAGAAGCAGGGCCAATCACCACAGAGCCACTGCCAGACCGTCTCCGGCGAACCGTATGGCGCCCAGTCCAATCCCCAATTAGGTCTCTTCGAACCCCGGCGCCCACAGGGAAAGCGCCGCCACCCCCGCTGCCCAGGCGGCCAACGCGGCAGCCCGGCCGGCCCCGAGGGGACCCAGCGTTCCCAAGGCCAGATAGCCCACCACCCCGGCCAAGGCAACGGTCATCTGTCCTGTTCCTGCTCCAGCCGGACGACGTCCTGGGTGTGGCGCCGCTCCGTCAGGAAGATCGCGTACACCAGCGCCAGAGCCAAGGTGGCGAAGTGAATGACGATGGCAGTCAGCACCAGAGCATGAGGCAGCGGGTCGGCGTACGGCCCCGGGCCCAGGCCGGCCAGGGGGGGCGGGCCCCTGGCCGGTGGGCCAGGGCCACCAGGAAGGCAACCGCCCCGCTGGAGGCCACGTTCAGGCCCAACAGTTTCCACACCAGGTTGCGCCGGCGCACCACGACCCACAGCCCCAGCGCGGTCAGGCTCAGGGCAAGGGCAACGGCGATCCTCCCGTCCACGTCATACCTCTCCCCGGTGCACGGCGAAGTAGTGGAGTACCACCCACGCCCCGATGGCCACTTCCAGTCCGATGAGCAAGTTCATGACCACCAACAGCCCCGCCCCGTGGCGGCCAGCCAGGGCCAGCCCACCCCCGGCCGCCACGAGCAGGGCCACCGCCCCGTACTCCAGGCGCTCCAGGCCAGGCTCGTGGAGCTCGTGAGCCAGGCGCCCGGCCCCCTTGGCCAGTACGAACAGCAACAGCCCGGTCCCCAACACCGCCCCGGCAGGAAACCCGCCCCCTGGGCCCAGATGCCCGGAGGCCGCCAGATACAGGGAGAACACCACGATGGGCCCCATCAACACGTCGGCGGCCCGGAGCAACAGGTGGGACTCCGGGATGGCCGGGGGCCGGGCCGCCCGGGCAAATGGCCGCAAACCGATGCGCACCCCCACCATGGCGGTGGCGAACACCAACACCTCCAGTAGCGTGTCCAGCAGGCGGCTCCCCAACACCACCGCAGCCACGGCGTTCCTCGCCCCCAAGGAGGCAGTGAACTCCTGCCAGCCGGGAGCAGGAGGGCGGGGAAACACCCCCCAGGCCGCCAGGGCCAGCAGTCCGCACAGGGCCAACACTGCCGCCAGCGCCACCGCCCTCAACCCAGGTACCTCCGGAGCATGTGGTCGTATTCCCCTGTCCGCTCCAGCTCCGCCAGCACCTCCTCCAGGGCCGCGAGCAGTCCTTCCTCGGCGGGGGCGGCAGCTAGCCGGAAGGCCAGCCCCTCTTTGACCGGTTCCACTTCCACCGGGTCCAGCTGCCCCCGCAGGTGCCAGTTGCGCAGACGGAGCAGGTCAACCACGGCCCCACCCAGCGTGCCAGCTCGCATTGCGGCCAGCAGAGCCTCGGGGGACTCCACGGCCCGCCCCCCCCCGCGGTAGGTGGGCCGCGGCCCGATCGCCCCGCACTGCCCCCAGCGGACCCCGCCCCACCCGTGCTGCCACCAGGCGGGTGGGGACCAACGGCCGCGACAGGAGGAGCCGGCCCTCCTCGTCCGACGTGGGCAGAAAGGCGCCGGCGGCCAGATCGGCCTCGCCGGTGGCCAACAGCCGTCCGACCTCGGCGCCGGGCACCCACAGGACGTCCAGGTCGCGGTGAATACGCCTGGCCAGGTGGGCAAGCAGTTCCCATTCCAGCCCCGCCACCCCGTCCCCCTGCGGGTAGAGCAATGGGTAGGCCGGAGTGGCCACCACCACCAACCGCCCGGTACGCCGCAAGGCGAGCAGATAGACGAAGGTGACCAGCGCGAAACCAATGGCCGCCTCAGTGAGGGCCACATCCGGCGCCGCCAGCAGGAAGTACACCCCCGCCAACGCCAGTGAGTGCGCACCCACCCCCACCACGCCCCACAGGAGCCGGCGGCGGGTAAGGGCGAACACGGCCAGGGCCAAGGTCAAACCGGCGGTCAAGGCGAAGGCCAAGGCTCCTCCTCTTCCCGCACCCCCTGCACGAACGCCCCCTTGGCCACCGCGTGGGTGGCGATGGGATTGGTGAACACCAGCAGCAGCAGCAGGACCACGGCCAAGGGTCCTGCAGCCCGCCAGCCCACCGCCAGCAACAGGCCGACCAGCACCACCGCCGCGCCCCCAACGTCGCCGACGCCGCTGGCCTGCAGCCGAGCGTACACGCTGCCCATCCTCAATTGCCCCGCTCCGCCCGCCAGGAGCAAGGCCAGGCCCAGGCCGAGCACCACTTGGGCGATCATCGCTCACCCCGCTCTCCGAACCGGGCCACCAGGACCACGCCCAGGAAGCTGAGCGCCGCGTACGCCAACGCCACGTCGAGGAGCAAGCTCTGCCCGCTCAGCGGGGCCTCAGCTGCCAGCAGCAAGGCAATCCGCACGTTGATCGCCCCCGCCCCGGCCAGCCGGTCCCACAGCGTAGGGCCCCGCCACAACCGGACCAACGGCGGCAGCGCCGAGGCCAGGATGCCCACCTCCACCCAGGTCTTCATCCCCACAGCCTGGCCAGCAGCCGTTCCAGCAAGCGCAGCCCAGGCAGCCCGCCCCCCGATGGCTGGTGCAGGCAGTGTACGTAGAGGAGCTCGTCCTCCATCAGCAGGGCGATGGTCCCGGGGGACACCGTCACCGCCCACAGGAGGAGCAGCTTGCCCATGTCCGACTGCAGGGAGACGGGCACGGCCACGATCCCTGGGCGCGCATCCCCGCGGACGATTGCCCAGCAGGTGCGGGTCACCGCTGCGGTCACCCGGGCAGAGGCCAGCAAAGCGAACGCCAACCACAGGTCCCACCTCAACCAGACCCGGAGAGGGAAGGCAAGTCGGATCCGCCCCGCCCACACGGCCAGGCCAGTCCACCTGGGAAGAGCGCGCCAGCGAGGGCCACGGGCCACCGGACGTCCCGCCACAGGATGAGCCACAGCCCCCACAGGAAGGCACCGACTGCGAAAACGCCCACTCCCCTGGCCATGGTGCCTCAGTATAGCAGGAGAGCGGGCTTGACCGGCCCTGGCCGGCCGTGCTAGGGTCTCCCGTGGACAAGGACCACGGGATCAACCCGCATGACAGGAGGGATTGATGATGAAGTGGTGGCAGGACTTCTTGGCGTTCCGTAAATGGGTCACCCCGGTCATCATGCCGGTGGTGTTCTGGATTGGAGTGGGGATCGCTGTGGTCATGGGCATCATCACCATCGTGGATGGAGTCCGGTCTCCTTTGGGCGCCAGTGCCCGTCTGATCACCCTGGGGATCTTCACTCTGTTCTTCGGACCGGTGTTCGTGCGGATTCTCTGTGAGCTGGTGTTGGCCTTCTTCCGGGAGGAACGGTAGGGCCACCGGTCGAGCTTGTTCAGCGTCTTCCCACCCCCCAGGAGTACAACGCGTTACGGCGGGAAGTGGGGTGGGCCGAGTTGCCCCCCGCAGTGGTGTTGGCGGGGCTGGACCATTCCCTTTGGTGTACGGTGGCCGAGCTGACCGGGCGGGCAGTGGGGATGGCCCGCCTGGTCGGAGATGGCGCAATTTATGCTTACCTCCAGGACGTGATAGTCCTCCCGGAGATGCAGGGTCGGGGGATCGGCCGGCAGATGGTGATGGCTGCCCTAGCCTGGCTGCAAGCGAACTTCCCCCCTGAAGGCACGGTGGGGCTGATGGCAGCGCCCGGGGCCGCTGGCTTCTACAGGCATCTCGGCTTCCGCCGCCGCCCCCGGCGGGCCCCGGGGATGGAATTGGAGTCGGGGCCTCCGCCCGGAGGGTAAGATGGCGGTCATGCGGCGGGCTGTGTTGGCACTGCTGGTCGTCGCGGCGGTTGCGGCCGCGGCGGCGGGTGAGGAGATCGTCAAGCTGTCCGTCCGCGGCTCCATCAACCCGGTGACTGCCGGCTACGTCGTCCGCGGGCTTGCACGGGCCGCCGAGAGCGGGGCGGTTGTGGTGGTGCTGGTGCTCGACACGCCGGGCGGCCTCGATTCGTCCACGCAGGACATCGTCCAGGCCATCCTGGGCTCGGCGGTCCCGGTGGCTGTATGGGTCGGCCCGCCGGGCGCCCGGGCCGCCTCGGCCGGGACGTTCGTGCTGCTGGCCGCCCACGTGGCGGCGATGGCCCCGGGGACCAGCGTGGGGGCGGCGCACCCTGTATCCCTCACCGGGAACGCGTCGGACGCCGACGATCCCACGATGGAGAAGGCGGTGATCGATGCAGCCGCTCGCATCCGGTCGATCGCCCAGCTGCGGGGCCGGAACGCCGCCTGGGCGGAGGAGGCGGTACGGGCATCGGTGACCGCCACGGCGAGCGAGGCCCTGCGGCTGGGCGTGATCGAGGTGATGGCCGGCTCGTTTCCTGAGCTGATCGACGAGCTGGAGGGGCGGCAACTGCCGGACGGTTCCGTGCTCCACGTGCAGGGCCGGCCGGTGCGCGCGGTGGAGATGAGCCTCAAGGATCGCCTGTTCTCCTACTTGGCTGACCCCAACTTGGTGTACATCCTGCTGATGCTGGGGCTGTACGGGCTGATCTACGAGTTCTTCTCCCCGGGGATCGGAATCGGGCTGGCGGTGGGCGGAATCTCCCTGCTGCTGGCCCTCATGGGGCTCCAGGTCCTGCCCATCAACTTCGCCGGGGTGGGGCTGATCCTGTTCGGGGTGCTGCTCATGGTCCTGGACGCTTTCACCCCCACGGACGGCATTCTGACCACCGGCGGCGTGGTCAGTCTGCTGGTGGGCTCCTTCTCCCTGTTCGAGATCGACTCCCCGGTGATCGGGTTGAGCTGGTACACGGTGTCGGCCACAGTGGGTACCCTCACGGCAATCCTGGCCTTCATCATCACCAAGGGGCTCCTGGCCCAGCGGCGTCGCCCGGTGCGGGCCCAGTCCACCATGGCCGGCCTCTCGGGGGTGGCCAAGGTGGACCTCCGCCCCGACGGGTGGGTGATGGTGCGGGGCGAGTACTGGCGGGCGCGGGCCGAGGGTGACTCCATCAGCGCCGGTGAGGAGGTGGTGGTGATTGCCAGGGAGGGCCGGCGGCTCACCGTGCGCCGCAGGCGGCCGCCCAGCTAGGCTCGGCTCACCGGCCCATCCTGGTGGCCAACTCCCCCCAGGGGATCCGCCAGGCGACCGGTCGGCCGTGCGGGCAGCGCCCCGGCTCCTGGGTTCCCTTCCACGCGGCCACCAACGACTGCTGCTCGGCTGCGGACAGCTCCTCACCCGCCTTGACTGCCGCCGCGCAGGCCACTTCCCGCCACAGCTCCCAGGTGGGCGGCTCTCCCCCAGCCAACACCTCGGCCACCGCGGCCAGGGGATCGCGGAAACCCAGCCGCGTCTGCCGCCCGGCCAGCGGGGCAGGCCAGCCCCGCAGCAGGAACGCCCGGTCCCCGAACGGTTCCAGCTCCACCCCCAGCCGGCGCAGCCGGGGCAGGGCCCGGCGGAGGACATCGGCGCGGTCGACGGGGAGCTCCACCTGAACAGGCACCAATAGCTCCTGGACCGTCACCTCCTCGCCATCCCGCCACTTCTCAAACAGGACCCGTTCGTGCGCGGCGTGCTGGTCCACCAACTCCACCCCCGCCTCGTCCTCCACCACCAAGTAAGCCCGGTGCACCTGTCCCAGGACCCGCCACTGGGGATGGGCAGACGGCCCGGCGGCCAACAAACGGGGCGACTCTGCCCCGGCTGCCGGTCGGGGCGGCGGCGGCTCGCCCACCGCGGGCGGGCGCGGCGCGCCCTGTCGGCCCAACGCCCGCATGGCTGCCCGCTGCATGAGATCGAACACCGCCGCCTGTACACGGAACCGAACCTCCTCCTTGCGGGGGTGAACGTTGACATCCACCAGCTGGGGGTCTACCTCCAGGTAGACGAAGAACATCGGATGCTGTCCCCGTCCCAGGTAGCGGCGGTAGGCCTGCTGGACCGCCGTCCCCAGCGGGCCGGGGCGGACCGGGCGGCCGCACAGGAACACGTGCTGGTCCACCCTGGTTGGTCTGGCCCACTCCGGGGGGGCGAACAACCCCTGCAGCCGGTACGCGCCCTCATCTATCTCCACCGGCACCAGTCGGGCTGCCAGCTCATCCCCGTACAGCTGGCGGATCCGGGCCAGCGGCCCACTCACCGCCGGGGCGGCGATGGCCTGCCTGCCCCCGGACTCGACCGCAAACCCCACTCGGGGGTGGCCGAGGGCTAGCCGCCGCAAGACCACCAGGGCGCGTCGCCCCTCGGCGATCGGGCTGCGCAAGAACCGCCGCCGCGCCGGCACGTCGTGAAACAGCTCGCTGACCTCCACCGTGGTGCCCTCCGGGCGGGGTGCGGGACGGCCGCCGACCACCCTGCCCCCGGCCACCACCAACTCGTACCCCTCGTCCGCACCCCGGGGGCGCGACACCAGCCGCACCCTGGCCACCGCGCAGATGGCCGCCAGGGCCTCACCCCGAAACCCCAACGTTTTGATCTGGGCCAGGTCCGCCGCCCGCTGAAGCTTGCTCGTGGTGTGCCGCTCAACCGCCAACCGGAGCTCACCGGGGGTCATCCCGATCCCGTCGTCGCCTACCTCCACCCGCTCGATGCCCCCTCCAGCCAGGCTTACCTCCACCTGGCGGCAATGGGCATCGAGCGCGTTCTCCACCAGCTCCTTGACTACCGACAGCGGCCCTTCCACCACCTCACCGGCGGCGATCTTGCTGATCAGGGCCTCGTCCAACCTGTGGATCCGCATCTAGTCGACCAGAGTAACCGCCGCCCGGGCCCCTCGCCACTTGCCCGCGCCCCCCGATCCTGCTAGCCTCATGTCAAGCCGAAACAAAGGGGGAGAAAGCGGTGTACACTGTGGCTGAGCTCATCCGCCTGTTGGGCCTGACCACGGCCAACCAAGTGCGCAACAGGATTGAGGCCGTACGGGACCTGCTCGTCGCCGATATCCGGCGAGGCCCGAACAACCAGATGCTCATCACCGACCAGGGCCTGGCCACCCTGCGCAGCCTGCAGGATTTGTGCGAACGCGGGCATACGCTCAAGGAAGCGGCTAACATCCTACGCTATGATGCTGACAAGAGCGCTGTTATGGACGACCAGATAGCAACTAAAACAGGGACAAACCCAGACAGCGGCTGGGTTCAGCTGGTGGAGCACCTGGCCGGCGAGGTGCGAGAGCTCCAGCGGCGCATCTCGGACCTGGAGCGCGCAGTTCTACACCGAGGCGGACAGGCGCCCTGGTGGACGCAGTGGGCCGGTGGACAATAGCGGCGTGTCCACCACAGGCAAAGGGAAGGCGGTCCAAGTGAGGACGCGCATCGAGCGCTCCGCGCGCCTCAAGGCATTGTGGACGGCGTCCAACGTGACGGCCATCAACCGCATGAACATCAACGACCACGGCCCGGTGCACGTCCGCATCGTCACCCGGCTGGCCCTGAAGTTGCTGGACCTGTTGCTGGCCGCCGGGGTGCGCCCGGGCGTGGTGGATCACGGGTTGGGGCCGGAGGACGCACGGGTGGTGGTGCTGTTGGCCGCTGCCCTCCATGACGTCGGACACGCCGTCCACCGGGCGGATCACGAGCTGTTGTCGGTGGTGTTGGCCCCCCCGCTCATCGACGAGCTGTTGAGCGGGCTCTATCCGGAGCCGGCCCGGACCCAGATTCATGCGGAGACCCTACACGCCATCTACGCCCACCGGCGGGAGGCGCAGCCGCTCACCGTGGAGGCCGGCATCCTCAAGGTGGCGGATGCCCTGGACATGGAGAAGGGTCGTGCGCGCATCCCGTTCCGGGTGGGGGAGCCGACCATCCATTCGGTGTCCGCGATGGCCATCGAGAAGGTGGAGCTGCGGCCGGGCCGGGACAAGCCGGTGTTGATCTTCGTCCGCATGTCCAACTCCGCGGGCATCTTCCAGCTGGATAACCTGCTCAAGGAGAAACTCAACCGGTCCGGCTTGTCCGAGTACATCGAGGTGGCCGCCGAGATCGAGGGAGAGGAGAAGAAGATCATTGAGCGGTATGCGATCGACTGAGCGGGCCGCAAGCGGCCTGCCTGGCCGGGGGGCGGGCCGACTCCCGGCCTGGGGCCGCGGAGGGCAATTGCGGGGTGCTGAGCCGGCGTTTAACAATAGTGCCCTTTTGTTAAACAACACCAGCTTTATAATCTCCTGCCAAACTAAACTTCCCGCTGATGTCGCACTATTGTTAAACAACGCGTACCCAAAGTTAAACGGCGCGGGGGGGTAGCGGTGCCGCTGCAGCTGACCCGCGAGGACTTCATGACCGCCGATCAGGTGCGTCGGCTGAAGACGACCTGCCGGCAGGCGGCGGCCGCGGCCCGGCGGCGGGGTGAGCGGGGTCCGGTTCGCGATTGGGCCATCCTCCATATTGCCCTGGATGCCGGACTGCGGGTGTCAGAGATCACCGCCCTCCGGGTGGGCGATCTGCTGCTCGACCCGGGGGAGGCGGCGATCGTGGTGCGCCGCGGCAAGGGCGGCAAGAAGCGCGGCGTAGACATCGGCCGCCCCCTGCGCGACCATTTGGTCGAGTACTTGAGATGGAAGGAGACTGCGGGAGAGCCGGCGGGACCAGAGGCGCTGCTGTTCCTCTCCCCCCGCGGCGGGGCCCTCACCCGGCAGGCGGTCTACCACATGTTCAAACGCTACGCCCGACAGGCCGGTCTCCCCCAACGGTTCACCATCCACTCCTGCCGGCACACCTACGCCTCCATGCTGTACCGAGCGTCCCGCTACAACCTGCGCCTGGTCCAGAAGCAGCTGGGACACGCCTCCATCCGCACTACCCAGGTGTACGCCGACGTCCTGTCCGAGGACCGTTGGGAGGCCGTCAACGGGCTCCCCCAATGAGCTGGCTGGTCACGGCTGTCCTCCTTTTCCTCTGCCTGCCCGCCTGGGGCCAGGTGGAGCTGAGCGGGGCCCTGGGCTGGGGTGGCAAGGCGGTGGCCGGCCGGGTGAACCCCCTGTGGGTCACACTGTACAACCGGGGCACGGCGGCGCGCGGCCAGCTGGTGGTGGCCCAGCAGGTGGGCTCCGGGTGGCGTGGTACAGCCCAGTGGTCCCTTTCCCTGCCGGCACTCCTCGCCCCGGGTGGCCGGGCTAGCTTCCGCATCCCCTGGCCGGTGGAACGGGGGGTGCGGCGGGTGGAGTTGGAGTTCCGCAGCGGGGGCGCCACGCTGGGCGCCTCACAGCTGACGGTGGACTTGGTGGCCACCCCCCTGGCCGGGGCGGTCGGCCCGCCCGGCCAGCTCGTCCTGCCCCTGGAGGAGCTGGATGACCCGCTCCTCCTCTCCCCGCTCGCCGAGCTCGTGGTCAACCGGCCCGACACCTTGCCGTCGGGCGTGGAGGCAGCCCTATCCACGTGGCGCGCCTACCTTGGCGGAACCGTGGTCGGAGGGGAGACGGGCTGGCAGATGAGCTGGCCCCCGGCGCAGGACCTGGCGGCCGCCGTGCTGCGGGCGCCCGCCCCCCGCCCCCCGCTCGCCCTGCTGGTGCTGGGCACGACGGCCTACCTGCTGGCCATAGGCTTTGCCCTGCCCCCGTTGGCCCGGGAGGGCCAGCCGGCCAGGACAGCAACGTTGATTCTGGTTTCATGTGGTTTGGCCTTGTCTATCCCCGTCTTGTACGAACCTCCCCAGCCTTTCATTGCGTACCAATGGACGATAACGGCGCCAGGTGCTACCCGGTATTCTCTGGACTTACTTGCATTGGCCGGTACTCAGGCCGGGCAATGGCAGGGGGAGGGACGGTGGCTTGCCTGCTTGCCGGCGGGGGATGGGACATGGGCCGGACAGGACATCGCCTGGGAGCTGGGCCCGAGTGGGTGGATCACCCGGGTTTTCCTGGAGCTGGGCGAAGCTCGGGTGATGTGGCGCCTGGCGGACACCTCGCAGGGCGCGGCTGAACGGGGACAGACGTACCGGGTCACCGCCGCCGGTGCGCTCATCCGGGCAGAGGACGGGGCAACTGCGCCCCCTGAACGGATGTTCGCTCCCGGCCTCCTGCCGGTCTGGAAGGGGGTGCGAGCTACCTTGACCGAAGGCGACCTGGTGACGGTGGCCCATGGCGTGGTCTCCCGGGGGCAGGAACGGCGCCACTGGTTTCAGCTGCGGGTGGAGGCTCAATGAGTGGGTTCCGCTTCCCTCCCGCGTTGATCAACTCGTATCACGCCCTGGCCATCCTGGCGGGGCTGGCCTTCCTGATCAGCGCGGTAGCCCCAGTGCAGGTCGGCGGGCTCCGCACGTACGGCGCGTTCCTCGGTACCCCATTCTTCCTGGGAGTGACGGCCCTGTTGATCGGGGTCCTCGGCCTGCACGTCGGCGGAGCGGAGCGCCACTGGGAGGGCGAGGTGCCAGGTGCGGCCCGTCACCGCGTGGTGCGTCTGACCGGCCTGCTGACCGTGGGATGGGCTCTCCTGACCCCATTTGTCGTCGCCTCTCGCCTCCTGCAAGGGGGGAGCTGGCCTGGCTTGGGCTTGGCCGCCCTGTTCCTCCTGGTGTGTGGCTGGTGGTGGGCGGCGGCTGGCCTGGCGGTGGCCGGCCGGCTAGAATCTGGAGGCACACAGTTCCTGGTCAAGTACGGCGGGCTAGCCTTCGTCTACTTCGCCCCGTTGGTCCTGGCCATTCCCGTCAGCCCCATCGTCATCCTCTCCCGACTCTGGGACGGACCGGACGCGGTCGGGCTGGGGGGCATAGCTCTGTACGGCGGGCTCGACTTGGTGGTGGTCGTCCTGTGGCTGGCGAGAAAGAGCTGAGGCGCCATCTGTGCACCGTGCGGCGGTGGGTGAGGGGCAGAGGCGCCCTGGGGGGTGCCGCAGTGGCCCTGGCGGCGTGTCTATCCGCCCAGCTGGGGGGCAAGTTGCTGGGGGCAAGTGTGCCGCTTCCGCTGTGGGTCGCCGTCCCGCTGACTGCCGCATGGGGGGCGCTGCGGCCCCGGGACTGGGAACGGGAGCTCCTGGCAGCTGGGCACCGCATGGGGGTGGGCGGGCGGCTGGTGGCCGCCCAGCTCGCGCTCGGCCAGGGAGAGCTCGCGTTTGCCCAGCTCCTCTGGCAACAGGTTCAGGCTACCCGGCGGCCGCGCTGGCGGCTGGCGGGCAGCCGGATGGTAGCGGCGGGGACGGCACTGTCGGCCGGCTTTCTGGTTGCCCTGCTGCTGGTTTCTCCGATGAGCAGTCCCCCACCACCAGCGGGGTCATCGCCGGCCGGCGAACCGCCAGTCACGGCTGACAAGTCGTCCCCCGAGCAGCAGGGCGCGGACCGTGACGCCCAGCGGCCCACCGCGACTCCTCCGCCCCCCCCGCTGAGCTGGGAAGGCGCTCAGGCCCCCAGCTCCCCCTACCAGGACGTGTTGGCCTCTGTACTCGGACTGGATGAGCCGCCGGGCGGCTGGGGAGCACCCGCGGACTTGGCCGACCGGCTGGCACAGCAGGAGGAGCTACTGCGGCAACTGGCCGCGGGGCTGCAACGCAGCGCCGCCGGGGGGCTGTCCGCAGCCGAGCAGTCCCAGCTCATGCCCTTGGCCGACCAGGTGGCCCGCGCGGACCTGCGTGCGGAGCTGGCCCGCCTGATCGAACAGGCTGATCAGCAGGCCGTGGAGCAGGCGCGGCAGGCGGTGGAGGCAGTGCGGCGGGCGGCCGCGGATGCGCCGCCGCCAGTCGCACACGGAGATGAACAAGCCGTTCCGCCCACCGACTGGCCGGGTGAGCAGGCCGGGGGCCGGCCCGCCCCCGCCCACGAGGCCGGGGAACAGTCTTCCCCGGGCGAGCATGGCGAGGAAGACGGGCGCCTGACCCGATTGGCGGAGGCGGAGGGACAGCTGGCCGGGGATGCACCCGGGGACGAGCCCATGGGAGGGGGAGACACCCATCTCCCGCCGGCCGAACCGGGCGTCCAAGTCACACCCCCCCTCCAGTCAGAGGAGGACGGCCCGGTGCGCGGTTACCTAACCGCCGGGGTGCCGGTAGAGCCGGCCGGGGCAGTGCCTGGGGCCACCCCGGCCGTCGTCCCCGCCAAGGCGGAGCTGATCCTGCGCGGCCGCGGGGTACCGCCAGAGTTGCGAGGACTCGTCCGGCGGTACTTCGACCTCATCACCGCGGGTTCGGGAGGAGGCCAATGATCACCCAAGTCGAGATCGATCGCGCCCAGGCGGCGTTCGGCCGGCTGCGCGCCCGCATCGCCGAGGTCATCGTGGGCCAGGGGCGGGTGGTGGACATTGCCCTGTGGGGCCTGCTCTCCGGCGGCCACATCCTGCTGGAGGGCGTGCCGGGGCTGGGGAAGACCTTGCTGGTTCGCAGTCTGGCTCGGGCCCTGGGGCTTCAGTTCTCCCGGGTCCAGTTCACTCCTGACCTCATGCCCGCGGACATCCTGGGGACCAACGTGTTGTCCGATGACGGCACCGGCTTCCGCTTCCTGCCGGGGCCGGTGTTCGCCAACGTGCTGCTGGCCGATGAGGTGAACAGGGCTACTCCCAAGACGCAGTCAGCCCTGCTAGAGGCAATGCAGGAGCGGCAGGTGACCATCGCCGGGGTCACCCACCCGTTGGACGCGCCGTTCTTGGTGCTGGCCACCCAGAACCCGATCGAGATGGAGGGGACCTACCCTCTCCCCGAGGCACAGGTGGACCGCTTCCTGTTCAAGGCCGAGATCCACTACCCGGCCCAGGATGACTTGGTGGAGATCATCCGCCGTAACACGCGCGGCGATGGCCTGGTGCTGCCCGAACCGACCATGACACACGAGGAGGTCCTGCTGGCCCAGCGAGTGGTGGCAGCCTACCCGGTGCCCCGGCCGCTGCTGGAGTACGCGACCTCGCTGGTTCTGGCCACCCACCCTGGCGGGGAGAACGCCCCGGAGGTGGTACGCCAGTTCGTGCAGTACGGCGCCAGTCCGCGCGGGGGATTGGCCCTGGTGCAGGGGGCCAAGGCCCGCGCCTTCCTGGACGGGCGGCACCACGTGGAGGTCGAGGACATCCGGGCGGCGATCCGCCCAGCGCTGGTCCACAGGATCATCCTCAACTTCCGCGGCGAAGCGGAGGCGGTGGCGTTGGGGGATGTGGTTGCCGAAGTGGCCAAGGCGGTGCCCCGACCATGAGGCCTGATCACCTGCTGGACGAGGGCACAATGCGGGCCCTGGCCCGCCGCCGGCTCACGGTGCGCCGGGCCTACTCGGGCTTGCCCGGCGCCCACCCCGCGCCCCGCAGTGGGCTGTCCCTGGAGTTCGCCGACTACCGCCCCTACCAGCCGGGGGACGACTTCCGCCTCATCGACTGGGCGGTATACGCCCGCCACCGCCGATTGGTCACCAAGCTGTTCACCCACGAGGCGGAGGTACCCCTGTACCTGCTGGTGGACACCAGCCGGTCCATGGGCGAAGGCAAGGCCAGCAAGCTGGCCTTCGCCCGGCGGTTGGCCGCCGCGCTGGCATACGTGGCCTTCCGCGGGCAAGACCGGTTCGGGGTGTACTGGTTCTCCGAACAAGTGGATGGGGGCATCCCCGCCCGCCGCGGCCGGCCCCAGCTGGCCGCTGTGCTGGAAGCCCTGGCCGGGCTGACTGCCGCGGGGGCCACCGACCTCGCCGCGGCCCTGCGCAGCTGGGCGCAGGGGGGCCACGAGCGAGGGCTAGCGGTGGTGGTGTCCGACTTCCTGCAACCCGACGGCGCCGAGCGGGGGGTGGCCGCCCTGCACGCCGCCCGCCATCAGGTGGTCGCCGTCCAGGTACTGGCCAGGGAGGACCTCGCTCCCCGCTCGGCCGGAGAGGTGCACTTGGTGGACGTGGAGCGGGGTCACGGCCGTGACCTGGTGCTGGCCCCACGGACCCTGCGTGCCTACCAGCAAGCGCTGCGGGCGTTTACCGACCAGCTGGCTTCCTTCTGCCTGTCCCGCCAGGTTGCCTACCGGCTGAGCGCTGCGGACGGAGAGCCCGTGGAGACCGTCCTGGGCCTGCTGGCACGGAGGAGGTGATGCAGCTAGGTTTCCCGGCCGGCCTGGGCTTCCTGGCAGCGTTGGCGCCGGTGCTGCTCCTCCATTTCTGGCGCCGCCGCGTGCAGCGCCAGCCGGTCTCCGCTCTGTTTCTGTGGGAGCAACTCCCGCAGGCCCCGCTCAGCCGATTCCAGCGGCTGTGGCCCCGGCGTGACCTGTTGTTGTGGCTGCAGCTGGCTGCCGTGCTGGCGCTGGCCACCGCCCTGGCCGACCCGGCTGTGATGCGATCGCACCGAGCTGGGTCTGTGGCGATCATCCTGGATGGTTCGGCCTCCATGTCCACGGAGGGGCTGGCCGAAGCGGCCCGGGACACCGCCCGCCGGTGGGTGGCCAACTCGGCGGGGCCGTGGACCGTGGTCCGCTGGTCGGATCCGCCCCTGCTTCTGGCCGGTCTCACGTCCGCGCGGGCCGAGGCCCTGGCCGCGGTGGCCGCCTTCCAGCCCACCTTGGGCGGCCGGCCCCCGTTGGGCGAGGCCCTCGCCCTGCTCGCCGGGACCCAGACACAGGTAGTGCTGATCACCGACCAGCCGCCGGCCGCGGCGGACGGGGTCGAGCTGGTGACCCTGTTACCACCACCCAACTACGCCATCACCGCCTTCTCAGTCCGCTCCCAGCCCGACGGAAGCGGCTACCAGGCGTTCGTCCGCGTGCGCAACGACAGCCCCCAGTACGTTGACCTCTCCCTTCGCGTACGGGCCGGCACGGGCCAGTACATGAAGTCACTGCTGCTGCCGCCCCGAGGCGAGGAGACGTTCTCCATGCCTTACCTGGGGCCGGTGGGCCAGGGGTTCGTGGCCGAGCTTCTGCCGGACGACGCCTTCCCGTGGGACAACGCCCGCTACTTGACGCTGGGGGCCGCTCCCCTGCGAGTGCGCTGGCTCGGGCAGGAGGATCGCTATGTTTGGGCAGCCCTGAGCGCTGCCCGCGAGATGGTCCGCGCCACCCAGCCTCCTTGGGACCTCACCGTGGCGGTGCGCACGCGCCTCCAGGAGGCCCCCTCCGGTCCACTCCTGCTAGTGGAGGCGGCCTGCCCGGAGGCCCCGATGGGGGAACTCGAGCCGGCGGGCTCCTGGGTGGCCACCGCTGACCTGCTTCTCAGCCATGTGTGGCCGGAGGACTGGGTGGCGGAGAATGTGCGCCCGGTGCGGCTGCCCCCGGGGGCAGTAGTGGCGCTGCGCGCGGGCGAGCTGCCAGCGGCGGCCCGGTGGACGGCGCCGCAGGGGCTTCGGGTATTGCTGTCGGTGGAGCTGGCGCGCTCCAACCTCCCACTCACCGTCGACTTCCCGGTGTTCTTGGCCAACGCCCTCCGCTGGCTTGTCCCGGAACAGCTGCGGGACGGATACCTGGTGGGCGAGGCGGTTCCCCTGCAGGCCGGGGCCGGCGTGGAGGGGGGCGGGCAGACGACCGCGGCGGGATGGGTCCCCAGCGCCCCGGGGCTGTACACCGTCCAGCTGGACGGAGAGGAACGGCAGGTGGCGGTCAACGTTCCGCCGGCCGAGTCTGTCCGCCAACCCCTCACCCGAGCGGAGCCGACCGGCGGGGTGGTGGCCGCCCGGTCCCCGTGGTCCGTCACCCCCTGGCTGGCCCTGGTGGCGCTGCTCGTGCTCGCCGGTGAGGGCGCACTGGCGATCAGGCGGGGATGCTGATGCGGCTTTTGAACCCGTTGGCGCTCCTGGCCCTGTTGCCAGCTGCACTCTTGGCCAGCTGGGCCCTGTGGCGCAACCGTCGGCTGGTGGGCCGGGCGCTCACCCTGACGGTGCTGGCGGTGGGGTTGGCCGGACCGCAGCTGGCGATGGAACGGCAGCAGGAGACCCTATGGGTGTTGGTGGACCGGTCTGCCAGCGTGGGGCCGGCTGCCGGGCCGGCCACCGAGCAGCTCCGTCGGCTGCTGGCCGGCCGGCCCGCCCAGGTCGGGGTGATCGACTTCGCCGCCTCCCCCCAGGTTGTCCGTCCCCCGTCCGCGGCCAGCTGGGGGGAGTTGGCACCGGCCAGTGTCCCTGCCCTGGCCACGGATATCGCCGCCGCGATCGACCTGGCCCTGCAGCTCTCTCCCCCCGGGCCGGCTCAGATCCTGCTGCTTTCGGACGGCCGAGCCACCGAGGGCGACGCCAGGGCGGCCCTGGTCAGGGCGGGCGCGCGCGGAGTGCCCGTGTCCACCGTGCCGGTGGGGCGAACGGACCCGGTGCGACTGGTGTCGTTCACCGGGCCGCACCGCCCGCCGCAGGGCGTGGTGGAGCTGACAGCAGCGGTGCGGGCGGAGGAGGCGGTGGACGCCGAGGTCGTCCTCACCCGGGACCAGACAGAGCTAGCACGAGAGGACGTGAGCCTGGCCCAGGGCACGGCCCGGCTGACGTTCACCGATCGGCCGCCAGGGGCCGGCGCCTACGTTTACTCCCTCTGGGTGGACGTGCCGGACGATCCGGTCCCGGAGAACAATAGGTTGTCCCTGGGGCTGGTGGTGGGCACCCCCCCGCCGGTGCTGGTGGTGGGACCGGCCCCGTCCGGGGTGGACGCCCTGCTGACCGCCTTGGAGATCCCCTTCCGCCGCACCGCCATCCTCACCCCAGCCGCGCTGACGGAGGCGAAGCTGGTCGTCTTGGACGACATGCCGCTGGGCGGTCTGGGGCCCAGCGGGCTGGACGCCTTGCGGGCGTTCGTGTCTGGGGGCGGGGGGATGTGGGCCGTGCTGGGTCGGCGCGCGGTACAGGGGTACGCGGGCCCGGTGGAAGACCTCATGCCCGTCTCCTTCGCCGTGCCCGAGGGGGTACAGGAGTCTAAGGCGGCGGTGGCCTTTGTACTGGACCGGTCGGCGTCCATGGCTGGACGGTCGCGGGGAGTCCCCAAGATCGACCTCCTCAAGGAGGCGGTCGCCGCAGCGGTGGAAATCATGCCGGCCGACGACACGGTGGCCGCGGTGGCATTCGACCGGCAGGTCCACGAGCTGCTTCCCCCTGTCCCGGTTGAGGAGGGCGAGGGACGCCTGTACAGCGGCCTGCGTGCCCTGACCGCCACCGGGGGGACAGACCTGTATCCAGCAGTGGCCCACGCCTTGGACGCCCTGGCCGCCTCCGACGCCCGTGTGCGCCACGTCATCCTCATCTCCGACGGCCGCACAGTTCGCGAAGGGCGCGACTTCCCCGCCCTCTACGACCGGCTGGCCGCCTCTGGGGTGGGAATGACCGCCATCGGCGTCGGCGAGGACCCGGACACCGAGGTGCTGGCCCACCTGGCCCGGGCCGGAGGTGGCCAGCTCCTCCTGTTGCCGGACGCCGCCGCCCTCCCGCAGGTCCTCCTCCGGGAGACACAGCGGGTAGTCCGGCCCCGGTTCGTGGAGGGCGAGGTTCAGGTGATCCCCGGCCCAGCCGCGGGCGCGCTGGACCTGCTGGACGCCGACCTGCCGCCGCTCGCCGGGTACGTGCTCACTTTCCCCAAACCCACCGCCCAGGTGGCCCTGGTCTCCCAGCGGGGCGATCCCGTGCTGGCGCTGTGGCAAGTGGGGCTGGGCCAGGTGGCCGCCCTCACAGTCGACCTAGCAGGCGGGTGGTCACAAGCTTGGCTGGAGCACCCGACGTTTGCCCGGTTGGGGGCAGCCCTGATTGGAAGGCTGTGGACGGACGCCGACCCGGTGCAGGTCCTCTGGCAGGAGGAAGAGGGTTATCTGCGCATCACGGCGGATGTCCAACAGGGCGGCCGCTGGGTGGACGGATTGCAGCTGGCCGGCGAGTTGGTGGGGGAGCGGGCGACAGCCTCGCTGACCCTGGCCCAAGTCTCTCCCGGCCGCTACGAAACACGCGTTCCCCTGCCCCTGCCAGGGGCGCAGCTACTGACCCTCGCCGAGCCGGGCGGCCGGTTCGGCGGCACGTTCCCGGTTAACGTGTCCTATCGCGGAGAGCTGGCCGGCTTCGGGGCGGACCTGGAGTCGCTGGCCCAGCTGGCCCGGCTGGGCGGCGGCATCCTGGTCACCGACGAGGTCCTGCCCCCACCGGCCGGATCAGGCCGGCGGTACCTGCCGCTGCAGGGGCACTTCCTGTGGGCGGCGGCGGGATTGTTCCTGGCCGACCTGGCCCTGCGCAAGCTGGTGAGCTGACCAGCGGGCCTGTTGAGGGCTTCCCATCAGCCCCGGGTGTCCATGGCCTGCAGCGCAGCCCGGGCCACCGGCGCCCGCTCTTCCTCCCCCAGCCAGCGCCGTAGCTCCTCGCCGACTGGATCCGGGGCCAAGCTCCCCAGCCCGCGCAGGGCGGCCACCACCCCTTCCTGGACCGTTCCCCGGCCGTCCAGGGCCAGCCGACGCAGGAGGATCAGCGACTTCCGCACCAGCTTGGCGGCCGGAGGACCGGACAGGCTGTGCGCCACGTGCCACAACACCTGCTCGTCGTGCGACGTGGACCAGTGGGCCAGATACTCGAATGTGTCGTCCGGGTAGGTGGCCAGGAACGGTCCGGCCAGCACCGCCGGGCCCAACACGGCCCTCACCTGCGGCGCCCGGTCGGCCAGCAACGGCTCGATCAACTCCAGCAGAGGAGCTCCCCAGTTCAGGTGACCGGGCTCGGTCCCCACCGCGGCGGCCAACGGGACCGCCCGACGGACCAGCGGATCGGCTGCCCCCCGCCAGGCACCCAGCTGGGGGAACATATCCGAGAAGCGGTTGATGAGCAGATCGCCAGCCGCCCGCACGGCCAGCTCCCGCACGCGGCGGTCGGGGTCGGCCACCAGCCCCTGCAGCAGGCGGGCGCCCTGCTCGACCTCCTGGCAACCCTGCCCCACCACCGCCGCTGCCAGCCGACGGGCCGGCTCCCCGCCCTGGGACAGCCGCTCGGCCCAACGCAGGGCGCCGTCTGCGGCCAGGGCCGCCACCAGTCGCCGGCGGGCCGCCCCTCCCCGGCGCCAGTAGGCCAGCAGCCGGTCCAGGTCTTCGCACTCCAAAGCCCGCTTCAATTCAGCGCTCATGCGCACAGACAGCATAGTGGATGCGCCAACGGCCGGCAAACTGCCCCCGGCCGGATTGCGGTAACATCTGCGCGCCGTGACTGGAACGTGGATCAACATGGGGACAGTGCTCGTCGGCGGGGGCGTCGGCTGGCTGCTCGGGGAGCGCCTGCCCCCCCGCGTGCGCCACGGGGCCACCGTGGGGGTGGGACTGGCCACCCTGGTGTTGGGTGCCAGGATGGCCTTGCAGACTGAGAACGTCATTGTGCTCATGCTCGCCATCATCCTCGGGGGGACGCTGGGCGCGGCCCTCCGCATCTCCTCCCGCCTGGAGGCCGGCAGCCGCCGGCTGGAAACCATGTTGCCGGGGCAGCCACTGGCCGAAGGGCTGTTGACAGCCAGTCTGCTGTTCTGCGTGGGCCCCATGACCCTGCTGGGTGCGATCCAGGACGGGCTTTTCGGGGACTGGTCGCTGCTGGCTGCCAAGTCCATCCTGGACGGGGTCTCGGCCACTGCCCTGGCGGCGACTCTCGGGCCCGGCGTGCTGTTGTCGGCAGCCGTGATCTTGGTCTACCAGGGGGGAATCACGCTGGCGGCTCGACTCATGGCCACCGGCTTGGCCGCCTTCTCCCCTGCCGCCCCGGAGGTGACGGAGCTGTCGGCCGCCGGCGGAGTCATCGTGCTGGCCCTGGGCTGCGGGATCCTCAAGGTGCGCGACCTTGAACCGGCCAACTTGCTGCCCGCGCTGGTGGCCGCCCCGCTGCTCGCCTGGCTGGCACGCCTGCTGGCATGAGGCGCCGACTGCGACAGTTCGTGGACCGGTTCGACCGGCGCGTCTGGCCCTTGGTGGCCACTCAGCTCATCACCGCGGCAGGATTCTCCATTTCCCTACCCTTCCTTTCTCTGTACCTGCATCAGCAGCGCGGACTGTCCATGACGGTGGTGGGCCTGATCATGATGATCAGCGCGGTGGTGGCCGCGGTGGCCCGACTGGCGGGCGGGGAAGCTGCCGACCGCATCGGCCGGCGCCCGGTGCTGCTGGGGGCGTTCTTCCTCCGGGTGGTCAGCTTCGTGGGTATGACCATCCTCATCGGCCTAAACGGTCCGGTGTGGGGAATCGCCGCCGTGTACATGGCGGCCCGCAGCAGCGGGGGACTTGCCATGCCCTCCATCTCAGCCATGGTGGCCGACCTCACCCCGCAGAGTCGGCGCATGGAGGCGTATGGGATCCTTCGGGTGGGGGCGAACGTGGGTTGGGGGATCGGGCCGGCGGTGGGCGGCTACTTGGCCACTGTCTTCCCATACGCTGCGTTGTTTGCGTTCACCGCGTTTACCTCTGCTGTGGCCCTGCTGCTGGTGGGAGTGTATTCTCCCGAGTCCCGCGTCGGCGAACGGCAGGCCCCGGGACTAACCGACCTAGTGGCCACTCTCGGCGACCGCCGCTTCCTGACCTTTGTTGGGCTGGCCCTGCTCGTCCTCATCGTGGGGGGCCAGCTGGTGTCCACGCTGTCAGTATTCACCGTGGACGTGTTGGGACTGTCCGAGGCCCAGTTCGGCGGCCTGCTCACGCTCAACGGGCTGTTGGTGGCGGCCCTTCAGTACCCGATAGCCCGCGTGGCGGAGCGGTTTCCCCGCGGCCGGGCCCTGATCGCCGGGGCGCTCCTCTACGGAGGCGGGTACCTTCTGCTCGGCTGGTTCCACGCCTACGCCGCGCTGCTGGGCGTCATCGTCGTGGTCACCCTGGGGGAGATGGTGTTTGCCCCCACCAGTCTGGCCGTAACCGCCGAGCTGGCCCCGCCGGCCCGCCGCGGGCGGTACATGGGGGCATTTGGGCTGGCAGAGTCCTTCGGGTGGTCAGCCGGGCCGTTCCTGGGCGGCGTGCTCCTGGACGCCTTCCCGCACCGCCCACCGATCATGTGGGGTACGATCACCTCGCTGGCGTTCCTGGCGGTGGTGGGGCTGCGCCTGTGGTCCCGGGCTGCCCCGGCCTCAGCCCGCCAGGCCCCGGGGTGACCGCTCCCCGCTCAGAATCTCACCGCCAACCCCACTGCCCCGTACCACGGCCCCACGGCCAGGGGACAGCCGGACCACCTACTCACCTGAGCCAGTGCCCCACCCCGGGCAAACAAGCGCAAAAGCGGTATCCCCACCTCCACCCGCAGCCCCAAATGGACTCCCACCGACGACCAGGTCACCTCCCCGGGCAAGGCGGCCGGCTGATCGGCCAGCTCGCTGTCCAACCAGAGCCGCATCCGGCCCCCGGCCAGGTCCGCGCCGCTCTCCAGTCCCACCAACACCAGTCCCAGGTCCAGCCCCAGCGTGGCCCCTAGCTCGAAGTGGTAGGCCATGAGCTGGGCGTCGGCGGTAAGGCCGGGGTCCGCCACGACTACCCCGTGCTCCGGCCACAGGCCGGCCCGGCGCAGGAGATCGTCGGTGATCAGGGCAGCTCCAGCGTTGAACTCCACGGGGCCGGCGGTCACCCCGGCCCACCCCCCGAGCAAGGGCAACGGGGTCCAGTCCGGCAGCTCAGCCAGCCGGGCGGACAGGTCGGCAGCCAGTTCGTCCGGCAGGTCCGCGGCGGAGATCCACGACTGCAGCTGCGCCTTGGCCTGGGCGAGGGTCAGCGGGTCCACCCTGACCTCCCCGCCCAACCCGGCGGCCAGGGCCGGCAGCGCCCCCCCAACCACCATCAGCAAGGCGAGCCTCACGCGTCGCTGCCCTTCCGCTCCCGCTCCCCCCGGCGCAGCTCCGCCCGCCGGATCTTGCCCGACGCGGTCTTGGGCAAGTCCGCCACGAAAGCCACTTCCCGGGGATACTTGTAGGGCGCAGTTGTCCGCTTGACGTGGTGCTGGAGTTCCTCCACCAGCTGGGGGTTGGGGTCGTACCCCGGCGCGAGCACCACAAAGGCCTTGACGATCTCACCCCGCTCCGGGTGGGGGGAGCCGACCACCGCAGCCTCGGCCACGGCAGGGTGAGCGACCAACGCGTCCTCCACCTCAAACGGGCCGATGCGGTAGCCGGCCGACAAGATGATGTCGTCGGCCCGCCCCTCGAAGAACAGGTAGCCGTCCTCGTCCACCCGGGCCAGGTCCCCGGTACGGTACCACCTGCCGGAGAACACCTGCGCCGTGTACTCAGGGTCGTTCCAGTAACCATCGAAGATGCCGGGGCTGCCCACCGGGACGGCTATCTCACCCAGGTCTCCCCGCCCCACCGGCTCCCCCGCTTCGTCGACCACGGTGGCGCCCGGCCCCGGCGTGGGCACGCCCATCGAGCCGGCCCGCACCGGCAATCCCGGGTAGTTGCAGACCAGGCACACCGACTCCGTCTGACCGTAGCCGTCCCGGATGGTGATGCCCAGTGCACGTTTGAAGGTGTCGATCACCTCGGCATTCAGCGGCTCGCCGGCCGACAGCGCGTCCCGGAGATGCAGCTTCCCCCGCCGGGCACCCAGGTCCGGGACGTGGGCCACGATCATCCGGTACTCGGTGGGGGTGGCGCACAACTTGGTTACCGGGTACTCGGACAGGAGATCCAGGTACCTCTGGGGGTCAAACCGGCCCCAGTAGATGAGCTGGGCCGCGCCGCTGGCCAGGCCCACCCCCACGGGAGACCAGTACCACTTCGCCCACCCCGGGGCAGTGGTGGCCCAGATGAGGTCATCCCTGCCCGCCGCCCACCAGTAGCGGGCGGTGACCCGCAGATGCCCGTAGATCCAGCGGTGGCGGTGCATCACCGGCTTCGGGTTGCCGGTGGTGCCCGAGGTGAAGTTGATGGTCATCGGGTCATCGGCCGCCAACGGTACCGACTCGGCGGGCGCCGCTCGGCCCACCGCCCGGTCAAATGACCGCCACCCCGACCTGTCTCCGCCCACCACCACGAACTGCTCCAGCGGACACTTCCCCCGGGCCGCATCCACCTCCGGGGCGGCAGACGCGTGGGCCACCACCACCCGGGCACCGGCGACCTCCGCCCGGTACGCCACCTCCTTGGCGCGCAGCAGCTCCGTACACGGGACTGCCACCCCGCCGGCCTTGAACGTCCCCAGCTGGACGATGAACGCCTCCCGGATCCGGGGCAGAATGTGGAGCACCGGGTCCCCTTTGCGCACCCCCAACTCGGCCAGTACGGCGGCGAACCGGCTGGACTGGTCCGCCAGTTCCCCCCACTGCAGCTTTCGGCGAGCGCCGTCCTCGCCAGCCCACAACACGCACGGCCGGCCGGGATCGGCGGCTGCATACCGGTCCACCAACCTAACGATGCTGAAGTCCTCGGGGATGTCCCACCTGAAATCGCGCCGCTGCCGTTCGTACTCTTCGCGGGTGAACACCTGCCATCGGCCCCCTTTGCCAAATGACCTCGCGCCTGCTAGCTTTATAGCATGCCCCAACTTGAAGAGGCAAAGGCACTCGTGGTCCTGCCGCCGGCGGCGGCCAGACGCATCATCGCCCGCGGGGTGGCCGCGCTGCCACAGGTGCAGCGCGCGTTGGCGGAGGGCTTGGTGGTGGTCACCCTGGGCTCCACCAACGCCTATGTGGCCGAAGAGCTCACCGGGCGTCCGGTGGCCAAGGCCCGGTTCTGCGCAGGCTACGTGGGCGAGGAGCTGGCCGCAGTGCCAGCGGAGGAGCGGTCGGAGGCACTGGTGTTGCGCAACGGCCGGCCGGACCGCGCGGCCCCCCCACAAGTGGTGGCGGAACTGGCGGCTGGCGACGTGCTGGTCAAGGGAGCCAACTTGCTCGACCCCCGCGGGGCGTGCGGGGTGTTCATGGGTTCCCCGACTGGGGGCACGGTGGGGACGTTCGCGGCGGCGGCCCTGGCGCGGGGCGTGGAGGTGGTGATCCCCATCTCCCGCGCCAAGTCCGTGCACAGCCATGTGGCCGACCTGGCACCGGCGCTGGGGATGGGACGGTTGCGCCGCACCAGCGGCCTGCCCGTGGGCCTGTTCCCGCTGATGGGCCGGGTGATGTCCGAGGTGGAAGCCGTGGAGCTGCTGTTCGGGGTACGGACCAAGCACGTGGCCTCGGACGGCGTCCGGCCCGGGACGGTGGTCCTGCTGGTGTCGGGCGAAGCAGCGGCGGTGGACCGCGCGTTCGCCGAGCTCACCGCCCTGGCCCAGGCGGAGCCGCCACTGGAGTTCCCCGGTGCGCACGCTGGCCAGCCCGGGTGAGGCCAAGCTGGTCCGCAAGCGGTCGCGCTTCTTCGCCTGCGCCTTGCCTGTGGAGACGGAGGCGGACGCGGACGCGGCGGTGGCCGAGCTCCGACGCCGGTTCCACGATGCCCGCCACCTCGTGTACGCCTACCGCGTGCTTGATGCAGGCACGGTGCGAGCGCGGGCCGACGATGCCGGCGAGCCGGCTGGCTCAGCCGGCCGACCCCTGCTCCAGCTGTTGACGGGCAGCGAATTGACCAACGTGGTGGTGGCGGTGGCACGCTACTTCGGTGGGGTGAAGCTCGGCGTGGGCGGGCTGGCCCGGGCATACCGCGATGCGGCTCGGGCGGCCGTGGATGCCGCCGGGACGGTGGACATGGTCCCGCAGGCGGTGGTGCGTGTCTACCTGCCCCACGAGCATGCCGGGATGGCATTGGCGGCGGCGGCCCGGCTGCGCGGACAGGTCGTGGGGCAGGGCTACGCGGGGGACATGGTGCTGGAGATCAGCCTGCCGCGTGACAAGCTGGACGCATTGCGGACGGCGGTGGCCCCCTGGGGCAGGGTGGAGGAGGCGTGAGCATGTCCATGCTGGAGTTCGTGGAGGGGGCGGTTGTGGGGCGGGGAGAGGACTTCCTGGTCCTGCAGTTGGGCGGGGTGGGGCTCAAGGTGGCAGTGCCCGCCCGGACCGTGCGCGGCGCCGGCGGCCGGGCCTCGGTCCACTTGTTCACCCACCTCATCGTGCGGGAGGACGGCATGGAGTGCTTCGGGTTCGCCAGCCGGGAGGAACGGGAGATGTTCGCCGGGCTACTCGCCGTGCCCCAGCTGGGACCACGGTTGGCGTTCCGGCTGGTGGCCGCCCTCCCACCGCAGGAGCTGGCGGCGGCAGTGCGCCGCGGTGACCTCACGGCACTGGAGCAGGTCAAGGGCATCGGCCGCCGCACCGCCCAGCGAGTACTGGTGGAACTGTCGGAGCGCTTGGCCAAGGTCGCACCCCCGGTGCCTACACCGTTGGGCGACAAAGAACAGGTGGTGCTGCGGGCGCTGACCTCCAAGGCACTGGGATTCAACGAGGCCGAAGCTCGCAGCGCCCTCGACCACCTCCGCACTGAGGGGATCGATGCTCCGGTGGAGGAGATGATCCGCCACGCCCTCACCTTCCTGTCGACTTCGCCATGAGGGTGGTGGGCCTGGACGTAGGGGACCGCCGGGTGGGCATCGCCGTCTCAGATGAGGCTGGGACCGTGGCCCAGGGCCGCGGGGTGTACCGGCGGCGCGGCTCAGAGGCTGACCTGGACGCACTGGCGGAGCTGTGCCGCCGGGAAAAGGCGGACAGGTTCGTGGTCGGCCTCCCGCTCCACATGCACGGAGGCGAGGGAGAGGAGGCCCACAAAGTGCGCGCCTTCGGCCAGGCGTTGGCCGGGAAGACCGGTCTCCCCGTGGACTACATAGACGAGCGGCTCACCACCGTCGAGGCGGATCGGGTGCTGGCCCAGGCGGGCCAGCACGCGGCCAAGCGGCGCCAGGTGAGGGATGAGCTGTCGGCGATCCTCATTCTTCAAGCCTGGCTGGACCGGCGTCGCTGGCAGGGGCGACCCTGATCGGCCACCTAGGTGGACGTCCCGGCCACCACGTCCAGGGGCAGCATGTCGATCCCCCGCCCGGCGAGCTCCGCCAGGAAGGGATTGATCCCCAGGGAGTCGGCGGCGATGTGGCCGGTGACCACCAGGTTCTTGTCGGGAAACTCGGCGGCCAGCCGCCGGCTTGCAGCGGCCGAGCAGTGGATGTACACCACGGTATCCACCCCGTGGCGGAACGCGCAGGCCGCCACCGGGTACCCGCCGTTGGTCCCCGCCCCGTGGAACACGGCCACGTGGCCGGCGGGGTTGTCCGCCGCCCCCACTCGCACCTGCACTTCGGTCGCCGCAACCGCCAGTTCGGGCAAGGAGGAAAGCCGCGCCACCAGGTCGCCCACCCGGGAACCAGCGGGCAGGTGGGAGACCGCGCCAGCCAGCTGGCGCCGGCCCAGCTCATCCAGCGGGGTGTGGATCCCCACCAGGGGAAGCCGCAGCGCCCGGGCCGCGGCGGGAACATGATCGTAGTTGGCGGCGTGGTCACCGGCAGACAGCTCCGCCACCAACTCTGCCGCGGCGGCACGGGCGGGCTCCCGGGGAACTCCGTACTGCTCCAGGAGATCGGCGTGCCTCCACAGGACCTTGTGCCAGCTCAGCCGCGGCGTGCCCCCGGGGGGATGATGGGCGACCACCCCAGTGGCCCCCAGCTCGCGGGCCAACAACAGCTCGCCCACTCCCACGTCGATGGCAAACACCACCCGCCCCCCCAGCTCCCCCGGCACCAGCACACCGGAGTCGGCGGGTACTTCCCGCAGGCCCGCCATCCGGCAGGCCAGCTCAAGCGCCTCGGTCGCTGTCATCCCGCTTGCCCTCCAAATGGGCCCAGATGAACGGCCCGACTTCCCCATCCAGCACTGCCTGGACGTTTCCCACCTCCAGCCCGGTGCGATGGTCCTTGACCAGCTGGTAGGGCTGCAGCACATAGGAGCGGATCTGACTGCCCCACTCGATCTTAGCCAGCTTGCCGCGCAGCTCCTCCAGCTCCTTGGCCCGCTCCTGCTCCATGAGCGCCCGCAGCCGGGCCCGGAGGATGCGCAGGGCTGTCAGCCGGTTCTGATGCTGCGACCGTTCGTTCTGGGACACCACCACCATCCCAGTCGGCACATGGGTTACCCGAACTGCCGTCTCGTTCTTCTGCATGTGTTGCCCGCCGGGCCCGCCGGCCCGGAATGACTCCACTTTCAAGTCCTCTTCGGCAATCTCCAGGTCCTCGTCCGGGACTTGGGGAGTGACGGTGACCGAGGCGAACGAGGTGTGGCGCCGGTGAGCGGAGTCAAACGGGGAGATGCGAACCAGGCGGTGGACCCCGGTTTCCCCCTGCAGGATCCCGTACGCGTACGCGCCCCGTACGTCTAGCGTCGCCGACTTCAGACCGGCCTCCTCGCCGGGGGTTTCGTCCACCACCCGCGCCTGCCAGCCACGGCTTTCGCAAAAGCGGAGGTACATGCGAAGCAACATCTCCGTCCAATCCTGAGCGTCGGTGCCCCCGGCCCCGGCGTTCAGCGACAGGAAGCAATCGCTCCTGTCGTAGGGCCCGCTGAGCAGGATTTCCACCCGGACCTGGCGAAACAGCTCGTCCAGCTGGGTCAGACCTCGCTCCACCTCGTCCGCCGCCCCGGGGTCGTCCTCCTCCTGGGCCAGCTGCCACAGCACCTCCAGCTCCTCCAACCGCTCCCGCAACTCGTCCAGCTGCCGTAACCGCTGCTTGGCCCCCTCCAGCTCCTGCGCCCTGTCCTGGGCGGTGGATCGTTGTTCCCAGAATCCCGGCCGGGCCATGTCCTGCTGGATCGCCTGGACCCTGGCGCGCAGACGGTCCGCCCCTGCCTGCCGCTCCAGTTGGGCCAGCTTCTCCCTGAGGCCTGCGAACATTTCCTCCATCGGGGAAGAGAACATAGCGCGGCCAAGTCTATGACGCAAGCTATAATCCCCCGATGCCCGGAACCCTGTACGTCTGCGCGACGCCCATCGGCAACCTGGAGGACATTACCCTAAGGGCTATCAGGGTGCTCAGGGAGGTTGACCTCATCGTGGCTGAGGACGCCGCCCGTGCCCGCAAACTCATGGCTCACCACGGAATTCACACCCCCCTGGGGCCGAACCTAGCCCAACAGGTGGAGAACCAGCGGACCGGGGCAGTGGTGGATCGACTGGCGCGCGGGGAGAACGTGGCCCTGGTGGCTGCCGCCGGCACCCCCTTGATCTCCGATCCCGGTTATCCGCTAGTCCGAGCCTGCATCCAGGCCGACATCCCGGTGGTGCCCGTGCCGGGCCCAACGGCCTTCCTGGCCGCCGCGGTCGCGGCCGGGCTCCCCCTGGACGCCCTGCTGTTCGTCGGGTACCTGCCGCGGAAGGCCGGCCCCCGGCGGCGTAGGCTGGCCGAACTAATCGCCGTCCCGTACACCACAGCGGTCTACGAGTCCCCCCGGCGCCTGCTGACCACCCTGACGGAGCTGGCCGAGCTGTGCCCTGACCGCCAGCTGGTGGTGGCCAGGGAGCTGACCAAGGCGCACGAGGAGTTCCTCCGGGGCACCGCTGTCCAACTGGCCGCCGAGGTACGCCGCCGCGGCGGACTCCGCGGCGAGATCGTCATCCTGGTGGCCCCTGCCCCTCCGCCGCAGCCCGCCCCGCTCGACCCAGACATTCTCCGGGCCCGCTATCAGGAGTTTCTCGCCTCCGGCCGCACTCCGCGCCAGGCCCTGCGGGAGCTGGCCGACGAACTGGCCATCCCCCGGCGACGGCTCTACCAGTTGATACACGGGCTGGCAAGAGGCGGACCGTGATACCTGCGCCTAGGTGTGCTTGTCGGCCACCGTGGAGGCCGCGTACGCTTCGGGCTTGGTCCGCACCGGGAACCCCACCCCGATGATCATCCCCACCACTTCCTCCACCAGCTCGCGGGTGCGCCCCGCCCGCCCCACGTCCACGTGGATCTCCAGATGGAAACCGAGTACCTTCCGCGCCCGCAGCGCCTCGATCAGCTGCTGGGCCGCCTCGTACGACAGCCACGCCTCCCGGTAGATGCGCTCACGCAGGCTCTGCGGCCGCCGCTCGCGCGTCCGGCGCCAGAAGTAGCGCCCCCCCTTGCCCACGCGGTGGACGACGATGGCCAGCACATACTCCGCCGCGTCGTGGTAGGCCTGGGAGTCAGCCCCCACGATGACCTGATACTCGGCTTTGGGATCGGCTCCCATCATGGCCACCATCTCATCTACTACTTGGGTAAAGGAAAGCGGCCCCAAGGTAGGGTTGTGAAACGGACGACCATCGTCCATGGCGCTGGATGTTACGACTGGGGACCGCCGGGCGCAACTACGGGCAAGGCAAAGGTGAACACTGCCCCACCGTCGTTTTCCGCCCAGATCCGCCCCCCGTGTACCCGCACCAGCTCCTGGGCGATGGCCAATCCCAGGCCCGTCCCCTCGCCGCTGCGGGACCGGTCCGCCCGGTAAAACCGCTCGAAGATGTGGGGCAGATCCTCCGGGGAGATGCCATCGCCGCGGTCGTGAACTGTGACCCAAGCCTCGACGCCCACCCGCCGGGCATGAACGGAGATGGCCGTCCCGGCCGGGGAATGGCGAAGGGCATTGGCCAACAGGTTGGCAACTACCTGGCGGAGCCGATGCGGGTCGCCGTCCACCCACAGATCCGGCGCCACCTCCGCATCCACGTCCACCTCCCCCTCGGCGGCCGCCGGGCGGATGGCCTCACATGCCCCCTGAACTAGCTCCCCCAGGTTCACTGCTTGCCGGCGCAGCGGCAGGTGCCCCGCCTCGGCCAAGGTGAGAACCCGCAGGTCCTCGATCAACGCCCCCATGTGCAGGGTCTCCTCGTACACCGGTGCCAGGTCCTCGGTGGACAGTGGGAACACCCCGTCCAACATGGCCTCTAAATTTCCTTGGATCACGGTAAGCGGGGTGCGCAGTTCGTGGGCCACGTCTGCCAGCAGGTTCTTGCGGGCCGACTCCGACTGCTGCAGGGCGCGGGCCATCCGGTTGAATGCCCGGGCCAGACGGCCGATCTCGTCCTTGGAGCGCGCCTGCACCCGGTACGCCAGGTCCCCTTGGGCGAGCCGCTCCGTGGCCCGGATGAGCCGCCGCAGCGGGGAAGACAGCTGAACGATGAGGAACGTGCCCAACAAAGCGGCGAGGGCCAGGGCCACCGCCCCGCCCACCAGCGCCGCCCGTTGCACCGAGCGGAGGAAATCCTCCTCCAGCGGCGTGAGGGCCGCCCCCTCCAGGGGGATCAGGATTCCCACCTGCCTTCCATCGGCCACCACCGGGATCCCTTCCCGTTCGGCGAGCCGCTGTACGCCCTGCTCGCCGGCCGCCTCTGCCCACTGCTCCTCCACGCAGGCCACCACGTCGTAGTTTGCGTCCAGCAGGGCAAACTGCCCCAGCATGCTGCGCTGGTAGAGAACCCGCCCGCCGCGCTCGATGAACACCTGGGCGGAGAACCAGCGTTGAACACCGGTCCAGCTGCCCTCCGCCTCCCAGTATTGCCCCAGCAGCCCGGCCAGCCCCTTGGCCTCCACCTCGAGGTTCTGGGCGCGGAACTCATCGAACCGGTCCGACAGGGCGCGGGTGGCCAGCCAATAGGTCCCCGCAGCAGCGCACATGGCGGTGAGCAGCAGCGCCCCGACCAGCTTCCACCCGAACGACACCGTTCATCCCCCCTCCGGCGCCGGACGGAACTTGTACCCCACCCCGTGCACGGTCAGGATGTACGTGGGCTCCGCCGGGTCGCGCTCCAGCTTGCGCCGCAGGTTCTTGACGTGGGAATCGATGGTGCGCGGCAGGGAGGCGTAGGACCTTTCCTGGACCGCCTCCAGAAGCTCCCGGCGGGTGAACACCCGCCCAGGGTGTTGGGCGAAGAAGGACAGGAGGTCAAACTCGGTGGCGGTGAGCTCCAGCGGACGGCCATCGAGCCTCACCTCGCGCGCGGCCACGTCCACTTCCAGCTCCCCGATCCGGATCAGCTCGCGCGGTCCCTCGCCCTGCGCCCGCCGCAGGACGGCTCGCACCCGCGCCGCCAGCTCCCGCAGGGAGAACGGCTTGGTCACGTAGTCGTCGGCGCCCATCTCCAGGCCGGCCACCCGGTCAGCCTCCTCGGCCCGAGCGGTGAGCATGATGATGGGGACACTGGATTGCCCGCGGATGCGGCGGGCCAGCTCCAGGCCGTGCAGCTTGGGGAGCATCAGGTCCAAGATCACCAGATCTGGGTCCAGGGTCTGGAATTGGCTCCAGCCCTCCTCGCCGTCGAAGGCCACGTCCACCCGCAGCCCCTCGCGGCTCAGGTACGCCTGGATCATCCGGGCAATCTGCCTCTCGTCCTCCACGATCAGTACTCGCTTCATCTCCATGAGCGTACCCCCAAGGGGGAGGGGAGTCGAGGCTATCCTCGGCTCCCCTCCGGCGGGTGGGCGGCTCTGGCGGTACAGGCTCTCGCGTTTTGTCTGCACCTGTTTGAGCGCAGGGTGATTGTGAACCCCCTTGGTCGAGGCATCATGGAAGGGTTGTGCACATCCCATGGAGCAGGCTACCATCCTCTCACTATGGATAGGGACCTGACAGGACTCCTCTTCCCTGGATCCGTGGCCGTGGTGGGGGCATCGGCGACTCCGGGCAAGGTGGGCCACGCCCTGTTCCAGAACGTCGTCGCCTCCTTCTCCGGCCCCGTCTACGCCGTCAACCCGAAGTACAGCGAGCTCGACGGCCGTCCCTGCCTGCCCACGGTGGACGCCATCCCCGAGCCAGTGGACATGGCTTTGGTGGTGGTGCCCGCCCCGGCGGTGGCCCAGGTCGTCAAGTCGTGTGGCGAGAAGGGAATCGCCAACGTGGCGGTCATCTCCGGCGGGTTCAAGGAGGCCGGCCCCGAGGGCGCCCAGCGCGAACGGGCGTTGACCGAGGTAGCCAGGCGGTACGGAATGAACGTGTTGGGCCCCAACGTCCTGGGGCTGATCTCCACCCGGGTGGGGCTCAACGCCACGTTCGCCCCCCGCGGGGCCATCCCGGGGGAGATCGCCTTCATGTCCCAGTCCGGCGCCTTCTGCACCTCAGTGCTCGACTGGGCCTGGCAGGCGCAGCTGGGATTCTCGCACTTCGTCTCCCTGGGCAACAAGGCGGTGCTGAATGAGGAGCATTTCCTGACCGCCTTCGCCCAGGACGAACAGACCAAGGTCATTGTCGCCTACCTCGAGGGGGTTCAGGACGGCCAGAGCTTCCTCCGCACGGCCCGCCAGGTGACCCGGCACAAGCCGGTGGTGATCCTCAAGGCCGGGCGGGCGGAGGCCGGGTCGCGGGCGGTATCCTCCCACACCGGGACCATGGCCGGGTCGGACCGGGCCTACCAGGCGGCGTTCCGCCAGGCGGGGGTCATCCGGGCCGAGAATGTGGAGGAGCTGTTCGACTTCGCCTATGCCCTGGCCCGTCAGCCTTTGCCTCGGGGCAAGCGGGTGGGCATCGTCACCAACGCTGGCGGCGCTGGGGTAATGGCCACCGACGCCGTGGAGTGGGAAGGCCTGGAGGTGGCCCGGTTATCGGGCCGCACCACCCAACGGCTGGCCGAGGAGATGCCAGCCGCGGCCAACATCTACAACCCCGTGGACATCCTGGGGGACGCCCGGGCTGACCGCTACCGGCGGGCGGTGAACCTGGTGACCGGCGACCCGGCGGTGGACATGGTGGTGGCCCTGTCCGCTCCGGTGGCCATCCTCAGCTACGCCGAGCTGGCCGCCATCCTGGCCGAGGCGCGGGAGGAATTCGGAAAGCCGATGGTGTGTAGCTTCATGGCTGGCGAGTTGGGGGAGGAGGCCGAGCGGACGTTGAGAGGGGCCGGGATCCCCTCCTTCTTCGACCCGGCCCGAGCAGTCCGCTCTCTGCGGGTGCTGGCCAGCTACGCCGACGCCCGGCAGGCCCCAGCCGAGGAACCGCGGCCCCTGGCCGTGGACCGGGGGCGGGCCAAAGCGGTGATCGCCCGCGCCGTGGCCCGGGAGCGGCCGCGGCTGGGGGTGGAGGCTCTGGAGCTGCTCGCCGCCTACGGCGTCCCGGTGGCCCGCGGGGCGGTGGCCGCCACCCCGGAGCAGGCGGGGCGGCTGGCCCGGGAGCTGGGAGATTGCGTGGTGCTCAAGGTGATCTCGCCTGAGCTCTCCCACAAGTCCGACGTGGGCGGCGTACGCGTACAGGTGCCCAGCGACCAGGCGCAGGCGGAGGCACACGACATGCTCCGCCAGGTGCGAGATCGCTTCCCCGAGGCCCACGTGGACGGGGTGCTGGTCCAGGAGCAGCTGCCAGCCGGGCGGGAGGTCATCGTAGGGATGGTGCGCGATCCCACGTTCGGCCCCCTGGTGATGTTCGGGATCGGCGGGATCCACGTGGAAATCCTCAAGGATGTGGCTTTTGCGGTGGCCCCGCTGTCCCCACGGGAGGCGGGGGCCCTTGTTCGTCGGCCGCGCGGTTTTCCCCTGTTGCAGGGGATCCGGGGCTCGCCGCCCGTCGCCGTGGAGGCCCTGGTTGAGGCGGTGGAACGCGTGGGGCAGATGGCGGCCGAGTTCGAGGAGATCGTTGAGCTGGACGTGAACCCCATCATCTGCTATCCGGATCGGGTGGTGGCGGTGGACCTCAGGCTAACGGTGGCGGGGGAGGGACGATGAGCAGGCTCTACCTTGCAGCAGTGGAGGAGAAGGCGGGCAAGACCTCCCTGGCGGTGGGGCTGGCCCGGGCCCTGCGGAGACGGGGGCTGTCCGCGGTCTATCGGAAGCCCGTGGGCTGGGCAAGCATCTACCGCCAGGGCAGACCCTGCGATCGGGACGCGGGGGTGGTGGCGGAGGCCCTGGAGTTGGCCGATGCCCCAGAGACCCTGGTGCCAGTACTCGGCGGGGACATCCCGCGGGCGTGGAAACCGCCCGAGGGGGCTTGGCCACGCATCGAGGCCGCGGTCGACGTGGAGGCAGACGTCCTCGTTCTCGAGGGCCGACAGTGGCTGGGGCGGGGCCTACTGTCGGGGCTGTCAGACATGGCCGTTGCCGCCAGGCTCCACGCCCCCATGGCCCTGGTGGCCCGCTACCAGGGGGAGGCGACCCTGGACCGGCTGTTGGCTGCGGTCCGACTGGTCGGGGAGGAAGCCCCTTTGGTGGGGGCGATCCTGAACGAAGTCTCCGCCGACTCCGAACTGGAGGAGGTGCGCGACTTCGTGATCCCGTTCCTGGAGGAGCGGGGCGTGCCCGTGGTGGGGGCGATCTCGTTCGACCGGCGCCTGCGGACCGTCCGCCTTCAGGAAGTGCTGGATGCGTTGGGCGGGGAGGTCGTCGTTCAGGGCGACCCCTCGGCCGAGGTGGAGCGCTTTCTGATCGGCGCCATGGGCGGGGAGGCCGCCCTGCGCTACCTGCGCCGCATCCCCGGGCAGTTGGCGGTAGTCACCGGAGGTGACCGGGCCGACATCCAGGCCGCCGCCCTGACCTCACCTCGGGTGCGCGCGCTCATTCTCTCCGGCGGGCTGCGTCCGGAACGTGCGGTCCTGGCCCGGGCCGCGGACCGCGGGGTGACTGTGGCGGTGGTTCCCCAGGACACGATGACCGCCGCGGAGACCGCTGAGCACTTGGTGGGCCGGGTCCCCTTGGCCGGCGAGTCCCAGCTGGCCATCGTCGACCAGCTGGTCAGCGAGGGGGTGCAGCTGGACCGCCTGCTGGAGCTGCTAGGGTAGCGCCTCCACGGAGAACGTGAGCTCGGCCGACAGAGAGTGCGATACCGTGCAGTATCGCTCCTGGGACAGCTGCGCGGCCCGGCGGAGGTTGTCCTCCGGCACCCCCTGTGCCCGGTAGGTGAGGTGGACCCGCTGTACCGCCCGCGGGTGGTCCTCGGCCCGCTGAGCGGAGATCTCCACCTCCAACCGCCGCGGCGGGGTGCGCATCTTCCGGAGGATGGAGATGGTGTCCATACCCGTGCACCCGCCCAACGCGGCCAGCAGCAGCTCGGTGGGCCGGGGCGCGGAGTCCATCCCTCCCACTTCGGCCCCGGCGTCCATCAGCAGGGCGTGGCCCGATGGGCCCGCGGCCACAAACCGCATTCCCTGTTGCCAGATTACCCTAGCTTCCATGGCCACCTCCTAGTCGGAATGGTACCCTGCCCGGCCTGCATTTCATAGTTATCCAACTAAGCAACTCTTGAACTGTCAGCCCGCCCCAGGTACAATTGAGCCCACGCGATGAAGATCAGAGAGCTGGCACAGGCGTTCTCTGCCCTGAGCAGCGAGGACCGCTTGCGGATCGTGGGCCTGCTCCTGCGGGAAGGGCAACCGAACTGCGGTGAGATCGCGCAGGCGTTGGGTCTCTCGGCGCCAGCGGTTTCCTATCACCTGCGCGCCATGGAGGCGGCAGGGCTCATCGAGCGCTCCCGGCGCGGGCGGGCCCGCTGTGTGGCCCTCACTTCCCGCCTGGCGAGCCTGCTCAGGTCAGAGGTGCTGTGCGCGCTCGGCGGAAAGGAGGTCCGACATGGATAGAGTAGAGCATGAAGTGACCGTGTACACCACCCCCACTTGTCCGTGGTGTCAGGCGGCCAAGCGCTATCTTGAGGATCACGGCATCCCCTTCCAGGAAGTGGACGTGGCCTCGAACTACGAGGCGGCCATGGACATGGTGCGCAGATCCGGCCAGCAGGGGGTCCCCGTGGTGGAGATCGATGGGGAGATGGTGGTCGGCTTCGACCGGCGGCGGATCGACGACTTGTTGGGACTTGACTAGGACGGGCGGAAACGGCTGAAGAACACGGGGGTGCCCCTGGGCACCCCCGTTCCGTCCGTCATGCTAACAGACTATTGGGAGCTGCCGCCCTCTGATCGCCCCAGGAGGTAGACGTCCAATCCGGCGGCGATCCGCCGCAGGCGAAGGACGTGCCGCAACGCATCCTCCCGGCCGCGCACGGCGTCCCTGACCATACCCCGTCCCCGCTCCAGCGCCTCCCAGCAGATGGTACGCACCCGGCGCGCCTGCTCCTGTCCCATCCCGGCAGTGACGCCCTGCAGGTATCCTTCCACCCACTGCCGTCGCTCGGGGGAGAGCCGGGGCGAAGGGGGACCCGCCCGCCTGGCCCCGGTCCGATCGGCTTGATCCCGCAGACCTAGAAACAGCCCCCGCACCGCGGCGCGCACCTGAGCCGCACCTTCCGGCGGCATGTCCCGGGTCACCTCATCGAGGTACCCCTCTAGCCAACCCGCCGGACCTGCCCCGCCATCCCGCACCCGATCACGCCTGGCCTCCAGGGCGGTGCGTTCTAGAACGCCCACCACCAGGTGAAGGGCGGCGCTCATCTGGACCACGTTCTCCGCGGCCGGTGCCCCCTCAGCAGCCTCCAGCTCCGTCAGCGCCGCTTCCAGAGCAGTTAGGGCGGGCTGCCAACCTGGGGCCTCCACGGGAAGCCCTGCCAGCCATTCCATCTCCCCAGCCACTGCCTCCACCAGCTCGGGGAGCAGCGCGGGGCCGGGGCCGAAATGTCCGGCACCCGCCGGCCCCGGCTGGCCGGCCGCCAATGTGGCCAAGCTCGCCAGCCCAACGATCGCTGCCGTCACGTACTTCATCTCCCTACCTCCTCACAGAGTATTTGGCTTCGGGTCGACTCGTGGCCGACCGGCCGCACCCTACGCCCCGTGCCGGTCGCAGAACCACCACAGTGAGGTCAAGTCCTGGTCAAGGGAGCACCATCTTGGTTGTTTACTCCCCCTCCGCCGCCTATCTTGATGGCATGGCAATGTTCCGCAGTGCGCCGCGGTGGGCGGTGGCCCTGGTGGCCGGCTCGCTTTTGATCAGCGGCCTGTTGGTGTGGTTGCTGGCTGCCCGGGGAGGCGACCGGGAGATTACCGGTTTTCAAACCAGGGGCCTGGCGTACGCCGAGACGTTCGCCGAATCGGCGGCGGCCTGGATCGAGCGGGGTGACCTGGAGATGCTGCGCACCGCGGCCCGGTTTCTCCTGCTGGGAAGTGCCCTGTTTGTCCGCGTATCCTGGGAGGGGGAGCAGCTGGTGGACGAGCGCGTGCGGGAGGTGGAGCTGTCCCCCCCGCCCCCGGACGGGACGGCCCTGGTCTCGCTGCCCTCCGGAGAGCGATACCTGCACCTCAGAGTCCCCCTTCCCACCGCCGGGGAGCCGCGGGGGTGGGTAGACTTGGGTCTGGACGCCACCTGGGTGGGGGCGGCCAGCCGCTCCCGCCTGCTGGTGGGGGTGGCGGCGGCGTTGGGGGCGAATCTCGCAGTTGTGGGCCTGCTGGCCCTGCTACGCTGGCGGCGTCCACCGGCCCAGGAGGGGAGGGAGCCCACCTACAAGGTGGGGGCGCTGGAAGTGTTTGCAGAGGAAAAACACGTGCGCCTGTTCGGCCAGCCAGTGCGCCTCTCACCCAAACAGTTCACCCTGCTTGGGCTCCTGGCCAGTTCCCCGGGGAAGGTGTTCTCCGACCGGGATATCCTCCGATCCGTGTGGCCCAACTCCAGCTACGCCAACTCCAAAGATGTCAAACAGTACGTGTATCTGGTCCGGCAAAGGCTCGGCAAGGCCAGGGCTGGGGCCGAAGGGATGATCGTCACCGTGCCGGGGTTTGGCTACAAGCTGGTGCCCCCTGATGAGGCGGGGTTGACCGATCGTTGATGGCCCGTTGACCCAACGGGAGTTACAAGCGAGCGAGGTGACTGGCATGCGCAAGTGGATCGCGGTACTAGTCATCGCCTTGGCCGCCGGGACCGCGTGCTTTCCGGCCGACGCCTGGGTGGAGCCTCTGGTGGTTGAGCTGGAATGGATGGAGGACACCCTCCTGGAGGCGGCCTATTTCTGCTCCCTGGCGGTCTTGGCTCCCACCGTGATTGACCAGCACGTCCTGGCTCAGCGGGTGGTGAACATCCTCGAGGGGACGGAGGGGCCGAACTTCGACCTCCGGGTAGCTGTGGGGGAAGGGTTGGCCGGGGTGCTCCCCAAGTTGCAGTCGCTGTTGCGGTACGTATCCCAGCAGGACCTGCCGCCGGAGGAAGGCAGGGCACTCAGGATCTCCCTGGCCAGCATCAGGGTATTCTTGACCTTGGCCCACGAGGCCGCCCTGCGGGGCGTCAGGGCCGGCCGGCTGGCCCACGGAACGCTGATCATGCGCACCGCCTATGCACATCTGGTGGCCGCCCTGGCTCCCCCAGAACTGGCCTACCTTGGCGGAGTCAGGCCGCTCCTTGCCCGTCTTCGGGCCGGGCTGGGAGGGCACTAGCTGGGCCCGCACTTCTCCTTCAGCCCCTCCACGTCCTTGATGATGATCTGGTAGCGCCGCTTGTCCAGAATGCCCTCCCGGGCGAACCTGTTCAGTGCCATGGTGGTGTTCTCGCGGGCCGACCCGATCATCTCAGCCAAGTCCCGGTGGGTGAGCCGGAAGGAGATCAAGATGCCATCCTTGGTCTTCACCCCGTATTCGTGGGACAGGCGAAGAAGCTGCCGGGACAGCCGGCCTTGGATGTCGCGGAAGGCCAGATCCTCCACGATCTCTTCCAGGTCGCGAATCCACAGACCGAACAGCTGGAGTACCTGGAACAGGACCTTCGGCCGGTCCCGGATCCAGCCCAAGAAGTACTCCCGCGGCACACGAATGAGCACGCTGTCTTCCAGGGCCTCGGCGTGGTGCCGCCTGCGCGGCTCTCCCACCGCCGCCATTTCCCCGAACAGCTCGCCCGGACCCCGCAGGGCGAGGGTCAACCGTTTGCCCGACGGGTCGAGGTAGGAGAGTTTCACCTTGCCGGTCTCCACGAAATACACTGCCGTGCTTTGGGTCCCTGAGTAGTAGATCGTCTCTCGGGCCGGGACTTCCTCGCGTTCGCCCTGTTCCAGAAGCGGTTCGATCCCTTCCAGCAGCCACTTCTCCCGTGTGCTCTGCATGATGTGCTCAGCCTACCCGCAACTGCGAACCACTCGAAGGAAGCAGGGCGCGAAAATGAGGTCTGTGCAGTACAAGGAAGAAAGAAAAACGTCCCTTGCGGGACGTGCGTACGTACAGTGGACAAGGTGCACATGGGCTCCCCCATCGCGGGAAAGGCTGGTCCTAACACAAGGCACTCCCTAGAAAGGAGGTGATCCAGCCGCACCTTCCGGTACGGCTACCTTGTTACGACTTCACCCCCCTCGCGAGGGATACCCTCGGCGCCCTTTGCGGACGACTTCAGGTACCCCCCACTCGGTTGGTGTGACGGGCGGTGTGTACAAGGCCCGAGTACGTATTCACCGCGGTGTGGCTGACCCGCGATTACTAGCGATTCCGGCTTCATGCAGGCGGGTTGCAGCCTGCAATCCGAACCATGCCCGGCTTTGATGGGATTGGCTCCCCCTCGCGGGTTCGCAGCCCATTGTACCGGGCACTGTAGCATGTGTGTCGCCCCGGACATAAGGGCCATGATGACTTGACGTCATCCCCCCCTTCCTCCGGCTATTCGCCGGCAGTCTCGCCAGAGTCCCCGGCACCCCGAAGGATCCGCTGGCAACTGACGACAGGGGTTGCGCTCGTTCCGGGACTTAACCCAACGTCCCACGACACGAGCTGACGACAGCCATGCAGCACCTGTGCTGGATCCCAGACGCCCGAAGGCCCTGGGTCCCTTCCCTTTCGGGTCGGTACCACCAGCATGTCAAGCCCGGGTAAGGTTCTTCGCTTAGCATCGAATTAAACCACATGCTCCACCGCTTGTGCGGGCCCCCGTCAATTCCCTTGAGTTTCAGCCTTGCGGCCGTACTCCCCAGGCGGTGGGCTTAACGCGTTAACTGCGGCACCGACCAGATGCCTGGCCGACACCTAGCCCACATCGTTTAGGGCGTGGACTACCCGGGTATCTAATCCGGTTTGCTCCCCACGCTTTCGCGCTTCAGCGTCAGGAACGGCCCAGAAGGTTGCCTTCGCCATCGGGGTACCGGCCGGTATCTACGCATTTCACCGCTACTCCGGCCGTTCCACCTTCCTCTGCCGCCCTCTAGCCCGGCAGTATCGCCCGTCCTCCCCCAGTTGAGCCGGGGGCTTTCACAGACGACTTGCCGAGCCGCCTAGACGCCCTTTACGCCCAATGATTCCGGGTAACGCTCGCCCCCTACGTCTTACCGCGGCTGCTGGCACGTAGTTAGCCGGGGCTTGTTCCTGGGGTACCGTCATCGGCGGGGCATTACCTCCCCGCCTTATTCTTCCCCCAGAAAAGGGGTTTACACCCCGAAGAGCTTCGTCCCCCACGCGGCGTCGCTGGGTCAGGCTTTCGCCCATTGCCCAAGATTCCCCACTGCTGCCTCCCGTAGGAGTCAGGGCCGTGTCTCAGTCCCCATGTGGGGGGCCGCCCTCTCAGGCCCCCTACCCGTCATGGCCACGGTAGGCCGTTACCCTACCGTCTAGCTGATGGGCCGCAGCCCCCTTCCCGCGCGACGCACGAGGCGCCTTTACTCCCCTGAGCTTGCACTCGAGGAGACCATCGGATATTAGCCCGGGTTTCCCCGGGTTATCCCCGTCGCGGGAGCAGGTTAGCTACGTGTTACTCACCCGTCCGCCGCTCCGTAACCCCGTTCCGTCCCCGAAGGGACTTCACGGGGTCCGATCGCACGACTTGCATGTGTTAAGCGCACCGCTAGCGTTCACCCTGAGCCGGGATCATACCCTCTCGGTTTAGCCTCAAGAGATCGATGGGTTCACCCATGCTCCCTGTCCACTTGTCAATGACCAGCCTTCCCGAAGTGGCGCCCTTTACGGGCACCACCAGTATACTGCCCCCGCCGGAGGCGGTCAAGCCTTGCTTGCTCGCCTCGGGTGAGGGAACATGATGCCCATGGCGAAGCCCGCTGTCAAGGTGGCCGTACTGTGCCAGGGCGATTCACCCGAACGAGAGGTGTCTCTCCGCTCCGGCCAGGGGGTGCACGCTGCTTTGGTCCGCCGCGGGCACCACGCCGAACTTCTGCCCATCGACTCCTACGACGGTCTGCCCCAGGCCCTCGCCCCCTTCCCAGCGGTGTTCAATGTGCTCCACGGGGGGGCCGGCGAAGACGGAACCGTCCAACTGCTCCTCGACCTGTTGGGAAAGGCCTACGTGGGTTCCGGCCCCCTGGCTGCCGCGGTGGCCATGGACAAGGCCGAGACGCACCGCGCTCTGGCGGCCGCCGGGCTGCCCGTGCCCCGGTGGCGACTGTACACCGGGGGGGAGCTGGACGGGTTCGTGCAGGAGGCAGGGGCGGCCGTGGGGCTGCCCGCGGTGGTCAAGCCGCGGCGGGAGGGCTCCAGCCTGGGTCTCTCGCTGGCCGGCTCCAAAGGGGAACTGCGCGGCCAACTGGAGGAGGCATTCGACCAATTCGGCGACCTGCTGGTGGAGGAGTTCATCCCCGGCCGCGAGCTCACCGCCGCGGTGCTCGAGCGAGACGACGGCCTTCAGGTCCTCCCCCTGGTGGAGCTGCGGCCGGGGGGGAGCGGGCTGTTCGACTGGACGGCCAAGTACACGCCGGGTGCCTGCGACTTCGCCTGCCCGGCCCGGATCTCGTTGGCGGAAGCGGATCGGGTGGCCGAAGTGGCTCGGGCGGCCCATCAAACCCTGGGCTGCCGCGATCTGTGTCGGGTCGACGTCCGCCTCACCCCCCACGGCGAGCCGTGCGTCCTGGAAGTGAACACCCTGCCGGGGATGACCGAGATGTCCACCTTCCCCCGCGCAGCCCGAGCCGCCGGGCTGGCCTACGAAGACCTAGTGGAGCTCCTCCTCCGCCGGGCACTGGCCAGGTTGCCCGGTGCCAACCCCCTCGGATAGAGTAGGATCAGGGCACAGGAGGTGATGGGGTTGAAGATACGGTACATCGGCCACGCTTGCTTCCGCATCCAGACCGACTCGGGGATGGTGATTGTAACCGACCCGTTCGACGAGTCCGTCCCCTACGAGTTTCCCCGGCTGCAGGCCGACATCGTGACCGTGTCCCACGAACACTTCGACCATAACGCGGTGGACCGCGTGGACGGGGATCCTGAGGTGGTGCGGGGGCTGGGCGAGCACGCACCGCGGGGCATCTCGATCTGGGGTATCCCCTCGTTCCACGACGCAAAAGGGGGCCGGGAACGGGGGCGCAATACGATCTTTCGTCTGCAGGTGGACGGGGTCAACCTGGTCCACTTCGGCGACCTGGGGCACCCACTGAATGCCGAGCAGCTGAAGCCCCTCCGCGAGACAGAGGTGGCCTTGCTCCCGGTGGGGGGCCACTTCACCATCGGCCCCCGGGAGGCAGCTGAACTCATCCGTGCGCTGCCCAAGCTCAAGGTGGTGATCCCCATGCACGCCAAGACAGACGTCATCAAGGACTGGCCAATCGCCCCGGTGGACGAATTCCTCGCCGCGGCTGACCTGCCGGTGGAGCGCCCGCAAGGGCCGGACGTGGAACTGACCCCGGAAGCCATTCCCACCGGCAAGCAAGTGTGGGTGCTCCCCCATGCCTGAGGTCTCCCAACGCAGCGCCACCGCCCCCACCTCGCCCATCCGGCGGTTGTACCCGCTGGCCCGGGAGGCCAAGCGCCGGGGCAAGCGGATCTACCACCTGAACATCGGCCAACCGGACATCCCCACCCCGCAGGCGTTCCTCCGGGGCGTCAGGGAGGCGAAGCTTGATGTGTTGGCCTACGCGCCGTCACAGGGCCTAGACGGGGCGGTGGAGGCCCTGTGCGGCTACTACGCCGACTGGGGGATCGAGCTGACCCCCGACCAACTACTGGTCACCATCGGCGGCTCTGAGGCCATCACCTTCGCCCTCACTGTGACCTGCGACCCTGGGGACCAGGTGCTGGTCCCCGAGCCCTTCTACCCCAACTACCACGGCTACGCCGGCCTCACCAACGTGGAGATCGCGCCCATCACCACTTCCAGGCAGGACGGGTTTCACCTGCCGCCGCGAGCTGAGATAGCCCGGCTCATCGGGCCGCGGACCAAGGCCATCCTGTTCTCCAACCCGGGCAACCCCACCGGGGTGGTATACGGCGAGCAGGAGCTGGCCGTGCTGGCCGAACTGGCCCTGCGACACAATCTATTCTTGATCGCCGACGAGGTCTACCGGGAGTTCGTCTACGCGGGGCAGCATGTCAGCGTCCTCACGCTGGCGGGGATGGAGCAGAACGCAATCTTGGTGGACTCCATCTCCAAACGGCTTTCCGCCTGCGGGGCGCGCATCGGGACCTTCGCCACCCGCAACCGGGAAGTCATGGCCGCGGCCACCAAGTGCGCCATCGCCCGACTGTCCCCGCCCACCTTCGGCCAGCTGGGGCTGGCGGCGTTTCTGGCCGACCCGGCCCATCACGAGGTGGTGGCGGAAATGGTGGCCGAGTACCGGCGGCGCCGCGACGTGGTGTGTCAAGCCCTGGGCGAGATCCCCGGGCTGGTGTTCCGCCGGCCCGAGGGGGCGTTCTACATCATGGTGGGGCTGCCGGTTCCCGATGCCGAGGACTTCGTCCGGTGGATGCTGACGGACTTCCCCGGCCAGGAGACGGTCATGCTGGCCCCGGGAGCCGGCTTCTACCGCACGCCCGGCTTGGGCCAGCAGGAAGCCCGGCTCGCCTATATCCTCAACGGCAGCGACCTGCGGCGAGCCCTGTCGATTCTGGAGCAGGGGTTGGCGACCTATCGGGACACCGTCTGCGCGCAGGGAATCCCCGCCCGCAGCTGATGCACCATGCCGGGCGCCGCCAAGCGGAGACTGGACCAGCTGCTGGTCAGCCGGGGCCAGGCGCGCTCGCGTGCGGCCGCCCAAGCCCTCATCCGGGCCGGGGAGGTGCGGGTCGAGGGGCAGGTGGTGGACAAACCGGGAACCCAGGTCCCCTGCCAAGCTGACATCTCCGTGGCCCGCCGGCCGCGCTATGCCTCGCGGGGCGGGAACAAGCTGGAGGGGGCCCTGGACGCCTTCGGCATCCATGTACCGGGCCGGGTGTGCCTTGACGTCGGCGCATCCACGGGGGGGTTCACCGACTGTCTGCTCCAGCACGGGGCGGCCCACGTGTACGCCGTGGACGTCGGCCGGGGGCAGTTGGACTGGCGCCTGCGCAACCACCCGCGGGTGACCGTGCGGGAAGGGGTGAACGCCCGCCACCTCCGGCCGGAGCATATCGGCGAGCCGGTGGATCTGGTCACAATCGACGTGTCCTTCATCTCCCTGCGCCTCGTGCTTCCCCCCTTGCGCGGGCTGGTCACCGAGCACGGCGACGTCATCGCGCTGGTCAAACCCCAGTTCGAGGCCAGCCGCAGAGAAGTGCGCCGGGGTGGCGTGGTTCGCGACCTCTGTGTCCGACAGCACGTCGTGGCGGGCGTGGCTCAGTTTGCGCGCGCTGAGCTCACCTGGTCGGTGGTGGGAGCGGTGCCGTCTGCCCTGCCCGGCCCCGCAGGCAACGTGGAGTTCTTCCTCCACCTGGTGCCCCGTCCCGGCGAGGATGTGCCGGTGGACTGGGCCCAACTGGTGGCCACGGCCGCCGGATGAGCCCTCGGCCGCCCCTCACGTCCCGGCCTGGGCCGCCGTCACCGCCCGGTCAATCTCCGCCCGCAGCGGGGGTGGGAGGCCAGGGATGTCGACCGACAGGAACCCGCGCACGATGGTGGACGTAGCCTCATCCTCGGTCAGGCCGCGGGCCATGAGGTAGTGGATCTCCTCCTGGGCGATACGCCCCACCGCCGCCTCGTGTGACAGCTCCACCCCCTCCACCCGCCCTTCCAGCTCCGGCACCGCCTGCACCAGCCCCCCGCCGAGCAGCAGCCCCCGGCACTCCAGGTGAGCCCTCGCGGAGCTGGCTTCCCCCACCAGGTGCCCGCGGGCGATCACCCGACCGCCCCCGCTGATCGCCCGGGAGACGATCTCAGCCCGAGTGTGAGGTGCCTGCAGGCGGATGCGGCTGCCGATGTCGTGTTCAGAGCCGGGGCTGCTCACCACCACGCTGTAGAACCGGCCCACCGCCCCCTCCCCAGCTAGCACGGTGGTGGGGTACATCTGCAGCGAGCTGACCGGCCGCATACAGATGTAGTTGCTCAGGAACAGGCCGCCTGCCGCCACGTGGGCCACCGACCGCGGGCGGACCACCATGTCCTCCGCCCAGTTGTGGACCATGGTGAATGTCAGCTGTGCGTCTTCCTTGACGAAGAACTCGGTGACCCCCACGTGCAATCCTCGCCGGAGGTGGGGGGAAGTGGCGCAGCCGGTGATGACGTGAAGCTCGGACCCGGACTCGGCGATCACCAGGTTGTGCACGTTCTGCCGGAGGTTCTCCTTGGCCAGGTAGAGACAGGCCTGGACCGGCTGGTCAGTCTTGCTGCCCGGCATGGCCCTGATCACGTAGCCGTCGTGGAGCTCAAGTTCGGCAGCGGCGGTGAACTTGTCCGTCCCCACGTCGACCAGCTTCCAGTAGTAATCCCACACCCAGGGGCAGGTGGCCAAGGCCTGCCGGATGGGGAGAATCTCCACGCCCGGCTGGCTGCTCCCGCACTGGAGGACGGCCGCGTCACGCTGGAAGTAGCTCCCGCCCCGTCCGGCTCCCTCAGGGTCGATGCCCGCCTGCTGCAGCCGCAGGCGTTCCTCCTCCCCCAGGGCACCTAGCTCGGCCTCCGATGCGTCGCCATCAGGCGGGCCGACTCGTTCGAAGCTGTTCAAATCGACGTCCGGCCCCAGTGGGGCCACCCTGTCCCTGGCGGCCACGGCCCGGGCCCTCAGTTCGTCTTGGCGGCGCACCGCACACACTCCTCATACCCCAGCTGGCTGATACACTGGAAGATCTCCCGCGGGTTTCCGCTGCAGCCCAATACCCCGTTGTACAACACGTGCCCCCTGTCCGCGGGTACGTAGTCGAGTATGAACCCGGTGTGAGTGATGATCAGCCCCATCTTGTGCCGGGCCCGCCGCTCGTCCACCATGGGCCGCGCCCGACTCACCCGATGGTCGAGTCCCAACAGGTTGGCCACCGCCGCCCCCACCAGGCTGATGTTCTCCAGGTCCACGCCGGACTCTGGCTCGTCAATCATGGACAGTTCAGGGCTTTGGGCCATGAGCTGCAGGAGCTCCGACCGCTTGATCTCGCCCCCGGACAGTCCGGCGTTCACGTCGCGGTCCAGGAATTGGCTGAACTCCAATCGGCCGGCCAGCTGAGCCACGTCCGCCTGGCGGGCGCCGCACAGCTGGAGCAGCTGGCCGATCTTGAGCCCCCGGATGGTGGGGGGACGTTGAAACGCGATCCCCAAACCCAGCTGGGCCCGCTCATGGATGGACAAACCGGTGATGTCTTGCCCTCCGAACTCGATGCTGCCCCGCACCACTCGATACTGGGGAAACCCCATGATCGCCATGAGCAGCGAAGTCTTCCCCGAGCCGTTCGGACCGAACAAAACGTGTACCTCCCCGGGCCGGATCTCCAGGTCCACCCGCCGGAGCACGATCGTCCCATCCACCTCCACCTGCAAGTCCTGGATGCGTAGCACCATCCCTCCTGTGAAAACGCGTTGTTCGCATGCCGAGCGGGACCTAACGGTATTCGCTTTCCCCGGTCGCCGCAAGCGGGCCGCGGCCGCGGCCGGGAGCGGTTATCCTTGGGCGATCATCTGCCGCCGACACGATCCGGGGCCGCCGGCAGCCGTGAGGAGGAGAGAAGTATGGAGAACGAGGTTCGCCAGGCGTTGGAGGAAATCCGGCCGTCACTGCAGGCGGACGGTGGAGATGTTGAGCTGGTGGAGGTCAGCGAGGACGGCGTGGTGCGAGTACGGCTCGTGGGAGCCTGCCACGGGTGCCCCATGGCCGCCATGACGCTGCGCAACGGCATCGAACAGGCCCTCAAACACCGGGTGGACGGGGTGACTGCGGTGGAGGCCGTCTGACCCCGGCGGCGGTGTCACGGGCGGGGAGCAGGTAGCGCGAGCTCGAGCCACCTGGCCACCAACTCGTCGATGGGCGCGGGGCTCTCCGCCGCCAGAATCGAAAGGAAGTCCTGAGCTTGGGCCATGTCCCAGCGGAAAGCGCTCAGGTAACGCCGCAACGCCAGCCAGAAGGCCTCATCGCCCATTCGGCCCCGCAGCTGATGCAGGAACAACGCTCCTCCTGAGTACACCACGCCGCTGTACCCCGCCCCGTGGGGTCCGAACGCCCACACCGGGCTGGAGACGTTGGTCGCGGGCGCTCGCCGAGTCCCCCGCCGGTAGCCGTCCTCCCAGTAGGCGACCAGGGAGGCCAAGCGACCCTGAGTTTGGAAGTACAACCCTGACGTGTAGGTGGCGAGGGCCTCGTCCAGCCACGGCTCGGCCACCTGATCATTGCCCACCTGGGCGTACCACCATTGATGGGCGACCTCGTGGGCGAAGATCATGGGGAAAAACAGGTCGTCCCTGGGGTAGCGCTCGTAGTACTCCTCCCCGGCGAGAATGAGTCCCGGGTACTCCACGCCGGCCGCTTCCTGCAACGGGACCTCCACCACGTCCAGCTGGGGAAACGGATACGGTCCCAGACGTTCCTGGTAGATCTGAAGTGCTTCCGCAGTCACCTGCAGGGCCGCCTGCCCCGGGACCCGGTGAGCGGGCAGGTAGAAGCTACGCACCTGAATCTGTCCCACCGTCTGGATCGACGTCTCATATCCCCGCAGCAGGATCACCACCAGCTCGCGCAGGCTTTCCCCCCGCACCTCGGCCCTGCCGGGGCCACGGGTACACTCCACACCGCCGGAGACCACCGCCCAGTCGGGCGGGAAGGTGAAGGTCGCGCTGTAGTCCGCCACCTCGGCCACCACCGCGTCGCCCCACCGGTAGTTCGGCCAGGCGATCCACCCCCCCCGCCACGGGGCCAACATCGGGTACGCTTGGGCGAGCACCACCGCGCCCGCCGAGCGGGCGAAAGTCCCGTAGCCCTGGCTAGCGGCGAACACGGGCACCCGGCCCCGGAAGTCGACTGCGAGCGAGAACGTCTGGCCGGCAGCCAATTCCACAGGGAACGTCACTGCATGGTTGCCGACGGCGGCCGCGTCGCGCCGGTCGCCATTCGCGGCGAACCCCACCGGCCACAGGTTCCCTGTCCCGGGGTAGACGCGCAGTACGACCTCCCCCCAGGCGGCGGGGGCCACCCCGGTGATCTCGGCCGAACCGACCAGCGTGCCGTCGCCCGCGTAGGCCAGCTGCAGGTCATACTGAAGGTCGGCGGCCGCCCCGCTCACCGCCACCAACACGGCACAGACTAGCCCCCGCACCCACACCCCCCGTCGTCCGCAGCACTGGTTATCCGGACGGATATGCGGTCCACAGCTGTCTCCCCGGCATCGTCGACCACGGTGAGGGCCACCTGATAGAACCCGGTCCGGTCAAACGTGTGTCTCGTGTTCATTCCCACTGCGGTCCGCCCGTCGCCGAACGCCCACAGGTACTGAACCACAACCCCGTCCGGATCTGAGGATGCCGAGCCGAAGAACCGCGCCTCCTCGCCCACCTCCGGCCGGGAAGGGACCACCCTGGCCACTGCTTGCGGCGGCCGGTTGTCCGGCAGGGGGAGGATCTCCTCCGGGGTCAGGTAGGCGGAAGCAAACAGCCCGCCCTCCCCCCAAGCGACGTGGCCCAAGAACACCCCGGGCGCGTAGGCCGCCCCCCGATCGCCGGCAGCCACCCCGGGGACGATGGGGACCCACAAGGTGTCGCCCGCGGCCTCCACCCGGGCGAGCACCCACCACCGCTCCCCGTCCCGAGCCAGCTGGGCCGGGTACCCCAGTCCCGCCAACCGGCCCCCCGCGTAGCGGGCCAGCTCGCGCTCGCCCCAGTCAAGCTCAACCGCTGCCCGCCCGCTTCCCAATCGCCAGTCGGCAAGCAAGCCTTCCAGCTTGCGCACCTGGACGAGCAGCTCCGCAACCGACTGCGGAGGGAAGTGGTCCGCGGTGGGCTGGACCAGGGCGACCTGCCCGGACAAACCCACGGGTATCAAGGTGAACACAACTGTCAACAAGGCAAATCGGGACATGTGGTCGCTCCTTCGTCTATCCCTCCCCGCGCCGGCGCAGGAAGGCGGGGATGTCAACGTTCTCCTGTCCGGCCCCCCGACGGGGCTCAGCGGCGGAACGGGGACGCTGGGGGGAGCTCTTCTTCTTCTCCTTTTCTTCGTCCTCGAACACGGAGTGCTGGAAGTCGGCGGCGATCACGGTGACCTTCATCCGTCCGGCCAACTCCTCGCGGACCACCGCGCCAAAAGTGAGGTCGGCGTCGGCGGCGATCGTCTTGCGCACCGCCTCGGCCACTTGGGTCACCTCCGCCAAGGTCAGGTCCTCCCCCCCTGTGATGTTAAGCAGGAGCTTCCTCGCCCCGCGGATCGACCCCCCTTCCAGCAGAGGATTGGTGGCCGCGGCTTTCGCCGCACGGGCCGCTCGAGCCTCGCCCTGACCCTCCCCGGTCCCCATCATCGCCGTCCCCGCCCCCCTGAGCACGGCGGCCACGTCGGCGAAGTCCAGGTTGACAATTCCCGGCACAGTGATCAGGTCAGATATCCCCTGGACGCCGATGCGAAGCACCTCGTCGGCCAGCTCGAACGCTCGCGGCAGAGACACGCTGGGAACCATCTCCAACAGCTTGTCGTTGCGGATCACTATCAACACGTCGGCCTGCTCCCCCAATTGCTCCAGACCTGCCTGCGCCCTGGCCGCCCGCACGGCGCCCTCGAAGGTGAACGGCAGGGTGACCACGCCCACGGTGAGCGCGCCAGCCTGGCGGGCGCGCTTGGCGATCACCGGGGCGGCACCGGTGCCAGTGCCCCCGCCGAGGCCGCAGGTAAGGAAAACCATGTGGGCGTCAGCCACAAGTGTCTCCACCTCCCAGGCGGCCGCTTCGGTGGCCAGTCGGCCCTTCTCCGGGTCGCCGCCGGTGCCGCGCCCCCGGGTGATATCCCGCCCCAGCTGCAGCTTCTGATCGGCGTGGGAGATGGACAGCACCTGCGCGTCGGTGTCGGCGGCCACCAACCGCACCCCGTACAGCCCCGCCTCCCGCATGCGTTCCAGCGCGTTGATGCCCCCGTCCCCCACCCCCACCACCAAGATGTGGGCCGGCGGTGCCGGGGCCTCCGCTCGCTCCATCTCCTCGATCAAGGGGAGCTCAGTGACCCGTACCTCCACTGGACCCCACAGGGCCCGCGCCGCCTCGCGGAGCTTGGGCAACTTGCGCTGGACGTAGCGCTTCTTGAAGGCGGAGTCCACCTCGATGACCAGCGTATCCCGGTCTAGATGGACCTTCTCACCCGAGGTGGGCAGGCAAGCCCGCAGCATTCGGTCCTGGACCTGTGCCAAGAGCTGCTTCCACAGTTGGGCGAGCTCTTCCTTCCCCTTTCGCTGTTCCATTGTCCCCACGCCATTGTGGCCGTCTCAGGGTGGGGCGTCAACTCGAGCGAAGCCCCAACAACAACGAGGGGATGTCGGCGAACTCTTCCGTCACCAGCCGCGCCGCTGCCTGCACCGCGGGGGCCTTGGGGCGATAGGCAACCCCCCACCCTACGCACCTGAGCACCGGGATGTCGTTGAGATGGTCACCGACAAATGCAGCCTCTGAGAGGCTGAACCCAAACCGACGGCCGCACTCCTTGACCACACCTAGCTTGTCCCATAGGCCCACGCGAAGCACCGCGGCGCCGGTGAATCTCCCATCGCGGACCTCCAGCTGGTTGGCCACGGCGAAGTCCAGGCCCAGCTCCTCCTTTGCCCGTCGGGCCACCAATCCCACCCCGGACGACACGACCCCCAGCAGGGCACCGGCTCGGCGCAGTTCGGCCACCGCCTTAGCAGCGCCGTCGGCGTACGGCAACGGGAAGAGCTGACTGTTTACGTCGGCCACTGCCACCCCGGCAAGTAGGGCGGCGTTCTCCCGTACCCAGTCCTCATAGCGGTCCGGCTGTCCCAGGTAGCGGGCCAGCAACTCGTCCCACGCCTGCTGGACTCCGGCGGCTACCCCCAGGGCGCCCCAGCTGGACTCGAAATCCACCCCGCGGTAACGCACCAAGGTACCGTCCAGATCGAATAACACCGCCTTGGGCCGGGGCGGCATGGATCAGGGTCGGCTGATGGTCACCGGGGCGGACAGTCCCAGCTCGGCCCACCACTCCGCAGGCACCTCCAGCGCCTGTTGAAACGGCTCACGCGAGGTATACCGGTCCCGCGAGTCCGGAGGCATGGACAGGTCGCCCAAGAAATCCCCGGTGGGCGAGAAGAAGATCACCTCCAAGGGCACAAACACGTTGGGGTTCCAGAAGCCGTAGGCGCCGGGGGACTCCCAGGTAAACAGGATGGCCAGCTGCCCCGCCAGCTCCTCCGGCATCCCCTGGAAGCCCACGAACCGCTCGTGGTCTTGGTCTGCTACCCGCACGTTCAGTTGGTCACTGTTCCCCGCCGCGTCCTCCAGGGACACGACCGCGGGCCCCATGGTGCCCACCACCCCCGGCATCCGGGTGTAGAAGGAACGGTCCATCAGGGGGGCCGGATCCTGCCCGCCGCCGCTGAAGCTGACCGGGCTGTCGCCAATTCCATCGCCATCAGCATCCTGTCCCTGGTAGCTGGAATACCAGTTGCCCCTGCCCTGGGGTGCCCAGCTGTTTGTTCCCAGATCGCGGGCAGGCCGCGAACAGGACCAGATGAGATTCTCGTACACCCAGTTGTCCGCCGTCTCCCGGCCGAGGTACAGCCCGTCGTTTGACCGGTAGATCACGTTCCCGCGCACGGTGTTTTCCCGGGGGCGGGCCTCGCCGTAGGTTTCCTCGAAGATGATGCCGATGTTGGCCCGGGTGACTAGGTTGTCCTTAATGGAACCCCGTGATCCGATCGACGACACTCCATAGCCGCACTGCACAATGGAGTTATCGCGGATCGTCGCGTACTCGGTGCCCGAGTCGACGTACACCCCCACGTCTCCCTCAACAATGGCACATCGCTCTACCGTGGGGCCGAACCCCGCCGCCAACTCCACGCCGTGTCGATTCTGGTAGAACAGGGAGTCGCGGACGGTCACCTCCCGCGCCGCACCGGCCACCAGCACCCCCACACCATTGCCGCCGAAGGCGTTCTCCCCGGCCACAAGGCGGTCGGAGGCGTTGATGTACAGGCCCACTTGGTTTCCGTAGATCCCGCAGCCCTCCACGCTGGCGTGGGGGGAAAGCCACACCGCCACTCCGGACAGGGAGTTGTTGGCGATGCGCTCACAGTCCCGCACCTGGACTCCCGAGGAGGAAAAGACGAACAGCCCGTGTCCCCGATTTTGGAACAGGTCCGCGCCGCTGATCGTCACCTCCTGGCAGAAGGCCACGTGGATCCCGTCCCCCCCCTGGACCCTAGCCCCCTGAAGCGTGACTCCCTGCGAGCCCGCCACGGTGATGTGTCCACCCTCCAGGCCCACCAGACTTTCGTCCTCCAGCCCGTAGAAGTAGTAGATGGTTTGCCCATTCACGGTGTTTGTGCTCTCGATGTGGTGCCGGTACTCTGCCGCGGTGGTTCCCCGCACCTGCAGGCCCAGCCCGTCGACGAACAAGTAGGTGTCCCGCACGACCACTCCCCGCGAGCCCTCGATGATCAGGCCGTTCCGGCTGGCTTGCACCAGACAGTCCTCGACAGCTGCGTTCTCCACATCTGCCAGGCAGATGGCGGCCCCGTCGGGGTCGTTTGCCCCGGCCACCTTGATCCCCCGCAGGATGAAGTGGCTGGTGGTGCCCTCGATCCTCACGCCGTAGCCGGCCTCGGCCGGCACCTGGATCTCCCAGCCGGCGATCAGGTAGGGATCCTCCGCGGTCCCGCTGCCGGAGATCACCCCCTGCTCCGAGGTGAACTGCTCCTCGGACGTGATCACGATGGGGCCCCGTTCACCCGCCATCAGACCCAGCGTCAGGCCCACACACAGCGCAACAGGCACGATTAGCATTCTCAGCATTGTTCCCCCTTTACGAGCACTGGCCAAAGCTTAAGGCGACGGGTAAGGTGGGACAAGCAGGTGAAATTCCAAAGGAGGCACCATGGAGCTTTCGCGGATGACCTGGACCCGGGCCAGGGAAGAGCTGCGATCCAACCAGGTGGCGCTGCTGCCCGTCGGGTCCACCGAGCAGCACGGCCCTCACCTGCCGTTGGGCACCGACTGGATGGTGGCCGAGGAGATAGCGCGGCGGGCCAGCGAGGCCGGAGGGTGGGTCCTGCTGCCCACCGTCCCGGTAGGCGTCTCAGAGCACCACCGCCAGTTCTGGGGGACGCTGTGGGTGCCACCGGACGTTCTGCGCGGCTACGTGGCGGGCATTGGCCGGGCCCTGGCCAGCCACGGCCTAACTCGGCTGGTCTTGGTCAACGGCCACGGGGGCAACACTCCGGCCCTGGAGCAAGCAGCCCGCGCGCTCCGGGGCAACAGCCTGCACGCGTTCGTGTTCGTCTGGTGGCGGGCCATCGCTGACGTGATCGAGCAGACCGTCGGCACCGGGGGTTCCCACGCCGGGGAGATGGAGACGGCGAGCGTGCTGGCCGTGCGCCCCCAGCTCGTGCAGCCCGAGGCTTACCAGGAGGCGGCCGCCGGGGCCGCCCCTGCCTGGGGCAAAACCGTGTGCGGGGTGAACGTGGGTTGGGACACCATCGACTTCTCACGTTCCGGCGCGGTCGGGGACCCCGCTGGGGCAACCCCTGAGGTAGGCGAGCAACTGATCGCCGCGGCCGCTGCCCGCCTGGATGAGTTCTGCCGCTGGCTGCAGGCCCAGCCGGGGGAGGATCTGGCGCCCAAGGGCCACCTACCCTAGTCGGGCGGCGAAGATCCCCCCATCGCCTGCAGCAAGGCCAGCAGACGATCGGCCACCTTGGCCGGAGGGGCACAACCGTCGACCAAATGCACCTTGGGGTCCTTGGGGGGGACGAGATCACGCTGGGCGGCCAGCCGCACCTCCACCTGGTCGGGAGGCAGGCCGGCCGCCAGCAGGCGCCTCCTGCGCTCCTCCTCTGGCACCGCAAGCCACGCGAAGGCGTCAAACTCCCCCCATGGCACGTGGCGGGATGAGACGAGCAGCGCACCTTCCACCAGCAGCCATCTGGTCCCGGCCCGCCGATGACCCTCGGCCCGTCGCCGTACTGCCTCCACAACTCGGGGATGGACGATGTCCTCCAGCGCCGCCCTGGCCATGGGGTCAGCGAGCACTGATCTGGCCAGGCGCGCTCGATTCACCGCCCCATCGGGCCGGAGCACACCCTCGCCGAATTGAGCCACCAGCTGTGCGTACGCCGGTCCCCCGGGTCGATACGTGGCCCACGCCAACTGATCACAGTCCACGTGGGCAACCCCCGGCCTCCGGGCCAGCATCCGACACACCGTTGACTTGCCTGACCCGGCCGGCCCGGCGACTCCCACCGTCCACATGACCAGATTACCATAGAACCGCTGCCGGGGCCGTTTCAAGCCCCGCGGTGGCCCCTGCGCCTACAGGCGCAGCTCCAGCGCCATGCCCCCGCCGATCCAGCCGCCAGGTGATGGAACACCAGCGCCGCTGCCCCCGCCATCCGCACCCCAGCCTTCATACTCCACCCCCGTTGCCAACCCCAGAGCTCAGGTTGCCCCCTCCAGCTCCTGGCTGAACCTCGGAATCACCACCCCATCCAGATCGTCCAGGTTGCGGTAGTGATCCGTGGAGCGTATCAACTCCACCGACGTAGAACCCCGCCCCGGGCCCAGTACCGTGATCCGCAGCCCCCGGCGGCTCAGGTAATCCACCAAGGGAACGAAGTCGGAGTCCCCAGTCACCAGGACGACTTCCTCTACGATGGTTGCCAGGGATACCGCTTCCAGGACCAGCTCCACGTCCATGTTGGCCTTCATTCCCCCGTCGGGCCGCTCCCGGACCGGCTTGGTGATGACGCGAAACCCCATGAACGACAACGCGTCAATCAGCCGCATCCTGCGGTCGTCGTCACGGCGATGGGGGATCAACGCGAGGAACTTCGCCTGGTGCTCGGAGAGGTTCAGCTCCCGGAGGACGTAGTCCTTGAGCGCGTCGTAGCGTACCTCCATCCCCTGCCGTTCGAACGTCTCCTGCATGTTCTGCACGTCCACCAGGACGAGTGCTCTCAGGCCCATCTTCTCTCCTCCTCAGAATCGTCTTGGGGCCGGTGCCGCAACGCCAACACCTGGGAAACGATAGACGGTGCAATTTACTCAGCCCGGGGCGCCCCCACAAGCCACCCTGCCAGTGCCCTCCCAGAAAGGGACGCCGCCCGCTTGCCCGGCCCTGACAGGCCTCACCCCAGGGTCGGTCAGGCTACCCTGGGCGGTATTGAGTTCCCGCAGGCGGCGGACATTGTCCTGCGGCGTCGCGAATGCCGGAACGGCTGCCACTATCCCCGGGCTTGCAGGGGGAACGATCAAGCCCCCAGGCGCAGCTCCTGGCGGTGAGGACGATGGACCTGGTCCAGGCCATGGCCTCCCACCAGGCTACTGATGCCCCCACAGCCTCCAGAAGCTGCCAGAACAGATCTCGCGCCGCCGGGGCGCATCCGCTGCGGCCCGCAGACGGTGGATGTCTGCCTGCTGCTGTTTGCCGCAGGAAGGCTTCCCACCAAGCAACCGGGCTCACGCCCCGGGTCCTCGGAGGCGCGTTTGCCGAACCGCGGCCCGGGCAGCTATGGTGGACTCGTTCGGCGGGGGCGGTGCGAGTGGATACTGTGGCTGGGCTGCGGCGATTGCATAGGAAGCTCAAGGCTCTCCTGCCCCACTGCCGGGAGCCCACCGGCTGTGCGGGTGATGGTTCGGGCCGGGCCGAAGCTGGTGGTAACGGGGTGGCCATTCTGCAGGCGGCCCGGTTTCGCCACGTGAACCGGGTGCTCGCCGAGCTCGCCGGCTACCGTTCCACAGAACTGGTCGGCCGACCGTTCACCGACTACCTGCACCCAGCCGATCTCCCGGCGCTCCTGGAGTGGTTCCGTCGGCGATCGGCTGGTGCGCCCGCCCCGCCTACGGTGGAGGCGCGCATCCGCCGCAAGGACGGCGCTTACCTGTTGACCGAAGTGGCCGTTGACTTGGTCGACTACGGCGGGCAGCCAGCCAACCTGGTGGTGGTCCGCGAGCTTACAGACGGCCGGCGCCTGGCCAGAGCGCTACAGCAGCAGACGGAATACTACGAGGGCCTCGTGGAGTCGCTGGGCGACTGGGTTTGGGAGACGGACACAACCGGGAGATACACCTACTCCAACCGGGCGGTGGAGACGTTTCGCGGCCATTCGGCAGGCGAGGTAGTTGGACGCTCGGTGACCGACCTGTGGGGCGATGGTACTGACTCGGCCGTTCAGCGTGCTCAGCTGCGGGAGAGCCTGGCCGCTGGCAAGGGGTGGCAGAACTACCCCCGCAGCTTCCGCCACGAGGACGGCTCCACCGTCCACTTCGAGAGCACAGCCGTGCCCATCTTCGACGGGCAGGGCAACGTGTCCGGTTATCGGGGAATCGATCGAAACACTACCGCCCGCAGGCAGGCCGAGCTCCAGCTTCAGGCCACCGAACGCAAGATCGAACAGCTACACGAGGCGGCTCTCCGGCTTGCCCACTGTGAGACCGAAGAGCAAGTGTTCCGGAGGACAGTGCAGGCCGCGAAGGAAATCCTGGCGTTCCGCGCATGCAGTCTGGACGTCGTCCAAGGGGACAAGCTAGTGGCCAAAGCCACCACCCCGGATGCCCCGGCAGGCGCCAGGGCTGAGACGCCGCTGACCGAAGACAGCTTGGCCAGCCTCACCTACCGCACCAAGGCATCGTTTCTGTTCGGGAGCCTGGACGAGGTACCCACGGCCCGTCCGGTGGATGGGAGGATCCAATCAGGCATCAGCCTCCCGCTGGCGGATTTCGGGGTGTTCCAGGTGGCGGCATTTCGCCCCCGGGCCTTCACCGAGGAGGACGCCCGCCTGCTGGAGCTACTGCTACGACACAGCAGCGAAACCCTGCGGCGGCTTCGGCTCCAGCTGCAGCTTCGCGAGCAAGCGATAAGGGATCCGCTGACCGGTGCCTACAACCGGCGCTACTTCGCCGAGGTGATCGACAGGGAGGTGGCACGTGCCAGACGCTACGGCCACCCCATCGGCTTCCTCATCATCGACGTGGATCGGTTCAAGGAGATCAACGACCGGTTCGGCCACGCGGCAGGAGACCGAGTCCTGCGACTGGTGGCCAAGGCCCTGCAGGGACAGGCCCGGGCAGCGGACCTGGTCATCCGCTACGGGGGAGACGAGTTCTTGGTGGTCCTGCCTGAGGCGGCCGCCCGGGCCGAACAAGTCGCCGATCGGCTCCGGCAGGCGGTGGCCCAAGGGGACAACGGGGATCTAGTCCCCTTCCCAATCACCCTGGCGATCGGGAGCGCCGTGTGGGAACCCCGCCAGCCCCGCCCCGTTGAGGTCGCCCTCCACGAGGCGGACCAGCGGATGTACGGGGACAAGGCACACCACCGCTGACGGCCGGTCCCCCTGCGCCCCTACGCCTGGAACCGGTCGTACCGGACGAACTCGCTGAGCTGTCCCCGCTCACTCTTGGCTTGGTAGGCGGGAACCCCAATGGGCAGCAGGGCCACCACTCGCAGGCGTTTGGGCACCCCCAGGATCTCTCGCACCTGGGCTTCCACTGAGCGCCGTTGCCCGCTATCGTCGTAGACCCCCGCCCAATAGGAGGCCAAGCCCACTGCGTGGGCGGCCAGGGCCATGTTCTGGGCGGCCACCGCCCCGGCTTCCAGGTGATGGTGAGGGTCCTTATCCGGGTCCACCACCACCGCGATGATCACCTGGGCGTCGCCGCTGCCCTGGCCGGTGATGGCCACGTGCCCCCGGCGGGCCAGCGCAATGCGCTCGATCTGCTCACCCAGAGCGTGAATGGCCTCCTGATCCTTCACCACGACGAACGTCCACGGCTGGGCGTTCGCATAGGAGGGAGCCCAGCGGCCGGCCTCCAACACCGACTCCAGTTTGTCGTCTGGGACCGGCTGGCGCTCGAAGCGCAAGACACTTCTTCGATCCTTGATGGCTTTCAGGACTTCGTTTTCGATCATCTGGCGACCTCCGTTTCCCATTGACTGACCTCCGCTGCACAGGTGATGCTAGCCGCTACGTGCTGAGAAGGCAAATCGCTTGCACCACACCCCCTCCAGGTTGACGTCCGGCGTGG
>JBNGCS010000004.1:0-5363 GCA_049975705.1 Candidatus Bipolaricaulaceae bacterium | reverse complement strand
GCGCCCCGCTACGGTCAACCGGTCGGCTCGGCATCCATGTTGGCACGCGATCCCATGCCCATCCACTCTAGGCCCGACTAACGAGGCTGGGCCCGGCCACCTGACGGTGACCCGGGCCGGGCGAGCACAAGAGGAGGTCCACATGCACAGGTGGGTCAGTGGGCTAACGGCGGTGACAGGTTGTCTGGCGCTGGCCCTGGCAGCGTGCTCCGGTGAGGCCACCGGCAAGGCGGACGCCGGCTGCGATTGCACCAGCTTGGCCGTAGGTGAGGGCTGCAAGACGCGGTCGGTTCAGTACTACATCGAGGTCCCTCCCGGCTGCCAGCCGGCGACGCTCGCGTTGATCGACCCGACCAATGCGGCCTACTTGTGGGGCAGGACTGTCTACACCCAGGATCAATTCGAGTCCCTGGACGCCGAAGCCCAGACCAGGTGTGTCCAGAACGACGCGGTCATCGGCGTGGAGAGCAATGCAGTCTACAACTATCAAGGGCCCAATGGCACCAACATCACCGTTGTCCGACGCGGGGGCGATCCCACCAAGTGGCTGGTCGAACTCTCCTCGTGTTGCCACGCGATACCCACTTTGCAGATCGGACTGGACTGCGGCGGGCCTGGCACACAGATCGGCAGGAGGATGGAGGTGGGCCTGAGCTTCGACGAGAACGACCAGTACGTGGTGCAAGGCCAGGTGCTGGTTAACGGGAGGGAACTCACGCGCGAGAACTACAACTCGTTCTTCGGGGACTGCAGCGTGCCCTACTGCGAAATAGACGACCGCTCCTCTCCCCAGTCGCTCGGATCGAACGGCCGCATCCGGCTGCACCTGACCCCTGACCATGCCTGCAGGCTGGACCTGGGCACATTTCGGCGGGATCTCTACGAAGCGCTGCGGCGCGCGGGGTGCTTGGTGGATGTCCCGATCATCGACGCCCGCCACGGGTACCTGAGCGGGTGGATCTACACAAACCGCTGCACTCCCGAGATCGCCGCCTGCATCGAACAGGTCCTGAAGCGCCACACCACCTGCAAGCAGGTGAGCTGGATCGGGCGCCAGATCAACATCACTCCTGTCCCTCACGCCCCGGCGGCGGCCAAGACGGCGGTGGCAGCGGGGTTGGGGGTGGGCGCGGTCGACACTTCGCAGGCCAAGGTCTATCTCGCCCAACTGCTGGCTGCCCAGGAGGTCTCAGTGCCCGCTCTGGAAGAGGCGGTGGCCCGATTGGCAGAGACGCCAGACCTCGTGCCCCTGCCACTGGTGGGCGGACGCGTGTCTTTCCCCGTCGGCTGGGGCATGGTAGAAATCGCGGGGGGTCTACTCACCGACGAGCTGCTGCAGGTGGCAGGGTTCTGGCCGTGCGCAGGGTTCGGACTGGGAGATGACGACTCCGCCGGACTACACTTAAACGCCGACCTGTTCGCCTACCGAACAGTCATCGGTTGGCATCACGCCCTAGATCTGGGATTCGTGGCCGCGGGGGTGGGGCTGGGCGGCGGTGTGAGCGGTGGCATCCTCAAGCCAGAGCTGACCTCCACAGACGCGGAGCTGGAGGGCCTGTTCCCCAAGCTGCCCCCGGACGCCTTCCACTGGGCGGCCGCCGGGACGGTGGTGTGGGGGCAATTGGAAGTCGGGCTGCCGTCCCTGCGTCTGTGGGCCCGAGCAGATGTCCTCATCCCCCTCCTTCGGTCCGCCGGAGCCGCCAACCTCGCTGTGGCCCCTGTCGGAGCCGCGCTTGGCCTGCTGGTTACGTTCTGATAAGCATGAGGGAGCGCAACGATCTTGGCCGGGCAAGGCCGGCACAGCCCGAGGGCATGGTCGCTGGCGCCGGCGCGCTCTCACTTCCCGCACCAGGCCAGGCCCACCCTGGGGCGCGCGTAGTCGGGCAGCAGCGCCAGACCAGCTCCCGCAGCTGCCCTCGAGTGATCTCACCCGACTGGAGCCTAATGGCCTGGGTGTGGCGCAGCTCGGCGGCTACCTCACCGACAAGCTCATCCACAGCCAGTCTTCTCCTCTCCACCAGCAGGATGGCGTACAGATGGGTCTCTCCGGCAGACTGACCATGTTCCTCCAGCTTGCGCCCAACATCCACCTGCGGGCCCCGCCACCCCGTGCCCTCCCCGGCTGCGCCCCAGCCGTAGCCAACGCGGTCAATAGATCTCAGAGCATACGCCAAACGCCGCCGCAGGCACGCTGACGCTCGCGTGCTTTCCCACCATTACCTCCCGCCACTCGCTGATCGCCCCTCGCGCAATCGCCTGTTCCAAGCCCTTCCGGACGGGGCCCATGGCTTCCTCGCCGCTCCGCCATTTGCCTGCTGGGCCGCCCCCCGGCCGGGCACCCAGCAAGCCAGCAGACCAGGCCGGCCACCATCGCGCCCTCACGGCGGGTATCTCCCCCCCCAGTGGCCCACCGCACCTCATCAGACTCGAGCGTCTCCAGCAGCCAGGTAGGGGGCGCCGACTCTCAGCTGCAGGACCCCCCTTCTGTTTCCTCTCCTGGGGATCGGCCCGTACAGCGATTCCGCCCTCACCAGCCCTGGCCTCTCGTGGTGCTACCGTCGGCCCAAGGGCCCATGACATGGATGTTGAGCGTGGCGGTCCGCAGATCAGCGGCCTTCTGCCAGCAGGCGGTTCACCGCCCACCGCACGTCAACACTTCTAGCTTCTCGAGGGGCGAATCCCCTGCAGCCCATTGAATCCCAGTGAGCTATGGCCTGGTCAGTGTAGCGAATGACGCCCCACTTGTCTGCGATTACCAGGAAGCTCTGCATCCAGACCGGCAACGCTTGCGCAAGTTGGGGTGCCCATAGCACCTCCCACCCCGACCACTCCTCTGCCCAGTCTTCGGGCGGCGGACTGGAAGCGGTCAGCATGAGCAGCAAGGCTACTCTTCCCGCGTATCTTGGCTCTGCGGAAAAGGCGCTCCGCAGCTCTTTACCCAATTCTCGGGCGCGTTTGCATCCGGTTTCACATGTCGGACAAGAAGAGCTATCATCCGTATAGCAGGAAGTATCTTTGAGTAGACATAACACTATAACCTCGCCCCTCCATTCTGAGATGGCGACCTCCTTGCCCTGCAGCGTGGTTAAGCTCCACTCCGGAAGCTGTCTCCCCGGCAGGAGGACCGGCCTAGGGCTGAAACGTCCTTCATAGGGCTCGAGCCTCAGCTTGCGCCCCGAGGGGGAAATGGAAGCAACTTGGTAGGCTGTGGTGCCCATAACGATGGGGTCCCCCGGCAAGAACAACTCGTGGGGACACCAGCGGCAGATCACTCCATCGCCATCGGTGTCGAGGTAGACCCAAACGTGCTCCGGGTCGTAGATCCCGTCCCAATCTCCATCGACCACAGCGATCCGACGAAGTCTCCCTCCCAGCTGGATGAGCCCCTTTCGGTAGCCGATGGCATAAGCAATGTAGTCATACCAAGGCGGCCCTGTACCCACGTAGTTGGGGACTGCAGTTACGACAACTGGTACGGTCACAGGGCTGGGAACGTCGTCTTCCCTGTAATCCACCATCACATCAACTAGCCAGCTAAAACACTCCCAGCCTCCCTGGAGGTCCCAGGCTGACACATGGTCGTTCAACATGTTCTCATCATTGTTCGCATCTACCCAAAGATGTGGCCTCCCATCCCCCTCCCATACAACCACAGAGATGACTTGATCTTGGCCGTTGCCCAGTTGGACCGCACCCCACCACAATTCATCAACTTGCGGAACGACAGAGAGTTCCTCAAGGGGCGCACGATGGAGGTCGAGTGGTGACAGGGAGCCGCCTCCACCCCAAATGCACCGTCCCAAACCCGGAAGCAGGGCGGTTTCCCCAACCGCCGTCGCCCAGGCTAATAGCAGGAAGACTGCCACCCCTGCCAGCATCCTTCCAAGCAGCATCCTAGTAGTCATAGCAATGACAGTAACCGCGATCCACGCACCAGGTGGCAATACACCAATCTGCATTGCAGGGCCATCCGCCAACATAGACCTCGGCTTGTGCCCGGCCCGTGCTTCCGTAACCCGAGCTAGTGTCCTCGTCGCTCCTCGAGTAGTTGACGCCACAGCAGAAGGCATCTCCTTGCGCATGGGCCACCACGGTCACCGGAAGGGGATTGCCATTGGCGTCATAGTGGCTGGCCCTTGCCTTGGCCCAGCAAAGCCGGAAGCCGGGGCCATCCTCGACGCACCCCGTCAGGCAATAGTCCAGCTGGCATCCAGGGTCCACAACCATGGGCGAAGGCAGCTGGCCGTGCCCTATGAGGGCCAGCCCTGCCAAGAGCAGCAGCCCACACACGAGGCGATTCATCGCTCGCCTCCGAACCCCAACGCGAGCAGAAGGGTACAGACACATAACGCCACCTCTCCACACATTGCTGGAAACATGTTAGAGTCAGAATTTCCTCTTGTCTATCAGCTAGCTGACAGAAATGGTGTCGGCTAGGCGACAGTTGTTGGGGAAACCTGCTATGCAGAGGATTTGTAAGTGTAGGATGTTCGTCACCCCAGCCGGCACAGAGCCTCTGGGTCCGCTATGGTGATCCTTTGCGCTTCCAGCCGAATTAGGCCCTTCTTTTCAAGCTCTTGAAGCTCCTGGCACACCGTCTGGCGGCTTGCGCCGACAAGATCTGCCAGGTCCCTTTGGGTGAGGGGAACCTCCATCCGCAAACCTTCTTTGCCGCGCAGCCCGTAGCGGGTCCCCAGCTCCCAAAGCCCTCTGGCCAGCCGCCTTCTGACGCTGCCGTAAGCGAAGTAGGCCAGCCGGCCAAGCAGCATCTGCCGGTCTTGGGAAAGCCGGCGGGCCACCTCCACCGCCAGCTCAGGCTGGCGGTTGAGAAGCCCCAGCGCCAACTCCTTGGGAAGAAAGGTGATCGCGGCCTCATCCACCGCCACGCTAGACACCAGGTGTTCCTCGGAAAGCGCCACTTCGAGTAGCTCTCCAGGCCCACAAAAGCGGATGAGGAGCCTCTTCCCCGATGGCCCACTGAACACGAGCTTCACCAGCCCATGACACACGACATACAGCGCAGCTACCGGGACCCCTTGGGGGAAGATCGTCTCTTGCGGCCCAAAGCGAAGGAAGTGCCGTTCAGTGACCAGCTTCACTCGTTCCTCCTGAGGAAGCGGGGAGAGAACGCAGGAAGGGCCAACCGAGCAAGTGCTGCACTCCGGCGGAGCACTTGGCCCACCCATGGCTCCCTCCTAAGGCGATTATCGCCACGCCGCAAGATGAGGCAACCCGGAGCAGGGAGCAGGTTCCGTTAACAGAAGGAGTTTCGCCCCTGCCCTTCCCACTGAAGGCAGGGACCCACCCTGGGGGGTGGCGGAAGCGTCCGGTGGGCGGTCATCACCCATACCGAGAGCCAAAAA
>JBNGCS010000003.1:0-139532 GCA_049975705.1 Candidatus Bipolaricaulaceae bacterium | reverse complement strand
CGTCGTTCGTGGGCGCAAAGCCCAAGACGACGATCCCCGACGATGCTGCGACGCGACCGGCGGATCTGGTGCAACGTGACTTCGCAGCCACCCGACCGAACCAGCTGTGGGTAGCCGACCTGACATATGTTGCCACGTGGACACCGGCACGCGGCCCACAGCCACGTCCGGACGCATGTCGAGGTTTTCGACGTTGGCGCGCGCCAAATCGCAGCCCTGCTCGCCGTACTGGCCGTCCCGGTTGGCGTCCCAGTCCTCGAACGTAACCCCGTCCGCTTCGTAGAGATCGGCGTAGTAGAGGTCTCCCGACCGGTAGGAATGCAGGTAGCTGCTGTCCCCCCCTTCGCGCTTGAGCGTGTAGCGGACCGGGAAGATGTCGCTGTCGCCGACCAACATGACGTAGCGCACGAAGTGGTGCCGCTCGTGGTACGCGATCGCCCGCTTGATCTTCTCGGGGAGATCCCGCCCGTCGTACTCCCTCGATGCATCGTCCAGGCTCAGGAAGGTCGTCGCGATGTCCGTCGCGTTCTTGTGATCGACCAGCGGTTGCAGGGCCGCCCAAGACCTGGCGGGGGCGATGATCAGAAGATCGTAAGTCGGAATGGGCTCGTAGGTGACCACAAGCTGGAGGCCACTGAACTTGCGGTCGTGGTCCGGATCGCCAGAGTCGTCGTCCCGAATCACGTAGAACCCGTTGTTGGCCGAGGCCTCGGGGGCTCCTGGGACAGGCGTTGAGTCCAGAACCCCGGGTACCCCACCAGTGAACCGGGCAGCCGTCCCATGCTCGGAAGGCAACGACGCCCGGACTCCTCCCGTCAGTGCGCCCGGGCCGTCTCCTGGCAGGGTCACACCTGGCGGCCATCCGGGCCTAGTTGGGAAGAGGGGAGCGGGCGACAGGCGGAGATCGGGTTCCCCGCATCCCGGGAAGCGTCCGCTGGTCCGCCTCTCAACCCGGTGCCCGACAGCACGTTCGGGCCTGGGTTCCACCGGTGAAAGCGGTCCTTCATCAGGAGAACAGCCGCTTGGCGATGCGGGCCACCCGCGCCCCGAGCGCCCGCCCCGCCCTGAGGGTAGCCTCATCGGGCGTCCCGGAGCAGGCCACGCCATAGTGCCCCCCCGCATCCAGGGGATCACCCACCACCATCATCCCGTAGATGAGCAGCGCCTGGTGAATGGCCAACAGCGTGGTTTCCTTGCCGCCGCTGGGGTGGGCGGATGTGGCAAACGCCGCCCCCACCTTCCCCTCCATGTGGGTTCGCACCTCGAGGAAGTCGTCGAACACCCGCTTCAGCGCTGCGGCCATGCCCCCGAAGTAGACCGGCGAGCCGGCGATCACCGCGTGGCTGTCGCGGAACTCAGCCATGGTGACCGCTTCCGCGGTTCGCAAGAGCACCTCGCAGCCGTCCACCGTGCTCGCCCCGGCGGCCACGGCCTCGGCGAGCCGTTTGGTGTTCCCACCTCGCGAGTAGTACAGCACCAAGACTTGCATCTCGCTCCTCCTTTCTCGTTCGTCGTTCCTGTAGATACTACCTGACGACTGCCCGGTTGCCCCGCCTTCCGGATCCCGGCCGCGCTATGATGCCGGGCCATGACCACTTTCGGCCAACGTGTGCTTGTCCTGTCCTGTGTCTTGGTGGCTGCCCTGTCGGGGGCGGCGTCGAACAGCCAACCCATGCGAGTCGCGGACTATTGGGATGCGACCTTCGCCGGTTTGCCCCGCTCCCTTGCCGTCGACGACGAGATCACGGTGCTCCTCAACCGGGGGTTCATGGTCGGCTACTCGGACGCCCGGCGGAATCCTCTCTGGGTCTGCTACCGGGTCTTCTACGTCGAGAAGGGGGTTCTCGACACACGGCCCAGCCGGTTCTCGGTGGACGTCCGCACGAAGTCCAGTGTGAGCCACGACGCCTACACCCACAGTGGCTACGACCGCGGACACATGGCACCGAACTACGCGATCGGGGCTTGCTACGGGCCTGTGGCCCAGCGGCAGACGTTTCTGATGAGCAACGTCTGCCCGCAGAACCCTTCGCTGAATCGAGGGCTGTGGGCGGCCCTGGAGCAGAGGTTGGCGAAGGAATACACCGCCGCGTTCGAGGAGGTGTGGGTGATCGTGGGCCCCGTCTTCGACGAGGACAGGCAGCTCCTCCCAGCCGGGGTGGAGATCCCGGATGCTTTCTTCCTCATCGTGGCGGACCTCCTGGACGGAGTCCCCCGGTTTCTCGGGCTGGTGGTGCCCAACCTCGCTCCCGGCGGGAAGGCTGTGGAGGAGTTCTTGTCGAGCGTGGCCGAGGTGGAGCGCCTCACTGGGCTCGACTTCTTCTGGCAGCTGGAAGACGCCCTCGAACAGGAGCTGGAGTCGGCAGTCCCCACCGCTCTATGGTAGTGGTGCCGGCCCGAGAAGGGCCGGCGCGACGTACAGCAGCCAGGAGTCCTCGCCCTGTGGTGGGAGGGCTTACGGTTCAGCGGGCGTGACTGCGATCTTTGCCCCGGCCTCCCCGGCATCGCGGAGGGCGAGGACTGCAGGCAGGGCCATGGCCGCAGTGATCAGCCCGGCCACCCCATCGGCGATGGGGAACGACGCCCACACGCCGGGGAGCCCGAGGACGCGCGGCAGCACGAGCACAAGCGGCGCCAACAGGATCACCTGGCGCAACAAGGCGAGGACCATCGCCGGCAGGGGCCGTCCCAGTGCCTGGTACATCCCGGCGGCGATCACCTGAAAGCCGACGGTGCGGAAGGCGATGACGATCAACCGGACGGACGGAACTGCCATCTCGATCAGAGCGCGGTCGCCGGTGAACACCCGCATCAACTGGTTCGGGAAGGCGGCGAGCACCGCGGTCGTCGCCAGTGACATCGCCGTGGTTATCATGGTGGAGAGGCGGACGGCGTGGCGGGCGCGATTCAGCTGCCGCGCCCCGTAGTTGTAGCCCACGATGGGCATCATCCCCTGCACGACCCCGAACATGGGCAGGAACAGGAAGGTGATGATACGGTTGATGACTCCAAATGCGGCGATCGCCGTATCGCCGCCGTAGACGGCGAGGGTGTTGTTCAGGATGATCGTGGTGAAGCTGCCGGCGGCAGCGCGCCAGCTTGGAACCAGTCCACGAAGCCGAAGTAGACCGGCGGCCCCGGCGGCCGCCTGTGCCCCCGCCAGCCCTGCGGTGGTTGTCGCCCGGCCAATCCGGGGCAGCCAAGCTCGAGTGGTCCCCGCCGGCCGCCAGTGTGGTTAGCACTTGCGGGCGCGGCGGGTAGAATTGCGGGTCAAGCTGAGAGGAGGCGCGATGGCAAAGACGCACGTGGTGGAGTCGGGTAGCCTGGCGGGAGCGGTCTGGTTCGGGGGTTGGCTGTTCACCATTGCCTTCGCCAAGCTGCTCTGGTGGCAGGCCATCATCGGAATCGTGATCCGGCCCTACTACCTCGGAGTCCTGGCGCGGGGGGGTTAGGTCGGCTCGGACAACAGGGCCAACAGCCTCCGGCCGAGGCAGCTTGATGGGGGACGGCGGCTAGCTTGTCCGGCAGCTCTTGATGATGTAGCCGCCCGACTTCTCGTCCCGTTCCAGTTCCAGGATACCCCGCGCCCCCGCCTCCTCCAGCAGTTGGCCGAACGACCTGAACCCGTAGTAGGACTCGCTGAAGCTCGGCTTGCGTCGCTTCAGGGTCTGCTTGATCATGGATCCCCAGATGTTCTCGCCCTCGCCGCGCTCCTCCACCAGCGCCTCGTAGGTCTCCACCACCAAGTCCCACGCCTCCTGCTTCTTGGCGTCGGGCGCAGGGGAGCCCTTCCCGCCCCTGGACTTGCCGGAACGCTTGGCGGACGGCTTCCCGCGGGGCTTGCTCGCAGGGGGCGAGGTGCGTACCAGATCGTCGTAGAAGATGAACTCGTCGCAATTGGCGATCAGCAGGTCCGACGTGGACTTCTTCACCCCCACACCGATCACCGTGCGGTTGTTCTCCCGCAACTTGCTGACCAGGGGGGAGAAATCTGAGTCGCCGCTGATGATCACGAAGGTGTTCACGTGTTCCTTCGTGTAGCACAGGTCAAGGGCATCTACCACCATGCGGATGTCCGCCGAGTTCTTTCCCGATTGCCGCACGTGGGGGATCTCGATGAGCTCGAACGAGGCCTCGTGCATGGGCGTCTTGAATTCCTCGTACCGGGCCCAGTCGCAGTAGGCCTTCTTGACAACGATGTTTCCCTTGAGCAGCAGCCGCTCCAGCACCTTGCCGATGTCGAATTGGGGATAGGCTGCGTCGCGCACCCCCAGGGCGATGTTCTCGAAATCGCAGAACAGTGCCATATTCACAGCATCCGTGGGCTGTCTCATCCGGCTAGTCCCTCCGTGCCCCTTCCATCACCCGAGCCAGTGGCCGGCCGCTCTACTTGCGGGCACAAGTCACCATATCGCCATCTCGCCGGCGGCGCAAGCTCGGGCGGAAACACAGAACCGGTAGATCCGGGCGCCCCCCCGGTCGACCGGATGCGGCGTCAGCCGCGGAACGCATTGCCCCAGGCCCGGCGGAACGCGGCCACCATCTCCCGGGTGCGGGTCGGCATCCGCAGCCGCAGCCTGCCCGCAGACGCGGCCAGGACCAACTCCCACTCCTCCGTGTGCTGCTCGGGGTCGTGGCGTGCATGCAGGCGCGCTGAGCTGACCGCCAGGTTCTCCAGCGTCTGGTGATCCGGGCAGTCACGCAGGATGGTGCGCCGATCAGTCACCACCAGGGCGAACGCCTCCGGAGTCCGAAACAGCCGCGGCCTGGTGGTTGGGACCGCACACAGTACCCGCTCTCCCTTTCGCCCCTCCTCTGCGGGCCCGCTGCCCCCAGGTCCATTCTGACCCCGGGAGGCAGCCGACAACTCGAAGGGGACGGCCGTGCGGGCCGCGCTCCAGGCGTTCACCCCGGCGCCCGCCGGCGCGCGGAGGACGGCCCCACCGCCTCCTGATCCTGAACCTCGTTCAGTTGACGATAGAGGCCGTCCTGGGCCATCAGCTCCGGATGGGTTCCCTGCTCAACGATCCGCCCGCCCGCGAGCACCACGATCTTGTCGGCGTTGCGGACGGTGGACAGCCGGTGGGCGATGATCACCGTGGTCCGCCCGGCCATCAGCCGTTCCAGCGCCTGCTGGATCAGCAGTTCAGTCTGGGGGTCCACCGCAGAGGTTGCCTCGTCCAGGATGAGGATCGGCGCGTCCCTGAGCACCGCCCGGGCGATGGCCAGCCGCTGCCGCTGGCCGCCGGACAGCTTCACCCCCCCGCTCTCCGATCAGGGTATCGTAGCCGTCGGGAAGCTCGGCGATGAACTCGTGGGCGTTGGCGATCCGCGCCGCCTCCACCATCTCCGCCTCGCTGGCGCTGGGGCGGCCGAACAGTATGTTCTCCCGCACCGTCCCGTGGAACAGGAATACGTCCTGGAGCACCAGGCTAATCTGGCGGCGCAGGCTGGCCAGCGTCAGCTCGCGGATGTCGTGACTGTCCAAAGTGATTGCGCCCTCGGTCACATCGTAGAACCGGGGGATGAGCGGGGCCTACGTGGTCTTGCCCACCCCGGTGGGGCCCACCAAGGCGACCACCGAACCGGGCGCGATCTCCAAGTTGACGTGCTGCAGGACCATGTCACCCGTGCTGTACCGGAAGCTCACGTCGTGAAACCGGATCTCCCCCCGGGCGCGGCCCGGGAACTCCACGGCGTCGACCCGCTGGGCCACGTCCGGCTCCTGCTCCAGCAGCTCGGCGATGCGCTCAGCCCCGGCCAGCGCCTGCTGGATGCTCTCCCACACGTTGCTCAAGGCCCGCACCGGTTGGTAGAGGAGCTCCAGGTACAGGAAATAGGCAACCAGGTCGGCCACCGGCAGGCCGCCGCCCAACACCAGTCTACCCCCGAAGTAGATGAGGATGATGGTGCCGAACGCGGCCGCGAGCTCCACCGATGGGTGAAAAACGGCCATCAACCGCAGGGCGCGCAGCAGCGAGTCGCGGTAGCGGACAATCCGGCTCCAGATCCGGTTTGCCTCCACGTCGTCGCGGGTGAACGCTTGGATCTCGCGGATCCCGGAGATGTTGTCGTTCAGCGCTGCATTGAGTTCTCCCAGCTCGACCTGACGGCGGCGGAAGGCAGGGCGCACGTAGCGGGCGAACCCGCGCATGGCCAAGACGATCAGCGGGACGGGGATCATGGACAACAGCGCCAACTGCCAGCTCATGCTCATCAGGACAGCCGTGACGCCGACGAACATCAGCACGTTGACCAGCACGTCCGGGATGGCGTGGGCGACCAGCTGCTCGAGCAAATCCGAGTCGTTGACCGCCCGGGACATGAGCTGCCCCGTCTGCTTGTCCTCGTAGAACCGGAGGGACAGCCGCTGCAGGTGGCGGTAGACGTCGTTCCTCACGTCGGCCACCACGTGCCACCCGGCCACGTGGGCGGCGTAGCTGCGCACGAACTGCATCACCGCCCGCATGACGTACACGGCCAGGGCCAGCAGGGCCAGTCGGGCCATCAGGGACAGGGCGGCCGCGCCTGCCTTGGGGTCAGTGACCGCAGCGACCATGGTACGCACTAGCCACGGGGCGACGAGCTGGATGCCGACCAAGGCCAACATGCTCAGGACGGTCAGCCCCAGCGCCAGCCGGTAGCGGCGCACGTAGCGGAATACCCATCGCAAAGATCCCATCTCTCCCTTTCGCTCTCCCTCCGCGCCCGGATCGGCCAACCATGTGCTGACCCCCGCGCCAGGGCGAATTGTACCTGCCGTCGCCCCCCCAGCGCCCCATCCGCTGCGGACAGGACGGTTCCCGGGCATGGTCCTGGGTTGGGCCGCGGGCGGCACACGGTATACTGGTCTGGGGAATCATGTCGGTTGCACGAATCCGGGTCGGAACGTCAGGCTACAGCTTCCGGGATTGGGCGGGCCCCATCTACCCCCCGGGCCTGCCGCAGCGTGAATGGCTGACCTACTACGCCCGCCAATTCGACGCTGTGGAAATCAACACCACTTATTACCGGGTGCCCTCCCCCCGTATGATGGCCGCAATGGCCGGCAAGGTGGACCCGGAGCGGTTCACCTTCGTGGTCAAGGTCCCCAAGGAGATGACCCACGACCGGGGCAAACTCGACCAGACCGTGGGCCCGTTCCTGGCGGCGATCCGGCCGCTGGTGGAGGCCGGTTGTCTGGGGGGGTTGCTGGCGCAGTTCCCCTATTCGTTCAAGCGGGCTGAGGAGGGCAGCCTGGAGCACTTGGTCCGACTACGGGGGGCATTCCCCGAGGAGATCCCACTCCACGTCGAGTTCCGCAACCGGTGGTGGTACCGTCCTGAGGTGCTCCAGTTCCTGGCCGAACACCACCTGGGCTTCGTCAACGTCGACCTGCCCCCCCTGCCTGGGCTGCCCTCCGACAGGACGGGCCAGGTGACGAACGGAATCGGCTACTTCAGATTCCACGGGAGGAACGCGGCCAAGTGGTGGGAGCACGAGACCCCGGGGGAGCGGTACGACTACCTGTACTCGGAGGAGGAACTGGCCGAATGGGTGCCGGAGATCGAGCGATCGGCGCAGCGCGCCGAACTCACCTTCATCTTCATGAACAACTGCCACCGCGGAAAATCGGCGATCAACGCCGTTCAGCTGCAGCGGAGGCTGAATCTGCGGGATCCCGACGATCGTGCCCCGTGGGAGATCCTGGAGCAGCGGCTGTTCGGTTAGGCCTGCGGGCGGTGGTCCGCGGCCCGGCGGGTGGCGATCATCCGGTCCACCTTCTCCAGATCGAGGACGCCTGCCTTGCCCCAGCCGGCCCGGCCAGCCGGGACCGGGGGGCGTAGCTCCATGTACAGGTCCATGGCCCGCTCCTCCAACTGTTCGGGGGGGAAGGCCCGGGCCAGCTCGGTGAGCTTCTCCTCCACCAGCGGGAGGTGCTCCTTGAACTTGGCCTGCAGGTATCGCTGCACGCCGGCGGGGTCGATGGGGGAGGTGCCGCTCACTGCCCGGATTCCGCTTTCATCTCGCAGGATGGGGACCAGCCGCCCCATGAACTCCAACCAGTCCACACCCTGTTCCTCTCGCTTGGCGGCCGTCTGCGCCCGCTCGCCGGCCGGCCTGGCCTGGTAGATGCCCAGCTTGCGCCCCTTGGCCTGAGCAGTGAGCCCGGAGATCGCCTTCCCCAGCGTGAGGGCTTCCTGTTCGGTGAACCCCAGGCGCCGGGCCACCACCTTCGCCCACAGGGCGAGAAATGGCGCCCGGTTCACCTTGATTTCGGTCACGTCGACGCTCCCGGCTCCATTCTACGACGTCCGACCGGCGGGGGCTACACAGGCAGCTCTCCAGGTTTCGGAATGTTCCGTGCCGCCCTGGCTGCCGGAAACCTCCTGCACCGCGGCCTGCCGCCCACCCCTGGCCCGGGCCAGCCGCTCCGCTACCCCCCACCCCCGCGCGAATCAGGCCGCACCGGCCTTACGCTGATGTGCCGCCACCTTCCCCCGCGCCGCCGGCCAGGGCAGCGGCCACCCAGGCCAGGATTCGGGCGGCCCCGGGCTTGTCCATCGGTCGATTTTGGTTTCCGCAGCGAGGGGACAGGACACACGACGGACAGCCGGCCTCGCACCCGCAGTCGGCGACCAGGTCCCGCGCCGCCTCGGTCCATGCGGCGCAGACGGCAAACAGCTTGGCTGCGATGCCCACCCCGCTGGGAAACGCCTCGTGCACGATGACCGCGGGCCCGCCCAGGTCCGGGTGGAACGGAGCGGACACCCCACCTAGGTCCCACCGGTCGCACATGGCCAGCAGGGGGGCCATGGCCACCAGGGCGTGTTCCACCCCGTGCAACGCCCCGGCCCAGTCCAGGCCCTGTCCGTCCGGCTCAGCGCCGGAACCGACGGGGAGTGTGAGCCACACCGCCTCAGTGTCGAACTCCACCGCCGGAAGATCCAGCGACTCCTGCTGGATCGTTCTCCCCTGGCTCCGCACCCGGTATCCCACCACTCGCTCGGCCACCCGCACCCGTCCACGGGCCACGCCCAGCGGGCCGGCCCTGTGCACCCGGGCCTCAGACAGGATACGCACCTCCTCCTGCACCAGCGGGTCGGTATAGTGGTCCACGTCCTCCCGCACGCATACCGCCCGGCCGGCCGCCAGGTCGAGCTCTCGCACCACGTAGGTTTCCCCCCGGTGCAGGGTCACCGCACCAGGGTGGACCTCACGCAGGGCCCGCTCGTAGTCCATGGTCTCCAGCAGAAGCCCGTCGCACTCCACCCTCACCGTGCGCTCGGACAGCCGGTTGAGGTCCACCACCTTCACCGGGGCCATCCGCCCCCGATAGATCCAGCCGACGGGCGCCCGCTGGACCAGGCGGGCCGCCTCCAGCTGCCGTACGGACTCCGGTGGCGCCGCCAGCAGCGGCAGCTCGTCCGCCCGCAGCGGGAACTCCGCTGCCGCGCACATCAGGTGGCGGAGCGAGACCTCGGGGTTGTGGGGGTCGATGATGGCGTGTTCGTGGGGGCGGGTGAGGAGCTCGCGGGGCCGCGCCAGGAAGTAGCGGTCCAGGGGGTCGGCGAGGCCCATCATCACCACCAAGGAGGGCCGCTCCCCCCTGCCCGCCCGGCCTGCCTGCTGCCACACCGAATTCACCGTGCCGGGATATCCGACGATGATCACTGCATCCAGGCCCCCGATGTCGATACCCAACTCCAGGGCGTTGGTGGCGGCAACCCCGTCCACCTCCCTTTCCCGCAAACCGCGCTCAATCTGCCGGCGCTCCTGGGGGAGGTAACCAGCCCGGTAGCACAGGATGGTCCTGTCGGGGCGGGCGGCTTGTGCCTGTCCGGCCACCACCTCCGCCATCCGGCGGGAGGGGGTGAAGCACAGGGTCTGCAGACCTTCCCCCGCAAGGAAGGCCAATAGTCGTGCCGCTTGCTGCGTCGGGGGCCGGGTGGGGTCGCGATTGGTGTCCCAGAACAGAAAGGTGCGCGGGCCCTGTGGTGCTCCACCGGCGGCGATCACGCTGAACGGCTTGCCCACCAACCGCTCCCCGAATTCCTCGGGGTTGGCTACGGTCGCTGAACAGAGGACGAACTGGGGGTCGCGCCCGTACCGGTTGGCGACCCGGCGCAGCCTGCGCAGGAGCAAGGCGACGTGTGATCCGAACACCCCGCGGTAGTGGTGCGCCTCGTCGACGACCACGAACGACAGCCCGCTCAGGAAGGGGCGCCACTTGCCGTGCCACGGGAGATAGTGATGGAGGGCGTAGGGGTTGGTGAGCAGGATGCGCGCCTGGGCACGGATGTGCGGGCGGAAGTGGGTCGGCGTGTCGCCGTCGTAGATGTGCGCGCGCAGCGGCAGGGCCAGCCCTCCCTCCAGCGCCCGCAGCTTCTCCAACTGATCGTTGGCCAGGGCCTTGAGAGGATAGAGGTACAACGCGGTGGCCTGCGGGTCGGCCAGCAGCCGCTCCACCACAGGGAGGTTGTAGGCAAGGGTTTTCCCGGAGGCGGTGGGGGTGATCAGGGCCACTTCCTCGCCGGCCCGGATACGGCGGACGGCCTCTGCCTGGTGGTCGAACAGCCGCATTCGGTGGTGTTCCAGGTATCCGGCCAGCCGGGGCGGCAGCGGCGGGGTCAACTCCCCGTACCGGGCCGCCCTCTCGGGCAGGGTGAACGCCGCCACCACCTGGCCCCGGTCCGCCAGGTCAGCTGCCAGGCGATCGATCTCCCTTTGCACGTGGATCACCCCATGAGCTCCTCCCACAGCCGGGACAGCAGTGAGACCATGCTCACCAGGTCTTGCCGGTTGTGCTCGATCACCGCCGCCAGCGGGCCCACGTTTCCTTCTGCCAGGTAGGTCACGTAGAACTCGGGCACCATGGCGCTGGGGACGTCCAGCGGGCGCTCCACCCCCAGGACGTGGGATTCCAACGTCTCCAACCGGCAGTCGGGCAGCTCATCCCGCCACCTGCGCCGGGCGAAATGCACCAGGTCGAAGTTTGGGCGGTCAACCTCCGCGTGGAGTCCGTAGTAGGCGAACCTGCTCGCCAGGTAGTTTAGGTCGAACGCCCGGCCGTTGAACGTCACCAGGGCCTCCGCCCCGGCGATGGCACGCGCCGTCTCCACCAGCACCGGCAGCTCCTCCGGTATGTCCCGCACCACCAGCTGCCGGACGACCAGCTCCCCCTCCTCCGGCCAAGCCAGCCCGACCAAGATCACCGGTTCAGTGGCCATGCCCAGCGTCTCGATGTCCAGGAAGATGACCCGCTCCGGGCTCACCAGGCCGAGCAGGGAGAGGGAGAGCGGGTGAGAGATTGCGTACCACCGTCCGATCTGGACGGCCAAGCCCGGCAAGTCAGGCGCCTGGATGGCCTGCAGTAGCTCGCCCACTTGACCCGACCAACGGGGGTGGTGGGCCAACTCGGGCAGGGAGCGGTAGCCGAGGGCGCGCAGCTTGCGCTCGGTGACCGGTCCCACCCGCCACAGCAGGCGCAGGGCCCCCCACAGCCGCTGCCGGCACTGCTCGGGTGTGATCGGGAACTGGTCCAGGGGGCGACGGTCCAGCAGCGCGGCTACCGGGCCGTACTCGGTGTCTGCGAGTTGGACCCGGTACAGCTCGTCCAGCGTTTTCCCCGTAAACTCCTCTACCAGCACCCGCTCCAAGATCTCGGCCCGCCGGTAGGCTTCCGGGGCGAGAGGAAGAAAGGCAATCGGGTCCGCAGAGGACCCGCCCGTCCCCTCACCCAGGGTACGGGCGTGTCGTCGCTCCACCTCTGCGCGTAACCTCAGGGCGGCCTCGCGGAAGTGATCCTCAGGCATCGTACGATGGTAACCAACTGCCTGCGGCGGCGGAACAGGCCGCTGGCAGGACGGGGGGTTCGGCTAGGCGGGGGAGATCTGGAGATCGCTGCGCTTCCGCGCCAGAGCGATCTCCTTTTGCCGGCCCATCCCGCCGGTGGCCTCTACGAGGAGCTTGGCAGCGTAGGTGGAGCCGTGCCAGATCGCCCCCTCCCCCCAGCGGTCCCGAATCCTGTCCAGGGCCAGCTGGAGCCTTTCCTCCCGTGCGTCCCTAGGAAGCAGAGGGCGCGACGTCTTCGCCTTGGGCACGAGGTCCCCCACTCGTACCCCGACCATAGTTGTCTCCTCAGGGAACCCTCCCAGCTCACCGCAGAGGTCCAGTGCTACTCTGAAGATCTGCTCGTCAACGTCCGTGGGGGTCCCCAGAGCCCGCTGTTTCCCGCGGGAGCGCATGTTCCCGTCGCGGAATCCGAAGTGAACCACCCGGCCCGCCAGGCCCTTGGCCCGCAGGCGTCTGCCGGTCCGTTCGCAAAGGTAGAACAACACGCTCCGCACCCCCCCGGGACCTCGCAGGGGCTTAGGGATGGCATGCGAGTGCCCCACGCTCTTCACCTCTTCCTCTTGCCAGTACGGGACCAACGGGGTGGGGTCGAGCCCCTTGCCCCATAGGTGCAGTGTGGTTCCGTAGACCCCGAACGACCTCCGGAGATACGGTTCGGGAATCCTTGCCAGATCTGCCAAGGTCCACACGCCCATGTGATGTAGGCGTCGGGCGATGCGGGGGCCGATACCACAAACCGCCTCCACGGGGGTCCTCTGCAGCACCCCAGGTACCTCTTCCGGCCGGTACCAGCGGATGCCGGCGGGTTTGGCCTCCTCCACGGCGAGTTTGGTCAGCATCTTGTTGCCCGCGATCCCCACCGAGCAAGTGATGCACTCCCCCAGCTCTCGGCGAAGCGCGTCGACGATCTCCTCCACCAACGCCAGCGGCCCACCCCACCGCGGGGCCTCGCGGGTCACATCCATGAACACCTCGTCGATCGAGTACACCTCCACCATCGGGGTGTAGCGGAGGATGATCTGGAGGAACCGGCGGGTCGCGGCCTCGTACTTGTCCGGATCACCGGGCACGAACAACACTTGGGGGCAGAGCTGCTTCGCCTCCCAGGTGGTCATCCCCGAGCGGATCCCGTACCGCTTGGCCTCCCGAGATGCGGCGGCCACCACCGAGTGAATGTCGGGGCGTCCGGAGACCACAATCGGCCTCCCCCGCAGAGCAGGGTTCGCCTGTTGCTCCACCGAAGCGAAGTAGGCGTCCATATCCAGGTGTACGATGAGCGGCTCCAATCACCCCTCCTCCACATACACCCCGTCAACGTACCAGCGAGCCCGCTGGCCGTCGTAGCGAAGCTGAACCAAACTCCCATCCGCAGTGACCGAGTAGAGGAGGAGGCGGACCGCCCCTGACCAGCGTTCGTGAACGAAGTGCACCTCGTCGACCAGGTAGTATCTTCCCTGCCAGCGAAAGCCGGTGGGTCGGGGATAGGGGGACCGGACAGGGAAAACAGCTTCTAGGTCGACTGGTTGATTGACCGGCTGGAACATGGCCGCCTCCTCTCGGTAAAGCGTACCTGTTTACCGGGCCTCGGTCAAGTGTTCGCGTTGGTCGAGATGAGGGAGACAGCTCTGAACTGGACCCCGCCCACCCGACGGGCCTCTTGTACGCAGTGAATCAGCCTCAGCCTGGCCAGCGTGCCCAGCCGCACTGAAGCGCTCTTCTTGGAAATCCCCAGAGACGCCGCCAGCTCGATGCTGGTGCCCGTTCCCCGCCCCACCACCCAGGCCAGCGCCTCCTCCAAATAAGCCGGGAGCTTCCCCAACAGGCGCCATCCACCGCCCTCCCCCACGACCGCCAGCAAGGCCAGCCCCCGCCGCGCCAACCGGTCGGACAGGTCCTCGAGCAGCTCATCCTCGCCGGCCTTGATGAGGAGGTAGCGCTGGGGGAAGGCCCCTTCCCTAAGCCGTTCGGCGACCGTGACCAGCGCCTCGTCGGCGAACGAGCCGCTCAACACTTCCAAGCCGGACAGGTCAGCCACCAGCTTCCCGGCTGCCGGCACCCTCTCCAGCTCCCGCAGGATGGCGTCCCGGGCCCGCACTCCTTCCGCCCGGGTGCCCACCCGCCGGCCGAACTTCGCCAGGGAGAACGCCCTTTGGGTCATCGAACCATCCTACCCCAGGGTGCTGAGCCTAGCCAAAGAACAGGGCCCGGGGGAGCTGGATGGACACCTGCACCCCGGGAAAGGCGGCCACCTCTCCGATGTCCATCTCCACCTCGGCCTGCCACAGGCCCGCCCGGCCTGAGCGGACGAACAGGCGCCCCTCGTTGGCCCGTACCACCTCCCGGATCCTCCGGAGGGCACCGCCCCTGCCGGGGTCGGTGAACCGCGAGGCCCCCTGCAAGATCACCGCCTCCAGGACCTCCGGGTCGGCCAGCCCCCGGTAGTGGGGGTTGAGGTCCAGGCTCCGCCGCAGGCCGACCCCCTTGTCAGCCACCACCAGGTGGATGTGGTCCGAGTGCTCCTCGACAGCCGCCAGTCCCCAGGGGTCGACGTCCTCCCCCAGAGGATTCGCGTGGTGGGGGATGTTCTGGAGCAGCTCGACCATGGACATGGCCAGGACGTTGATCGATCGCCTGCCCAGGGGAAATCTCTCCTCCAGGACTTGGCACACTTGGTCCACCAGGCCGCTGATCCCAGCTTCCTCCACCCGCACCAGCCGTCCCCAGCCCCCCTCCCCGGCGGGCGGCGGAGGAAGACGATCCAGCCACACCTCCGCCCCCAGCAGGTCGAACACGCCCAGGCCGGCCAACCGCAGCTGAACGTCCTGCCGTTGCGGCAGGAGGACACGAGCCCGCCCGCCGGCCTCCGCGCACCGGCGGGCGGCCAGGATCAGGACTGCCGCCCCGAACGGGTCCACACTCCGCACGCCGGCCAAGTCGATCAGCGGGGTGGGGAAACCCCGCGCCCAGCGGGGGAGGAACTGGTCCGCAGTCCAGACGGTAAGCTTCGTTGGGGGCACTCATCGCCTCCTTGTCCGGGGATATGCTATCCCCCCTGCTGGGAGGGGCCGAGCCGGCCCACCCGAACATGTCCGGTGAGTGCATCCGGCTTGCGCCCACACGGGTCCGCTCGGTAAACAGTGGGGACAGACCACAGGTGAGAGATCAGGGCACAGGAGGCAGCAAATGTGCGAGTCGGTCCTGCAGTTTATCACCAGGCGACGCTCGATCCGTGAGTTCACCGGTGATCCGGTGGATCGCTCCCAGTTGGAAGTGGCACTCCAGGCAGCCATGGCGGCACCGTCGGCTCGCAACTCCCGCCCGTGGGAGTTCGTGGTGGTGACTGACCGGGAGAGGATCCGATCACTGTGCACGGCACATCCCCACGCTGGCTTCGGGGTTGACGCTGGGGCGGTAGTGCTGCCCGTGGGCCGGAGGGAAGGTTACGACTGGTTCGACCAGGACATGGCCGCAGCCACGCAGAATTTCCTGCTGGCGGTGGCCAACCTGGGACTGGGAGCCACCTGGTGTGGGATGACCCCCAAGCTCCAGGATGCGATCCGCCCCCTGGTGGGGCTGCCGGAGGCGATGACCGCGTTTGCGCTAATCCCCGTGGGCGTCCCCGCCCAGAGGAGGCCGGCCCGGACTCAGTACGAGCCGGAACGGGTTCACTGGGAGCAATACCGGTGCGCGTAGACCGACCAGTCGTCCGCCACCCGCCGGCCGGCGAGGATCGGGGGGCGGCCGGGGCCAGCGGGGGGCGTGCCCGGCGGGAAACGTGTTGGCGGGCTCCGGAACGGTCTTCCTGCTTATCGGCCTTGGCTACCTGGCTCGCTGGCTGGTCATCCTGCGGGCGGGGGACGAGCGAGCTCTCAACGCACTGGTCTACTACTTCGCCCTACCGGCCTTTCTGGTGGTGAACATCTCCGCAGCCGAGTTCACCTCCCAGGCGGCGGTGTTCATGGCTGCCGGCCTCGCCCCGGTGGCGACGCTGCTGGCTGCGTACCTGGTCATGCGCGTGCTGGGCGCCAAGCGTGACCTGGTCTACCTGTTGGCCGCGGCGACCGCTTTCGGCAGCCTCGCCTTCTTCGGGGTGCCCTACGTGGAGTACGTGCTGGGCACGGGCGAGCCGGCCCGGCTCGCGGCGCTGGTGGTCACCGGGGTGGCGCCACTGACCGTGGGCCTGATCCTCGTCCTCCTGGAGCTGTACCAGCTCAGGGACGCCCCTGCCCGATGGGCAGCCCGCCGAGTGGTGGGGCGGCTGGCGCGGAACCCGTTGATCCTGGCCATCGCCGGCGGGACGATCCTCTCCCTGGCCCAGGCCGAGCTCCCAACGGTGGTGGATCGTGCCCTGGTCCACTTGAGCTCGGTCACCACCCCGGTGGCCCTGTTCTCCCTCGGCGTCTTCCTGTTCGGAAGAACCTACCGGGGCCTTTGTACCGCCCTGGGGCTGAGCGCGCTGCGGTTGCTACTGATCCCCGCGGCCACCCTGCTCACGGTCGCGGCGCTGGGCCTGCCGCCCCTCGAGGGCACAGTTCTGGTGTTGATGAACGGCAGCCCGATGGCAGTGAACATGATCGTTCTGTCATCCCGGTACCGGTTCCTCCAAGAGGAGATGGCGACCACCGTGCTACTGTCCTCTCTCGGCTCCTTGCTCACCCTCAGCCTGTGGGCTTATCTGCTGGACGCAATTTCCTGACCCGGACCGACCGGGAGGCCGAATGGTGCAGTCCGGCTGCCCAGGGCGTGGAGCTCCTGCGCGGTGAGGGGGGCGACCTCCCCCGGCCGCAGGCCCTCCAGCCCCACCGGCCCAATGGAAAGCCGTACCAGTCCCCGCACACGACGGCCGAGGCGGGCGAATCCTCGGCGAATCTCCCGCTTGCGGCCCTCACACAGCGTGAGCTCCACCCGGCACTCGCCCGTCCGGCGGACGTCCATTGGGCGGAACGGCCCGTCTTCCAGCCACAGCCCGCGGCGCAGGCGGGCCAGCTGGGCCTCCGTCAACGGATGGTCCAGTGTGACCCTGTATCGCTTGGGCACCCGAAAGCGCGGGTGGGTCAATCGGTAGGCCAACTCGCCGTCGTCGGTGAGCAAGACCAGCCCCTCCGAGTCCCGGTCCAACCGCCCCACCGGGAACAGCCGCATCCCCGTCGGGACGTAGCTCATCAGGGTGCGCTCAGCGTGGCGGTCGCTCAGCGTGGTCGTAACCCCGCGGGGCTTATACAGCTTCAAGTAGTGGCGTACGCGGTCCAGCCGAACCGGCAGCTGGTCCACCGTCACCAGGTCCTGTTCGGGATCCACCTGGTGCCACGGCTCCCGCACCGGACGGCCGTTGACCCGAACGTGGCCAGTCTGAATCAGCTGGTCCACCTTGCGGCGCGCCCCCACGCCGGCGTCCCGCAGGAACTTGTTCAGCCGCACCAGCGCCTCCTGGCCATGTTCGCGATTCGGCAGCGTGCCACTGTACCAACTCCGCCCCCTGTGACAAGTGCCCACCGCACCGGTCTCTCCCCCGCCCCTGCCGGCAGCCGGCGCTCGGACCTGAACTTGACACAGCCCGCGGGAGGGGGTATAGAGTCGCCATGCCCTCACAGGAGGCGTGCTTGCAGCGCCGCATCCGTACGGCCGGGTAGCCGCCCGGGGCGTACGAGGTTCTCTTAAGTTCCGCCTCCGCTACGGTCCGGGCTGCTGCCCGGATCGCCACTTCCCTCAGCAAGCAGGTTCAGTTCGCCAGGCTCATCTCCGGGCTGCGGAGATGGCAGTAACAGGAAGGAGGATGCGGCGCCGTGAATGAGATCAAGAAGGTGGTGTTGGCGTATTCCGGAGGGCTGCACACATCGGTCATCGCACCCTGGCTCAAGGCGAACTACGGTTGCGAGGTGATCACGTTTACCGCCGATCTGGGACAGGGGGACCAGGAACTGGCCGGCCTGGAAGCGAAGGCCATGGCCAGCGGGGCCGCCAAGGCCCACATCGTGGACCTGCGGGAGGAGTTCCTCACCGAATACGTGTTCCCCACTCTGCAGGCAGGGGCAGTCTACGAGGGTTCGTATCTGTTGGGGACATCTTTCGCCCGCCCGGTCACCGCCAAGTACCTTGTCCAGACCGCGCTGAGCGAGGGTGCCGATGCGGTGGCCCACGGCTGCACCGGCAAGGGCAACGACCAGGTGAGACTCGAACTCGCGGTCAAGGCCCTGGCCCCCCAGCTCAAGGTCATCGCCCCCTGGCGGGAGTGGGAGATCCGCTCGCGGGAGGACGCCCTGGCCTACGCCCGCGCCCGCGGGGTGCCGGTCACCGTGTCCGAAGGGTCCATCTACAGCCGCGATCGCAACCTGTGCCACATCTCCCACGAGGGCGGGGAGCTGGAGGACCCATGCACAGAGCCCGCGGCGGACCTGTTCTGCCTGACGGTCGCCCCGGAAGCTGCCCCTGACCGCCCGCGCTACCTAACCCTGGACTTCGACTCCGGGGTCCCGGTGGCGGTGGATGATCAGCCGCTGGGCCCAGTGCAACTGCTGACTCATCTGAACCAGGTGGCCGGGGCCCACGGGGTGGGCCGGGCCGACTTGGTGGAGAACCGCCTGGTGGGCATGAAGTCCCGCGGCGTCTACGAAACCCCGGGGGGAACCGTGCTGTACACCGCCCACCAGAGCCTGGAGAGTATCTGTTTGGACCGCAGAACGCTGCACCACAAGGAGATCGTGGCCCATCAATATGCTGAGCTCGTATACGATGGACTCTGGTTCACCCCCCTGCGGGAGGCCCTGGCCGCCTACGTGGCCAAGACCCAGGAGCGGGTGACTGGTAGCATCCGCCTGAAGCTGTTCAAGGCGAGCTTCACGGTGGCGGGACGAAGCTCGCCGTTCAGCTTGTACCGGGAGGAGTTGGCCACATTCGGACAGGACGGGGTGTACAGCCACGCGGACGCGGCCGGGTTCATCAACCTGTTCGGCCTGCCCCTCCAGGTCAGGGCGCTGGTGGACGGGGCGACCAGCAGCGCTCGATGACCAGGGAGCGGCCGTGACCCTGTGGGGAGGGCGGTTTGCCGGGAAGGTGGACCCCACAGTGCGGCAGCTCGGCGACTCGCTCGGCGTCGACATCCGCCTGTACGCCGCCGATGTCCGGGCCAACGCCGCCTATGCCCGCGCGCTGGAGCGGGCGGGCGTGATCACCGGCCGGGAGCGGGCTCGCATCGAGGAGGCCCTGCAGCAGATCCGGGACGAGCTCGCGCGCGGCGAAGTCCAGTTCCTAGCCGGAGACGAGGATGTGCACACCCTGGTTGAGCGGCGACTGACCGAGCTGGTGGGGCCGGCCGCGGGGAAGCTCGCCACCGATCGGTCCCGCAACGACTTGGTGGCCACTGATCTCCGGCTGTACCTGCTGGAGGCCATGGAGGTCCTGGAGGAGGGGATAGTCGATCTGCAGGCGGCGATCGTGGACAAGGCCCAGGCCCACCTGGAGGTGGTGATGCCCGGGTGCACCCACCTGCGACAAGCCCAGCCGGTGTTGTTCTCCCACTGGCTGCTGTCGTACTTCTGGCGGTTCGAGCGAGACAGGGAATGATTGGCAGGCGTCCGGGGGCGCACCCGGGCGTGCCCGCTTGGCTCGGGGGCGCTGGCCGGCACCCATGTGGCAGTGGACCGGGCGGCGCTGGCCGCCGATTTGGGCCTCTCTCCCCCCACGGAGAACAGCATCGATGCGGTCTGCGACCGCGACTTCGTGGTGGAGATCGCCGCCTGGGGCGCCCTGATCCAGGTCCACCTCTCCCAATTGGCCGAGGATCTGATCCTGTTCTCCAGTCGGGAATTTGGGTTCGTGCACTTGGGAGAGGAGTTCGCCACCGGTTCCAGCCTGATGCCCCAGAAACAGAATCCTGACTCGCTCGAGCTCCTCCGGGGCAAGATGGGGCGAATGATCGGTCAGTTGACGGCGCTGCTGGCCACGCTCAAGGGGCTTCCTTCCGCCTACAACAAGGACCTCCAGGAAGACAAGCAGGCCGCTTTCGAGGTGGTGGACACCCTGACGGCCGAGCTGCCGGTCGCCGCCGGGGCGGTTCGCTGTCTCCGGGTGGACGCCCGGCGAATGGCCGCTGCACTGGATGAGGCCACGTCGGCCACCGAGCTCGCCAACCGCCTGGTGGCCCGGGGGGTGCCGTTCCGCGAGGCGCACCACGCGGTGGGTCGGCTGCTCCGCCGGGTGGAGGCTCAGGGCTCGACGCTGGCCGGACTGCCCGCTGACACGTACCGGGACACCCGCCCGCAGCTGGGGGGCAACTTGCTGGCCGGCCTCGATGCTCGCCGGGCGGTGGAGAGCATGGGCGCCATGGGGGGTACCGCTACGCGCTCGGTCCGTGCCCAGCTGGACGCGGCGCGCGCCCTGTTGACGGCCCGCCGGCCCGCGGGGGCGTGAGGGAGACCCTCGGCATCCCCCACCGCCCGGCCTAGAACGGGACCTGGTCCTCCTGGTCGCCCTCCCCTTCTGCCGGGCCCGCGGGCAGGTCTGCCTCACGTTCCAGCCGTTCGGTGATCGTCTTCACCTGCACTTCCGCCGCCTGAATCTTCTCCCGGCACAGCGCCACCAGCTCGGCCGCCTCTTGCACCAGGCTGGAGAGCTGGTCGATATCTACCTGCCCCTCCTCGATCTTGTTCAGGATCTCGTCCAGGCGGGTGACCGCCTCCGTATAGCTGAGTTCTCGGTCCGATGGCCCCATCAGCTTTCTCCCTCCTCGTCGAGCGGCCCCTCGGAGAGCAGCCGGATCCGGCCCCGCTTGAGCTCCGCTCTCAACCTGGTCCCCCGCGGCGCCGCCCGGGCTTCGGTGAGCACCCCATCCCCCTCCAGGCGGAGGACAGCGTAGCCCCGTTCCACAACCCGGCGGGGGTCGAGGAGGTACAGCCGGCGGGCGCGCACCTGAGTGCGCTCCCCCTCCCGCTCCAACCTCCCTCGCGCCCCGTGGACCGCCCTGCGCTGTACTTCCCTGAGGTGAGCCCTGGCCTCGCCCACCCGCAACCCGACCACCCGGGGCAGGGTGGACACACCGGTCCGCAGCGCCTGACGAGCTGTCTGCAGCCTGACCCTCGCTCCGCGAACCAGCCGGGCCCGCCGGTGGTCCAGCTCCACCCCAGCCTGGCTGAGGAGGTTGCCCGCGGCCCGGGCCAGCCGACCGGCTCGCTCGTTCAGCTCCTGCCGCCGGCCGCGCACTTGCTCCCCGGCCAAGCCCAGCACCCGAACCACACATCGCTCCATCTCCTCCAGCGTGGCCGCTGCCCGCTCCACCAACAGTTGGGCGGCGGCAGTGGGTGTCTTGGCCCGCCACCCAACCGCGTCCAGCAGGGACTGGTCCTGTTCATGTCCGATGCCCACCACCACCGGGAGGGGGAAGGTGGCCACCGCCCGACCCAGCGCCTCGGAGTCGAACCAGGCGAGGTCCGTCCGCGACCCCCCTCCACGACAGATCAGCACGACGTCGAATTCCTCCTTGCGGTTGCGGAACCAGTCCAGGGCGTTGAGCACCGAGGGCTCGGTCGACCGGCCCTGGACCCGGGCACCGTGCACCGTGACCTTGAAGGCGTACCCCGATTCACGCAGGGTACGGAGGACGTCGCTCTCCGCGTCGGAGCCCAGGCTGGTGATCAACCCCACCCGCAAGGGGACCGGCGGGAAGGGGAGGGACCTGTTTCGCTCGGTCAAGCCCTCCTTGGCCAGCCGGCGCAGGATTTCCTCCCGCCGGCGAGCCGCCTCGCCCAGCGTGTAGGCGACATCCAGGTCCTGAACCACCACCCGGTAGGCGCCCCATTCCACGTGCAACTCGACGTCGACCAGTACCCGGACCGTCACCTCATCCCCCAATTGGAAGGGGTTCCCCGCGCGAGCCAGCGCTGCCTGGATGCTGCGCCGCCGCTTGGCAAACAGGACGGCACCCACCTCGCAGATCACCTGGCCCTGGGGATCTCGCTCCACCAGCTGGAAGCTGACGTCCTGCTTGTGGGCGGACTTGTCGAACCCCGCCAGCTCACCAACCAACCACACGGGCATGGGGAACGCAGCCCGGATCGCCTGACGGACCTGTCGGTTGAGCTGAGAGACGGTCAGGGCATTGGCGTCCGGTTCAGCCTGGTGAGCCTGATAGAGTTCCTGGGTGGCCTCGTCGAAGGCGAACCCTTCGCGGTCCAGCATGTCCACCAACTGGACCACTTGAGCCGCCGGCACCGACCAGTACCGCTGGCTGCCGTTCCAGCGGCGCCCCGGTATCCCCTTCACCAAGTCAACCAGCCGGGGGTCGTACTCGAACTCCACCCGCAGGACGTCCCCGTCCCGGGTCACCCGGCGTGCCATTGCCAGCTCCTACCTTGGTCGCCCACGCCAGAACCTAGCGGGAGAACCGCCGCCAAACAAGGGGACTCAGGGCCGCCGGGCTCTGGACCAGCGGTGGACCACCTGGCCCACCGACCAGGGCAGAAGACTCATCCCCAGGACCAGACCCCAGGCTCGGGCCGGCAAGGTCTCCGTCTTGAGCACAGCGGACAGGGTGGGCAGGTACACTGACCCCACCAGCAGGCCGGAACACAGCGCCAGGGCGCCCCACACGAAGCGGTTCCGAACGATGTCATTCCCCAGGGGGCCCGTACCCAGGTCCCGCATGTTGAACACGTGCCACAGCTGGGCGAAGGCCAGCGTGAGGAAGGACATGGTCACCGCCTGGCCGACCGGCAGGCGCAAGGCGTGCAACCCCACGGTCAGTGCGCCCAGCACGGCCGTAGTGATGGCCAGGCCGTACCCCACCACCGCCAGCCAGTGGCCGCGCGTCAAGATGGGTTCACCCGAGCGGCGGGGCGGGCGCTGCATGACGTCTGGGTCGCCCTCTCCCCCGGCCAAAGCCAGCGCTGGGAACACGTCGGTGACCAGGTTCAAGAAGAGAATCTGCAGAGGCAGGATGGGCAGGGGGACGCCGGCCAGTGAAGCGAGCGCCACGGCGAGGATCTCGCTCACGTTGCAGGAGAGCAGGTAGAGGACGAACTTGCGGATGTTGTCGAAGATCACCCGACCCTGCGCCACCGCGGCCACGATAGTGGGGAACGCATCGTCCTTGAGGACCATGTCCGCCGCCTGCCGGGCCACCTCCGTCCCCCGTCTGCCCATGGCCACACCGATGTCCGCCTTCTTGAGCGCGGGAGCATCGTTGACCCCGTCCCCGGTCATGGCCACTACCTGGCCCTGTTGCTGATACAGGGCCACCAGGTCGAGTTTCTGCCGCGGGCTGACCCGGGCGAAGATGGGGACCCGGAGGAGCTCTTTCCGTTGGCGGGCGGTGAGCTCCGCTGGTCTCTTCAGCTGGGCGCCGGCTACCACGGGGGCCTCCGGGTCACCCGTGAGGCCCACCGCCATGGCGATGCTGCGGGCAGTGGCCGGCTGGTCGCCGGTGACCATGGCCACCCTGATTCCCGCCGCCCGGCACTGCGCAATCGCCTGCCGTACGTCCTGGCGCGGTGGATCGTGCAGTCCCACCAATCCCACCAGGGTCAACCCCTGGTAGGGTGGCTCGTCAGGGTCGGCGGCGACCTTCTGCGCCACGGCCAGCGTCCGCAGCCCCTCCTCGGCCATCTGCCGGGTGGCAGCCAGCCATTCCGCCTGCCCCTCTTCGGTCAACGGAACCGGTCCCTCCGTGGTCAGCAACGCGGAGCAGGCGGGGATCGCCGCCTCCGGAGCCCCTTTCACCGCCACGCGGATCTGGTCACCGGTCCGGTGGTAGGTGGCCATCATCTTGACCTCTGGGTCGAAGGCCTCTTCTCGAACCTCGGGCGCCTCAGCAGCCAGAGCGTCCCGGCGGATGTCACCCCGGGCACCGGCAGCCAACAGGGCCACCTCCATGGGGTCCCCCACGCTGGTGTTCCCGTCCGGGTTGCCGGCGTCAAACGATGCGTTGTTGCACAGGACCCCCACTTCCAGGGCCACCCTGAGCAGGCGGTCCTCGGCCGGCGATACGGGGCCCCCGTCGGCGCGGAACCCCTCCCCGGTGAGGCCCACGGCCCCCGAGGCAAGCTCGTACCTGGCCACGGCCATTCGGTTCTCGGTGAGGGTTCCAGTCTTGTCAGTGCAGATGATGTTGGTGGCTCCCAGCGTCTCCACCGCGGACAACCGGTTGATGAGGGCGTTTCGCCGGGCCATCCGCCACATGCCGCGGGCCAGGGCCAGCGTGGCCACGATGGGTAGTCCTTCCGGGATGGCGGCCACCGCCAACGCAATGGAGGTTTCGATCATGAGCAGGACCTGACGGCCTGCCAGGACACCGCTCACCGCCACCACGGCGGCGATGGCCAGAGTCACCCAGATCAGCCGGTGGCCCAGCCGGTTGAGGCGTCGCTCCAGCGGAGTGACCTCCTCCTCGGCCTCCTCCACCAGGGCGGAGATCTGGCCCAACTCGGTGGCCGTGCCGGTGGCCACCACCACCCCCCCCCGGAGCCGCGGGTCACGGCCGTCCCCTTGAACAGCATGCTGGCCCGATCGGCCAAGGGGGCATCCTCATCCACTGGGTCGACGGACTTGCCCACCGGGACCGACTCACCGGTCAGCGCCGACTCGTCCGCCCGGAGTTTGGAGGCTTCCACCAGCCGGAGGTCAGCAGTGACGATGTCCCCCGCCTCCACCATAGCCATGTCCCCGGGAACCAGCTCCTCGGCGGGGATCTCCGCGACCCGCCCCTCCCGGCGGACCCGCGCGTTCACCTTACTCAGCCGCCGCAGGGCCTCCATGGACCTGACGGCCTGTAGCTCGGTGACAAACCCGATGGCCCCGTTGATCACGATCACCGCGGCGATGGCCACTCCCTCGACCCACTGGCCGAATAGGAAGGAGACCACGGCGGCCGCGGAGAGGAGAAGGATGATCAGGCTCTTGAACTGAGCGCCAAGCAGCGCCCATACGCTCCTGCGTTTGGCCTGCTTGAGGCGATTGGGGCCGAACCTGCGCCTTCGCTTCTTGACCTGCTCATTGCTGAGGCCTTGTGGGGAACTTCCACTCTCCTCCAGCACCTCAGGCCAAGGCCGAGCCCAGGCCCCGGCCTGTTGGCGCGTACGTTCTGATGCGGCTTCAACTTCCATCGTTGTCGCTACCACCCTCCTCGGATTGTGGACATTCGGCTGCGGGCGCCGGAAACCGGCGCCGCTTCCCACACCACCCCCCAGTATGGCTGCGGTTGTCGGTTCGGTATAATCACGCATGCTGGACCGTGTCGGTCGTTGCGGCTGGTCGTCCCTCCGGGCACAGGACCGGCGGCAGCGCCTGGCCCGCAAACTCCAGCTCCCCGCCGCTCGCCACTGCATAGTCGAAGTCAACTCCACGTCCCGCCCACTTCCCCGCGCCAGCACGGCCGCCCGGTGGCGCCGGCCGGCCGACGTCGCGAGACCGGATTCCCGGTTCACGCTCAAGGTGAGCCGGCAACTCACCCCCCCGGCCCGGTTGCCCGGCCCGGACGCCCCCCAGTCCTCCGTCGACACCAGCGAAATCGCCTGCCCCCTGCGGTTTTTCGCCTGCTGCCCGGAGGCGGAGTGAACGGACGATTGGTTTGCCCCCTGTGTGGCCACCAGGCTCATCCCGTGGCCGTGCCCCCCCCTTGCCCCGACTGCGCAGTACCGCTGCGGCTGGAGCTGCCGCTGCCGAGCCTCCGTACTGGCCAGCTGCGCGGCCGGGGCCAGTGGCGGTACGCGCCGTTTCTGCCCCCGGTGGAGCCCGTGTCGCTGGGGGAGGGCGCCACCCCGTTGGTTCCCTCCCTGCACATCGGGCCCCGGCTGGGGGTGGAACTTGCCTACAAGCTGGAGGGGGCGAACCCTACTGGTTCGTTCAAGGACCGCGGGGCCGCCGCCCTGGTGGCCGTGCTGAGATCCTGTGGAGCCCAGGTGGTGGCTGATGACTCTTCGGGCAACGCCGGCGCAGCACTGGCCGCCTATGCCGCGCGGGCGCGCCTGGAAGCCTGGATATTCGTCCCCGCCTACGCCTCGGACAAGAAGCTGGCTCAGATCAGGACCTACGGCGCGCGGACGGTGGCGGTGCCCGGGCCGCGGGAGGAGGCCACCCGGGCCGCTCTGGCCGCCTGTGCAACGGAGAGCGAGGTGGTTTACGCTTCACACAACCGATCCCCCTACTTTGTTGCCGGGGTGAAGACCCTGGCCTACGAGATCGCCGAGGACCTGGGGTGGGCCGTACCCGACCACCTGGTGGTGCCCGTGGGCGGCGGGGGGCTACTGCTGGGGATGTGCCAGGGGATGGGCGAGCTCCACCGGCTGAGTTGGATCGACCGCCTGCCACAGGTGCACGCTGCCCAGGCACTGGCCTGCGCGCCCATCGCCCGCGCGGCGGCAGCGGGCCAGCCTGCCCCCACCCCCATCCAGCCGGGTGACACGATCGCCGAAGGCGTCAGGATCGCCACTCCCGAACGGGGTCAGGAAGTCCTGAGGGCCCTGGCTGAGTTCCGCGGCACCGCGGTGGCCGTTTCGGAGGAGGCCATCCGGTCAGCCCAGGCCGAGCTTGCACGTCGCGAGGGGATCTACGTGGAACCGACCTCCGCGGTCGCCGCAGCCGCGGTGGCCGAGCTGGTGGCCCAAGGGCACGTCCAGCCCGGCGAGTCGGTCGTGGTACCGCTTACCGGCAGCGGCCTGAAGACGCCCACGTTGTCCTAGCGCCCCGGCCCGGGTAACCTGACTGCGCCATGCGCGTTGGGGTCATCGCGGACACTCACGACAACCTGGCCGCCCTGCGAACGGCCCTGGGGATGTTGCGCGAGCACGGCGCAGAGCTGATCCTGCACGCCGGCGACTTCGTCTCCCCGTTCGTTGCCCTGCCGTTTGCCGAGAATCACCTGCGGGTCATCGGAGTGTTCGGCAACAACGACGGGGACAAGTTGTACCTGCGGGAGCGGTTCTCCCCCGTGGGGCAACTCCACTTCGGGCCCCACGAGCTGGAACTGGGCGGGCGATCCGTCTTGCTGATGCACGAGCCCCGCGCCCTGGCTGCCCTGGCCGCCTCCGGCCGCTACCACCTCATCGTGTACGGCCACACCCACGAGCCGGACCTGCGACCGGGGCCACCCTTGATCCTCAACCCCGGGGAGTGCGGCGGGTGGCTGTCGGGCCGCTCCACCTGTGCCGTAGTAGACTTGGCCAGCCTGCAGGCCCATCTCCTACCCATCTGACCGGAGTCCGCACCCAGAGTTGAACTGCCCCAATTCGCACGCCCGGCAGGCAGCGTGGTATACTCCTCGCGGCTCTACACTGAAAGGGGGTGATAGCGAAGCGAACTTATGTGGTCGATCGCGGCCTGTGGCAACCAGGAGGTGACAGGATGAAGCGTTGGTGGTGGTTGGCAGTTGTCTTCTGTCTTTCCATGGGGTGGACGCTGCTCGCTGCGGACACTCTGAAGATCGCCTTCCCTGCTTCTGACCTCAAGACCCTTGATCCCCACTACGCGGCAGCCACCAATGACCGAGCGGTGGTGGACATGGTGTTCAACGGGCTGGTCCGCTACCGGCCTGGGGACATCACCGAGTTCGAGCCAGATCTAGCCGCCTCATGGGAGGTTTCCGATGACGGGCGGGTGTGGACATTCCACCTGCGCCCCGGGGTGTGGGTGCACCCCTACCCGGGCGGCGCGGCGGGATACGAGCTCACCAGCGAAGACGTGGTGTTCTCCCTGACCAAGGCCGCCGATCCAGCGCGGTCTGCCTACGCCGGCGAGTACACGGGCATGACGTTCGAGGCGCTAGGCGAGTACACGGTGCGCATCGTGCTTGACCGGGCGGTGTCGCCGGTCCTCCTTCTCCCCAAGGTGGCTGACTACGCCGGCGGGTTCATCATCCCCAAGGCCGCCTACCAGGCACTGGCAGACGATTTCTTCACCCGCCCGGTGGGGACCGGCCCGTTCATGTTCAAGGACTACGAGCCCACTCAAAGGGTAGTCCTCACCCGGAACGACAACTACTTCCGCGGGGTACCCAAGCTGGCCGGGGTGGAGGTCTGGTTCGTCCCCGACGTCAATGCCCGGCTGAACGGGCTGTTGACCGGGGAGCTCCACCTCATCGAAGGGGTGCGGGAGCAGGCGTGGGTGAACCAGGTGAAGGGCTTCCCAGGGACCACGGTGGACGTGTTCGGGCCCGGAGAGACCGAGGTCCTCCACTTCAACATGTCCCAGTCCCCGCTCGACAACCTGCTCGTGCGGCAGGCCATCGCCTACGCGGTCAGCCGGGACGAGTTGATCGCCTTCATCGGGCCGGACATCGCGGCGCGACAGTGCGCGGTGGTGCCGCCCTACCTGGCCGGGGGGCTGTCCTGCGAGGACGTGGCAGCCGCCGACCTCCTGTACGAGGCGGACCGGGACCGGGCACGCCAGCTCCTCGACCAAGCCGGCTACCCGAACGGCTTCTCCTTGGACTGCTACATCACCGAGCGGGAGTCCTACCGGAAGCCGTTCGAGAACGTCCAGGCCCAGCTGGCCAGGGTGGGCATCAAGCTGAACATCACCGTGGTGGACCACTCATCCTACCACACGCTGATCCGCCAGGATGCCAACCCGTTGATCCACTACGAATGCTGGCGGCCAAACGCGGACGTGTTCCTGACCCGGTTCTATCACTCCGACTCCATCGTGGTGTCCGGGGCCAAGCCGGACACCAACTTCTCCCACACCACGGATCTGGACGGTCTGATCGAGGCCGGCCGCTACGCTCTTGACCCGGATTGCCAGGTGTACATCTGGCAGCAGGCTCAGCTGCAATTGCTGCGGGAGTTGGCCTCCTATCCCTTGTACATCTCTCAGTTCGTGTTCGCTCGGTCGGACCGACTCGACTACGGCTACGAGCTGCACTCGTCCCTCGCCCTGTACCCGCAAATCACGGAACTGACTACGCTCGAATGACCGGTGGGGGCGGGGCGGCCCAGCTGCCCCGCCCCACCTGACCTTCCCATGTGGGGCTATTCGCTGCGGCGGGCGCTCATCGCCTTGCCCACGTTGTTGGCAGTCTACACGCTGGTGTTCCTGTTCGTCCGGGTCGCGCCGGGGGACCCAGCGGTGGCCGCCCTGGGTGATTATGCCTCCCGGGAGGCAGTGGAGGCCTTGCGCGAGTCCATGGGGCTGAATGACCCGCTGTGGGTACAGTACTTGCGCTCGCTATTCGGCTACTTCCGCGGCGATCTGGGCCAGTCGCTCATCAACCGGGTGCCGGTGGGAAGACAGGTGGCAAAGGCCCTGCCGTACACACTACAGCTCACCTTCGCCGGCATCCTCCTGGGGGCCATATTGGGGGTCCCCGCCGGCATCCTCACCGCCCTGCGGCGAAATCGACTTGCTGACTACGTCGGCCGCACCCTGTCCTTGCTCGGCCTTTCCGTGCCCGCCTTCTACCTGGGAATCCTGCTGATGATCGCGCTGGCCATCAAAGTACATGCGTTCCCGGTCATGGGCGGCGGCCAGTGGGGGGATCCAGTGGACAACCTGCGGCACCTGGCACTGCCCGCCATTTCCCTGGGGATCATCATGACCGCCTACGTCACTCGCATGACCCGCTCCTCGATCCTCAACGTGCTCGGGGAGGACTTCGTCCGCACCGCCCGCGCCAAGGGGCAGCGGGAACGGGCGGTGGTGTACGGCCACGTGCTGCGCAACGCCATGATCCCCATCGTGTCGGTGCTGGGCGTCTACTCCGTGGTGCTCATCGGTGACTCGGTCATGACCGAGGTGGTGTTCTCCCGGCCCGGGCTGGGCAAGCTCATGGTGGGGGCCATGCTGCAGCGCGACTACGTGGCCCTGCAGTCGCTGATCCTGATCTACGCCGTGTTCGTAGTGTTCATCAACCTGATGACCGACCTCTCCTACGCCCTCATCGACCCCCGGGTGCGCTATGACTAGACCGCTGAGGATCGGCTCCCGCAGCCTGCGTGCCTTCTTGCGCAATCGCGTGGCGGTGGTGGGCGCAGTGCTGGCAGTGGGGGTGATCTTGCTGGCCCTGGCCGCGCCCGCGGTGGCCCCGTACGACCCCCTGGAGCAGAACGTCTACGTGAAGCTGCAGACCCCCAGCGGTGCCCACCCGTTTGGCACCGACGATTTCGGGCGGGACGTTCTGTCCCGGGTGTTCTTCGGGGCCCGCGTGTCGCTCACCGTGGGCGTGCTCTCGGTGCTCATGGGGATGGCCGTGGGGACCCTGATGGGGCTGGTCGCCGGCTACCTGAGGGGGTGGCTGGAGCAGGCGATCATGCGGCTGGTGGACGTCCTCATGGCCTTCCCGGTGCTCATCATGGGGCTGCTGGTCATGGCCACCCTGGGAACCGGCTTGGGCAAGATGATCGCCGCCATCGGAGTGGTACTGGCTCCCCGGTTCGCCCGGCTGGCCTACGGGGCGGTGGTGGCCATCCGCGAGCAGGACTATGTAGACGCCGCCCGGGCAGTGGGGGGCTCCCCGTGGCGCATCATGCTACGTCACGTCCTCCCCAACGTCTTCGGCGAGATCCTGGTGATGGGAACCCTGTGGACGGCGACCGCCATCCGCATCGAAGCCAACCTGTCGTTCATCGGCCTGGGGGTATCCCCCCCCACCCCCACCTGGGGCAACATGATCCGGGAGGGGGTGAACTGGATCGTGGTGGCTCCCTGGCTCCCCGTGTTCCCCGGGCTGGCCATCCTGGTCACCGTGCTGGCGTTCAACATGGTGGGGGACGGGCTGAGAGACGCGGTCGACCCCAAGCTCCAGACGTGAGTGCGGCGGCCTGAGTGGCCGGCCGCAAGGCTGATACAATGACGGCAAGGGATAAACATGACCGGCAGAAGCTTCAGCGTGGCGACCTACAATGCCAACTCCATCCGCACCCGCATGCCGCTGGTGGCTGACTGGCTGCGCCGCTACCGCCCGGACGTCCTCTGCATCCAGGAGACGAGGGTCCCGGACGGCGACTTCCCGGCTGCCGACTTCCGCAAGCTCGGCTATCACGTGGTGTTCCGTGGCCGCAAGGGCCAGGCCGGCGTCGCCCTGGCCAGCCTGACCGAAGCCCGGCGGGTCAGCTTCGGCCTCGACGACGGTGGCCCGGCCGACGACGACCGGCTGGTCCGGGCAGACATCCGGGGCATCCCCGTCGTCAACACCTACGTCCCCCAGGGGCGGTCGGTTGACCACGAGATGTTCCGCTACAAACTGAAGTGGTTGGCACGGCTGCGGGAGTACTTCGACCGCCACTTCTCCCCCGGGCAGCCGCTGCTGTGGTGCGGGGACTTCAACGTTGCCCCCGAGGAGATCGACGTGCACAACCCGACCCGGCTCAAGAACCACGTCGACTTCCACCCCGAGGCCAGGGAGGCCCTGCAGGAGATCCGGGAATGGGGGTTTGAAGACCTGTTGCGTCGCCACCGGCCAGGGGAGGAGGGGCAGTTCACTTTCTGGGATTACCGCGTACCCAACGCACTGGAGCGCAACCTCGGCTGGCGCGTCGACCATATCTGGGCCACCTGCCCCTTGGCCGAACGATCTACCACCGTGTGGATCGACCGGGAGGCGAGGAAGGCGGACAAGCCCTCCGACCACACGTTTGTGGTCGCCGAGTTCGTGGCCTAGCCCTCCAAGCGGGGGACCCGGATGCCCCGCCGCCGGGCCACCTGGATTGCGTCCTGGTAGCCGGCGTCGGCGTGCCGCGCCACCCCCAGACCGGGATCGCAGGTGAGCACGCGCTCCAGCCTACGCCCGGCGGCCTCCGTCCCATCGGCTACCACCACCATGCCGGCGTGGATGCTCTTGCCTATGCCCACCCCGCCGCCGTGGTGCACGGAGACCCAGGTGGCGCCGGCCACCGCGTTGAGAAGCGCGTTCAGGATCGGCCAGTCGGCGATGGCGTCCGAACCATCGTTCATCCCCTCGGTCTCCCGGTAGGGAGAGGCCACCGAGCCGGAGTCGAGGTGATCTCGTCCGATGACGATCGGGGCCTTGACCTCCCCCCGCCGCACCAGCTCGTTGAACGCCAGGCCTGCCTCAGCCCGCTCCCCGTAACCCAGCCAACACAGCCGGGCCGGCAGGCCTTGGAAACGAACCCTGTCCTCCGCCCTGCGGATCCAGCGCGCCAGGCTCTCGTCCTCGGGGAACAGCTCCAAGACGGCCCGATCCGTCCGCAGGATGTCCGCGGGGTCACCGGACAGGGCCACCCAGCGGAACGGGCCCTTGCCCCGGCAGAACATGGGGCGGATGTAGGCCTGCACGAACCCCGGAAACGAGAACGCCACTTTATGGGGGAGCCCGCCCCGCTCGGCTTGGGCCCGCAACGCGTTGCCGTAGTCGAACACCACCGCCCCCGCCTCCTGCATGTCCGCCATGGCCTGGGCGTGTCGAACCATCGACCGGTAGGAAAGCTCCGCATACCTCTCCGGATCGTCAGCCCGCAGCCGCAGGGCATCGGCGTAGGACAGGCCGGCGGGAACGTACCCCTCCAGCTCGTCGTGGGCCGCAGTCTGGTCGGTGACCACGGCAGGGATCACCCCCCGCCTGAGCAGCTCGGGGTACACGTCGGCGGCGTTGCCGAGCAGCCCGATGGAGATCGGCTCCCCTTGACTCAGGTGCTCGCGGGCAATCCGGAGGCCGTCGTCCAGGGAATCGGTCCAGGTGTCGAGTTGAGCCAACTCCATCCGCCGCTTGAGCTTGGCCGGGTTGACCTCCACCACCAGCCCCACGCCCTCGTTCATGGTGATGGCTAGCGGCTGGGCGCCTCCCATCTCCCCCAGCCCGGCGGTGAGGACCAGCTTGCCCCGCAGCGTGCCGCCGAAGTGCCGGCGGGCCACTTCGGCCAACGTCTCGTAGGTCCCCTGGAGGATTCCCTGGGTCCCGATGTAGATCCAAGAGCCGGCGGTCATCTGTCCGTACATGGTCAGGCCCGCCCGCTCCAGCTCGCGGAACACCTCCCAGGTGGCCCAGTCCGGCACCAGCATCGCGTTGGCGATCAGCACCCGCGGGGCGTCCGCGTGCGTGGTGAACACCCCGGCCGCCCGGCCGGACTGTACTACCAGCGTTTCATCGTCTCGGAGGTCCCGGAGACACTTCACCAGGAGGTCGAAGTCCTGCCACGAGCGGGCCGCCCTGCCCGTACCCCCGTAGACAATCAGGTTGGCGGGATCTCCGGCCACATCGGGGTCCAGGTTGTTCATCAGCATCCGCAGGGCCGCTTCCTGTTGCCAACCCCGACAGGAGATCTCCCTTCCCCGCGGGGCCCGGACTACGCGCGGTGTGCCGTCTGCCATCTCGCTCCCCTCCGGCCAATCATAGGGTGACCGCCGCTCCAGGTAAACCCATGCTCAGCCGCCCCTGCGGGGCCACGACCCCCTCGCGTCCGCCAGGCAGGCGGAGTCTGCTGGTGGGAATGGGGGTCTTTCCCGCCGACCGCGATCCGCTATAATGCGGACAACTCTTGGGGCCTGAGGAGGCGCTGTGAACAGAAAAAGTCTGTTAGGTGTTGTTGTGGTAGGGGTGTTACTTGTGACTACGGCCGGTCTGGCTCAGGATGCTGAGCCGGCGCCCGCGCCGGCGGCGCGGCTGGGGGCGGGGGGGAGCTTCGCGTTGGGCGCCCCGATCTTCGACTTCTTCGCCGAGGTGCCCACCGGTGATTTCACCGCCTTTAGGTTTACTCTGGGCACTTGGTTCGCTTTCGCGGGCAACATGGCCTTCTCCCTCGACGGGAGCTTCATGATCCGGCTGGGGGAGGAGGGCTTCCAGCCCTACTTCGGATTTGGTGCGGGTGGGTTGGCGGTGGTGGCCGGAGGGATCAGCGGCGTGGCCCAAATCAACCTGTCGGTGAACGGGCTGGCCGGGGCCTACATCGCCATGTCCGATACCGCTGGCTTCTTTGGGCAGGTGCGCTTGTTGGGGTTGATCAACCTGGCCAACATGCAGATCAACGCCCTCCTCATGCCCGGGCTGGGCCTGTACGTGATGTTTTAGACCGGGAAGATAGCGGTTTCTCGCGACGGGGGCACGGCGACGCCGTGTCCCCTGCGCATTTGTCCTCCTCCCAGGGGTTGCCACCGGCTACCATCGGGCGCCATGGAGCTGGCGGAGTTGCTCCCGGAGGGACGGTCGAGCCCGGTGGCCCGACTGGCGGTGGCGGGGCTAGCATGGGACTCCCGCCGCGTTCGGCCGGGAGAACTCTTCTTCGCCCTCCCCGGCACCAGGTGCGACGGGCATAGTTTCGTCCGTCACGCGGCCCGGCGGGGCGCAGTCGCGGCCGTCGGCGAGCGCCCGCTTCACGCCCTTTCGATTCCTTACCTCCAGGTCGAAAGCGCCCGCGCCGCCCTGGCCCAGGCTGCCTGCAGGTTCTACGGCCACCCGACCGCCAAGCTGGCGGCCATCGCCGTCACCGGAACCAACGGGAAGACCACCGTGGTCCATCTGTTGGGTCAGCTGCTGCCGGCGTGCGACACGCTGACCACGGTGCGGGTGGCCGAGGATCAGCTCTCCTGTGTCACCACTCCTGAGGCCCCGGATCTCCAGCGCCTGGCTGCCCGGGCCGCGGCCGCGGGCAAGCGGTTCTTCGCCTTCGAGGCGTCGTCCATCGGGCTGGCGCAGCACCGCGTGGATGGGGTGCAGCTGAGCTGTGCCGTGTTCACCGGGCTGGGGCGCGATCACCTCGATTTCCACAAGAGCCAGGACGCGTACCTGGCAGCCAAGCTGCGGCTGTTCCACATGCTCCCCCCGGATGCATGGGCGGTGGTCAACGTCCAGGACCGGTGCGCCGGCGAGTTTCTATCCGCATCGCGCGGCCGCAAGCTGACCTACGGCATCGAGCGTGGCGAGGTGCGAGCTGCCGATCTCGATCCCGCACTGGCCCAATTCACCCTGCTTGCCCCAGGCGGGCGGGCCCGGGTGCGCCTCCCGTTCCCAGGGCGGCACAACCTGGCGAACGCCCTGGCGGCAACGGCCGTGGCTTGGGCACTGGGCCAACCTGTATCCGCAATCGCCGACCGGCTGAGCAAGGCCCGCCTGCCCCCAGGCCGGTTCCACCAATTCCACACTCCGGCCGGGGCTCTGGCCGTGGTGGACTACGCGCACACCCCGGAGGCCCTGGCCGCCGTGCTGGAGGCGCTGCGCCCGCAGGCCGAGCGCCTGGTGGCGGTGTTCGGGGCCCCCGGGGACCGCGATCCGGGGAAGCGCCCCCTGATGGGAGAGGTGGCGGGCCGCCTGGCAGACCTGGTGGTGATCACCGCTGACAACCCCCAGCCCGAGGACCCCCAGCGGATCGCGGAGCAGATCGCCAGCGGGATCTGCGCCGCGGGAGGCAGGTGGGAGGTCCAGCTGGACCGCAAACTGGCCATCCGTGAAGCCCTGGCGGCTGCGGGGCCCGGGGATGTGGTACTCATCGCCGGCAAGGGCCATGAGCGGTACCAGCTGACCGCCAGCGGCCCCCGACCCCACTCCGACTTGGAGCTGGTGCGGCAACTGGCGCCGCGCCCAGCGGACAGCTAGCCGCCGGGGGACCGCGCTCGCCCCTCATCCCGGGGGCGGTTGTTCCTCTCCAACACGCGGATGGTCGGCCTGGCAGGCCCGCACGATCTGGGGATAGCAGGCCAACGCCTCCTCCATCAGTGCCAAGGCCACGCGATCCTCGTAGGTGTGGGCGTAGTGCTCCTCGCCTGGGGAGAAGCCTATGACCGGGATGCCCTGCTCGGCGAAGTAGCCAGCGTCAGTGACGAAGTCCCAGCTGCCCAGTGCCACGGGGCGTCGACAAGTCCGCCGGACCGCCGCCCGCACCCTGGGCACGGGCCAGCTCTGGGGATCCAGTCGGTAGGGCAGTCGCACCTTGGCCATCTCCACCTCCACGCCTGTGTAGGTGGACAGCAGTTCGGCCCCCAGGCGCGCCGTCATCTCCTGGTCCAGGATGGCGTCGATCCGCAGCAGGACGTCCTCCGGCTCCTCTCCAGGTACAGTCCGCCAGTCCAGATGAAGCACTGCCTTGCCCGGGATGACGTTGGCGCTTTTCTGGTCTGTATAGTACAGTGTCGGCGCTACTGTGGCCGACAAATCACCTGCGGACTGCATCGGCAGCTGGCGCAGGCGCAGCAAGAATCGGGCCATCGGGTAGTGGGGGACTACGCCGCGGGCCGGTACGCTGGCGTGGGCCGCGCGGCCGGCCGCGGTGACTACCACCTCCAAGCGGCCTCTGTGGCCCAGCGCCAGCTGGTTAGCAGTCGCCTCTCCCAAGATGACCACGTCCGGGCGGAGCGTCTTGACTAGGTGTTGTGTCCCCACACCGCCCTTTTCCTCCAGCACCACCTGTGCGACGTACACATCGGCCAGCGGTCGTTGGGTGAGAAGGGTCGGCAGGTACACTTGCGTGGCTATGGCACCTTTGGTGTCACTGGCCCCGCGGCCGTGTAGGTAGCCGTCTGCCAGGACCCCGCCGTAGGGCGGGTGACTCCACAGTACAGGGTCACCAGCATCCACGTGGTCCATGTGGGCGGTGAACATCACGGCTGGCCGCCGCCTGCGCCCCCGGATGCAACCGATGACATTGCCCACCTCGTCGACCCACACCTGGTCGTAGCCCAGTTTCTGCATCTCCGCGCGGATGAGGTCCGCCAGTGCCTCCTCGCGTCCGGGGAGGCTGGGGGTCTGGATCAGCCGCCGGCAGAACCCTACCATCCCTTCCCTTACCCCTCCGTCCATGGCCAGCGGTCACATCCTGCTGTTGATCGGGTAGTAGGGGTCACAAGTGGGCGCCGCCCACCCGCGGTAGAACCGCTCCACATAGGGCTCCAGCTCGTCCCACAACCCCTGTCCGTGTCGGTCGCCATCCACCCTGTCGCGGACCTCATCCCATAGCGCCTCCTCATCCACGGTCAGCAGGCGGCGATCCCGCATCACCAGCTTGCCTGCGACGATCGCCGTGTCCACGTCGCGCGCAGTCGCTGCGTGGAACAGGAGCTCGCGCAGGTCCACCCGGGGGGAACTCCAGGCGCGGCAGATCTCGTCCAGATCGACCAACACCATGTCCGCCCAGGCCCCGGGCGCCAGCTGCCCGCACCGCTCGCCGAAGCCGGATACCAACGCAGCGTTCCGGGTGGCCATTCGGTGCACATCCCAGGTGGTGAGGCAACTGCTACCCATGCCCCCGCCGGTGACCCGGTGGAGCTTCCCCACCAGCCGCATCTCCTGAAACGCGTCCTCGTCCTCGGAAAACGGCTTATCGTCCATCCCCATGGCCACCGTCACCCCCCGACGGAGCAAGGCGTCCACCGGGGCGATGCCGTTCCGCATGTTCAGATTACAGCCGGCGTGATGCGTGACCGATACCTGAGCTGCCACCAGCCGGTCCACATCGCGGGAAGTCAGCCACACGGCGTGACCCAGGGTCAGTCGCGGGCCCAACAGCCCGATGTCCGCCAGGTGGGCCACCAAGCCATCCTTGAAGGTTCTGAGGCCGTACCTCTTCTGCAGAGGGGTCTGCAGAGTGTGAAGGTGAATCCGCACGTCGTGGGCTTCCGCCAACTCCCCCACTGTGGCCAGCAAGTCGTCGGTACACCACTGTGGACCGGTGGGGGCCAGGTTGACGCTTGTGTGCTCCCCCCGACGCCGGGCCAGGAACTCGGTGAACACCTCACGGAACGCGTCGCCGCCCCCTGCTCCCCGGCCAGGCACGAGCTCCTCCGCGCGTTTGCGCAGCCCTGCCGGGAGGGTGGGCAGGAACGAAGCATCGTCATAGGTCAGGAAATTCCGATCGCGGGCAGGAACGGAGAAGGCGACCCTGATCCCCGCAGCTCGCAGGCCGGATAGGGCCGCCTCCATCCTCTCCAGTTCTCCCCACGGATCGGCCCCCGGGATGTGCAGGTAGTGAATCGCGGTGAACCCGGCCCGCAGATGGCGGACCCCCGAGATCAGTGCGTTCAGGCGCGGCCCCAACTGGGGCAGCTGGTGAGTCCGAAGGAGCCACCGCTCCAGGTGGTCGTAGCCGAGGCCCCCTCGTATGGGCGACAGCCCCCGCCCATGGCTGTGGGCATCGACCAGTCCAGGAACCAGCGCCTTCCCCGCTCCCTCTACCACCGGGACCTCAGGCCAGCTGTGCCGTAGGTCAGCGTATGCTCCCACCGCGACCACCCGGCCCTCCTGCACACAGACCGCCCCGTCCGTGAGCACTGGGGCGTGCGGATCGCTGAGGGAGGGGACCACGCGGTCAGCGCGCACCAGCCAAGTCCCACCCTCCGCCGGCTGACGCCGGCCGTCAACCATCTTCACCCGCGTGGCCCAGCGCGCGCGAGGCCCGGGCCGCGACCCCCCGTACCACCTCCGCGTACTCCCCCAGTCGTTCTACGGTCAGCCGACTGGTGGGGCCGGTGATGGAGATCGCAGCCACCACCAGGCCCTGAGCGTCGTGCACCGGGGCGGCCACGCAACGGCCGCCAGGCTCGGCCTCCTCGTCATCCACTGCGTAGCCCTGCTGCCGCACCCGCGCCAGCTCCTTCCGCAACCGGGCGGCGTTCACGATGGTGTTGGCCGTCCGCCGGGGCAAGCCGCGCTCGCGGACCAGCCGTTCGCATGTCCCCTCCGACAGCGAGCTGAGAAGCATCTTGCCCACCGCGGTACAGTGAAGGTCCAGCGTCGACCCGGTCGGGGGGACCCCCTTGATGATGTTCTGGCTCACCACCTGCTCTATGTACACCGCACGGTCGCCGTCCAGCACCGCCAACGACGCCGTCTCCCCGGTCTCCCGCGCCAGCTGCTCCAAGAACGGCCGGATCACGGTGCCCAAGTCGAACTGCCGCTCTGCCGCCTTCCCCAGGTGGATCAGCCCCCAGCCAAGCCGATACCTGCGGGTGGTGGGATCCTGATAGACGAAACTACGCCCCTTCAGGGTCGCCAGCAGCCGCACCAGTGTGCTCTTGGGCAGGCCTGCCCGGGCGGCGAGCCCGCCAAGCTCGATGTCATCTTCCACCTCCGCCAGCAGGTGGAGGACATAGAGGGCCTTGTCCAACGACCGCACCACCGAGCCGGAAGTCTCCTTCTCCTGCATCGATACACTCCTCCCTTTGACTTCCCAGTTTACCGGCTGCGGCGCCCGGCGCGCGGGCCAGCCCGGTGAAGCCGCTTCAGCGTTGCAGCCGGCGCAATACGAACGTGTGCGGGTTGGCGGCGTCTGGGCAAGCGTGGGTCACCGTGTCAGGGTCGTCCTTCGCCCACGGGAACCGAGCTCCGTATCTCATGGCCAGGATCTTGGGAAGCATGCTGTACAGGGCGTGGATGCACAGGCCACTACAGCCGAATCGAACCTCGTCCCCGTCCACAAAGAACTTGTCACCCACCCGGTGTCCGGCCACGCATTCCCCCTCCGCCTTCACCAGCTCAATCTCAATGGAGTAGCCTGTATCGGCCACGGTTGCCTCCCATGTGACTACGCCTTCCCACAGATCAGGGCCAGCAGGGCCATGCGAACCGGCACGCCGTTGGCCGCCTGACGGAAGTAGGCCGCTCCGGGCAGGCCGTCCACGTCCGGTGCGATCTCGTCCACCCGCGGCAACGGGTGCATCACCGTCACCTCACGGCCGGCCTCCTCCAACATCCTCTTGGTGAGGACGTACGCCCCCTTCAACCGCTCGTATTCCGCCGGATCGGCGAACCGCTCCCGCTGCACCCGGGTCATGTACAACACGTCGGCCCTGCTCACCGCCGCCCGGAGATCCTCGGTCTCCTCAAACCGCACCCCCGCCTCGTTGAGTCCCGCTACGATGTCGGCCGGCATGCGTAGCGCCGCCGGGGAGGCCAGAATCAGGGTTACCTCGTAGTGGGACAGGCACTGGGCCAAGGAGTGAACCGTGCGGCCGTGCTTGAGGTCGCCGGCCAACGCCACGGTGAGACCATCCACCCTTCCCTTCTCCCTGCGGATCGTGTACAGGTCCAGGAGAGCCTGGGTGGGGTGTTGCCCTGCGCCGTCGCCGGCGTTGATCACCGGTCGGTGGGTGGCCGCCGCCGCTTGCTCGGCCGCCCCCACCAGTGGGTGCCGCAATACGACTACGTCGGCGTATCCCTCAACAGTCCGGATGGTATCCGGCAGCGACTCCCCCTTGGCAGCGGAGGATGTCTTGGCGTCGGCTACGGACACCACTCGTCCTCCCAGGCGCAGCATGGCAGCCTCGAACGAGAGGCGCGTCCGAGTGCTGGGCTCAAAGAACAGCGCCGCCAGGATCTTGCCCCTCAGCGTGCCCAGGACATCTCCGCGCTCCAGCGCTGTGTCCATCTCGTCGGCCGCGGCCATGATCAGCTCCAGCTCATCCCGAGCGAACTGGTCCGCCCTGAGTACGTCAACACCCTGCATGCTTCCCATTAGCGTCACCTCCTGCGGCTTCTGACCGTCGCTGCGGCTCGCGCCAACCGAGCCACTGCCTCGTCGATCTCCTCTTCATTCAACGCGCAGAACGGCAGGCGGACGAACCACGAAGAGTCGCCGTCGGCGAAGAAGCCGGCGCTGTCGCTCAGCACCAGCCCCTCCTCCCGGCGGGCCACTGCGGCCACGGCGGCGGCGTCTACGCCCGCGGGAAGGGTGAGCCCCACGAAGAATCCCCCCTCGGGCTCCACCCAGCGACCGTCGGGCAGGTGTTCCTCAAGGGCGGTCAGCATCGCTGCCAGCCGCGGCCGGTAGAGCCGTTTCAGCGCCGCCAGGTTGTCCGCCAGATATCCCCCCCGTAGGAACTGGTAAACCACGCCCTGGGCGAGCATGCCCGGGGTGATGTACGCGTCCTCGGCCAGTTTGGCCATGGTCGCTGTCAACTCCGGCTGCGCCAGCGCCCAGCCCACCCTAAGGCCAGGGGCCAGCAGCTTGCTGAACGAAGAGAGCTGGACCACCTGACCAGCCAGCAGCTCCCGGTAGGTGGGGACGTCCTGGCCCCAGTAGCGAAGCCTGCGATATGGGATGTCCTCCACGATCAGCATCCCTGTCTCGGCGGCGAGTCCGGCGATCGCCTCCCGCTTGGCTGCCGACGTGGTCACCCCCGTCGGATTCTGGAAATCGGGCACTGTGTAGAAGAGGCGTGGCGAGTGCCGCCGCACCACCTCCTCCAGACAGGCCAGCTCTGGTCCGTCGTCCTCCATGCGCACACCCACCACGTGGAGCCCCAACGTCCGGAACGCAGTCACCGCCCGGTCGTAGGTGGGGCGCTCGACAGCCACCACGTCACCGGGCGAGAGCCAGCCTTGGGCCAAGAAGAACAGGAGCTGAATGGACCCGTTACCCACCAATAGTGCCTCGGGGGGCGCTCCGGCCTCGGCCGCCAGGAGCTCCCGCAGCGGCCCGAAGCCAGTCGCCGGGTGGTACTGAAGCAGTACCTCGCCGTGCTCAGCCAGGGCGCGTGCACAGCAATCCTGCACCAGATCGCAGGGGAGAGCCTCCTCAGGCGGCACGCCGCGCGTCAGCTTGATCTTCCGCTCTGCCTTCGTTGACATGTCGCTCCCTTCCCCGTGAGTTCGGACGGCTCCACGGCGCCGGCACGGGTGGCCAGGAAGTGTGCTCGGCCAGGCCGGGCGTGCAGCTCGCCCCCCTCCAGCAGCACCTCTCCCCGTTGCATGGACAGCACCGGCCGCCCCAAACACCTCCACCCCTCATACAGGGTGTACTGCGCCCGGCTGTGCTGCGTGGCCTGGGTGATCAGCTGCTCGCCGGCCGGATCCCATACCACCAAGTCAGCGTCGCTGCCCACTGCCAGCGCCCCCTTCCGCGGATACAAACCAAAGATCTTCGCCGGGTTCTCACTCATCACCTGCACCAGCCGCGGCAACGTTAGCCGCCCCTCGCTTACCCCACGGTCGTACACCACCCCCAACATCGTCTCCACTTGCGGTGAGCCATACGCCGCCGCGAAAAAGTCATCCTCCCGCCCCTTCGCCTTCGGCGCGTGGTCGCTCGCCACCACATCCAACACCCCGCCGGCCAGCCCCTCCCACAACGCCTCCTGGTCATCCTCCCCACGCAGCGGCGGCCCAATCTTCGCCAACGGCCCCTGCCGGTGAACTTCCTCCCCCGTCAGGCTCAGATACTGGGGACAGGTTTCCCCGTACACCCGCCATCCCCGGTTCTTCGCCTGGGCGATGACCCCCACCGCCTCCTTCGCTGACACATGGGGGATGTAAAGTGGACACCCCGCTACCTGTGCCAGGGCAATGGCCCGGTTCACCGCCTCCGCCTCCAGGATCCCCGGCCGGGTGGCCTCAAACACCTCCGCCGGATCCCTCCCCAGCCGCTGGTATTTGTCCTCCAGGTAGTCTGTGGCCAGCCCGTTCTCCGCATGCACCATCCCCAGCCCCCCCACCGAGGCAATGATGTCCAGGGTACGCATGAGCTGGTAGTCGTCGGTCATCCACTTCAGCTTGGCGTAGGTCATGAACATCTTGAACGAGGTGACCCCCAGCTTGACCACGCTCGGAATCTCCTCCGCCTGGGACTGGGGATCGAACAGTCCTGCATGCAAGCCGAAATCCAACATGCTCTTCTCGTTCCCCTCGGCCCGGAAGTCCTCTACCGTTTCCACCAGCTTCTGCCCCGGCTTGGCATAGGCGTAGTGGATGAGGGTGGTGATCCCCCCCCACGCCGCACTGACCGACAGGTTCCCCATGTCGTCCAGGTAGACAGGGTGGGTGTGCACGTCGAGGAGCCCCGGAAGCACGTACTTCCCAACAGCATCAATCTCCCGATCTCCCCTTCCCAGAGAGGGACCCAGCGCGGCGATCCGCCCGTCAGCCACCCCCACATCCCACCTGCGGACCGCCCCCGCAGTCACCACCAACCCTCCGCGAATCACCACATCGAAGTGCATCTGCATCCAGTCCCCCTCACAGGATCTTGCTCAAGAAGGTCCTGGTCCGCTCGTGGTCCGGGCGCTCAAACAGCTTCTCCGGCGGGCCCTCCTCGAGGATGACCCCGTGGTCGAGCATGCAGATCCGGTCCGCCGCCTTCTTCGCGAACCCCATCTCATGGGTCACCACCACCATGGTCATCCCCTTGGCCGCCAGATCGAGCATTACCTCGAGCACTTCACCGATCAACTCCGGGTCCAACGCGGAGGTGGGCTCGTCGAACAACATCAGCTTGGGCCCCATAGACAGGGCACGGGCGATCGCCACCCGTTGCTGCTGTCCGCCGGAGAGCTGCCGCGGCTTGGCGTGTGCCTTGTCCTCCAGTCCCACCCGGCGCAGCACCTCCAGGGCCCGCCCCTGTGCTTCCTCTCGCTTGAGCTTCCGCACCTTCATGAGGGCAAGGCTGCAGTTCTGCAGGGCTGTCATGTGGGGAAACAGGTTGAAGTACTGGAAAACCATGCCGATCTCGCTGCGGATCTTGTTCAGATTGGCCTTTGAACCCGTGACCTCCTGGCCATCCACGAAGATCCGCCCGCCGGTGGGTTCCTCCAGCCGGTTGATGCACCGCAGCAGGGTGCTCTTCCCCGCCCCAGAGGGTCCGATCAGACAGACCACCTCGCCCTCGCGGACCTGCATGTGTATACCCTTGAGGACCTCCAGCTTGCCGAAGTTCTTGTGCAGATCTTGGATGTCCACGAGCACGCTAGGCACCTCGCTTCATCCTCCTTTCCCCCGTCCTCCGGTCCTTGCGACCTAGAATCATGTTCCGAACCGGCGTTCCAAATAGCCGGTCAGCCGGACGAACGGCCACAACATCACCAGGAAGATCAGCGCTGCGGTGACCAGCGGGGTGGGGGTGGCAAACACTCCGCCAGCCGCTTGTTGCGCCTTGTACAGCAGGTCCGGCATGGAGATCACCGAGGCCAGCACCGTGGTCTTCACCAGCTCCAAGCTGTTGCTGGTGGCAGGGGGCAGCACGATGCGGACCACCTGAGGCAGGATGACGTGCCACATGGTCTGCGCGAAGTTGAGGCCCAGCGCGCGGGCCGCCTCCCCCTGTCCTGGGTCCACCGCCTCGATCCCCGCCCGGAATATCTCCTCGAAGTAGGCGGCCCCGTTGATGGTCAGGGCCACCACCGCCGCCCAGAACACGGGCGGCGAAAACCCGAGGTAGGGCAGCATGTAGTACACGATCATGAACAGCACGATGGTGGGAAGGGCACGGAACAGGTCCACGTAGGCCACGATGAGGGCGTTCAGCAGCTTCAGCTTCAGGCCGCGGACCACGGCCAACAGCAGCCCGCAGGCCCCCGCCAACACCAGCGAGACCACGGCCAACAGCACGGTATTCTTCAGCCCGGCCAGCAGGATGATGCGGGATCGGTACATGATGTCCACGTTGAAGAAGTTGTAAATGAACTGGTCCATCAGCTCGCTCCTCGAACCGGGGTTCCCACCGTCCTCACCGCAACCTCCGCTCCACCAACCCCGACAGGCGGACCAGGGGCAAGAACAACAGCGTGAACATGATGGCCGCGGCCACCAACGAGGAGTAGTTGCCCGACCTGGCGATATCGAGCTTGGCTGCCTTCAGCAGGTCCGACACCCCGATCACCGATGCCAGGCTGACGTCCTTGGTGATGGAGATCATGCGGGAGGTGAGCGGGGGGACGGCGACTCGGAACGCCTGGGGCACAATCACGTGGGCCATGGCTTGGAGGAAGGTCAGCCCTTGGGAGCGCGCCGCCTCCATCTGCCCAGGATCGATCGACTCGATGCCGGCCCGGAAAATCTCCTCGGCAAACGCTGCCAGCACCAACACGAACACCATCACCGCTGACCAGAACCGGGGCAGGAAGATCCCCAGATAGGGGAGGGCGAAATAGACCACCACCAGGGTGACCAGCGGGGGGATGGCCCGGACGGCGTCCACGTAGAAGACAAGGGGGACGTTCAGCAGACGCACCAGCAGGGGGTTGCCGTGGCGGGCGATGGTCACCCGGACCACCGCCAGCACCAACCCCAAGCTAATCCCTACCGCCAGACACAGCCCCGCGATCTCCACCGTGACCAGCAACCCCTGGGCGAGTTCGGGGAGCGCCGCCAGCATGTGGCGGCCGTCGAAGAAAGTGTGCAGCAGTTCGTTGATTCGCATCAGTCACCCCTGCCCACGTTGCCCTGAGTACGCCCTACGGTTTAGCCCGGGGCCGCTGAGGGGGCGCCCCACCCTAGGGCGCCCCCGGCGGCTGCGTCGCTAGAACGTAGGCTGATGGTAGGTGAGCTCGTATCCAGGCAGTCCCGGCACGCCGTAGCCGACGTAGACCAGATTCGTCGATGAGTAGGGCTCTGGCGACACCCCGAACCACTTCTCGTGCAGCCTCTGCAGCGTCCCGTCCAGCTTCAGCCCCTCCAGGGCCCGCTCAAGCTGGTTGCGGAACTCGCGGTCCCCTTTGCGGCAGGGGAGCCCGTACTGCTCGTCGCCGGTGATGGTCAGTGCGGCGACCACGTTCGGGCGGTCCTTGGCCGCGTAGGCCACTGCTTCGTAGTCTCCGATCACCGCGTCGATGCGACCGGTGTCCACGGCCAGGAGCCCGTCCAGGAGGTTGTCGTAACGCTCGATGACGAACCCGTACTCCGCGTGATCCACCAGCCAATCGTCGCTCACTGAGCCAGTGTTCACCCCGATGGTGAGCCCCGCCAAGTCGTCGAACGACTTGACCTGATCAGCGAGCCGCGCGTTGACCGCGATCAGTTGGGCTGTGTCCATGTATGGCTCGGTGAAGTCCATGTTCTCGGCGCGCGACAGCCGGATGTTGGTGGGGGCAACGATGAACTCCACCCGGCCCGCATCGAGGGCGGCGAAGATGCCCGCCCAGGCCACCGACACGATCTCCGCACCGGGACGGCCCATCCGCTCGGCCAGCGCCTCGGCCAGATCGACGGCGAAACCGACCTCTTCGCCGGTCTCAGTCACGAAGGCGAACGGGACGTAGCCCATGTCCACCGCCGCCAGCAGGGGCTGGTCCGGGTTGTGCTCCTGCGCACCCAAGGGGACGGCGATCACTACGCTCACTGCCACCGCTGCAAGAAAAACCGCAAGCCGCTTCATGTCAACGCCTCCTTTTTCTAAACAACTCTTCCGCAAGACCACGCCGACAAGCTTGCACTGTGCCCGCCTCACCACCTCCTTCCCGCTCATGTGGGCGTTCGGTACAGGGCCAGCTTGCTCTGCCGCAGGCCCAGCTCCACAATCCCCTCACATACCTTGAGCGTGGTCGCCGTGGGGTCGATGACCACCACCCCCAGCTGCCGCTCCAGCTCCGCTGCATAGCCCACCATGCCCGCGCACCCCAGCACCAGCACCTCCGCCCCGTCCTCCTCAACCGCTACCTTGGCCACCTCGAGAATCCGCGCCTTGGTCCGCTCGGGCTGGGCCTCAGTCTCCGTCACCGACAGGCCGAGCGGCCGCACTGAGGCCAGCGCACCCTCCAGCCCGATCCGCCGCACCTCGCGCTCCTTGGCCGGGACGCGGTGCGGTCGTGGGGTGAGAATGGTGAACCGGTGGCCGAGCATGGCCGCCAGATGTAAGCTGGTCTCCTGAATCCCCAGTACCAACAGGTTTCCCACTTCTCGAGCCGCGTCAAGCCCGGGGTCAGAGAAGCAGGCGATGATGGCGGCCTGGCAGCCCGCCCCCTCCGCCCGCTGGACCCATTCCAGTACCCCGGGGACCGCCTGGGCGACGTCTCGCCCTGACTCGATGGCCGGGGGAGCCTGCTCTACTCGCTCCACCATTAACTCAGTGTCCGGGCGCTTGATGCGCTGTAGCGCCTTCCGAATTTGCCCCGTCATCACCACCGAGCTGTTGGGGTTGATGACCAGGATTCTCATCGCGTGCCTCCGTTCATCATCCCGCGGCCAGCCTGGAAAGCGTCAAGGTTGAGCCGCTGGTACTTGGCCGGCACCCGCCTCTCCACCACCTCTCGCCAGACCTCCTCCGGAACATCGATCAGGGTGGAGAGGGCGCCCAACAAGGCGACGTTGGCTGCCCGGACTGACCCCGCTGCCCGCGCGGCCGCAGTGGCGTCCACAAGCAGCGTCCTCCGGGCGGCCTCGGCCAACGAGCTCTCGATGCGGTCCAGCGACGGGTAGTCGGCGCCCCCGCTGGACACCGACACCGGCGGAATGGGATGGGCGTTCACCAGTGCCGTGCTGGCCGGCGACAGATACTCCACTCCTCGCAGGGCCTCCAAGGGTTCGAAGCCGAGCAGGTAATCAGCTCCCCCCCGCGGCACCACCGGGGAGGCCACCTCCTCGCCCCACCGCACGTGGCTCAGCACGCTGCCCCCGCGCACGGCCAGCCCGAGGACGTCCGATTTCTTGACGTCGTAGCCGGCCGCCACTCCCACCTCGGCCAAGATGTCGCTTGCCAACACCGTGCCCTGTCCGCCCACCCCCGCCACCAAGAAGTCGAGCTTGCCCCTCATCGGTCGTCCTCCTCACTGTCGGGCGCGTGAATGGCGCCCACCGGACACGCTTGGCGACACATGTCACAGCCCACGCACAGGGTGGGGTCGATGCTCGATTTGGGTCGGCCGGTCTTGGGGTGGGTGTCGCCAGACCTGACGATCGCGGGGCAGCCCAGCTTGAAGCACTCCCCGCAGGCAATGCACTGCTCGCTGTCCACCCAGTAGGCAGCCCCGGCCGGCTTGGACAGGTGGACGCACGGACCCTGGGTGATGAGCACCGAGGGCCCGTCATACGCCAGGCAGTCCTGGAGACCTTTCTTGACCTGCTCTACGTCGAACGCGTCCACCGTGGTGACCTTCTCCACGCCCAGGGCGCGCACCAAGGGTACGAGCTCCACTCGCTTTGGCTGGCTACCGTGCAGGCTCCAGCCGGTCCCCGGGTGGTCCTGGTGCCCGGTCATGGCGGTGGTGCCGTTGTCCATGATGATCACCACCCCGCGTCCCTGGTTGTGCACCATGTTCGCCAGTGCGGGCAGCCCAGCGTGGAAAAACGTGGAGTCGCCTATGGTGGCCACCCCGCGCTCCGGAAGGCCGGCGATTGCCATTCCGTGAAGGACGCCGATGCTGGCCCCCATGCAGCCCATGGTGTGTTGGGCGTTGAACGGCGGCAGACACCCCAGGTTGTAGCACCCAATGTCCCCGGCGACCGGCACTCCCAGCTTGGCCAGAACGAAGAACGTCGAGCGGTGGGGACAGCCCGGGCAGAGGACCGGGATCCTGGCCGGCAGATCTTTGGGCACAGCCACCTGGGGCCGCGGCACACTCGCCGGGGGCAACAACCCGGCCTCCACCCCCACCTTGGCCAACGCGTCCGGCAGCAGCTCGCCGCAGGCGGGGAATACGCCCTTCCCCAGCGCCGGCAGGCCGAGCGCCCTGACCTGTTCCTCCAAGAACGGGTCCAGCTCCTCGATCACCACCAGCCGATCCACACAATGCGCAAATGAGCGAATCAACTCTGCGGGGAGCGGCCAGGTCATCCCCAGCTTGAGAAACGAGGCATCCGGGAACACTTCCCTGGCATAGGCGTACGTGATGCCGGAGGTGACGATCCCCATCGCCCGGTCGCCCAGCTCCATGCGGTTGATGGGCGCCTCCTCCGCATATTGCGCCAGCTCACGAACGCGTGCCTCCACGACCGGATGCCGCGCGCGGGCCCACATGGCGGTGCACACGTACTTCCGCTGGTTCCGGGGGAATCTCTCCACATCGCTTGCGGCCGCCCGCCGCGTGCCCAGGGACACCAGGCTCTTGGCGTGGGAGACTCGCATCGTAGTCCGGACCACCACCGGGGTGTCGAATCGTTCCGACAGCTCGAACGCCAGGATGATGAAGTCCTTGGCCTCCTGGCTGTCGGTCGGCTCCAGGAGCGGGACCTTGGCCAACCTGGCGTACCACCGGTTGTCCTGCTCATTCTGCGAGCTGAACATCCCGGGATCATCGGCGGTAACCACCACCAGTCCGGCCTCCACCCCGGTGTAGACCGTGTACATCAGCGAATCGGCCAGCACGTTCATCCCCACCTGCTTGGTGGTAACCAAGGTGCGGCGGCCGGAGTACGCGGCCCCGGCAGCAGCGTCCAGAGCCACCTTCTCGTTGGTCGACCATTCGGCGTATATTTCTTTCCCGTACTCGCGGGCGATGGTCTCCAAGATCTCCGAGCTCGGGGTCCCCGGGTAGCCGGTGGCCACCTGTACGCCGGCCTCGTAGGCACCCCGGGCGACGGCCTCATTTCCCGAAAGAAGCACTCTAGGCATCTGCTCCCTTTCCATCCTCAGATTCCATAAGCTCGATCAGGGCATCCACCGCCACCACCCCCTGGCCGGCCGGGAGGACGAACAGCGGGTTCACGTCAATGCTCCGAATCCTGTCCGCCCACTGTCGGGCGAGCTCCCCCACCTGCACCAACACATCGACCAGGGCGGCCCCATCGCCGGAGGGGCGGCCGCGAAACCCAGAGAGCAACCGGCCCACTCGCGTGCATGAGAGCATGGCTTCCGCCTCCGCCCGGGTCAGGGGCGGCAGGGCCAGCGCGCGGTCCTCGATAAGCTCCACCAACTCCCCCCCGGCCCCGAACACCACCACCGGCCCAAACCCCTCATCCCTGAGGGCCCCCACGATCACCTCCGCCACAGGCCGGGGGGCCATCTCCTGGACCAGAATCCCCTCCAGATCAGCCACATCAGTGAGCCCACGTGCGCGCTCCCACAGGTCGGTGTAGGCCTCCGCCACTCCTCGGTCGTCCCCCAGCCCCAGGCGGACGAGCCCGGCATCCGTCTTGTGGAGGAGCCTGGGGGACATCACTTTGAGAGCCACCGGGTAGCCCAGGGCGTGCGCCGCCGCCACTGCCTGTTCGGGAGAGCGGCAAAGCCGTTCCCGAGTGCAGCGGATCCCGTAGGCGGCCAGCACCCGCTTGCTGGCGTGCTCGGTCAGGGGTCCGCGGCGGTCGAGAAGCTCGGCCACCCCCGCCGGGGGGGCAGGCGCCGGGGGCGCCGCGGCCGGCCGTGGCCGGGTCCCATACCAGATAAGGCGGTCCACGGCCCGCAGGCCGGCACGCGTACCCTGGAGTAGCGGCAGCCCACCATCCTCCAGCACCCCGCGGAGCTGCGCATGCAGCCCGCCCGCCAGGTTGCTCAGCACCACGATCGGCTTGGCGGCCGTCCGGGCTGTGGCCACGGCCGACTCGGCCACCACCCGGTACTGGTCGACCTGGGCGGGGGCCAACCCCGGAGGGACGTCCAGGGTGATGAGCAGTGCATCTACGTTCGGATCCTCCGCCGCGGCGGTCACACAAGGAGGATACGTCTCCTCGATCTTCCCGCTGCCCCAGGCATCCAAGGGGTTGGCTACCTCGGCGTACGGGGGCAGAGCGGCCTGTAGCCTGGCCGCAGTGGCTCCGTCCCACGGAGGGAAGCTCAAACACAGCCCCCGCGCCAGGTCGGCCACCAGGCCGATCTCCCCCCCGGAGACGGTGATCACCCCCACTCGATCGCCGCGAGGAAGCCGCCCGCGCAAGCTGGTCAGGGCAACCGCCGTCTCCAGCATCTCATCCAGGTCGTCCACGCGAATGACGCCGTACTTGTCAAACACCGCATCGTGGACAGCGTCAGAGCCAGCCAGCGCCCCAGTGTGGGCGGCGGCCGCCCGGCGGGCCACCTCAGAGCGGCCCACCTTGAGGACCACGATGGGCTTTTCCAGCTCACGGGCCCGACGCGCCACTTCCACGAACCGGTCCGGGCGCCGGAATTGCTCTACGAACGCCAGCACCACGTCGGTCCCCGGGTCGTCCAGCATGTAGGCCATGTAGTCGGTGACGTCCACCACCGCCTCGTTGCCGCTGGAGACCAGCAGGCTGAACCCCAGGCCCCGCGCGGCGTTGGCCAATGCCAGGCAGACTGAGCCTGATTGAGCCACTGCGCCCACCCGTCCCGGCGCCAGGCGCGGGGACAGCGGCGCGCTGTAGGCACCGGTCGCGGCCGCCGGATTGACGAAACCCACACAGTTGGGGCCCATCAGTGCCACCCCTGCCTGGGAGCACAGGGCGGCCAGTTCCGCCTGCAACGCCCTTCCCCGCCCGTCCGCCTCGGCGAACCCGGAGGCAAATGCCCACGCAGCGCGTATCCCCAGCCGGGCCCCCTCCTCCACCACCGGGACCACCTGCTCCCGTCCCAGCAGCAGAGCCATCAATTCCGGCCGCCGGCCAGCGGCCACCGCGGCGGAAAGTGAGGGGAAACAGGGATAGCCCAACACCTGTTCATACTTGGGATTGACTGGGATTACCTCGCCCGGGAAACCCAACTGGCGCAGGTTGTCCATCACTTGCCGCCCGGGACCGGAGCGCTGCGAGGCCCCAACCACGGCGATCGCCCGGGGGGCGAGCAGTGGCCGCAGGTCGGCCGTCTCCCCGGTCATGGCAGAACGGTCACCACACCGGGGTACGCCACTCCTCACGGCGCCCGTCCACGCCGCGTACCAAGTCCTGATAAGCCCGGCGAATATCGCACGTCACCGGGCCCGGCTGGCCGTCCCCAACGGGGATGTGGTCCACGGCGGCCACCGGCATGATCTCCCAGCCGGTACCCAAGAAGAACAGCTCCTCGGCCAGGTAGAGCTCGGTACGGTCGATGATCCTCTCCACAAACGGGATCCCCAGCACCTCTCGCGCCAAGTATCCCACCGTGTCCCGGGTGACGCTCTCCAGGATTCCGCTGGTGATCGGCGGGGTGACCAACGCGCCCCCGCGAACCATGGCCAGACAGGCCCCCGGCCCCTCGGTCACCTTGCCCCGGTCGTCCAGCAGCACCGGCCAGTCGTAGCCGGCCACCTTGGCCTCCATCGCCGCCAGCCGGCCGTTGTGGTAGTTGGAGAAACACTTGAGGCGCGGGGGCATCACCGCATCCGAGATGCGCCTCCACGAGCTTACCCCCACGCTCAGGGCCAGCTGGGGGTCGCGGTAGGCGGTGAACGGCCAGCTGTCGATGACCAGCTCCACCGGCTTTCCCGGTTCGGCCTGCAGCAGCTCCCGCACCAATCCCCGCTGGAACACGTAGGGCCGGATGTAAACGTCGCGCCGGTACTCGTTGGCCCGCAGCAGGTCAAGCGTCGCCTCCACCAGTTCGTCGCGGGAATACGGGAACGAAAACCGAACCATGCGTATGGAGGCCAGGAAGCGCTCCAGGTGATCGTACAGTCTGAACACGTACAGTTGCCGCTGGTCTTGGTTCCAGTAGGCCTTGATGCCCTCAAATACCCCGGCCACCGATGCGTGTCCCACGGCGTTGACGTGCACCTGCGCCTGCTGCCAGGGGACCAGCTCACCGTTCCGCCATAGGTAGTCGGCCGTCTCCTGCTCGTAGATGCTCACCGTATCCTCCGTTGTCGAATCGCCATGGCACGCCAGCCCGGCTACGTTGCGCATTACGGAACGTTATTTCGCGTCTTCAGCTTAGCCTCTCTCCCCCGGGCTGTCAACTTCCGCCGCCCCGGGGAAGCACACTGTGGCCCCCAGCCCGGCCGGACTTGCCGCCGGAGGCGCAGACGGGTACTGTCAACAGTCAACAGAAAGGAGGGCCAATGCGCACACTCATACTCGGGTTGGTGGCGATTGCCTTGGCGGGGCCCATGACCAGCGGCCAGGAGGAGGCGTTGGGGGGCGGCGGCTTGCTGCTGGGAACGCTCACCATGGATTTCGCCGAGCTCAATGCCGCCCTGGCCGCCACCGGCCACCCTGAGTTGCCCGACCAACTGCTGCTCACCGGCGGCGGCGGCTGGGGGGGCACGGTTGATGGTCCGGTGTTCGGCGGCCTGGGGCTGGAGGGCAGCGTGAACGCCCTTGCCGCGGGCAAAGAGACCGCGTTTCGCCTGCAGCTGGGAGGGTTGACCGTCGAACAGGTCCGACGGTTGGATCAAGGGATCGTCCTCGGGGCGGGCGCGGCCCTGGGCGGGGGCACGGCCGAGCTGACGGTACGCTCCCGCCAAGCTGTCGACTTCTCCGACGCCCTTGCCCAGCCCACCGCCTCCGTCCTGTCCACTGACCTGTGGGCCGCCCTGCTGTACCTGCGGCTGCAGCTCCAACCGCTGGATTGGCTGGGGTTGGAGGGGTGGCTGGGCTACTTGGTGAGCTTCCCCAGCCGCTGGCAGGAAGGGGGCCGCGAGCTGGCCGGTCCCAGGCTGCAGCTGCGGGCCCCGTTCGTCGGGGTGCGCATATCGTTCGGCGGCTTCGCCTCCCCAGAGGCACCCGCGCCGGACGGTTAGGCGCGGCGCCAGGCGGCCACGACCTCCCCGAAGAACAGGGTGTGCAGGTCGCCGCTCGGGTAGTGGCGCGCCTGCAGCTCGTCACTCACCAGGCCCTGGGGGGCCAACGAGGCGCGGGCCACCACCCGGCATTCGTAGTGCAGCTCGCATGGGGCCAGGAGCGCGACTCCGCCCCGGCGAGGCGGGGTGAGCTCGAGGCCCAGGACGTCCACCTTGTCGACCTCGCGGCCGCTGCGCGATCCGCAGAAGGCGAGCTCTTCTTCCATGTCCCCCAGCGGCACGGACACGGAGAAGGCGCCGGCGGCTTGTATGCAGTCATGGGTGTATCGCGACGGCCGCACCAAGGCCAGAAACACTGGACGCGACCACACGGTCCCCACCATTCCCCAGCCGATGGTCATCACGTTCGTCCTCCTGTCGGGACGCGCCGACAGCAGGAACGCCCCCTTTCCCGACAGCTGCCGGTGTAGCTGGTCGAGATTCTCCCACGGCGAAATCGGCCTCATCTTCTCCTCCCAGTCGTCCGTTCGGTGGGGTCGGGGAAGTAGTCCCGCAGGATTCCCCCACCGATGAACTCCCGCAGGATGGAGGTCGCTGGCACCTCATCCTCCTCATAGGGCGCGAACCAGCGCAATGTGGCCACCAGGCGCTCGGCCTCGATGCGCAACCGCGGGTCGCGCACTTGCAGCAGCAGCGGCTCCACCCGGGGCCGCAGCACAGACCACTCGTACACCAAGGCGGAGTTGAACATCACATCGGCCAGGCCCTGGTACGGGAACACAAAGCGCTTCTCCCCCCTGCGGACGTTGCGCCACAGCCGCAGCGTGTCCTCGGCGCTGTAGCCGCGGAAGGCGGCATCCCGGACCAGGCGCCGCAGCAGACGGGTGTCGGTGGTGGAGATCCTCACCGGGTCGTCCAGGTTCAGCTGGGTAAGGGCGGAAACGTAGATCCGGGATGCCGCCTCCCGCAGGCCCGGGGGGAGCAGCTGGGGATTCAACGCGTGAATTCCCTCCAGGAGCAGGACGCCGTCGCGATCAAGGCGCAGACTTAGGCCCTCCTGCCGGGTCCCGCTGCGGAAGTCGAAACTGGGCAGCTGCACCTCCTCCCCCGCCAGCAGCTTCTCCACCTGGCGGGCCAACAGGGGCAGGTCCAGTGCGGACAGGTCGTCGAAGTCGGACAGCCCCCGGCGGGCCATCTCCGCCCGAGGGAGGAAGTAGTCGTCCAGGGACACCGGATAGGGCCGCAGGCCCTGGGCCAACAGTTGGATGGCGAGCCGTTTGGTGAACGTGGTCTTGCCCGCCGAAGAGGGCCCCGCGACCAACACCACCCGCCGCCGCTGTGGCGGCAGCTCGGCGATGCGGCGGGCGATCTCCACCACCCGGCGTTCGTGGAGGGCCTCTGAGATAAGGATGACCTCGCGGATCCGCCCGTTCCTCACCGCCTGGTTGACCGCCCACGCATCGTAGATCCCCAGCAGCTCTAGCCACTTCCGGTACTCTTCGAACACCTGCCACAGGGCCGAATACTCCTCGGCGGGGGCCAACTGCGTCGGGCGCTCCCGGCGGGGGAACCGCAGGATGAACCCATCGTGATAAGGGACTACGGCGAAGTAGGACAGATAGCCGGTCGATGGCACCATGTAGCCGAAAAAGTAGTCGCAGAAGTCCCCCAAGTGGTACAGGTGGAAGTGGCCTTGGGGGATGCCCTGCTCCAGGAGTTCCGCCTTGTGAACGGCCCCCCGCCGGCGGAACCAGGCCCGCCCTTCCTCAGCGCCGACTTGCTCGCGGACGATGGGTAGGTCCTGCTCCACCAGGGTGCGCATGTGAGCCTCCAGTCCAGCCAGCTCCTCCCCGGATAGGGGAGGGCGGTCCTCCAGGCGGCAGTAATAGCCGCCGAACGGGACCGTATGGTCGATCACCAGTCTGGCGCCCGGGAACAGGCGGTGGACGGCCGCGGCGAGCAGGAAGCTGAGGGAGCGGGTGTAGATGCGGATCCCATCAGAGTCAGACAGGAAGACCACCCGCACGGAGCTGTCTCGCCGCAGCGGCGTGGCCAGCTCCATGAGCTGGTCATCGACGATTCCCGCCATGGGGGGGACGGTGGGCCGGGGATAGGCAGCGCGGCAGAAGGCCTCCAGCGGAGCGCCCCTGGGCCCTTCAAACGTACGTCCGTCGGCGAACCTCACCTGGACTGTCTGCCGCGGTTCAGCGGGCTGGACACCACACATGGGAGGGCCATTATAGGTGGCGGCCGGACGGGCACCAGTTCACCCCTCCAGGCCCTGAGCCCGCCAGGCCTCCCCATATGCCCGCAGGTCTGGGGCAGAAAACAGCACCCAGCGTACTTCCTCCAGCCGCCCTGGGTGGTCGGCGATGAACGCCAGGACCGCCCTCACCGCCACCCCGGCGGCCCGGTCCACCGGGAACCCGTAGGCCCCGGTAGAGATGCTGGGGAAGGCCACCTGGCGGATTCCGCGGCCCCCGGCCAGCGCCAGGCACGACTGGTAGGCCTTCGCCAGTAGCAAGTCTTCCTCTCGGCCCCCTCCGCGCCACACCGGGCCCACGGTGTGGATGACCCACCGGGCGGGGAGCTGGCCGCCCGGCGTGATGACCGCGTCCCCGGTCGCAAGCCGGCCGCGCCGGGCGCGAATCTCCGCCGCCGCCGCGGTCAGCGTGGGACCCCCGACGCGATGGATGGCTCCCGACACCCCCCCGCCGGGGGAGAGCTGCGGGTTGGCCGCGTTAACGATGGCCTCCACCGCCTGCTCGGTGATGTCGCCCTGCAGCAGGATCAAACGAGTCCCGTGGACACAGGCCTCAACCCTGTCGGTCACCGTTCACCACCCCCAGTACCTGGTCCAGCAAGCGCCGTGCCAGGTCGACTGCTTCCTCGGCCAGGCGCGCCCGCACCCGCCCCTGCGGCGGGGGCAGCCGTGGATCCCCCATCCCAGTACTCACCTGCCACAGCCGGCTCACCCGCCCTACATCCCGCAGGCCGGGCAGGTGGACGGCCGCCCGGGCCAGCAGCCGGGGAATCCCCTCCTCGGCCAGCACCTCCGGGGCGTCACCCCGGCTCACTAACACAGCCCGCAGGGCGCGATCCATCGCCGTCAGGGCCGCCTCCAGGGCCCAGTCGGCCGCCCCACCGTCCAGCAGCAGCCGGGCCGCCGTCCAGTCGTGCTGAGCCTGCTGCAGGTGCCGGCACGCCTCCCGCCGAACCGCCTGCGGACGCCACCGCGCGCTGGCTCCCGCCCGCAGCGGGTCCGGCATGCCCGCGTCGGGGAAGCCGATGCGGTGCCCCAGCTCATGGTAGATCGTCCGCCGGATCTGGTCCCGCAGTTCCTCCTCGCACTCACACCACTGCTCCAGCGGGCGGCGGTAGATGACCATCACCCCAGGGAAGGGGGCCAGCCCGCCCGCCTCGGGCAGTGCGGGCCCGTCGTACACACCGAACGGGTAGTCCGGCGGGACCAGGCCCCAGGCGGCCATCAAATCGTCGTCCGGGTAGTCCTCGACCCGCACCTCCAGCTCCGCCAAGTACTTGCGAAACGGGTCAGGCAGCTCCGCCAACGCGGCCTGTACAAGCTCGACAAATCGCCCTTGCCCTGCCCTGATAAGCATCTCCTCAACCTCGTAGCTCCGGGGGCCCTGTGGCCAGCCAGGCCCTCTCCTCCCCCGCGGGGCGCGGCCATCCTCGTCTCGGGGGGGCGGGACACTACCCCTCCCCGCGGCGGGCGACGCACCCCTCGTTGCCGCCCCGGCCCCCTCCCCAGTATAGTGACCGGCGATGCGCCTCGGCTACGTGCAGACTCAGCCCCAGTTCGGCGAGGTGGAACGCAACTTCGCCCGGGCCGCCGCATTGATGGGGCGGGGGCAGGCCGATGTGTGGGTGCTGCCAGAGCTATTCGCTTCCGGCTACCAGTTCACCTCCCGCCGGGAGGTGCGCGCCCTGGCCGAGCCCATCCCCGCCGGCGAGACGGTGCGGCGCCTGGCCCGACTTGCCGCCCACCTGGGCTGCTACATCGCTGCCGGCCTGCCCGAGCGCGCCGCCAAGCGGGTCTACAACTCCGCCGTTCTGGTAGGTCCCAGCGGCCTGGTTGCCCACTACCGCAAGGTCCACCTGTTCTACCAGGAGAAGGACCACTTCGCCCCCGGGAACCTCCCCTTTCCGGTGGCGGATTGCGAGGGCATCAAGGTAGGCTTGATGATCTGCTTTGACCACCTGTTCCCCGAGGCGGCCCGTACCCTGGCCCTGCGAGGCGCCGAGGTCATCGCCCACCCAGCCAACCTGGTGCTGGCCGGGGTGGCCCAGCTCACCATGCGCGTGCGGGCCCTGGAGAACCGCGTGTTCACCGTCACCGCCAACCGGACGGGGGCGGAGGACCGGGGGGAGGAGAGGCTCCAGTTCACCGGGCGGTCCTTGATTGTCTCCCCCCGGGGGGAGATCCTGGCCCAGTCCAACGACACAGACGAGGAGGCACGGGCGGTGTGCGTGGACCTGGCCCTGGCCCGCGACAAGCACGTCACCGCCGTCAATCACTTGCTCGCCGATCGCCGGCCGGAGATGTACCGGGGTTGAGCACTCATTGGGTACAATGGGCCCGGCGGTCGGGGCAGCCCGCCTGGGAGGGATCGATGGCTGGTCAGCTTCCTGCAAAGGCCATCCGCCAGTTTGGGGATCTGCGCATCCGGCGGCGCGCTGCCCAGGACGCGGTGTTGGCCGAGGTGCTGGGGCAGGCGCTGCGGGAGATCCAGGCGCTGCTGGAGCGGTCGGGACGTCCGTACCGACTGCGGGCCCGCGTCACCCGCTGGGGGGAGTACCTCATCCGCATGGAGGTGGGGTACGGCCAACGTGCTGAACGAGATTCCATCTGGGATCATGCCGCCCAGGCGCTGGAGGAGGCTCGGCGCGGGCGGGACGTCCACATCCTCTGTGGCATCTACCCGCTGCTCCCCGGCAATTGACGCAAGGCGTTTGGTCATCCCCCTCTACCACGAATCGCTGAACCTGTCTTAGAATATTCGCCGATGAGCGACAAAGAGAGACTGCGGAGCATCTTGCAGGAGATCGACGGCGCAGGCTACGGCGCCTACAAGCGCCTGAGGGGAGACTGGGACTACGGTGATTTCACCCTGGCCGTGGAACATGTGCAAGGCGACCCGTTTGCCGCACCCAGCCGCCTCCGTGTCCGCGTGCCGCAGCGGGTGGCCGGCTTTCCCCCCGAGCTGTTCCGCACTACCCCCCGCCGGGTAGCTCTGGAGGATTTCCTGGTCCGCGCCATGGCGGCAGCCATGCGCAACTGCACCAAGGGGAAACGAGGATCGGGTCGCTCCGGACGGTTCGGGGTGGTGGACTTCGGCCAGTGCGTGCTGCCCCGCACGGCCACCGCGGTGAGCGAGGCGCAGGTTGAGGCCGTGATGGACTGCGGCCTGCCTGCCGCAGGCCGGCGGGTGCTGGGACGGCAGGCGGAAGAGATGTTGCTCACTGAACTCCCTCAACTAGTTCGCGCGGCCCTGCTGTGGGACAACATCGACCAGCAAAGCGTCCGCCGGCAGGTGAGTTGCGTCGAGGACGCGGAAGCGCTGCGCAGCCAGCTCGCTGAACATGGCCTGGTGGCCTTCGTCGCTGAGGGCGCAGTCCTGCCCCGGGCCTCGGGGGCCTCCGATCGCCCCCTCCCGACCGGAGCGATTCCGTTCATCCCCCCCGACGGACTGGCGCTAACCCTGCACCGTCCGAACGCGGGTCCCATCCGTGGGATGGGAGTCCCCGAGGGAGTGACCCTCATCGTGGGGGGAGGGTACCACGGCAAGTCGACGTTGCTCTCCGCCCTGGCCCAAGGGGTATACGCCCACGTCCCCGGGGACGGCCGCGAGCACGTGGTCACCCGTCAAGACGCAGTAGTGATCAGAGCCGAGGACGGCCGGTACGTGTGCGGCACGGATATCTCGCCGTTCATCCAGAACCTGCCCGACGGCGCTGATACACGCCGGTTCACCTCGCAAAACGCCTCCGGTTCCACCTCTCAGGCGGCCAACATCGTCGAGGCTCTGGAAGTGGGGGCGAAGGTGCTGCTGGTGGACGAAGACACCTCGGCCACCAACTTCATGATTCGCGACGAGCGGATGCAGGCCCTGGTGGCCAAGGAAAAGGAGCCCATCACCCCGTTCATCGACCGGGTGCGGCAGCTGTACGAGGAACTGGGTGTCTCCACGGTGCTGGTCATGGGGGGGTCCGGCGACTACTTCGAGGCCGCCGACACGGTCATCATGATGGACGCCTACCGCCCGGCGGACGTGACCCAGCAGGCGAAGAGGATCGCCAGCTCGTTGGGCCGCCGGCGGCGCCGGGAAAGCACCGGCCCCCTCAGTCCACCGCGCGCAAGGCGGCCCGACCTGTCCACCATCCGGCCCCGCACGGGAAAGGGGAAGCTCAAGCTCCGCGCCTCGCCCACCTCCCTGCGCGTCGGCAACGCCACCGTGGACCTGTCGCGAGTGCATCAGATCGCCGAAGTCGGTCAGGTACGGGCAATCGGCAGCCTGCTGGCTTTCCTGGCCGAACGGGGCGGCGAGCTGGCGTCCGACGGCACCGTCGCCCAGCTCATGCTGACCCTGGAAGATCGCCTGTCCCGGCAGACCCTGACCTCGCTGCTGGGAGTAGGGTTCGGCGACTTGGCCGTGCCCCGCCGGTTCGAGGTGGCCTTCGCGCTGAACCGGCTCCGCACGCTGTCGGTGAAGGCGTGAGGCGTTACCGGAAAGCCATCGGGGAGTGGGAGGAGTTTCAGGCCGCCCTGGCCAGGCCGCTCCCCACGGTGATCCGCACGAACACCCTGCGCGTGACTCCCGAGGAGCTGCGCGCCCGGCTGGCCGCGCAGGGGCTGGGGCCGACGCCATTGCCGTGGGACCCCACTGCATTTCGGGTGACGGCGGGCGGCGCCGGAAACACGTTGGAGCACTGGCTGGGGCACTACTACGTACAAGAAGCCAGCCAAGCCCTGCCGGCACGGGCGCTGGACCCCAGGCCGGGCGAAACGGTGCTCGACATGTGCGCTGCCCCGGGGGGGAAGGCCACCCAGGTGGCGCAGATGATGGAGAACCGAGGCACGTTGGTGGCCAACGATCCCGTATCCAAGCGGCTGCGAGCCCTGCTGGCCAACCTGTATCGGCTGGGAGTGCTGTGCGCCTTAGTCACTCAGCGGCGCGGTGAGCAGTTTCCCGGTGAGGGCACATTCGATCGGGTGTTGGTGGACGCCCCGTGCAGCGGGGAAGGAACCGCCCGCAAGCACCCGCACCTGCGCGCCGGCGCCCCCCCGGCCCGAATCCGGCAGCTGGCCGCCCTGCAGCGGCGGCTGCTTGTACGGGCGCTTCGCTTGGTGCGTCCGGGAGGACGGGTGGTGTATGCCACCTGCACCCTGGCCCCGGAGGAAAACGAAGAGGTGGTCGACTACGTCCTCGACCGCGGACTAGCTGAGCTGGTGCCCTGGTCGCCGGCCGCTCCCCACGCTTCCGGGCTGACCGAGTTCGCCGGTCGCCGGTACGCCCGCGACTTGGGCCAAGCGGTGCGCATCTACTTCCACCACCTGGATTCGGAAGGGGGCTTCATTGCCGTCCTACGACGACCGCACTGAGGAGGCGTTGGCCTTCCTCGCCGCCCACTTCGGGGTCGTGGATCTTCCTGGGCTGGTGGTGGAACCCGACGGAGACCTCTGGCTCACCACCGCCGGGGAACCACCGGCGTCCGTCCCCTGCCGGGCCATCGGCCTGCGGCTCCTGCGGCGGTTGCCAGGGGGGTTGAAGCCGACGAGCTTCGGACTTATGGCCCTCGGCGACAGGATCCGCCGACAACGGGTGGAGCTGTCCCCACGCCAGCTGTGGACGCTGCTCCACGGCCGTCCGCTGCCCTACCACGGAGACGCCAGTCCGGGCTACGTGGCGTTGTGCCTGAATGGGGAGGTGGTGGGGTGCGGGTTGCTCCAGGGAGGGCACCTGCGCTGCCAGATCCCGACCGGGCGTCGCCGCGACCTCCTCAATGCCATGTCAGCGGGACATCCGGGCGGAGTGTAGCCAGCGTTACAGATTAGAACGTATCTTCTGCGTATAATCTTCGCGAGGTCGTGTGATCTTGTGCGCTCCCTTGACTGCACGTTCGGTTGGCGGGGTGAGTGGGCTGGGAGAAAGGAGGGAAAAGTGAGCATGAAGATGTGGATCGTTCTGTTGGCGGTCTCATTCGCCACGGTCGGCTGGGCCGCGCCCGACGCATTGGTGTTCGTGCTCGACGCGTCCAACTCCATGAATCAAAGGATGGAGGGGACGGCGACCAAGTTCGACTGGGCGAAGGAGGCCTTGACCACGGTCATCGAGGAATTGCCCGCTGAGGTACCGTTCGCGGTGGTGGCGTTCGGCCACCGCGTCCACCGCGAGCGGGTCGAGGAGTCCTGCCTGGACATCGAGCTGGTGGGCGGATTTGGCGCTCGCGACCCGGCGGAGCGTCAGGAGCTGCTGGTTCGGATCGCAGACTTGCAGGCCATGGGAAAGACGCCGCTGGCGGAAGCGCTGGCGTTCGCCGCCGAGGTGGCTCCTCCGCCGTGGCGACTGGTGCTCCTCACCGACGGCGAGGAGACCTGCGGCGGCGATCCCCTCGCGGTGGCGCGCGCCATCTGCGGCCCGGGGCAGGTCATGGACGTGGTGGCCGTGGGCGTCACTCCCCAGGTCTCCGCCCTGCTGGGGAGTCTAGCGCGGACCTGCGGCGGCCGCTTCGTCTCAGTGCGTGACCCGGCGGAACTGCCCGAGCTGTTCCGAGAGGTGGCCCTGCCCGCCGCCCCCACTCCCCAGATCCCGGAAGCATACCGGGGGTACGAGGTGGACCACGTGATCTGGGGGACTGAGGGCGACGACGTCCTGTTCGGCACCGCGGAGAGGGACCTCATCTTCGGCTTGGGCGGCGACGACCTGATCATCGGCCTGGGCGGCGACGACGTCCTGGTGGGCGGTGAGGGGCACGACATCCTCCAGGGGGGCGCGGGCAACGACCGCCTGGAGGGGGGTCCGGGCAATGACCGGCTCCTCGGAGGTCCCGGCGACGATACCCTGCTCGGGGAGGCCGGGGACGACGTGTTGGAGGGTGAGGCCGGAAGCGACGTCTTGCTCGGCCACGCGGGGGACGACAAGCTGCTCGGCGGCCCCGGCTGCGACCAGCTCGACGGCGGGCCGGGCTGCAACTTCCTCTACGACGAGGGCGTGCCCCCGGCCACGTGTGCCCCCACCCCGCCCCCGCCGGTCCAGCCACCGACCTGCATCGCACCGCAGGACATCAAGAGCGTGGACGAAGGGGCGAGCATCGTGCTGCGAGCCGACGCCTACGACCCCGACGGCGACCCGCTGACCATCGGTTGGTGGGCGGACAAGGGCACCTTCTCCGATCCCCACCGGGGGGAGACCACCTACCATGCCCCTTTGGTCAGCGCCTGCGAGGGTGAAGACGTCCGCATCCAGGTGACGGTCACCGACGCCTGTGGGGCCAGCGACACCGACACACTGATCCTCCACGTGCGCAATGTCAATCATCCCCCCGTGGCGGACGCTGGTCCGGACGTGGTGGTGGAGGAAGGCGGCACCGTCCAGCTCACCTGCACTGCCACGGACCCCGACGGCGACCAGCTCTTCTATATGTGGTCCGTCCCGTGTGGCCGGGGCAGGTTCGACGATCTCCACGCCCTGCATCCCCGGTTCACCGCCCCGTCCACCGACCGCTGCGAGGGCGAGGATATTGTCCTCACCTTCACCGTCCGCGATGCCTGCGGGGCGCAGGCCAGCGACACCTTGGTCGTGCACGTCCGCAACGACAATCGGGCCCCTTGGGTGGACGCCGGGCCGGACCTGGAAGTGGCTGAGTGTGACCGGATCTCGGTCAGCGCCAAGGCCGGCGACCCCGACGGGCAACCCCTCAGCGTGTCCTGGACGGCCAGCAGTGGCAGCCTGATCGGGGCAGATGGACTGTGTCCCACGTTCGTGGCACCGGCCGTGTCCGGCTGCACACCGACGGAGGTGATCCTGACGGTCCGGGTAACCGACCCCTGTGGTGCCACAGTCACTGACTCACTGGTGGTCCGAGTTCACAACGTGAACCGCCCGCCCACCGTCCACGCCGACCCGTAAGCCTAGGGATGTGCGGTTGCCATGGTGCCGGGGGCGGCCTGCAGGCCGCCCCCGGTGCGTCTCCCGACCATCACCCCCGGTCGATGTCCATCTTGACGGCCACCAAACCAGTCAGGAGTTTAGGGTAGAAATCTGTGGACTTCTGCGGCATGCGCTCGCCCTGGGCAGCTACGGCCATGACCTCCTCCACCTGGGTTGGGTTGAGGAGAAAAGCAACCTGGCCCCGGCCCTGGTCCACCGCCCGCACAGCGGCCTCAGCATGCTCGGCGTAGTGCACGTTGGTCTGCTGGCTCAGCTTCTCCTCGTCGATGCCCAGCATCCGCTCCAGGACGGCCTTGTGGAGGATGGCCACGTCCAATCGCTTCCACTGAGGTGAGCGCCGGCCCGGCACCAGTCGCTCCAGGGGAGCGTCGTCGGGCAGGGAGAGCGCCCAGAACTTCCCCCCCGTGTAGGCCACGAATACGTGCTCGATCCCCAGGCCCTCGGCCAGCCGCCGCTTCGCCTCCTGGAGGGATGAAAGGGCCTCCACCTCGAAATCCTGCTCAGCGCGGCGGAGAAACTCGTCTGGAACGAAGCCGGACAGGCTGTGAACTACCCGCGGGGTGGGGCGGATTACGCATCCAGGCTCGGCCACATTGACCAACGTGACCATCCGGGAAGTAAACGACTCCGGGCCCCGCGGCTGCCACCCCTTGGCCAGGCACTCCGCCATGAACGTGCGCGCGGTCTCGAACCGATGGTGCCCGTCCGCGATGTACACCGGCAAGTCGGCCAATGCCCGTTGGACCTCGTGCACCACTTGCGGGTCGGCAACCCGCCATAGGAGATGACGATTGCCGAAATCGTCCCTGGCCTCAGCATCCGGGGTCGACTCGGCGGCCCGGGCGTGCACCAGCTCGGAGGCCGTCCGGCCGGGATCGTCATACAACATGAACACGTGCCCGAAGTTGGCCTCGGTGGCCCGCAACAGCTTCAGCCGATCCTCCTTGGGCCCGCGCAGAGTGTCCTCGTGGGCCTTCACCCCCTCCCCGCGCAGGTCCAGCAAAGCCACCAGGCCCTTGCGAGTGTGTGCGCGCCCCTCCCAGCTGAACTCCTGATGGTATGCGTACAGCGCCGGCTCGGCGTCCTGGACCAACACACCCTCGCCCAGCCAGCGCCGGAACAACTCCCCCCGGCGAGCGTAGTCGCTGTCGTCCTCAGGGGGGAGCTTGCCCCCGATGATCCGTACGATGTTGTACGGCGACCGCTCCTGGTACCTCCGCTGTTCCTCCGGGCCGATCCGATCGTAGGGCTGGGTGACCACGGTCGACAGGTCGCCCACCTTCTCCGGGGCGTAACGAATGGCGCGAAACGGGTAGATGTTGGCCATTCACTCACCCCCGGCGAACGACAACAGCAGGTCCACCACCTCGTCCCCCACCCGGTCCTGGGCTTCGACCGTTTGGGCCCCGATGTGGGGGGACAGGCTGACCCGGGGATGCCGCAACAGCTCACTATTAGTGGGGGGCTCCTTCTCGAACACGTCCAGCCCCGCCCCGGCAAGCTGGCCGCTGTTCAGCGCCGCCAGCAGGGCTGCCTCGTCCACCACCCCACCGCGGGCGCAGTTGATCAGGTATGCTCCCCGTCGCATCTTGGACAGCTCGTGGGCCCCGATGACCGGCCCCTCCGGATCAGGTGGAACATGCACGGTCAGGAAGTCAGACCCCCTCAACAACTCGTCCATCGACGTCAGCTGTACGTCCGCCAGCGGGGACTGCTCGACGTACTTGTCGAATGCCAGCACCCGCATTCCCAGGGCCATAGCCTTGCGGGCAACCGCCTGGCCGATGCGCCCGATCCCGATCACACCCAGCGTCTTGCCGCGAAGCTCCACGCCCTTGAACGCCTTCTTCTCCCACCGCCCCTCGCGGACGGATTGGGTGGCTTGGGGCAGGGAGCGGGCCAAGGCCAGCATATGGGCCAGCGTCAGCTCGGCGACCGAATCGGTGCTCGCGCGGGGGGTGTTCCGGACCTCGATGCCCCGTTGGCGGGCGTACTCCACGTCGATGTTATCCAGCCCCACCCCCGCCCGGACGATCAGCTTCAGGCCCTGGGCGGCGTCGATGGCCGGCCTACGTACCTTGGTCGCCGACCGGACCACCATGGCCTGGTAACCCCGGGCGAGCTCGCCGGCCAGCTCCTCCCCGGACATGCCCGGCCGCTCCACCACCTCCAGGCCGGCCTGCTTCAGCCGCGATACGGCGGACCCGGCAAGTGGGTCGCAGATGAGTACACGCACAGCTTCCTCCTTCATCCCCTTGGTCAGCTGGCCGGTCGGTCCAGACCGAGGATCACGTCCACGGTGGCCAGCAGCCCGCGTACGTCGGCCGGCGACAAATCCCCCATGTGGGCGATACGGAACGTCTTCTCCTTCAAGTCCCCGTAACCGTTGGCGATGCGCACCCCGTGCTCGGCCACCAGCGTCTTGTTCAGCTCGCCCACTGAGATGCCGCGCGTATTCCTCACACAGGTCAACGTCTTGGACCAGTAGCCCTCCTCCGGGTAGATGTCGAAGTGTCGCTTGGCCCACGCCTGCACCAGCCCGGCCATCTCCTCGTGCCGGGCGAACCGGCGCTGGAGACCCTCCGCGAACATGGCGTCCAGCTGGGCGTTCAAGGCGAACAGGTGAGGGATGGAGGGCGTGGAGGGCGTCTGGTTCCGCTTGTGGTACTTCAGCATCACGGGGAAAGAGAAGTAATATGTGCGGGGGTTTGCCCGCTCGGCCCGCGCCAGCGCCCGGTCGGACACCGCGCAGATGGTCAGCCCGGCGGGGAGGGCCACGGCCTTCTGCACGCCCGCCAAACACACGTCCAACCCCCACTCGTCGACGGGAATCCGCACCCCCCCCATGGCGGACACCGCGTCCACCAACAGCAGGACATCCGGGAACTTCCGCACCACCTGCGCGATCTCGGGCAGGGGGTTCATCAACCCGGTGGACGTCTCGTTGAACACAACGGTGACCGCATCGAACTTCCCGGTGGCCAGCTGCTCCTCGACCTGCTCCGGCTTGATGGCCTGATCCCACGGGTTCTCCAGCCCCTCGCAGGGGAGGCCGCAGGCCTTGGTGATCTCGTGCCACCGCTTGGAGAAGGCGCCGTTCACCAGGTTCAAACATCGCTTGCTCACGCAGTTCTGTACCGCGGCCTCCATGGCTCCGGTGGACGAGCAGGTGAACAGCAGCACCGTCTGGTCGGTGAACAGGAATCTCCGCAGCTTGGGCTGGAGCTCGGCGTACAGCTCGGCGCATTCCGGTGACCGGTGGTGGATCTGCGGGGTGGCCATGGCCTGAAGGATCTCCGGCCGGACTTCCGTGGGCCCCGGTGTGAACAGCTTGCTGTGCCAGTTGGGCATTGGCTATCCCTCCCTTGAAGTCTCCTTCTAATCAGACTTTACATGCAACGGAGCCGCTGGGCAAACCACTCAGCGAGGCCCGGCCCGGGCCAGGCCCAGGCGCTGTGCGGCGGCCACCACCGCCCGGAATTCCTGTCCGGCCACCCGGCGGGAGAGCTGGGGGTCGCGCCTGGCCTGCCCGGCGGGGTAGTACTGGGCCATGAGGTTCACGTAGGTGGCGCGCGACACCTCCTGGGCCAGGAACCGCAGCACTTCCTCGGAGCCGGCCAGCCCCTCGGGCAGCACCAGGTGGCGGACCAGCAGGCCCCGCCGGGCCACGCCACGTTCGCACTGCAGGTCACCTACCTGCCGGTGCATCTCCCGCACAGCGGCCTGCGCGGCCGCCACGTAGTTGGGGGCACCGGCCAGCCGGGCGGCCACCTGATCAGATCCATACTTGAAATCAGGCATGTAGATGTCCACGATCCCCGCCAGCAGCTCCAGCGCCGCCACACTCTCATACCCTCCGCAGTTCCACACCACCGGCAGGTGGAATCCCCGCTCCACGGCCAGGGCCAAGGCGGCCACGATCTGCGGGGCCTGGTGGGTAGGGGTTACCAGGTTCAGGTTGTGACAACCAAGCCGCTGCAGGCGCAGCATCCACCCGGCCAGCTCGGCCGGAGGGATCTCCCGACCCTGTCCCAGGTGCGAGATCTCGTAGTTCTGACAGAAGATGCACCCCAGGTTGCACCCGGAGAAGAAGACAGTGCCGGACCCCCCGCTGCCCACCAGCTCAGGCTCCTCGCCGAAGTGAGGTCCGAAGCTGGCCACCCACGGGACCAGGCCCGCGCGACAGAAGCCCCGTTCCCCGTGTGCCCGGTCGGCCCCGCACGCCCGCGGGCACAGGCGACAGGGGGAGGCCAACGCCACCAGCTGGTCGGCCCGCGCCGTCAACCCGCGCTGGCCCAGTGCCGCGTACGCCGGCCACACCATGGTCCTGGGCGTCTAGGCCGCCCCAGCCAAGGCGGCTATCTCGTCGGCCACGGCAAACGCCGCCCCCGGTCGAGCCAACCCGCGGGCGGCCCGGGCACGCCGCCGCCACTCCTCCCCGCCCGCGCCCAGCCAGCCGGCCAACGTCTCGATCACCTGGCCCGGACGCCGCGCCCACGCCCCAGCTCCGGCCTCCACCAGCAGCTCAGCGGTCGGGGTCTCTTGGAACGGGATGGGCCGATAGATGATCATGGGCAGGCCCAGCGTGGCCGCCTCGAACGCCGTGGTCGGCCCCGACTTGCCCACCAGCACGTCGGCCGCCCGCATCAGCAGCTCCAGGTGGTTCACGAACCCATACACGAACACCGGTCCCCGCCAGCTGAACCGCTCCAGCCGCCGGCGGAGGCCCTGATTGCGTCCGCACACCACGGCCAGCTGAACCGCCAGCCGGCTGCGGTCAATCGCTCGGGCCACCCTGCCCAGACCGCCCACCCCGTCCCCTCCGCCCAGGATGAGCGCCGCCGGCAGGTCGGGGTGCCAACCCAGGCGCCTTCGGGCCTCCTCGCGCGGGACAGTCAGCTCGGCGAACTTGGGATGCACCGGCCGGCCGATCAGCCGCAGCCGCTCACCGGGCAACCCGGCCCGCTGGGCCTCGCCCACCGCCCGCTCGTCGGACAGCAGGTAGCGGTCGGCTCCCGGCAGGAACCAGGCTCGGTGCGGCCGCCCCACGTCCAGCACCACGCTGACCAGGGGGATGTCCAGGTCCAGTTGCCGGCGGGCTGGCTGGAGCAGTCCGGCCAGCACACCGTGGAGCACCACCAGGACGTCTGGGGACTGGTCGGCGGCCAACTGCCTCAGGACCGGCGCCCCCACCCGGGCGGGCAGGGGGCCGGAGAACGGCGGCACCCGCACGGTGAGATCCGGCAACTTGAAGAACAGCAGCCCGTATGACCAGGGACTCATGCGGATCCACCATCGGTAGATCTCCGGGGCGTGGGAGAACGGGAAAGGCATGTACTCGCGGAACACATCCACGAACCTCGTCTCAAACTGGTTTGGATAGCGTCGATGGAGTGCGGCCTCCACAGCCTCGGCGGCCGTGCGGTGGCCTCCGCCGGTGTCGGACATCAGGAACAAGACCCGAGCTGGACGCATGCCGCCAGGGAGTATACCGGCCTGATGGCAGCAGGCTCGCCGCGGCAAGTCCAATGGCGTAGAATGCCGGCCAGCGGGAGCCAAGGAGGGAATGATGATCGCATGGGTCGTGCTGGGCGTGGGTGTGGTGCTGTTCGCTTGGATCGCCCTCACCTACAACCGCCTCATTCGACTGCAGGTGCGGGGCGAGGAGGCGTGGCGTGACGTGGACACCCTGCTGCGCAAACGGGCAGACCTCATACCCAACCTGGTGGAGACGGTCAAGGGGTATGCCACCCACGAGCGCGAAGTGTTCGAACACGTGGCCGAGGCGCGGGCCGCTTCCCTGAAAGCCCGGACCCCCAGGGAGCAAGGGCAGGCGGACGACATGCTGCAGGGCACCTTGAAGACGCTGTTCGCAGTCGCCGAAAACTACCCGCAGCTGCGGGCGAACGAGAACTTCATCGGGCTGCAGCGCTCCCTGGAGGAGCTGGAGACCGAGATCGCCCGCTCCCGCCGCTACTACAACGCAGTGGTGCGGGACCTCAACACCGCCGTCCGGGTGTTCCCCTCCAACTTGGTGGCCACACTGTTCGCAATCCGCGAGCGGGAGTTCTACACCCTGCCCTCCGAGGAGATGCGGGAGGCACCGCAGGTGTCATTCGGCCAATGAGACGGCTGCTCGCCCTCGCCCTGGCGGTCTTGGCCACCCTGCCGGCCGCCGCCGAGGCCATCCGCGATCATCTCGTTCAGCTGGAGGTCCGCCCGGACGGCACGGTGGCGGTGGAGGAGCACATCACCGTGGAGTTCGACCTGGCCCGTCACGGCATCTATCGAGAGATCCCGTATGTCTATCGGGTGGCCGGGGGCGAGAGATACGCGCTGCGCGTCCACATGCAGGAAGTGTTGGCCGACGGGGCGCCGGTGCCCGTCCGGCGCGCCACCGAGGGGGGCAAGGTGGTCCTGCGCATCGGCGACCCCGATCGCCTCGTGCGGGGAAGCGTGTCCTACTCCCTCCGCTACCAGGTGGAACGCGCCCTGCGCCGCTACGGCGACCAGGTGGAGCTTTACTGGAATGCAGTGGGCACCGAGTGGTCCATGCCCATCCACCGCGCGCGGGTGGAGGTACGGCTGCCCCCGGGCACCGCGGCTGACCAGGTTGACCTGCTGGGATTCCAGGGCCTGGCCGGCTCCCGGGATCCGCTGGAGCTGACGTGGCAGGCAGGGCGGGCGGTGGCGGAGGTGGAGGGACTGGCCGCAGGCGAGGGGGTTACCGTGGCCGTTCGCCTGCCGGCCACTGCCGTGCGGCTGCCGGGGACCTGGCAGTCAGTCGTTTGGTTTCTGCACGACAACGCGTATGCAGGACTCCCGCTGCTGGTGTTGGTGGGGATGACCCTGTTGTGGTGGCGCCGGGGCCGCGACCCCGCCAAGGGGACCATCGCCCCTGCCTTCACCCCCCCGCAGGGGATCGGCCCAGCCCAGGCTGGCGTGTTGATGGACGACCGTGTGGACCACCGCGACCTGGCGGCGGGCGTGGTGGGGCTGGCCACCCGCGGCCACCTGACCATCCGCGAGGTGTGGGAGGACGGCCAGGGGAAGGAACCGGACGATTTCGAGCTGGTGCGGCACACCGACAAGGAGGCCCCGTCACCGTTCGAGGAGGCCCTGCTCCAGGCCTTGCTCGGCCAGGAACAGTCCCGGCGGCTGTCGGAGCTGCGGGGGGAGCTGTACGAGCGGGTGCCCGGCCTGTCGGCACGGCTCTACATGGACTTGAGCCAGCGGGGGTATTACACCGGCAACCCCGATCGGGTGCGCCATCTCTACCAAGGCGTGGGGGTGGGGGGACTGATCCTGGGCGCGGTGGTGGGGGGAGTGACCTCCTCGCTCTACCTGGGCGCCGCCGTGGCGGCCTGCGGGGCCATCGTGTGGGCGTTTTCCTGGGCGATGCCCTGCAAGACCAAGCGGGGCGTGGCCGCTTTGCGGGACGTGCTGGGGCTGGAGGAGTACATCCGCCGGGCCGAGGTGGAGCGGATGGAGTTCGCCGCCGCCGAACAGCAGTTCGAGGCGCTGCTGCCCTACGCGGTGGCGTTCGGGCTCACCGACGTGTGGGCGCGCAAGTTCACCGGCCTTCTCCGCCAGCCGCCCAGCTGGTATGAGGGGCGGTTCCCCACCTTCGCGCCTCACCTGTTGGGGTGGCGGCTGGCCGCCCTGAGCTCGGCCACCCGAACGGCAGCTGCTCCCCCTCGCTCTGCCACCCGCAGCGGCTGGGGGGGAGGGTCGGGATTCGGCGGGGGCGGATTCTCCGGCGGGGGCATGGGTGGTGGAGGCGGGAGGGCGTGGTAGCACATGGGCACAGCCCTCATTCTGGCCGCGGCGGCAGTGGTCGGGGCGGGGACCCTGTGGTGGCGGTGGTCCAGCCGCCTGCGGGCCGGGGCAGGGCGGTTGGAGGGAGCCTGGCGGGCGGTCACCCAAGCCCTCACCCAGCGCCAGAGTGCCCTGAAGCAGTTCTCGCAGGTCCTTTCAGACCTCAACCTGGTGCCCGTAGCCCGGGCCCAGCTGGAGGAAGCGCTGCGCGAGGTGGACCGCTGTCTGCAGGCGCACGATCCCCCGGGGCTGGCCCAGGCCGACGAGCGGGTGTCCGCCGCCCTGCGGGCGGCGTACGCCGGCCTGCCCCGCAAACGACCGCCCCAGCTGCGGGCCGCCCAGAACCGGCTGGCGGAGGCCGAGGACGGCCTCGACCTAGCTCGCCGTCACTACAACCGACTTGCGGTGGACTGGAACATCCTGCTCGGGCGGTTCCCCTATCGGTGGTTGGCCAGACGCATGGAACTGCGCCCGTGGGACCCCTACGTCGTGCCGGGGGGTGAACGGGAACTGCTCCGCCGCCACATCCCCCCTCCTTAGAGGGCAGCCAGCGGGCCGGCCAGGCCGGCCCCCACCTCCGCCAGGTCGTACAGGAAGAACGGATAGATCCGCCCGGCCAGTCGCTGAGCCGCGGACGGCTCCGGCAGCAGAAACGTTCCCGTCAACCACCCCCAGGGAGGCGGCTGGCCCCCCAGCGCCAGCATCAGCTGATCCACACCCGGCTCGTAGCTGGCCCCCCCGGCCCCGTGGAGGAAAAAGTCGCACACAAGCGCCCGCACGAACAGTGTCAGGGTGAGGGCGCGGGGGAGGAGGGGGGCGTCCCCCGGCCGGGCCGGCCGCCGCTGTCCCCCAGCCAACGTCCAGAACGGCAGCTCCCCGGTTCGCAACGGCCGCACCCCCACGGAGCGCGCCGCCTGCTGGTAGGCGTCGAGGAACCCGGTCTCCCCGGCCAAAAGCCAGGCCGTGAACTCGGCGAACGCCGCCGTGTCGGCCAGTGAGCGGGCGGACAGGCGCCGCAGCCCGCCCGGAGCTCCCAACTGCACCTCGGCCCGCTCCCACCAGCCTGCCCACTTGCCCCCGGGGGGCGGCAGGCGCTCCCAAGCCCGGCGGGCCAGGACAGAGAGCTCCACGTTCCGCAGGGTGCCCAGCCGCCGGCCCATCCTCTCCGCGGCGCGGCCCAGCACATCCGGCGAGGGGGCGGGGATGTCCGCCAGCATCATGCCCTGTGGATTGTCCACCAGCGACAGGAAATGATGGGTGTAATGGCGGCGGCGCAGGGGGACCGGGAAACCGACCGCGCGGGGCGCGTCGGTGTCCACCGAAACCCACACCGGCGTGACCTCCGCTGGCAGTCCGGCCAGCAACAGCTCCCGGATGAGGATCCCGGGGTGAAGGAACACCGGCTGGTGTCCGGAGGCCACCACCGGTCGGTCCAACGGCAGCCCCAGCTCCTCCCGGGCCCGCACCCGCAGGCCCGCCCAGGGTGCGCCTGCCAGCTGATGCCATCCCCGCCTGGCGGCGGCCACCAGCCCAGGGCTGTCCCAGCGCCAGCGAACCTCCCCGTGTCGTTTGGGAACTCCGACCTTCACGGGCCGACCAGGGCCACTGGGTCCCAAACCGGCAGCTCCTCCGGCGAGAATATCGGCTCACCAAAGCGGGCCCCGATGCGAGCGCCGTAGAACCGGGCGTTGACCCACAGGTTCTCCCGCAGCTCCTCTTCGCGCCACCCGAATTGGGACCGATAGGTCAGCACGGCTGCCAACTTCTGCTCGAACACCGTAGAGATGTCGACTACGGCCGCCGGGGAGAGCACCTTACGCAGGTGGCTGGTGCTGTAGTGGAACAGCCGGGGAGGGTAGTACGGATCCCCCCGCATGCGCACCTTGGTCAGCTTGGCGTAGAACCGCGCTGCCAGCACGATGTCCGCCGCGGCCAGGTGATCGGGATGCTGGTCCCGCCCCAGCAGGGAGAACACGGCCCGCGGTCGGTGCTCGCGGAATACCTCGGCCAGCTTGGTGCGGGCCGCCACAGTGTCCCGCAACCGCCGGTTGGGCAGGTCCAGGCAGATACGCTCACGCACGCCCAACACCTGGCCAGCGGCCTGCGCCTCCCCCAGCCGGGTCTGCCGGTCGCCGCGCGGGGTCGGCTCGCCATCGGTCAGGTCGACGATCCCCACCGCCACGCCGGATCCCGCCCAGCGGGCGATGGTCCCCCCCAGGCCGATCTCGGCATCGTCCGGATGTGCGCCTACGACGAGCACGTCCATCGCAGAGCGTCGGCCGCGACGGCCAGGTAGTGGGCCAGGCGGGCCCGGGCCGGTAGCCGACCCACCCCCTTGGCGAAGTCGTGGTAGACCAAGGGCACCGGAACCCCCTCCACCGCCAGCCCCAGGTGGGCCGCCTTGATCCAGAACTCCATTGGAAAGCCGTACCCGTCCTCTGTCAGCTCCAGCTTGGTCAGCGCCGCCAGCCGGTAGGCGCGGAAGCCGCAGAACGCGTCGGTGAGCGCCAGCCCGGTGAGGTCACACAGCAGGCGGGTGACGATCCCATTGACCCAGCGCCGATCCTGTGGCACGGGGCTTAGGGCGGGGCTGGCGTCCAGGTAGCGGGACCCGGAGATCACGTCCAAGCCGCCCGTCGCGGCGCGGTCGAGAAACAGCCGAAGGTAGCTGGGCTCGTGCTGCCCGTCGGCGTCCAAGGTCACTGCCCACGTGTAGCCGCGGGCAGTGGCCCAGGCGAACCCCGAGCGGAGCGCAGCCCCGTAGCCCCGGTTGTCGGCGTGTTGCACCAACCAAGCGCCTTGCTCTCGAGCGATGTGGGGGGTGGCGTCGGTGGACCCGTCGTCCACCACCAGCACCCCGCCCGACCACGCCGCCTGCAGCCCGGCCAACACTGCACCGAGCGACGTCTCCTCGTTGTGCACCGGGACCACCACCAGCGCGTTCATGGCCACCGATGATACCTCAACCATCCCGGTCCAAGAATCGCCCTCGGCGCCCCGGTGAGCAAGCCTTTGCTTGACCAGCACGACGCCAGCATGCTAAAGTCCCCCTGGCAACACGATCCTATCGAGGAGGTGGGCAGGGTGAAGAAGACGATCGGCATCTTCCTGGGTGTGGGCTTGCTCCTGGTCGGCCTGGGGGCGGCAGGGGCAGAGAAGTACATCGTGGCCTCGGACATCCCGTGGGCCCCATTCGAGATGGTCAACGAGGCCACCGGTAACTTCCTCGGGTTCGACCTCGACCTCATGCGGGCCATCGCCCACGTGGCGGGCTTCGAGATTGAGATCCGCAACGTCGCCTTCGATGCCATCATTGAGAACGTCCGCACCGGGCGGGCGGACATCGGGGCGTCCGGGTTCACCATCACCGAGGAGCGGGAGCGGGTGGTGGACTTCTCCGTCCCGTACTTCCTCTCCAACCAAGCGGTGGTGATCCGAAAGGATTCAGGGGTCAACATCGTGACCGCCATGGCCGGCCTGGGTCCGGCGAAGGCCGTGGCAGCACAGAACGGGACCACCGGCTTCTACTGGGTCGAGGACCAGCTGCAAGCGGCCGGGGTCGACGTGGCCCTCAAGGGATATGAGACCTACCCCGCGGCCATCCTTGACCTGGTCAACGGGCGGGTGGACGCCGTGGTTCAGGACGAGCCGGCCTCCCAGGCGTCCATCGCTGCCTATCCTGACGTGTTGCGGATCGCCGGCATCATCAACACCGATGAGTACTTCGGGTTCCTCGTGGCCGAGGGCGACCCCCAGGGATTGCTACCCAGGATCAACCAGGCCCTGAACCAACTGGGGCTGACGATCAAGGAGCTGCCCGGAGGCCTTAAGGAGTTGGTGATCGAGGAGGGAAGCTTCATCGCCGGCCTCCGGCAGATCTACTTCGGACCGGACCTTGACCGGGTGACCCACGCCTGGGAGAAGTGCAACGGTCACCTCATGGCCGGCGACCTGAACGGCTACATCCAGTCGATGAAGGCGGAGCTGGGCCTGTGATCCCTCACCTCAGCGGAGGGAGCTGAACCGAAAGGCGTGATGCAGGGTCCCTCCCGTTCCGGGGGGGACCCGCGTCCTGTTGTCAGGGAGTCAGGGATGGAATTCTTCGCGCAACTGGGGGAGGCGGGGGGATACCTGCCGATGTTGCTTCGGGCATCCACCGTCAACCTACAGCTCCTCGGTGCGCTGCTGGTGATCGGCTTCCTGGTGGGGACGGCCGTGGCGTTGCTCCAGGCGTACGGAGGGCGCGTGCTGAGCAACGTGGCGTACGTCTACGAGTGGGTGTTCCGCAGTATCCCCGCCCTGGTGCTGCTGTTTCTCTTCTACTACGGACCTTCCCACTTCGGGGTCAACATCCAAAGCTTCGTGGCCGCCTCCCTGGCGCTCGGCTTCCGGTCGTCGGCCTATCAGTCCCAGATCTTCCGCGGCGCCATCCAGTCAATCCCCAGCGGTCAGATGGCCGCGGCCCGCGCCCTGGGGATGAGCCGAACCCGGGCCGTCCTGCGGGTGATTCTCCCCCAGGCGTTTCGCCTGGCCATACCCGGCTGGTCCAACGAGTTCTCCTCGGTGGTGAAGGACACCACCCTGGCCTATGCAGTGGGGCTAAACGAGATCATGCGCTACGCCAAGATCATCATGGACCGCAGATATGAGTTGGCCATGGCCACGTTCATTGTGGTGGCCTTGGTCTTCCTGGTCCTCACTTACTCCGGCAACTGGCTGCTGGGCCGGGTGGAGCGGAGGGTCCGGGTTCCTGGCCTGCAGACCTCGGCCTCCCCCACACCATGACCCAGCAGGCGACGGACTCGCTGCTTGTGGTTGAGAAGCTGCACAAGCAGTACGGCCAAGAAGAAGTACTCAAAGGGGTCTCCTTTCAGCTGGCTCGGGGAGAGACCAAGGTAGTCATCGGACCATCCGGAACCGGCAAGTCCACGTTGCTGCGGTGCATCAACCGCCTTACCGAGCCGGACCGGGGCAAGGTGTGGCTGGACGGAGTGGAGGTGACCTCCCCCCGCACCGACATCAACCGAGTCCGCGCCCACATCGGCTTCGTGTTCCAGGACTTCAACCTGTTCACTCACCTCACAGCACTGGACAACGTGCGGCTCGGCCCGATGCGGGTCCTGGGCATGCGAAAGGCCAAGGCCACCACGCTGGCCCGCGAAGAACTGGCCCGGGTGGGGTTGGCGGACAAGGAGAGCGCCTATCCGGCCCAGCTGTCCGGTGGCCAACAACAGCGGGTCTCCATCGCCCGGGCCCTGGCCATGGGCCCCAAGCTCATCCTGTTCGACGAGCCCACCAGTGCGCTGGACCCGGAGCTCATCGGAGAGGTGCTGGCGGTGATGATCCAGCTCGCCCGCGACGGCATGACCATGGTGGTGGTGACCCACGAGATGGGCTTTGCCCGTTCGGTGGCCGACGGAATACTCTTCATGGAGCGGGGGGTGATCGTCGAGCAGGGGCCGCCCGCGCAGCTGTTCTCCTGTCCTCAGCAGAGGCGCACGGCGGAGTTCCTGAGCAAGATCACTGACCTGTACGGGAGGCAGGGGGAATGACCGGCTTCTACTTCGACTGGGCGTTCCTGCCGCGACTTGCCCAGGGCTTGGCGGTGACGGTGGAGATCACGGCAGCCTGCATCGCCTTCGGGTTCGCGTTTGGGCTGTTGCTGGCCCTGGGCCGGGTGTACGGCGGGCGGCTGGTGGCCCTGCCATGCAGTGCCTACATTCACTTCTTCCGTGGCACCCCGCTGCTCACCCAGCTGTTCATCGTGTACTTCGGCCTTCCCAACTGGGGCATCCTCTTGTCCCCGTTCCTCAGCGGCGTTCTGGCGCTGGGCCTGAACACCGCCGCCTATCAGGCGGAGTACTTCCGGGGGGCGATCCAGGCCGTGCGTGCCGGGCAGATGGCGGCCGCCCGTTCGGTGGGGATGACCCGGCTGCAGGCCATCCGCCACGTGATCTTGCCCCAAGCGTTCCGCATGGTGATCCCCTCTTGGTCCAACGAGCTCATTCTCATGCTCAAGTACTCATCCATCGTCTTCTCCGTCTCCCTGCTCGACCTCATGGGGATGGGCAAGCGCATTGCCTCCCGCCACTTCAACTACTTCGAAGTCTTCTTGGTGGTGGCCGGCTTCTACCTGGTGTTGGTGTTCGCCATCTCCCAAGGCCTGCGACGATTGGAGCGGCGGGTGCGCATCCCCGGGCTGGGTGTCCAGGCAGGCCGGAACTAGCTGCGGTCATCACACGGCCCGCCCGCACGTGATGACCCGGAAGACGGTTGCTAGGCACCGGGGTGTCCACTAAAATAAGAGTGCTGGATCATATTTTGGGGGAGGCCGATGTTCACCCAGTCCGCCAAGTACGTCATCCTCGCCCTGGTGAAGCTGGCCAGCCGGGGGCCGACGGCCACAGCCAAGATCCAGGAGCTGGCTGAGGCCGCTGATATCCCTTATCCGTTCCTCGCCAAGCTCGTTCCCATGCTGGTGCGGGCCGGGATCCTGACCTCCGTGCGGGGAAAGCAGGGGGGGATCAGCTTCGCGCGGCCGCCCACCAAGATCACTCTGGCTGAACTCATCAGGCTGGTGGAGGGGGACCGGTTTCTCGCCAGCTGCCCGTTCAGCCTCACCCCCTGCCGCGGCCAGGAGGCCTGTCCCCTGTATCCGATCTGGGACCCAGTGCGGGACCGCATCAGCGAATTCCTCGCCACCACCAGCGTGGCCGTGGTGGCAGCTCAGCTCGCCGCCGGGCCGGCAGCCGATGGCTAGGCGGATCAGCTCCCGGCCCGGGGCGGCCTCACCCGGACCCGGCTGCGGTCCGGGATCACCAGCTCCAGCGCCTGCCCCGGGCCGGCCTCCACCCGGGCCCGCGCTCCGATCAAGCTGGCAACCAGGTGGGTGCCTGCGCCCAGCAGGCGCGCCTCCTCCATCACCACGCAGTCCTCGATGTGAACCCCCTCCACCCGGCTCCCCGGTCCCACAGCGACATAGGGTCCGACCTGCGCGTGCAGCACCGCGGCGCCCTCGCCGATCACCACCGGGCCGGCGACTTCACTTGCCGCCACCCGTGCGCCCGCCCCGATGGCCACCGCCCCACACACCCGGGAATCCCCGTCTACCACCGCCCCGTCCCCTGTGCTTGCCTGCAGGCCGTCCAGGACCAGCCGGTTGACCTCCAACAGGTCGTGCGGAGTGCCCGCGTCCTTCCACCAGCCCCGCACGCGGTAGGAGATCACCCGCCGCCCACTGTCTACCAGGAGCTGGATGGCGTCGGTGATTTCCAGCTCCCCCCGCGGCGAGGGGGTCACCTGATGGGCCGCCCCCACGATGCTCGCGTCGAACACGTAAGCCCCCACCACGGCCAGGTTGGAGGACGGCTGCGCCGGCTTCTCAACCAGCCGCCGCACCCGGCCCGCTGAGTCCACCTCGGCGACGCCGAACGCCCGTGGGTCCGCCACCGGGGCCAGGGCGACCGCTGCGTTAGCCTCCGCCGCGCGAAAGGCACTGATCAAACCGTCCAGGGGGTCCTGGAACAAGTTGTCCCCCAGGTACATGAGAAACTCCTCGCCGGCGAGAAACTCCTGCGCACACAGCACGCAGTCGGCCAGCCCTCGCTGCTGTGGCTGCACGATGTAGGTGAATGACGCCCCCCAGCGACTGCCGTCCCCCAGATGGGCCCGCAGGGGAGCCGCCGTCGACTCGCCCACCACGATCCCCACCTCGCGGATGCCCAATGCGATGATGGCCCCCACCGCGTAGTCGATGATCGGCTTGTTGGCCACCGGGAGCAGCTGCTTGGGCCGGGCGTAAGCCAACGGACGGGCCCGAGTCCCCTGGCCGCCGGCCAACACCAACCCCTTCATGGCCAGCGGCTCGCCCGCGCTTCCCGTCCTCTGGCTGGGGCTGCCTGGGCTGTTGACGGCCGGCGAAGTCCAGCTGTCACCGAGCGGCCCCCACCCGCGCGATCAGCGGGTCACCCCCACCGGGATCAGGGACATGAAGTAGTCCCCCTCACCGGACTTCCGCACCAGCCGCACGTACCAGACGCACATGCTGTCCTCGCACGGGGCCACGCAGTACAGCGTACCGGTGTTCCCCACGAACTCGGCGCGACTCCGCCCACACCAATCAGCGATGTACACGCTGTACTCAAGGCCCGGCTCCCCGCCGATCCACAGGACCATGGCCTCGCCCATGGGCACGGCTATCCGGTACCAGTCCTGGTGGTCAGGCACACCGCGCGGGTCGAGCCCCCCCAGGTGTCCCAGGTAGTCGCCCGCCTCCATCAGATACGCCGAGTCCGGGCTGTAGGTGTCGGCAAGTTCCTCGCGAGGCACCGACCAGGGATCCCCAGCCGGGACGGCACAGTCCACCGCCTGGCCCTCAGGCCAGCAGCCGAGGGTGGGGTCCACCCCACAGACCTCCTCCGGCGGCGGGATGGGAGGGGGAGCGGGGGGAGGAGGAGCAGAAGGTGGTGCAGGCGCGGGGACCACCCTGAACATCAAGCTGTCCGGCCCGAAGCCCACGCGCGGATCGCAAAGCAGCACCCGCTTGGCTCTGAACATCAATCCGCGCTGTCCGACCGCCCCGGACCAGGGCAGGTGGACCTCGGCTCGGACGGTATAGTCGATCGGCCCTGCCTCCGGGGTCACGTTCTCAAGCCGCAGGTCAATGATCTGCCACCTGGTGGCCCCAACTTCCCGCCAATAAAGCCTGATGAGGACATCTCGCCCTATGCAGTAGTCACACGGGTCAGTGGCCAGCGCCTCCAGTACCAGGAGGTACTCGCCCCCCGAGGGCACCTCCACAAACGTCCAGCTGGCCGTCGCCCGCAGCCTGACGTCCCGCAGCCAGCACAGCCCGCCTTCGAAGCTCCCCGTGCACTGGAAGTCAGTCGCCCACACGACCTGTTGCCCCACCGCGCCCATGGTCGAGGCGACAATCACCGCTGCAGCCAACAAGGCCAGTTCGCCTTTCACTATGGTGCCCCCTTTCCGCCGCCCCATACTAGGGCATGGCGAGGGGAGAGAAAAGTATATTCCTCACCCTCAACCGGGGACGCGGCTTCAGAGGAACACGAAGTAGCAGACGTGCCAGGCGGTGCTCACCGACCAGCCGCACAAGAACGTGGCGTTCAGGGCCCGGGCCACCCGGTGGCCCTTGAGCAGAACGTAGGCCGGCCCCGCCAATCCCAGCGCCCGCAAGGTCACCAGGAACGCCAGCTCGGCCGAGCTCGACTTGAGGCACGGCAGGTAGTATAGAGCGTGGATGGTGGTGCCTATCACTGACAACACCAAGAAAACCTTCGGGTCCAGCCCGTGGGCGCGGGCCGTCCCCACAGCCCTCCAGATCAATGCTCTCACAGAACCTACCAGTCTACTCATCACCCCATGCCCCCGCCGGCCGTTGACAACGGCCTACTCCATACTACCCCGCCCCCAGGCAGAGCGCGAGCCCATCCCCCGCGGCTCGCTCACCGCAGCCGGGCAGCCAGCGCCCGATGCCGCGCCACGTGCTTCTGCAGGCGCTCGTCCACCAACCTCCCGTCCCGCACCAGGATTCTCCCGTTTATCATGACCAAGTCGGCGTACTGCGCCCCGCAGTGCAGGACGGCGGCCACGGGGTCGGCCGCCCCAGCGAACTCCAGAGCGGACAGGTCAAACATGACCAAGTCCGCGCACTTCCCCACTTCCAGGGAGCCCAACTCCTCTTGCCGTCCCAGAACGCGCGCCCCGCCGACGGTCGCCAGCCCCAGGGCCCGCCGCGCCGGCATTGCCTCCGCCCCATACCGGACCCGCGCCAACAGCATGGCCTGGCGCGCCTCCCGCACCATGTTGGCGGCATCGTTGGATGCCGAACCGTCCACCCCCAACCCCACCGCCACCCCAGCATCCAGCATGTCCACCACCGGAGCGATCCCCGACCCCAGCAGCATGTTGGAGGACGGGCAGTGAGCCATCCCGACCCCCGCGGCGGCCAGCCGTCGCACGTCCTGAGGACTTACGTGGACGAGGTGTGCCAGCCACACGTCCGGGGCCAGCCAGCCCAGCTCGTCCAGGTAATCCGTCGGCCGCTTGCCGAACCTGCGCAGGCAGAACTCCTCCTCGTCCAAAGTCTCAGCCAAGTGGGTGTGGAGCCGCACCCCCCGCTCGCGGGCCAGGGCGGCAGCGTCGCGCATCAGTTGTGGGGTCACCGAGAACGGCGAGCAAGGTGCCAGCCCAACTCGGATCATGGAGCCGAAAGCCGGATCGTGATGGTCGCGGATGAGCCGCTCGGTGTCCGCCAGGATCTCGTCGGGGGACTGGACGACCTCCGGCGGGGGCAGCCCGCCGTCGTCGCGGGACAGGGACATGGCCCCGCGCGTGGGGTGGAAGCGGATGCCCACCTCCGCAGCCGCCTCCACCTCCACGTCGATGAGTCGCCCCCGGCCGCGAGGAAACAAGTACAGGTGATCGACGGTCGTTGTGCACCCCGACAACACCAGCTCCATGCACCCCACCACCGTCGACAAGTACACCGCCTCCTCGTCGATCCCCGCCCAGCGCGGGTAGAGGAAGGTCAGCCAGTCGAACAGCTTGCGGTCCGCGGCCCCCGGCGTGGCCCGGAACAGGTTCTGATACAGGTGATGATGTGTGTTCACCATGCCCGGGATCATCACCCGATCGCGTCCGTCCACCACCTCAGCGAATGACCCCACCGGGGGGCTGCCCTCCCCCAGGGCGGCAATCCGACCGTCCTCGGCCACCAGCCACCCGCTGGACAGCTCCCGCCCCTGGGCATCAAGGGTGGCGATGCAGGCCACGTCGCGGAACAGGATCCGGCTCATGCGTCCACCGCGGGGGCGCCTTCCCCCTCCACCCGCTTCGTGGGGGCCCAGCTGCCTCCAGACTGGCTCACAGCCGGAGGTCCAGCTGGTGGCACCGCTGCAGGAAGCTCACCAGCAAGTCGATCGTCGCCTGGATGTCCCGCTTGTGAGCGGCCTCCACCGCGGAATGGACGTACCGGGTGGGGATGGAAAGGGTGACTGCAGCCGCCCCCTCGCGGGCCAGTTGCATGGCGCCGGCGTCCGTCCCCCCCCGGGGCAAGATCTCCATCTGGTAGGGAATATCGGCTTGTTTGGCCAGCTGAACGAGAAACCTCACCAGGCCCGGGTGGGAAATGGACGATGAGTCCTTGACCTTGATCGCCACCCCCTTGCCCAGGGCGGTCACCTGCTCGTGCGGCTGGGCGCCGGGGATGTCGCACGCCAACGTGACGTCCAACGCCACCGCAATCTCGGGGGCGATGGCGAAGGCACTGGCCTGGGCGCCCCGCAGCCCGACCTCTTCCTGCACAGTACCCACGAAGTAGACGTCCGCCCGGTGCTCGCTCAGTCGGCGCATCACCTCCACGCCCACGTACACTCCCACCCGGTCGTCCAGTGCCTTGCCGGACACCAACTCGCCCACCTCGGTGAACTGCTGGTGCAGGGTCACCGGATCACCAATCTGAACGCGGGCCTGCACCTCTTCGCCGCCCAAACCCAGATCGATGTACAGGTCCTTGATCTTCAGCTCTTTCTTCCTCTCATCCTCGGTGAGGATGTGGATCGGTTTGGTGCCCACCAAGCCGATCAGCGGGCCCTGTTCAGTGTGCACCGTCACTCGCTTGGCGATCAGCGTACGGGGGTCGAAGCCGCCCACCGGCTCCATGCGCAGGAAACCCTTCTCCCCGTCGACGTGGGAGACGAAAAACCCGATCTCATCCATGTGCGCGGCCACCACAACCTTCGGCCCCTCGCCCGCCTTCCGGGCGATCAAGTTCCCCAGCCGGTCGACCCTGATCTCGTCCACCTGCCCAAGCAACGCCTCGCGGACCACCGCCCGCACCCCTTCTTCACGTCCCGGCACCCCCGGGACCTCAGAAAGCCGCCTCAGGAGATCCATTCACATCCTCCTTTCCCGGCGATGTTATGGCCTGGTTGGAGCACAGACAACGTTGGCCCCCCGGCGCCCGGGGGCTAGAATGCCGCCGGTGGTCGACCGTGATCCCCATCCGTGACTATCGGCCCAGCGGCGTGGTCCCCTATGTGACCGTGGCTCTGATCTTGATCAACATGCTGGCCTACGTCTACCAGCTGACCCTGTCCGATTCCACGGCCATCAGCGTCTCCCTCAGGTGGGTGGACGGCTGTGCCTGGCAGGAAGTGTTCGGCGCTCGGTCCTCACCCCCGGGGTTCGACCCCCAGCTATACCGGGTCTTCGCCGGGGGGAGAGGGTGTCAGTATCCCGTCTCCGAGCGGAGCTACTTCGTCATCCAGTACGGGCTCATTCCCGGGGAGTTCTGGCGTGGCCAGGACTTGCCCCCCACCGCGCCGCTCCCCGTGTGGGCGACCATCCTGACCTCCATGTTCCTGCACGGCGGACTGCTCCATTTGCTGGGCAACATGCTGTATCTGTGGATATTCGGGGACAACGTGGAAGGGGCTATGGGCCACGCAAAGTTTTTTCTATTCTACCTGGCCTGCGGGGTGGGGGGGGCGGTGACTCAGGCGGCCGTGGCGGCCGGCAGCACCGCGCCGATGATCGGCGCCTCCGGGGCCATCGCCGGGGTGCTGGGAGCCTACCTGATCCTGTTTCCCTGGTCCCGGGTGCTCACCCTGGTGCCCATCTTCTTCTTCATCCAGCTGGTGGAGGTTCCGGCAGTGATCATCCTGGGGCTGTGGTTCGTCATCCAGTTCCTGTCAGGCCTAGCCGACTTGTCGGCCCTGTCGGGGGTGGCCTGGTTCGCCCACCTGGGGGGATTCCTGACTGGGGCCATGCTGGTGTTTCCCCTCAAGCGTCGCCACGTGGCAGCCGGGCTGGTCGACTGGTTGAGGAGGAGGCGCTCCCCGTGGGGCTGGTGAAGGTTCTGGTGGCTTACCCGCTCAAGGAGCGCCACTGGAGCAGGCTGCGCCGGTTTGCCGGGGCGGTCGACCTGGCGGCCGCCACCAGGCCCAGCGACGTCCGGCGCCGGCTCAAGGACGCCGAAGTGCTGGTCTGCCTCCCCCAGGTGGTGCCGTTCCCAGCGGGACCTGCGCCGCGGCTGCGGTGGGTACACCTGCTGGCCGCCGGGGCGGAAGATGTGGCCGACTGGCTTCCTCCGGGGGTGGTTCTCACCGCTACCCACCACGCCCAGGCGGGCGCGGTGGCCGACCACGCGCTGGCCCTACTGCTGGCCATGACCCGGGGGTTGGCCTGCTTCCGCGATCGCCAGCGGTCCCACCAGTGGGACAGATCCGTGCCGGTGGCTACCCTGGCGTCGAGGGAGGCGGTGGTGGTCGGGCTGGGCGCAATCGGGCGCCAGGTGGCCCGCCGGGCGCTTGCCTTCGGGCTCCACGTGACGGGCGTCTCCCGCCGCGGGGCGCCGGCAGAGGAGGCTGATCAAGTGGTGCCCGCCGAACGACTTGAGGACGTGCTGCCTCGCGCCCAGGTCCTGTTCCTGTGCGTTCCTCTCACCCCGGCGACCCGGGGCCTGATCGGGGAGCGCGAGCTGGCTAGGCTCCCCCGCGGCGCGTACTTGGTCAATGTGGCCCGCGGGGAAGTGGTCGACCAAGTGGCCCTGGCGGCCGCGTTGGCTGCCGGACAGCTGACCGGGGCGGGGCTGGACGTGTTCGCCGAGGAGCCCCTGCCCGCCGACTTCCCCCTTTGGGACCTGGAGCGAGCGGTCATCACCCCTCACATGGGGGGCGTCCACCCTGGATACACGGCGGACGCGCTGGCCGAGTTCGCCCGCAATCTGGATCGGTATCTCGCCGGCCGCCCCCTCGCCGGGGTGGTAGATCCGGCCCGTGGCTACTGATGGAGACCGTGTTGGGGATCGACGAGGCAGGGCGGGGGGCGATGATCGGGCCGTTGGTGATCGCCGGAGTGGCCGTGCCGCAGGGAGAGTTGGCGGCGCTGCACGCCCTGGGCGCGCGGGATTCCAAGGCAGTGGCCCGCTCACGGCGGCGGGCACTGGTGCGGAAGATCGCGCGCCACTTCCCCATCGACGTGGTGGTCATCCCCGCCAGCGCGGTGGACGCCCACAATCTCACCCAGCTGGAGCTGACCGCCGCGGCCACCATTGCAGGCGCGGCCGGCCGCCGCACCGGCCAGCTGCGCGTGGTCCTCGACGCCCCGGTGCCCTCCGCCGCCCTGCCCCGCTTCTTGCGCACTCTGTCCCAGCTCAGCGGGCTGCCGGAGGCCAGACTGGCCGCCTACCCGCGGGCCGACCGGACCCATCCCGCTGTGGCGGCCGCCTCTCTGGCAGCCAAGGTGGTTCGCGACGCCCACGTGGCCCACCTGCGGGCCCGCTACGGCGACTTTGGTTGGGGCTACCCGGGTGAGGCGCGTTGCCTGGCCTTCCTCCGCGATTGGCTCCGCAACAGCGGATCGCTCCCCCCGATCTGCCGGCGGCGTTGGCGCCCAGCCGCCCGTCTGCTGGCCGAGCAGTTGCAGCTGGCCGACGACTTCGGCCCCTTCCTTGCGGGTTGAGCAAAGCTCTGGCAGAATTAGAGCCAAACGCAGGGCAAGCCAAGTTCATCTGGGGAGGAGGACCCTATGCCGAAGCGTACCTACCAGCCTCACCGCCGGCGACGAAAGCGCACCCACGGCTTCCTGGCCCGGAAGCGGACGCCCAGTGGCCGAGCGATCTTGGCCCGCCGCCGAAAGAAGGGGCGGAAGCGCCTGGCCGCGGACTGAGGCCACTTGCCCCAAGCGAAGGTGATCCGGAAAGGATGTCGTTGAGCAAGAAGCGCGTGTACGAGGTGGCCCGCGAGCTGGAGGTGCCCACCAAGCAGCTCATCGAAGCGCTGGCCGAGATGGGCATGGAGGGTCTGCGGGCGGTCAACACGGTGGAAGACGAGGAAGCCGACCTCATTCGCGAGCTGTTTCAGGAGTATCGCCAGCGCCGGACGACCGGCGGTGAGGAGGCGGCCGCGGTAGCCGCCCCTGCCCCAGAGAAACCGCCGGCCACCAAGGGGCGACCCCGTCCGCCGGTGGTGGCTGTGCTGGGCCACATCGACCACGGGAAGACCACCTTGCTCGACACGATCCGCAAGACACACGTGACCGAGCAGGAGGCCGGAGGTATCACCCAGTCCATCGGCGCCTACCAAGCAGAGGTGGACGGGCGCCCGATCACCTTCATCGACACGCCGGGGCACAAGGCGTTCACCGCCATGCGCGCCCGGGGGGCGCGCACCACCGACATCGCCGTGCTGGTGGTGGCTGCCGACGACGGCGTGATGGCCCAAACCTTGGAGGCCATTGACCACATCAGGGCCGCGGGCGTGCCGATGATCGTGGCCATCAACAAGACCGACAAGCCCAACGCTGACCCTGATCGGGTGCTTCAGGAGCTGGCCCGGCTGGGGCTGACCCCGGAGGAGTGGGGCGGCGATCAGATCTGTGTCCGGGTGTCGGCCCTGACCGGCCAGGGTGTGGACGACCTGCTGGAGATGATCCTCCTGGTGGCCGATATGGAGGACTTCCGTGGCGATCCAGAGGCGGAGCTGAACGCCACGGTCATCGAGTCCCACATGGACCCGGGCCGGGGGCCGGTGGCCACCGTCATCGTCAAGAATGGAAAGCTCAAGGTGCGCGACGTGGTGGTGGCCGGGGGCACGTGGGGCCGTGTGCGGGCCATCTACGACCACCAAGGCCGGCAGGTGAAGACTGCCGAACCCGGCATGCCGGCGCTCATCCTCGGTTTGTCCGACGTTCCGCCCGCCGGCGAACCCCTACGGCGCGTGGCCTCCCCGGGCCAGGCCAAGTCCATGGTGACCGTCCGTCAAGAGGAGGCCCTGGAGGAACGGCGCACCGCCCGCCCCCTGATGACGTTCGAGGACCTGCTGAAGTCAACGGAGACCGAGAAGCTGGCTGTGGTCCTCAAGGCGCAGAGCGCCGGGGCGTTGGATGCTGCCCGCCTGGAGCTGGGCACCGTGGAGACCGAAGGGGTGGAGCTGGAGGTCCTCCACGCCGGAGTGGGCCCGATCACGGAGTCAGACATCCTGCTGGCTTCCGCGGTGGAGGACGCCCAGCCGCTCATCGTGGGGTTCGGAGTGAAGGTGGACGGCAAAGCCCGCCGGGCCGCTGAGGAGCGGGGCATCCCGGTGCGCACCTACGACATCATCTACGACCTCACCGAGGACATCCAGCGCTCCATGCGCCGCCTGCTGGGCCCGGAGCTGGTGGAGGTGAAGGTGGGCGAGGCTGAGGTGCTCAAGACCTTCGACATCGACGGCGTAGGGCGCGTGGCCGGGTGCGCGATCCGCTCCGGGCGGGTGGTGCGCAACGCCCGCGTCAAGGTGCTGCGGGCCGGAGAGGAAGTGTTCACCGGTGAGCTGGTGTCCTTGAAGCGATTCGCCCGCGACGTCAAGGAAGTGCAGTCCGGGCGCGAGTGCGGGATCCGGGTCCGCGACTTCGACGGCGTCCAGGTGGGTGACCTCCTGGAGATCTACACTCAACAGGAGGTCCCGGCCTAGCGGCCATGGCCCTGGGACTTCTGCGGGTGCAGCTGAGGTTGTTCGGCACCCAGTCACTGAAGGACAAGCGTTCCGTGGTGGAGCGGCTGCTGGTGCGGGCACGCCGCGACTTCAATGTCTCCGGGGCGGAGCTTGACCACACCGACGATCCTGGAATTGCGCTGCTGGGATTCGCCCACCTGTCCAACGACGGCCGGCACACCGACCAAGTGCTGGCCGCCCTCCTCCGCCGGCTGGAAGGCCACCGCAGCTACGCAGTAGAGGATCACCGAGTGGAGATGTGGTGATGCGGGACCGAGCCCGGCGGCGGATGGCCGCTGAGATCCAGCGTACGTTGGCCGAGGTGCTGGAGTTCGATGTCAAGGACCCCGTCCTGCGGGCCGCCTTCCCCACGGTAATGGACGTCGCCCTGTCCAAGGATGGCCAGCACGCCACCGTGTATGTCTACGTCCCCGGGGGGGCGGAGGAGCGGCAGCGGGCGCTGGCCGCCCTGGATCACGACAAGGGCTTCCTACGTACCCAGCTGGCCAGCAAGCTCAGCGCCAGGCGCGTTCCAGAGCTGGCATTCGAGCTCGATGACACCCTGGACCGGGCCCTGCGGCTGGAGAGGCTGTTCGGGGAAACGGAGGAGTAGCTCCTGGGCGGGATAAGTCCTCGAGCCGCCCGTTCGGCCAGGGCGGGCGGCGGCAGCCAGGACGGGCCCCCGCCTGGCGGGCCCCGGGGCGTCCACGCCGGCGCTGACGCAAGGTCGCGGCTCGCCGGCCCGCGGCCGCAGGCCGGCCAGCAGTAGCACACTGCTCTCCCCGGGCGCCGCCAATCCCACCCAGAGCTCCTGGCCTCCACCCCGGACAGCACCAGCGAGCTGGTGTTGGCGGCCACCGCTCCGCAGCCGCACCGCACCAGGGGCATGCCGGCGGACGCGGCCCCTCCGCTGCGCGCGGAGCCCGTGCTCCGGGTCCCGGTGGAATGGAGGGAATCGCAGGTGGCGGCACAACCGGACACCCCACCGGCCGGAGCTGGCCTGCCCGGATACCAAGACGGCGCAGAGATAGGACCGGTCAACGGTAGACCTCGGGCCATCCAGAACAACCGGGCCGGGGCGCACCGGGGCGCACACCAACCCCGACCTCACTCGGGAGTAGCGACGATCGCCCCCTGGCCCAGTACAGGGGAGCCACTGGCGGCAATGAGCGCCTCCACCTCAGTCCCCGCGGCCACTAACACCTCCTCCCGCAGGTGGTCGGTGACCTCAAGGACTGCTCTGGGCGAAAATCCTCCTTAGGTATACTTCCGCCTACGCGCCGCCGCGGAAAGGAGCGAATTGCGCCAACGAATTCTCCAAGGGCCCATCCTGAAGACCATGCTTGTCTTGGCTTGGCCGGTGATTCTGGCCAACGCTCTCCACTCCTTGTACAACCTCATCGACGCCTTCTGGCTGGGTAAGCTGTCCACCGAGGCTCTGTCCGCGCCCACCGTGGCCTGGCCGGTGGTGTTCTTCTTCATGGCGTTGGCCATCGGCTTTCGGGCCGCGGGCATCGCCCTGGTGGCTCAGTACACCGGCGCCGGCGACGAGCAGGGAGCCGACCTCACCGGGACCCAGGTGTTCTCCTTTCTTCTCCTCCTATCTGCCGCCGTGGGCCTGCTCGGCTGGGGCCTCGCCCCTCACATTCTGCGCCTCATGGGCACTCCGGAGGCTGTCTTTCCCCTGTCGGTGGACTACCTGCGCATCGTGTCCCTGGGACTGCCGGCGATGTACGCCAGCTTCGCGTTCACCGGGCTGTTCATGGGGGTTGGCGACACGCGCACCCCGATGCTCCTCATGGGGGCCTCCATCGTGGCCAATGCCGTACTCGACCCGCTGCTCATTTTCGGCTGGGGACCGTTGCCCCGCCTGGAGGTGGCAGGGGCCGCTTACGCCACCGTGGCCTCGCGGGGGCTGGCGGCGGTGGCCGGGATCTTGCTGCTGGCATCCGGTCGGGCCCCGGTGCGCCTGCGGGCCCGCTACCTGCTTCCCCGGTGGGAGCCCGTAAGGAAGATCGTCTCCGTGGGGGCCCCCAACGTGCTCGACCAGGCCGGCACCTCGCTGGGGTTCGTGATGGTCATGGGCCTGGTTGCTGGGTTCGGCAGCACGGTGGTGGCAGCGTTCGGGGTGGGAAACCGCCTCATCAATCTGTTCAACGTGGCCGTGTGGGGCGCGGTCACCGCGTTGCTCACCATGGTGGGGCAGAACCTGGGCGCCGACCAGACCAAGCGGGCAGAGGAGATCGCCCGGCGGGGCATCAGGAGCACTGTGGGGGTGCTGGCCGGGCTGGCCCTGTTGGTGTTCCTGCTCCGCGAGCCCCTGTACCGGGTGTTCATCGCGGAGCCGGAGGTGGTGGCGGAGGGAAGCCGCTTCCTGGCCATCTTCGCCTTCTCCGTCCCCTTTTTCGGCCTGTTCGCCGCGGCCAGCTCCGTGTTCCGCGGGGCCGGGCACACCGTGCCCCCCATGGTGTTCTCGCTCCTGCGACTGTGGGGCCTACGCATCTTCCTGGCTTGGCTACTCGCCTACCAACTCTCCCTGGGCCCGCTGGGCCTATGGCTGGGCATGGCGCTCAGCAACTTGCTGGCCGGGGTCGCCATCTATGCCTGGCTGCGGCGCGGGACCTGGAGGCGCAAGGTCATTGAGCCGGAGTCGGAGAAGGTTTCCACCGCGGCCTCTTGACAGAACCAGCGACTTCGTGCTATACACGGGCGTCATGACGCGGGCAATTGGCCGGGAGGAGGTGATGGTAGGGACGCTGGGTCAGCACAGCTACTATTGGTTCGCTTAGGGGCGTAGCCTCCAACAGGGGAGGTGCGCCCGCGTGCCGCAAGCCACAGCTTGCGGTTTTTTGTTTGAAATGGAGGCATGCGATGAGACGAATGTTGGCTCTGCTGGCAATCGCGGTACTGGCGGTCGGGGCCCTGGCGGCGCCGATCAAGATCGGGATCACCCAGATTGTGGATCACCCCGCGCTGAACGCAGTCCGGCAGGGGGTGATCGATGTTCTGGCTGAGGCGGGCTACTTGGAGGGCGAAGACGTGGAGTTCGTCTTCGGCAACGCACAAGGAGACTTCTCGGTGGCCATGTCCATCGCCCAGAACTTCGTCGACCAGCGCGTGGACCTGGTGGTGGCCATCGCCACCCCCACCGCCCAGGCCGCGGTGCAGGTGTTCAAGGAGACGGACACCCCCGTGGTGTTCTCGGCCGTGACCGACCCAGTCGGCGCGGGATTAACCGGCTACGCCAACGTGACCGGAGGTTCAGACCTCATAGACGTGCGCAGCGATCTCGCCCTCATCAGACAGCTTGACCCTGACATCCAGCGGGTGGGCATGGTGTACAACCCGGGGGAGGCCAACTCCGCGATACTCACCCAAATGGCTGAGGAGGCGGCGCCCGAGCTGGGACTCACCATCGTGACTGCAGCTGCGGAGAACACGGCGGCCGTCCCCCTGGCCGCCCAGTCCCTCCTCGGCCGGGCAGACGCCCTGTACGTAACGACCGACAACACGGTGGCCTCCGCCCTGGAGGCGGTGGTGGCCGTGGCCACCGAGGGGCAGCTCCCCTTCCTCATGGCCGACCCCACCAGCCTGGAGCGGGGGGTAATGGTTTGTACCGGGTTTGACTACTACGACCACGGCCGCCTCACCGGGGACATGGTCCTGGCCCTGGTGGAGGGAGCCCAGCCGGCTGACATACCAGTGACCTACCAGAAGGGCACTCAGCTATGGCTGAACCTGGACGCCGCTGCGGAGGCGGACTTCGCCTTCCCCGCCGCCGTAGTAGACCAGGCCACGGGGCTCCTGTTCGGGGGCAAGCGGTTCGTGGTCCAGGACTAGGACTAAACCACGGTGAGCCTGTTCCTGCACGCCGTCGAACAGGGGATGATCTACGGGCTCATGGCCTTGGGGGTGTACATCTCCTTCCGCGTGTTGTCTTTTCCCGACCTGTCGGTGGACGGCACGTTCCCCCTGGGCGCAGCGGTGGGGGGCGCGCTGATCGTGGCCGGGTGGAACCCCTTTCTGGCCTCGCTGGCCGCCCTCGGCCTGGGGGCGGTGGCCGGCGCGTTCACCGGAATGCTGGCCACCAAGTTCCGCATCCAGGGGCTGCTGGCCGGGGTGCTGACCATGATCATGCTCTACTCGATCAACCTCCGCATAATGGGGCGGCCCAACTTGCCTTTGTTGGGCCGCCCCTCCGCGCTGGCCGCCACCCGCGAACTGCTGCACTTGCCCTCCCCGTGGGGGTTGGTGGTGGTGGCCGCCCTGCTCGCCCTGGCGGTCAAGCTGCTGCTGGACCTGTTCTTTCACACCGAGGTGGGGACAGCCATGCGGGCCACCGGGAACAACCCGGCCATGGTCCAGGCGTTCGGGGTGAGCCCAGAGACCATGAAGGTGGCCGGCCTCGCCCTGTCCAACGCATTGGTGGCCCTGTCCGGCGCCCTGGCCGCCCAGTACTCGGGGTTCGCGGACGTGGGAATGGGCGTGGGCATCATCGTCGCCGGGTTGGCGTCGGTCATCGTGGGAGAGATGCTCCTCCGCCCCCGCACGGTAGCCTGGGCCACAGCAGCCGCCATCATCGGCTCCTGCCTGTACCGCGGGGCGATCTTGGTGGCCCTGCGCTACGGCAGTGCCCTCGGCTTCACGGCCTCCGACCTCAAGCTGTTGACCGCACTGGTCGTCCTGGGCGCGCTCATGGCCCCGGCCATCCGCGCCCATCTCAAAGGGGAGCCCGCATGATCCTCGAACTCAAAGGGGTGACCAAGTGCTTCGCCCTGGGTACGGAACGGGTGGAGGCCCTGCGGGGGCTGGACCTGGCCCTGGCGGAGGGGGAGTTCGTCACGGTGATCGGTTCCAACGGCGCCGGCAAGAGCACTCTGCTCAACGTGGTGGCCGGGACCTGCCGGCCGTCCCGCGGGCGGGTGCACATCGCTGGCCGTGACGTCACTCGCTGGCCCGCCCACCGGCGCGCCCGCTGGATCGGGCGAGTATTTCAGGACCCCCTGCAGGGGACGGCCGCCCACATGACGCTGGCCGAGAACTTGGCCCTGGCCAGCCGCAAGGGGCCCCGCGGGCTGGGCCGCGCCCTGCCCCGCACCCGGAGGCGGGCGCTGGCCGCCGCGTTGGCCCGGCTCAACATGGGGCTGGAGGGCCGATTGAACGAGACGGTGGGACACCTCTCCGGGGGAGAGCGACAAGCCCTCACCGTGCTCATGGCCACTCTGGCCCGCCCCCGTCTGCTCTTGCTCGACGAGCACACTGCCGCCCTGGACCCCAGCAACGCAGACCGGGTACTGGACATCACCCGCCGGCTGGTCGGCGAGGGCCACATCACCACCCTGATGGTCACCCATCGCATGGATCAAGCCCTACAGCTGGGCGATCGGCTCCTGATGTTGCACAAGGGCCGCGTCCTGCTGAACGTGGAACGTGGGGAGAAGGAAGCACTGCAGGTCGGGGACCTGGTCAACCTGTTTCAGCGCGTGGGCGTGGCCGACGACGAGCTGCTCCTGGCAGCCCAAGCCCGGGCCTGCTTGGGGACCTGAGCGATGGGCCACTGCCGGCGGCCTGCCCGGCGCCGGGTGAGGATGCGCGGCCACTTGCGGTCAGGTGAGTGCTGCGGCCATCGGTCCATGGTTGAACGGCCCCGGCAGGACCGGTAAGCTCCTCAGGACAGGCGCCTTGCGCCGCGTGCGCCCGTAGCTCAGTTGGACAGAGCAGCGGTTTCCTAAACCGCAGGCCGGAGGTTCGAGTCCTCCCGGGCGTACCAAGTTTGTTGCCTCGCCTGCTATATACCTGTATAAAGTACGCTCTAGGAGTCCCAATGTGGGCAATCGTTCCGGCAATCCTCATGGGTTGGTCCCTGGGGGCCAACGACGCGGCCAATGTGTTCGGCCTGGGGGTCGGCGTTCGGGCGGTGCGCTACCTCACCGCCGTCCTCCTGACCGCGGGGTTCGCCCTGCTCGGTGCCTATTTCGGCGGAGCCCGCGGCATGGCCACCTACAGCGCCGTGGCCTCCCAGGGGTTGGCCAGCTCGTTCGTGATCGCCCTGGCCGCTGGCCTTACCGTCGCTGGCATGACCTGGAAGGGCTTGCCGGTGTCAACCACCCAGGCGGCTGTGGGAGCCATCCTGGGGGTGGCCCTGGTGACCGGCGAGGCGGTGGACTGGCGCGTACTGGGCAAGATCGTCGTCTCGTGGGTCGCTGCGCCGGTGGGAAGCATGGCGCTGGCCTTCCTGGCCCACCGCTACATCAGCCCGCTCATCGAACCACGGCTGGCCGGGCTGGTGATCTATGACCGTATCCTCCGGCTGGGGATCGTCCTCATCGGCATCTGGGGGTCGTACGCCCTGGGAGCAAACAACGTGGCCAACGTCACCGGAGTGTACGTGGGCGCCGGAATCCTGTCCGTCCCCGCCGCCAGCCTGATCGGGGGTGCCAGCATCGCCCTGGGAGTGCTCACCTTCTCCCGGCGGGTCATGGAGACGGTGGGCGAACGGCTTGTCCCGCTGGGGGCGCTGCCCGCTCTCCTTGCTGTGGCCGCTCAGGCCGCAACTCTGCAGCTGTTTGCCGGCGTGGGGGTGCCGGTGTCCGCGTCGCAGGCGGTGGTGGGGGCGGTAGTGGGCGTGGGGTTGGCCAAAGGAGTGGAGGCCGTCAATCGGCGCCAACTGGTGAACATCTTCCTGGGGTGGCTCCTGACCCCAACCGTTGCCGGGGCGGCCGGCGCCCTGCTGTGGGTGGCCACGGCCAGCCTTCTCCTCGGTTGACCCATCTTCGGCCGCAGCCTAGAATCCCCATGGTCAGGAGGGGTGGGCGAGCGGTCTAAACCACCGGTCTGGAGAACCGGTGCACCCGTAAGGGTGCCGTGGGTTCGAATCCCACCCCCTCCGCCAGTTCGCTGCGGCGGGGTCGGAGGGCTGCTCAAGGTGGGTCCCACCCCGCGCACCTGTGCTCAGCGCAGCTGGTTGCCGACCACTCGTTTTCTCGTACAATGCATCAATCAGCGCCAATCAGGGGGCAGATTGGGGCAGCAGGAATCTACTGCAAGCGGGGCGGGCAGTGGGGCGGTCGGTCACCTGCTCCGGCTCCTGCGGGCGTTGAACCGCTCCCCCAGCCTGGACGCGGTGGCCACCGTCATCCTCGAGCAGGCTATCTCCATGGTGCCCGGGGCCCAAGCCGGTTCGCTGCTGGTACTCGACCAGCCGGCGGGCGGGTTCCGTTTTCGGGCCGCCGTGGGGTGGGACATGGCGCGCCTGTCGCAGCTCGTCATCCCCGAGGAGAAGATGCTCCAGCGCGTGGTGTTCGCCGATCAGCCGGCGATCATCCGGCAACCCTACGAAATGGACCGTGAGCACATCGGGGACGACCTGGCCCAGGCGTTGTCCTCGATGGGCCCCAACCAGGCGCTTCTCACCCTGCCGATTGTGGAGGATGGTCGAGCCGTCGCCTACCTGAATCTGGACAACAAGGAGGACCCGGACGCGTTCTCCGAGCGAGATTTCTCCCGCTTGGAGATGATCTGGGAGGAGATCACCCTGGCGGTGTGCCTGGCCCGGGAGCGGGAACGCCTGCGGGAAAGCGAGGCGCTGCTCAAAACGCTGTTCGACCGCCTGGCCGACGCGGTTTTCATCACCACCTACGACGGGCAGATCCTGGCGGCCAACGCCGCCGCCTCCCGTCAGACCGGCTATACCAATGAGGAGCTGTTGGAGCTGAACGTCATACATGACCTGGCGGCAGAGGAGCCGACCCTGACCTACGCCCAGGTCAATCAGCGGTTGTCACAGAACCAGCTGGTGTACTTCGAGGAACTCAAGCGCCGCAAAGACGGGACGCTTTACTGGACGGAATGCGCGGTGGCCCCGCTGGAGTACCGGGGGCGGCCGGCCACCATCTCGGTGAACCGGGACGTCACCTCGCGCAAGCGGATGGAGGACGCCGTCCATGGGCTCCAGGAAGCCCTGCTCTCGTTGGGGCGGGGCGCGAATTTGGAAAACGTCCTCCACCTCATCTACCGGCAGGCGGCCCGGGTCATCGCCTTCGATGCCTTCTTCATCGCGCTGGCGGACCGGCGCCGCAGAGTGCTGCGGTTCGTGTTCAGCGTGGAGGAGGGTAAGCCAGTTGCCATCCCGCCGCTCCCGCTAGAGCCCCGGGCCAGCCTGACCGCCTGGGTGGCGACCAGTCAGCAGCCCCTGTTCATCGACGACCTGCAGGAGGGCAAGACTCCAGTCCCTGTCCGGCAGGTGGGAAAGGCGGCGCGGACTTGGGCCGGAATTCCTCTCATCGCCCGCGAGGAAGTGGTGGGGGTGCTGTCCATCCAGAGGTTCTTACCCGAACCGCTGAGCGGGCGGGAGCTGGACCTGCTGGGCGCGTTCGCCAGTGCAGCCGCCGCTGCGGTCCAGAACGCCACCCTGTACGCCAACTTGTCCGCGCTGGCCGACAAACTCCAGGCAGTGGAGCAGGCCTCCCGCCGCATGAAGCTGGCCGCCTCGGTGGGCGAGCTGTACGAGACGGTGCTGGACTCCGTTCACCGGATCCTGGGTTACCAAGCGTGTGCCATTCTGGAAAGGCGGGGAGAGGTCCTGCAGCTGGTCAGAGAACGCGGGTACCTGCCGGAGGCCCGGAAGTTGACCATCCACCTTTCCGAAGGCAAGGGGATCACCGCAGCCGCCTGTGCCGCGGGGGAGGCAGTGTACGTCCCAGACGTGTCTCGCGATCCCAGGTACATCCCCGGCGTCCCAGGCAGCCGCTGCGAACTGGCCGTCCCCATCGCCATGGAGGACAGAGTATTCGGCGTGCTCAACGTGGAGCACGACCAACTCGACGGGATCCCCGCCGAGGACCGCGATCTCCTGGAGATCATCGCCTCGGAGCTGGCAGTGGGGTTGACGGGGCTGGAGCGGCTGAACGAGGTGCGCACCATGAGCGACAAGCTCACCGGCCTGCACCGCGCCGTCCAGCGACTCCAGCAGTGCAGCAGCGAGGAACAGGTCCTCCAGACCGCGGTGCAGGTAGCCCAGAATAACCTGGGATTCGAGATCTGTGCCATCGACCTGGCAGAGGGAGATGTCCTCTACCCCAAGGCCCTGTCCGGGGCCGCCGCAGGCATGGCGCGGCCATCCCGCCGGGGGGAGAACATCACCGCCAAGTCCTGGGAGGAGGGACGCACCCTGTGGGGCAACGTGCGCGACTTCCCCGAGGCCAGGCCCGCCCGCCCCGACCTTGCCAGCTTCATCTCCACCCCCATTGGCAAGCTCGGGGTGCTCCAGGTAGTGGCCACCCGACCTGACGCCTTCACCGCCAGCGACGCCAGGCTGGCCGAGATCCTCGCCGGCCATCTGCGGGAGGAGATCCAGCGGGTCAGGCTGGAGGAGGAGCTGAAGCAGCAGGCCATCCGCGATCCGCTCACCGGCCTGTTCAACCGGCGGTCCATGGCCCAGGTCATGGAGCGGGAACTGGAACGCGCCGTCCGCTATGAGCACCCGTTGGCCATCGTCATGGCGGACGTGGACGACTTCAAGTTGATCAACGACCAGTACGGCCACTTGCAGGGGGATCGCGTCCTCAAGGAGATCGCCGGACTGCTCCAGGGAAGCGTGCGGACCTCTGACTACGTATTCCGCTACGGGGGGGACGAGTTCCTCATCCTGTTGGCGGAGACCGGCCAAGGGGCGGAGGAGCTGGTTCACCGCCTGCAGACGCAGCTCGCCTCGTGGGCCCCGGCTGGCGGCCCCGCTGGCCTGCGCGTGGGGCTCAGCCTGGGCTTCGCCGTCTGGCAGCCGGAACACGGCCGCTTGAAATCCCCAGAGCACCTGCTGCGGGCGGCGGACCGGGTCCTGTACCAGATGAAGCGCCGTCGCAAGCAGGGGGCTAACCCCACCGATCGGCGGCCACCGTGAGCCCGTCGGTGGCCGCAATCACCGGCAGCCCGATCTGCTCCGAGACCTGGGCGGCAAGCACCCGGGGGTTGGCCCGCAGCATGGTCATGCCGAAATGGGTAAGCACAGTCAGCTTGGGCTGGACTGCCCGGGCGAGCTCCACCGCCTCGGGCAACGACAAGTGATCCACGTCCGGAGACCATTCCTTGCGCACTGTGTTGATGACCAGCAGGTCACAGCCGGCGTACGACTCGGCGAGCCCGGGCTGGTACTTGCCGTCCACCACGAACCCCAACTGCCCTTCCTCGCCTGAGAAGACAAGTCCGTAGGTCTCCACCTCACCGTGAACGTGCCGGACCGGTCTGACCTCCACCCCATCCACGGAGATCTCCCGTCCCCCCCCCAGCTGCTCGACCCGTTGCACAAATGGTCGGACATAGCGCAGCACCACCGGGTCCTCCCCCTCCAGGGCGTCCCCCGGGGCCAGCAGGACGCCCCGCGCCCGCCTGCCGCCGTCGGCCATGGCCTCCACCACAATGTTCACGTCCGTGGAGTGGTCCAAGTGCTTGTGTGACAGGGCCACAGCCGACAGCTTGGCCGGGTCCAGCGGGGGTCGCGCCCTACGGCAACGCAACAGCGTGCCGGGACCGGGGTCAAGCAGTATCCGGACCTCGGACAGCTCGATCCAGGTCCCCGCCGAGTACCGCAGCTGACGTGCCACCACGAACCGGGCCCCCGCCGTGCCCAAGAACTTCACGTAACCCATGGACCCGATGATAAGGCCGACCCACGCGCCCAACCACGCCCCAGGTGATCTACTCGGCGGGGAGGAGGCTCGTCCGCGCCAGCAGCTGACGCAGGTGATCCACGTCCCGCAAGGCCACCGCCCACACCCCGACCACCCGTCCCGAGCCGTCCACGAACACAGTGAACGGATAGCGCAGGTGGTCAGTCAGCTGATAACGCGCGGTCACCGCCGCTCCCGGGTCGTAGAGCAGGGGAAAGCTGATCCGTTGTGCGGCGGCGATCTCAGCCACGTCCGGCCACCGCTCAGGGCAGACGCCCACCACCTGCACCGACCCCCGGCACTGACGGTGGAAGCTTTCCAGAACGTCCAGGTCCTTCACACAAGCCCCGCACCAGGTCGTCCAGAAGGCGATAACCAGCGGCTGCCCCCGGTGATCCGCCAGCCGCCAGCTGTCGGACAGTCCCCGCAGGGCGAATGGGGGGGCCGGCTGCCCCACGATGGGGAACTGCCCTTCTCCCGGCAACCCCTCGCGGCGGGGCGCAAGCAGCAGTCCGAGAAGCAGCGCCACCACCACTACCCCCACCACCCACTGGTCGCTCATGGCCCGCCTGCCCTCCCCCCTCCCTTCGCCCTGGTCAGCGGATCAAGTGGCAACGGCTCAGCGGGCAGCGACGGCGGCCAACTGCCCGAACGACAACCCACCGTCCCCAGGCGGCACTTCGGCGTGCTGGACGTACACCCGGCCGGCCCGCTCCACCTCGCCCCGCACCGCCGCAGCGATGGCGTCGTTCACCGCCACCCCTCCGGTGAGACCCACCGCCCGGATGCCCTCTTCCTCGGCCACCCGGATCGCCGCCCGGGCCAGCCCACGCGCCAGCGCCGCCTGCGCGGTGGCTGCCACGTCCTCCGCCACGGCCCCGCCCTCCCTCAGCGCGTACAGCTTTCGGAACAGGGCCACCCCGTCCACGACAGCCGCCCCATCGACCGTCACCACCTCAGCTTCCAGGGGGAGGGGACTTCCGCCCGCGGCCGCGGCCTCCAGCCGCATCGCCGGCTCACCCTCGTAGGTCCGCGCCCGCCCGATTCCCAGCCACGCCGCGACCGCGTCCAAGAACCTGCCCACGCTGGTGGTGGACGGGCAGTTGAGCTTGCGGGCGATCTGTAGCTTCACAGCGGCCAACTCCTCCTGCGGCAGGCCGGCGGCCCGCGGGTCCAGGCCGGCGGCCAGCAAGTAGCTGGCTGCCATCCGCCCTGGCTGCAAGGCCGCCAGGTCTCCCCCCGGCAGTGGCACCGGTGCCAGGAACCCGGCCCGGCGCCAGCCGCTCCCCCGCCAGACGATCACCTCCCCGCCCCACGCCGCACCGTCCTCCCCATAGCCGTAGCCGTCGGCCGCAATCCCCACCACCTCATCCAGTCCGCCCTCAGCCGCCAGGCCCGCCACGTGAGCAACGTGGTGCTGCACGGGCACGGCCTGGCCCAGCTCGCGGGCCAGCCTGGTGGTGGCAAACCGGGGGTGGAGGTCGCAGCCAATCCGCTTCGGCATCGGCATTCCGGTGATGCGCAGCAAGTGCCGGACCGCCCCGATCAGGAATTCCTGTGTCTCCACCTGCGCGACGTCGCCGATGTGTTGAGACAAGAAGACCTGGCCACGTCGGTAGACAGCGGCGACCACGTTGAGCTCACCGCCCAGGGCCAGCAGGGGGGAGTCCCCCAACTCGGCGGCGATTGGCTCGGGGACGAAGCCCCGCGAGCGGCGAAGGAACGCCGGGGCCCCGGCCGCCAAGCGCACCACCGAGTCGTCACACCGGGCCACAATCCGCCGGTCGTGGAGCAGGAATCCGTCGGCGATCTCCTGAAGGTCAGCCAGGATACGGTCGTTGTCCACCAGCATGGGCCGGCCCGGCAGATTGGCGCTGGTCATGACCAAAGGGAGGTCCACCTCGCGGAACAGCAGGTGGTGAAGGCCGGAGTAGGGGAGCATGAACCCCACGGTGTGGAGCCCGGGGGCCACTGAGGGCGCCAGTTGCCCGCCTCTCCTCTGCAGGACAACGATGGGGCGGCGAGGCGAGGTGAGCAACCGCTCCTCCTCCGGCCCCACGCGACACGCCGACTTGACCACGGCCAGGGGGGCCATCAGCGCCAGTGGTCGCCCGGGCCGCCCCAGGCGGCGCCGCAGCTCCGCCACCGCCGCCTGCCGGGTGGCATCGCAGGCCAGGTGAGTTCCCCCAATTCCCTTGAGGGCCACGATCTTTCCTTCCCGCAAAGCCTTTGCCGCCAACCCGATCGGATCCCCCGGAACTTCCTTCCCGTTCTCCACATAGGTGAGGCCTGGGCCGCAGTCCTGGCAGGCGATGGTCTGGGCATGGTAGCGACGGTCCAGCGGGTCGGTGTACTCCCTGCGGCAGGCTGCGCACATGGGGAAGTCGCGCATGGAGGTGCGGGGTCGATCGTAGGGCAGGGCCTCGATCACCGTGAACCGCGGTCCACAGTCGGTGCACGATGTCGCCCAGTAGCCGCGGTAGCGGCTGTGCGGATCCTCCAGGTCCGCCAGGCAGGCTGAACAGGTGGCGATGTCGGGTGGTATCGAGCCGCTACCCCCGTTCCCGTCTCGGGACGGCAGAATGCGGAACCCCACTTGCCCGGCGGGGGGGAGCTCCTCGGAGGTCAACTCGGAGATCTCCGCCAGCGGGGGCGGATCGCGGACCAGCGCTGCGCCGAACTCAGCCACCGCATCCGCGGGACCCTCCACCTCTACCTCTACCCCGGCGTCACCCAGGTTCCGCACGTGGCCGGCCAGACCTGTGCGCACTGCAGTGCGGTAGACGAAGGGACGGAACCCCACCCCCTGAACGGTCCCCCGGACGAGGAATCTCCTGCGAGTGACTGCCCCCATGTGATCGGCAATTATACCCACTACTTGCCACAGGAGCCCAAGTCATGGTATTGTCCGACCATGGCCGGAGAGGGCTGACGGCAACTGGCCCGTCACCGGATAAGGGGGTGGTGGAGGACATCAGCGGCAGTCAGCAGCGCAATTCCTAGGGGAGGTGTTGTGCGTATGAGGCGGACAGCAATGTGGTTGGTTGGGTTGGCGATGTTGGTGGGCGTGAGCGCCCTGGCCGCACCGCCCCAGGATACATTGGTCATGGGCGCCAGGACGGACATCATCGTCGACCTGGACCCCGCCAGGACCTACGAGGTGTTCACCAACCTGGTCATTGAGCAGTACTACGACGCGCTGGTGAACATCACCGTGGTGGGTGGGGAGGTGGTGGCCGAGCCGGGCTTGGCTGAATCTTGGGAGGTGTCCGAGGACGGGCTCACCTGGACGTTCCACCTGCGCCGGGGGGCCAAGTTCCACTCCGGAAACGAGGTAACCGCCGATGCGGTGGTGTACTCCTTCCACCGCTCGCTGGCCCTGGACTTCGCGCCCATCTGGATCCTGTCCCAGTATGTCCCCGAGCCCGAGATGATTCAGAAGGTGGGCGACTACAGCGTGGCCATCACCACCACCGACCCGGTGGCCGAGCTGATCATCGCCTCGGTGGTGGGCTTCCAGGGGATCTGCTCCATCGTGGACCCAGCAGTGGTCAAGGCCCATGCCACCGCCGACGATCCGTGGGCCAACCAGTGGCTCAAGGAGAACGACGCCGGCTCTGGTCCGTTCATCCTGCGGCAGTGGAGCCCCAACGAGCGGATCACCCTGGAACGGTTCGACGACTACTGGCGCGGCCCGGCCGGGGTGAAGCGGTTCATCATCCAGGACATCCCGGAGCCCGCAGCCCAGAAGCTGGCCCTGGACAAGGGCGACATCGACATCGCGTGGGACCTGCTCCCCGAGCAGGTGGACATGTACCGCGGGGACCCCGACTTCAAGGTCATCGAGGCGCCGGGGTGGGGCATTGAGTACCTGTCGGTGAACGCCGGCAAGCCCCCATTTGACAACGAGATGGTGCGGGACGCCATCCGCTGGGCAGTCGACTATGACGCCATCATCAACGGCATCCAACAGGGGGCGGCAGTACCCGGTCAAACCATCATTCCGGCCGGGATGTTCGGCCATCTGCCGGCCACCCCCTACTACAAGGACACCGAGCGGGCCAAGGCCCTGCTTGCCGCCGCCGGCTATCCAGACGGATTTGAGGTGGAGATCCTGTCATCCACCCATCCTCGCCGGGTGGCCATTGCCACCCAGGTCCAGGCCGACCTGGCCGAGATAGGGATCGAGGTGAACATCACGCAGATGGTGTCCGCCCAGTTCTACGAGCTGTACCGAGCACAGAAGCACGACTTCCTGGTAGCCGGGTGGGGCGTGGACTACGCCGACCCCGACGCCCTGGCCAAGCCGTTCGCCCACTGCTGCACCACCGGGCCGGAAGCCATAGTCCGGCAGTTGGCTTGGCGAAACATGTACGCCGACTGCGACACCACCTTCATGGTGGAGGCGGCGGCCAAGGAGCTCGACGCCGACAAGCGGCGGGCCATGTACGAGGAGATTCAGCGGCGGGTCCTGGACAAGGGACCGTACATCATCCTCTACTACCCGCTGAACCAGGCCAACGCTCGAGCCGTGGTGGAGGGGCTACAGCTGGCTCCCATGGAGAGCTTCACCGAGTTCTGGGGGGTTACCAAGACCGGCTAGCTGCCACGGGTGGGGGCGGCCCGCAACCGCGGGTCGCCCCCTGTGACTCGACGGGCGGACGCCACGCGCTGACGGACACCGGAGACAAATGTTCGCCTACATCTTGCGCCGGCTGGCCTGGATGGTCGTAGTGCTCTGGGGTGTACTGACCATCTCCTTCTTCGTGGCCCGGGTGATCCCCGCCGACCCGGTGGGGGCCATCTTGGGGCCCCAGGCGCCCCCGGAAGCGATCGAGGCCGAGAAGGCTCGCTGGGGACTGGACAAGCCGATCTACGTGCAGTACGCGCGCTATCTGGCCGGGCTGGTGCAGGGCGACCTGGGGACGTCCCTCCGCACCCGGCGGCCGGTTCTGCATGACATCAAGCAGTTCTTCCCCGCCACCCTGGAGCTGGCCCTGACCGCCCTGCTCATAGGAATGGTGATGGGGGTGGGTCTGGGAGTCCTGTCCGCGGTCAAGAGCGGCCAGGTGGTGGACCACGCCTCCCGGGTGTTCGCCATCGTGGGCCTGTCCATGCCCGCCTTCTGGCTGGGGCTGCTCCTGCTCCTCGTCTTCTACTACTCGCTGGGATGGCTGCCCGGGCCCGGGCAGCTGCCCTATTGGCTGCCCCGCCCCCCGCGGGCCACCGGGTTCATCTTCATCGACTCCCTGCTCGCCGGCGACTGGCATGCGTTCACCAGCTACCTGCAGCACCTGATCATGCCCGCGTTCACCCTGGGGTGGCTGTCCACCGCGTCCATCACCCGCATCACCCGCTCGTCGATGCTGGAGGTACTCCGGGAGGAGTACGTCAAGTCGGCGCGGATGAAGGGGCTGCGGGAGGGGCTCGTCGTGTGGCGACACGCGTTCAAGAACGCCCTCCTCCCGGTGGTCACTGTGATCGGCATCCGACTGGCCAGTTTGCTGGAAGGGGCAGTGCTCACCGAGACGGTGTTCGCCTGGCCGGGCCTGGGGCGGTACGCGACACACGCCTTCCTGTCAATCGACTTCAACGCCGTGGTGGGGGTAGCCTTGTTCATGGCCCTGCTGTACTCGGGGTCGAACCTGATCGTTGATCTGCTCTATGCCTATCTCAACCCGAAGATACGTTATGTGTAGAGGGACACCGTGCGCGGACTGACCTGGCGAGACGTATGGCGACAGATCGTCCGCAACCCGTTGTCCATCACCGGCCTGGTCATCATCGCGCTGTTGATCCTGGTGGCCGTCCTGGCTCCCTACGTCGCTCCCCATCATCCGTTCGCCACTGACCCCATTCACAAGCTGGCTCCACCCAGCCTGACCCATCTCATGGGCACCGACGGGCTGGGCCGGGACGTGTTCACCCGCGTTCTGTATGGGACCAGGATCTCCCTGTGGATTGCGGTCCTCATCCTGCTGGTGGCCGGAGTGCTGGGGACCGGGGTGGGGATCATCGCCGGGTACATCGGGGGCGTCGGCGACAACCTGCTGATGCGGGTGACGGATATCTTCATGGCCTTCCCCCGCCTCATCTTGGCCATGGCCATCGCCGCCGCCCTAGGCCCCAGCTTGACAAACGTAGTGATTGCCATCTCCTTCTCCGCCTGGACCGTGTTTGCGCGCTTGGCCCGCTCGCGGGCCATCGCCGTGCGCGAGGAGGACTTCGTGGAGGCGGCCCGCGCGGTGGGGGCAAGCAACGCCCGCATCATCCTCCACCACATCCTTCCCATGGCCCTCAGCCCGGTCATCATCCAGGGAACCATCAGCATGGGGGGCATCATCCTCACCGCTGCCGGCTTGGGATTCCTGGGCTTTGGAGCCCAGCCCCCCACCCCGGAGTGGGGAGTCATGGTGTCCGACGGCCGTAACTTCATGCCCCACGGGTGGTGGGTGTCCACGTTCCCCGGGTTGGCCATCATGATCACCGTCCTCGGTTTCAACCTGTTGGGTGACGGCATCCGGGACATCCTCGATCCCCGCATGCGGTAGATGGCTGCCCGCCCGACCGTGGGCATCACCCTGGGCACCGACCACGAAAACTACACCGTCGCCCGGGAGTACTGCGAGGCGGTGAGAGCGGCTGGCGGCCGGCCCCTGCTGCTCCCGTTCGCTGAGATTGACCTCAGGGGGATTGGCGGTGTGCTCCTGTCCGGCGGGGGGGACATCGCGCCGGCCGCCTTCGGCGCGGAGCCCAGCGGGGAGCTCCGCGCCGTGAACCAGGAACGAGACGAGTTCGAGCTGGAGCTGGCTCGACTGGCGCTGCGCCGGCAGGTGCCGCTGTTGGGGATTTGCCGCGGGTGTCAGGTCCTGGCAGTGGCCGCCGGGGGCAAGCTGGTGCAGGACCTCCCGCTCGGTGGCTATCTGAACCACCACCCCGGCAGTCCGCCGGACCGAATCCACCACCCGGTCCACGTTGTCCGGCGGACCCGCCTGGCGGCGATCCTGGGCAGCTCCGAGATGGGGGTCAACAGCTCCCACCATCAGGCGGTGGCAGCGCCTCCTCCGGGGTTCGCGGCCTCTGCCCGCGCTCCCGACGGGGTCATCGAGGCACTGGAGGCCGACGACCACCGGTTCGCCCTCGCCGTACAGTGGCACCCCGAGCGGCTTTGGCGTCGTTTCCGGCCTCAGTTGGCGTTGCTGAAACGCTTCGTGGAGCCATGCCGATGACCTGGGGCTACCGGGACGGCGCGCTGTGCGGAGACGATCTCCCCTTGACCGACGTGGCCACCCGATTCGGGACCCCGTGCTACGTGTACAGCGCGGCCGCCATCGTGGAGAACGTCGAGCGTTTCCGCACCGCCCTGGCAGGCTTGCCGCTGCGGCTGTGCTACGCGGTGAAGGCCAACTCCAACCTGGCGGTGCTGAGCTTGCTGGCCAGACAGGGCCTGGGCGCAGAGGTGGTGTCGGCGGGCGAGCTGTTGCGGGCGCTGCGGGCCGGGTTCGCCCCTGCGGACGTCCTGTTCACCGGGGTGGGCAAGCGGACGGACGAGCTGCGGCTGGCCATGGGGCGGGGTGTGGGGGCGGTGGTAGTGGAATCCACGGCCGAGCTGCGGGCAGGGGCCGAACTGGCTCCGCCTGGCAGCCGGCCGGTGCCCGTGGCCCTGCGGCTTCATCCAGGTCTGGATCCCCACACCCACCCCCATCTGGCCACCGGGAAAGCGGGGAGCAAGTTCGGACTGGACCCCGGTGAACTGGCGGCCGCGTTGGCCGCTGGGGCGAATTGGCGACGGCTGGCGTTGGCGGGGTTTCATGTCCACCTGGGCTCCCAGATTCGGCACTTGCAGCCGTACGCGGATGCCTTCCGCGCCCTGATCACCTGGGCGGGGCGGGCGCGGGGGCTGGGACACCGCCTGGAGTTCCTCGACCTGGGAGGCGGGTTCGCCGCGGGCGACGCCACGGGCGAGCTCGAGTTTCCCCTGGCCGGGTTGGCCGAAGTCCTACGGCATGTCCCGGCTGACCTCGAGCTGGTGTTGGAACCCGGTCGGGCGCTCGTCGCCTCCGCCGGCGTCCTCCTGACCACCGTGGTGTACGTCAAGTCGGCCCATGGCAGCCGCTTCGCCGTGGTGGACGCCGGGATGAACGACCTACTGCGGCCGGCCCTGTACGGGGCTCGCCACCACGTCCTCCCGGTGCGCCCGCGGCCGGGGCCAGCTACGCCCACCCACGTCGTGGGCCCGGTATGCGAAAGCGCTGATCACATAGCCCATGGCGCACCTCTTCCCCCGCTGCGGGCGGGCGACCTGTTGGCGGTGATGGGCGTCGGTGCCTATGGCTTCTCCATGGCCTCTCAGTACAACTCGCGGCCCCGGCCGGCCGAGGTCCTGCTCGCTGGAGGCGGGGCACATCTGGTCCGGCGCCGGGAGAGCTGGGAGGACCTGTGGCGGGGGGAGGAGTCGCCGGCGTGTCTGAGGTGAGCTGGGTGCGGAGCACGCTGGCCGACCTGCGGGCTGAACCCAGCAGGCGGGCAGAACGGGTTTCCCAGCTCTTGCTCTTCTCCCCCGGTGAGGTGCTCGCCGGCCAGGACGGCTGGCGGCACCTTCGTGGCCCGGACGGCTATTCCGGCTGGGCGATGGCCAGCCTGCTCACCCCGGGACCACCGCCCACCCCCCGGTGGAAGGTGGCCCGACCCTCGGTGACCGTGCGGTCGCTGACCTCGCCCCGCCCGGTGGGCCGCATGGCCCTAGACACCCGCGTCGGCGGCCACCTGGAGGGCGGCAGGTTGCGGCTCCCCTGGCCCGGAGGCGGGGAGGCGTGGATAGCAGCCCATGAAGTAGTCCCCATCGATTGGCGGGGGGGAGTGTCCGATCTCCTGCAGCTGGCCGGCGAGCTGGTGGGTGTGCCTTACCTATGGGGAGGCACCTCTCCGTTCGGGTTCGACTGCTCGGGGTTCATCCAGCGGCTGTTCCACTTCGTGTTCGACCGGTGGCTGCCGCGCGACACCTGCCAGCAACGGCTGCTGGGCCAGCCGATCGAGAGCATCGACCAGCTGCTGCCCGGCGATCTGCTCTTCTTCCCCGGGCACGTGGGCCTGTGGGCGGGAGAGGGGGTCCTGATTCACGCCAGCGGCAGCGCAGGCATGGTGGTCCGAACATTTCTTTCGCCCCCCCGCGGGACTCAGGCGATCCGCCTGGCGGCCACCTTTCAGGGAGGCCGTCGCCTTACGGCCGGCGGCCCGCCGACTTGACCCGTGGCGGCCGTCCCTCAGGTCGGGTCGCCCCCTTCCTCCTCCACGGTCAGACCCACGATCGCCAGGTCCCGGCCGGCGACGATTTGCACGCGGCCCCCGCACTGTGGACAGGCGAGGATTGGAATCGTCTGGTGCCAGCCGTGCTCGGTCAGGTAGCGGGCGTCGCCCTGGTAGCCACACGCCGGGCAGCGCACGGTCACCGGCACGCTCTCGGTCACCAGCTCGGCGCCGGCCAGCGGGGTGTCCGCGGCCAGGATCCGCCACGCCTCGCGCAGGGCTGACTGCGACAGCATCAACAGCTCACCCTGGCGCACGTGCACCCGTAGGATCCGTCCCCCCGTCGGCTGCGTCTCCAGATGCTCCAGTAGCCCGTGGAGGAGCGAGTAGGCCAACGAATACTCGTGCATCCCTGCCTCAAACGGCGCCCTTGGACCGCCGACCGCCTACCAACCCAGGGCGGTCAGCAGTTCCTCCACCCCCCGGCCCCGTCTGGCATCTGTGAGCACAACCCGGCCGTGCGGGTTCACCTGGCGGTAGTCGGCCACGATCCGCTGCGGGTCCACTCCCACCACCTCAGCCAGGTCCATCTTGTTGACCGCCACCACGTCAGTTTGCGCGAAGATCTTCGGGTGCTTGCGCACCATGTCGTCCCCTTCGGTCACGGAGATCACCACCATGTCCCCGTCGGTTCCCAGCGGGAAATCAGCCGGACACACCAAGTTGCCCACGTTCTCCACGAACAGCACGTCCACCGCGGACAGGGGGAAGTCGTCCAGGGCGTGCCCCACCCGGTGCGCGTCGAGGTGGCAATCGTCACCCGTGTTCAAGCTGGCGCTGGGAAGGCCGGCCGCCAGGAATTGGCGGTAGTCATCGTCGCCGGCCACGTCGCCGGCGATCGCCCCCACCCGCACTCCCCGGCCTTGCAGGTGAGCGGCCATCTGGATGATCAGCGCGGTCTTCCCCGAGCCGATGGCCCCCATGACGTTGACCGCCCGCACGCCCAGGTCGGCGAGGCGCTCGAAGTTGCGCTCGGCCAGCTCCAGCTGTCTCTGCAGGACGTCGCCAAACCCAGTTCTGATGTCGTGCATGGTGCATGATCATACTCGGGGATGGCAAGGACCCGCAAATCCGCTTGTGGAAAAGGATGCCGCCGGGCAACCTCCTGCCCCAACGGCCCCAACTTGCCAAACTTGGAGAGGGTGCTGTATAGTTCCCCCGCCATGCGTAAGCTGGTCCGGTGGGCGACGACGGCGGCGTTGGCGCTGGCTGCCTATCTGCTTCTGGTGCTGTGGTCGGGGGGCATCGGCCTGTGGTCGCTGGCTGAGCTGATCGGCGGGGCGGTGATCTCCGCGTTCATCGGCCTGGTGGCCGCTCACCTTCTCTGGGAACGCGGCGGGTGGAGGATGTTCCAGCCCCACCGGTGGGTGCTGTTCCTGTTCTACCTCGTCGGGCCGTTCTTCTGGGCTATGGCCCGCGCAAACCTCGATGTAGCCTGGCGAGTCATCACCGGGCGCATCCGACCCGGGATCGTCCGGTTCAATCCGCAGCTGCGGACCGATTTGGGCCGTACCCTGTTGGCCAATTCCATTACCCTCACCCCCGGGACCTTGACCGTGGACGTCGACGAGGCAACCGGGGACTTCTTCGTACACTGGATCAACGTGAAGGACGAAGACCCTTCCCCCGGGGAGGTCTGTGGTCCCTTCCCGGTGTGGGCCAGGAGGATCGCCGAATGATCGCCGAGCTGGGCTTCGCGGTCGCAGCAGCGCTGCTGCTGACGTACACCCTGGTGAGCGTCTTGCGGCTGGGCATCGGGCCCACTGCCGCCGACCGTGCGGTGGCGCTGGACACAGTGAACACGTTGGTGGTCGCCTCCATGGTGCTCCTGGGGGCGGCGTTTGACCAAGTGGTGCTGGTAGATGTGGCCATCGTGTACGCGCTGCTGTCGTTCGTGGGCACGCTGTACATCGCCCGCTATCTGGAGGGAGGACTGAAGTGAAAGTCCTCATCTACATTTTCTTGGCCATTGGCGCCGCCTTCCACGGACTGGGCGCGGTGGCGCTCATCAGGTTCCCGGACGTCTACACCCGCATCCATGGGGCCACCAAGTGTACTACCTTCGGCTCCCTGTTCTCCATCTTGGCCGTGGTCATCTACGGGTTCGTCCAGGGCGGTGGAGAGGGTGGGACGTTGGCCGTGCACGCGTTGGTCGCGTTGGGGCTCCTGCTCCTCACCAACCCCACCGGCTCTCACGCCCTGGCCCGGGCCGCCCACCGCGCAGGGATCAAGCCGTTCCAAGCCGTGGTGGACCGCCTGGAGGAGGAAGGACGATGACCTTGTGGGCGGCCATGCAGGTCATTGCACTGGTGATGATCGTGGCCGGCTCGGCCATGGCGGTGGTGCTGCGGGATCTGTTGGCTGCGGTCATCGCGTTGGCCGCCGCTAGCCTGCTCCTCTCCCTGGAGTTCTACCTGCTTCAGGCGCCCGACGTGGCCATCGCTGAGGCCGGTATCGGCGCTGCACTCACCACGGCCATCTTCGTGTTGGCGATCCGGAAGACGCGGCGCAAGGAGGAAGAATGAGGTGGTTGGCGGTAGGCGCGCTGCTGATCGTGGTCGGCTTCCTTATGGGAGGGGCGGTGTGGATGCGCCCGTTCGGCGTCCCGGCCGCAAGCGAGATGGACGACTACTTCATCGCCAGCGCACAGCTCGAGGCCGCCACCAACAACGTGGTGACCTCGGTGGTGTTTGACTACCGCGGTTTCGATACCCTGGGGGAGGCGACGGTCCTGTTCTGCGCCGTGGTGGGAGTGGCGCTGATGTTGAGAAAGGTCAAGCGATGATGAGCGTGGTGGTCCGGACGATAACCCGGATCATCTTCCCGCTGGTCCTGGTGTTCGGCGGGTACGTGATCATGCACGGTCACCTGACCCCCGGCGGGGGGTTCCAGGGAGGGGCAGTGGCCGCCTCGGCAGCCGCCCTGCTGCTGGTGGCTTTCGGAGCGCCGCGGCTGGCCGGCCACAAGGATTGGCTCTCCCTGCTGGAGGATTTCGGCGCCCTCGCCTTCCTGGCCCTCGCTTTCCTGGGGATCGGGGTGACGTTCTTCCGGAACGTGCTCGCCGCCTCGGGTGGGCTGTTTGGGGCCCCGGTGCCCCCCGGCCCCAACCCCGGGCTCCTGGACTCAGGGGGCACGGTGCCGCTGATGAACTGGGCGGTGGGCCTCAAGGTGATCGCCGGCCTGGGTTCGGTGGTCGTGTTGTTTGGGCTGTTCGGAGGCCGCGATGATCGGTAACTTCCCGTTCGTAGTGTGCATGATCCTGGTGGCGTTGGGATTGTGGACCCTGTTGACCCGGCGCAATCTGATCAAGCTCGCCATCGGCGTGGTGTTGGTGGAGAACGGAGTCAACCTGTTCTTGGTGACCCTGGGCTACGTCCAGGGCGGCGTGGCGCCAGTGTACACCTATGCACCGCCTGGGGCCCCCATGGTCCTGCCCACCCCGCAGGCGCTGACCCTTACCTCCATCGTCATCGGGCTGGCCACCACCGCGTTGATGCTGGCCTTCGCGGTCGTCCTCTTCCGCCATCGGGGGACGCTGGACGCCCAACGGATGAGGGAGCTGAGAGGATGAGCATCGCCCCGCACGTTCCGGTGTTGGCCATTGCCGTTCCGCTGCTGGGGGCGTTTGCCCTGCCGGTGTTGGCCAAGGTACACCGCAGCCTGCGAGACGGGTGGGCTCTGGCCACCGGGGCATTCGCGGTCGCCATGGCGGTGACGTTGGCCATCGAGGTGTTCACCGGGGGCCCGGTGGTGTACACCCTGGGCGCCAGCTCCCCCACCCAGACCCTGACTGAGGGCGGATTTCCCATTCGCATCGTGCTGGTAGTGGACGGGATGGGGGCGTTCATGGCCCTGATTTCTGCCCTGGTGGGTCTGGCCTCGCTGATCTACGTGCTGGGCTACCTGAAGGAGAGCCAGGGCAAGACGCTGGCCATGTCCCTGTTCTTCCTGCTGTGGGCGGGGATGCTGGGCATGGAGCTCACCGGTGACATGTTCAACTTCTTCGTGTTCTTGGAGATCGCCAGCATCGCCGCCTGCGCCCTGATCGGCTATCGGGTATGGGAGGCGCGGCCGGCGGAGGCCGCGTTCAAGACGATGACCATGTACACGCTGGGCGGCCTGCTGGTGTTGCTGGCCGTGGGCGTGCTGTACGGCGAGTACGGGGCGCTGAACATGGCCTACCTGGCGGCCAACATCTCCGGTACGCCGCTGGATGGGGTGGCCCTGGCCCTTCTGCTGGGCGGCTTGCTGATGAAGGCGGGCGCGGTCCCGGCTCACATGTGGGCGCCCGACGCATACGGGGAGGCGCCGGCCCAGGCGGCCATCGTGCTGGTGGCCGGCACCCAAGCCTCCCTGTACGGCCTGTTCCGGGTGCTGTTCACCCTGTACGGCGGAGCACTTTCCGCCCCGGCGGTGGGCTGGTTGGTGACCGCCCTGGGCATGCTCACCGTGCTGGTGGCCGTGCTGCGGGCGGTGGTGCAGACGGACTTGACCCGGCTCATCGCCTACGGGGCCGTGTCCCAGGTCGGATACATGCTCCTCGGCGTCGGGGTCGGACTCACTACGCTGGCCACCCGACCCGACTTCGGCCTGGTTGCGGTCCGCGGGGGCATCTTCCACATGGTCAACGACGCCGCCTGCATCGGCCTGCTGTTTCTCGCGGCGGGCGCGGTTCATCGGGCCGCGGGCACCAAAGACCTGCAGGCCCTCGGGGGGTTGGGCCACGACCTCAAGTGGACGAGCGGATTCTTCCTCCTTGGGGCTCTTGCGTTGGCGGGCATCCCGCCGTTCAACGGTTTCGCTTCCAAACTGATGATCTACGAGTCGAGCTTCCGCCTGTCGCCCATGTTGACCGTGCTGGCGGTGTTGGCGTCAATACTGCTGCTGGCGGTCTTCCTGCGGGCCTTCCAGGGGGCCTTCCTCGGCCCCAGGCTGACCTCCGTCCGTCCGGCTCCGGTGTCCATGCTGGTGGCAATGGGGGTACTGGCGGCCATCGTGGTGGCGTTCGGCCTGCTGCCCGACTTCTTCGTGCAGCATCTGGTGGCCCCGGCGGCAGATGCGTTGTGGAAGGGGCGCGACGTGTACCTGGCTGCCGTCCTGGGAGGATGACATGCGACTTCTGACCGGAGAAGGCTTCTGGAGTCCCTTGGTCTGGCTGGCCCTGGCCGTGGGGGTGGCGGCGCTGGGGGCGATCTTCTGGTCTCGCGGCCGCCGGGACTACAAGGCGGGGACAGAGCAGGATGTGCCGTTCCTGTCAGGCGAACGGGTGCCGGAAGGCGCCCACGTGGGCGGGCGTCACCTCTACTGGGGCTTCGTGGAGGGGCTGCGGCCGCTGCTAGACAGGCTCGACGCATTCCACTCGGGGTTCCTGGGCGACTACGTCGCCTGGTTCGTGGCGTTATTGGCGGTGGCCTTCTTGGTGGTCACCCTGGGGTAGGAGGGCTGAAGATGGGACTCTCAGCGTTCAAGCGGGCCCTGTGGGTGTTTCACGTGTCCACCGGGTCATGCAACGGCTGCGACATCGAGATCGTCGCCGCCCTCACCCCCCGCTATGACGTGGAGCGCTTCGGGATCAAGCTGGTGGGGACGCCCCGCCATGCCGACGTGCTGCTGGTGACTGGCGCGGTCACCCGACCCATGGCCGAGCGCCTGCGGCGGGTTTACGAACAGACTCCTGACCCCAAGGCGGTGGTGGTGGTCGGTGGGTGCGGGTGCACTTCTGGGGTGTTCTATGAGTCGTACAACATCGTGGGCCCGGTGGACGAGATCGTGCCGGTCGACGTGTACGTGCCCGGCTGCCCTGCCCGCCCCGAGGCGATCATCGACGGCGTGGTGAAGGCGGTGGCCAAGCTGGAACGGCTGGAAGCGGGGGAACCAGTATGACGGCCAAGGAAGTCCTCGCCGCCCTGGAGGCGGCCTTGGGCGACCGCCTGCGGGAGCAGGAGATACGGGCCCGCAGCGTGGGGGTCAAGTCACCTCGGGCCATTGAGGAGGTGTGGGGCCGCATCGACCGCGAGACGTTGGTGCAGGCCGCTGGGGCACTGCGCGAGCTGGGGCCGCTGCACTTCTCCATCATCTCCGGCGCCGACTTGGGGGAGGAGATTGAGCTGCTGTACCACTTCGCCGTCGGCTTCGGCACCCCGGAAGGCGAGATCATGGTGACCCTGCGTCTCGCTGTTCCCAAGGCGGACCTCACCGTCCCCTCGCTGTGTGGAGTGATCGCCGGGGCCGAGACGACTGAGCGGGAGAAGATTGAGTTTCTCGGCCTGGACTTCACCGGCATTCCCGACCGGAGGCACCTGTTCCTGCCCGAGGACATGCAAATCCACCCCTGGCGGAAGGACGAACCGGAGTTGGCGGCCCGGGTGAAGCGGGCCGTCAAGTGGGAGGACAGGGATGCAGGAGCTGAATAAGACATTCCAGATCCCGATCGGACCCGTCCACCCGGCCCTGAAGGAGCCGATCCGGTTCACCTTCCAGGTGGAGGGGGAGCGCATCGTCGGCGTGGACATCAAACCGGGCTTCGCACACCGGGGAATCGAGTTCATGGGCATGCGGCGCAACCTGATACAGGTGCTCTACCTTGCCGAGCGCATCTGCGGGATCTGCTCCATCTCCCACCCCATCGCCCTAACCCAGGCGGTGGAGCAGGCGGCAGAGATTGAGGTCCCCCCGCGTGCCCAGTACATCCGGGTGATCATCTCCGAGCTTGAGCGCATCCACTCCCATCTGCTGTGGGCCGGCGTGGCAGCCCACGAGCTGGGCTTCGACACCCTGCTCCACTTGACTTGGAAGGTGCGGGAGCCGGTGATGGACATCCTGGAGGAGCTGACCGGGAACCGGGTGGACTACGCCATCCCCATGTTCGGAGGCGTCCGCCGGGACATCCCCGCCGAACAGTACCCCCGCGTGCAGGCGGTGCTGCGTCAGTATCGGGGCTTGCTCGATGAGATGCTGGATGCCTTCTTACGCGACCCGTCCGTGCGCGCCCGCACCAGGGACGTGGGCGTCCTCGAACCGGGGGAGGCGGCCTCGCTGTGCGCAGTGGGGCCCACCGCGCGCGCCTCGGGGCTGCGCAAGGACGTGCGGCAGGACTGGCCTTACCTCACCTACGGCGACCTGGGCGTGACGGCCATCACCCCAGAGGACTACGGGCTCGAGACCCGCGGCGACGTCTACGACAGGATTGTGGTGCGACTCCTGGAAGTGGGCCAATCCCTGGGCATCATCGAGGGTTGCCTGGCGGACATGCCCCCGGGGGAGATCACCTCCATCCCCAAGGTCCCTGCCCTGCTGGCTCATCTGAAGAGGTCCGCGGGCGAGGGGATCGGCCGCCACGAGGCCCCCCGGGGAGAGGTCATCCACTACGTCCGCCTGGAGGCCGGCGAAGAGGCACCGGCAGTCTGGAAAGTGAAGGCGCCGACTTATTCGAACCTCATGTCCTGGGTGCCCATGTTTGAGGACCAGGAGATCGCGGACATCCCCATCATCGCCGCCTCCATCGACCCCTGCATGTGCTGCATGGACCGCGTCCACCTGGTGAGCCAGCAGACGCAACAGGTGATGTGGAAGGAAGAGCTGCTGCGGCTTTCGTGGGAGAAGACCCGCCGGGTTGCCGGGGCGGCCGAGGAAGACGGGGAGAGCCGATGACCGCCGTCAATGCACTGTGGCAGGCGGCCCTGGTACTTGCCGGCGGGTTGATCGTCGGGCTGGTGTACAAAGGTGTTGACCGCAAGCTGGCCGCGCGGATGCAGGGTCGGATCGGCCCGCCCCTCCGCCAGCCGTTCCTGGACCTGGGAAAGCTCCTGGTCAAGGAGTCGGTCGTTCCCCGCACCGCCGTACCCTGGTTGTTCAACGCGGCCCCGCTGGCGGCGCTGGTGGGAGCAGCCACCGCACTGCTCTACGTGCCCGTGGGGCCGTTCGGTCCTGTGCTGTCCGGGTATGGCGACGTGGTGCTCGTCCTGTACCTGCTGGCGGTGCCCGCCCTGGCCATGGCGCTGGGCGGGTTCGCCGCAGGGTCCCCGCTCGCCGCCGTGGGCGCCCAGCGCGAAGTGGTAATGATGATGGCCTACGAGTTCCCGCTCGCGGTGGTGGTGGTTGGCCTGGCCTGGCGATTGGGCGTCTCTCCAGCCTTCTCCCTAGAGGCCCTCGCCGCCAACCCGCTGTGGGGCCAGGTCGGCCCGTTGGGGGTCGTGGGGCTGGCATTGCTGCTGGGGGCGCTGCTGGTGGTCACCCCGGCCGAGCTGTCCAAGATTCCGTTCGACATAGCTGAGGCGGAGACCGAGATCGCCGGCGGGCTGTTCGTGGAGTACTCCGGCGTCCACCTGGGCCTGTTCTACCTGGCTGACGCCATCAAGACCATCGTCCTCGCCGCTCTGGTCGTGGCCCTGTTCGTTCCGTATGGAATCGCCGCCCCGCTGGGCCTCGCCGGCCTGGCAGCACAGCTGCTTGACCTCGCCTTCTTCTTCGTCAAGCTGCTGGCAGTGGTGCTGGCTGCGGTCACCACGGTGCGGGTGGCGTTCGCCCGGTTCAAAGTGGACCAGATCGCCCGTGGCTTCTGGATTCCGTTGACCGCAACCGCAGTGGTGGGACTGCTCCTCCTCGTCCTGGACAAGGGGGTGGTGGGATGATCCTGAAGACGTTGTTCTCTCAATTGCTGACCCGACCAGTGACCAACCGCTTCCCGGCCAAGTACATGCCCAAGTCGCTCACCGGGTTCCTCGCTCAGGTCCAAGCCGGCAAGGCCACCCTCGTACCGCCGCTTCCCACCCCGGCCAAGTTCCGGGGCAAACTCGCCTACGACCGCGACAAGTGCATCGGCTGCCAGCTCTGCATCCGCGTGTGTCCCGCACAGGTCATCAAGTTCAAACCCGAAGAGAAGAAGATCCGCATTCACATCGCCCGCTGCACGTTCTGCGCTCAGTGTGTAGACGTCTGTCCGGTAGACGCTCTGTCCAGCACTGATCAGTTCCTGCTGGCCGACTACGACAGGTTTGCAGACGGGCTGGTCGTGGAGTGACGTCCTTCCTCCTTCCTACCTGACTCGCCTCCAGTGCGCGGGGGCCGCCCGGCCCCCGCGCCGCCCTGCTCGGGGTTGACCTGACGCCGGCTTGGTGCTATCCTACGCTTGTTAACATGTCTATACCAGAGCCTCCAAACCAAAGGCTGGACCGCGGCAGCCCCATCCCTCTCTATTACCAGCTGAAGGAAATCCTTCGCTCGTGGATCATCTCCGGCAAGTTCGACGACGCCCGCAGATTCCCCTCGGAACGAAAACTAGAAGACCGGTACCGGGTGAGTCGGATGACCGTGCGACGCGCTCTGTCAGAACTGGTCCGTGAGGGCTTCCTGTTCCGTGAGCAGGGGCGCGGCTCCTTCGTGGTCAAGCCGCACCTCAAGGACCAGCTGCGGCGGCTGACCAGCTTCACCGAAGACATGCACCTGCGCGGCTTGTCCTCCCATACGCGGACGCTCAGCCTGCACCTGGTACATGACTCCGAGGTGACCCAGAAGCTGAACACGGCGCCCGAGGAGGAGCTGGTCAGGCTCCAGCGCCTCCGCTACGTGGAGGGAGAGCCGATCGCCCTCCAGACTGCCTTTGTCCGCCACCGCTACTGCCCGGGCCTCGCCGAGCGACAGCTCACGGAAGGTTCCCTCTACAAGACGCTGGAGGAGGAGTATGACCTGCGGCTCGGCCGCGCCCTGCAGACGGTGGAGGCCAAGCCGGCCGACGAGTACGAAGCCAAGCTTTTGCAGGTAGGGATCGGCCAGCCGGTGTTGGTCCTGGAGCGGCTGACTTTCCTCTGGGACGGGACACCGATCGAATACGTCCGCTCCACCTACCGCGGCGACCGGTACCGGTTCACGGTGGAGCTCAATCGCTGAATGGGGGAAAGCGTGGACAAACTGCAAGTTGGCGTGATCGGCGTGGGCCAAATGGGGGCCAGACACGCCCAGGTACTTGCCCACATGCCGCAGGTGGAACTGGTGGCCCTGGCGGATCGCCGGCTGGACAGGTGCCAGGCGGTGGCCAAGCAGCTGGGAGTGCCCACAGCGGTCTCTGACTACCGGGAACTCCTCGACCTGCCCGAGGTGCACGCGGTCAGCATCTGCACCCCGGACGAACTGCACCGAGACCCGGTGCTGGCGGCCTGTGCAGCCGGCAAGCACATCTTGCTGGAGAAACCCCTGGCCACCGACCTGGCCGAGGCCCGAGAACTGGTGGCGGCAGTCAACCGGACAGGCGTGAAGGCCATGGTGGCGCACCTGCTCCGGTTTGATCCCCGCTACGCACAGGTCAAGGCGGCCGCCGACCGGGGGGATTTGGGCGATCTCATCTACATAGTCTCCCACCGCAACAGCCCGCACACCGAGGGGCCGCGGCTGTACAAGCCAGGCACGTCGCTGACCATGCACGTGGCGGTACACGATCTGGACCTCATCGACTGGCTTATGCCCGGCGACCCAGTGTGGGTATCCGCACAGGCGGCGGAGAAGCTGCTGCGGGACAGACGCATGCACGATGCCGTCTCCGCCGTCCTTGCCTTCGAGAACGGGGCAATCGCCAGCGTGAACTACTCCTGGTGTCTGCCCGAACAGCCCCCCACCCGGCTGGACGCCCGCATGGAGATCGTCGGAACCAGCGGGGCGGCCTATGTCGGCAGCTACCCGGGGCAGGGCGTTCTGCTGGCCACTCAATGCAGCGTGGACACCCCGGACCTGCAGCACGGCCCAGTGGTGAGCGGCTCCATTCGCGGCGATCTGCGAGAGGAGATCTTCGCCTTCGTGGACTGCGTGCTGAAGGACAGAGAATCGCCGGTCCCGGTGGAAGAAGCTCTCCGCTCAGTCGCCATGGGCCATGCAATCCTGCAGTCGCTGGCCCAGCGACGTCCGGTGGAGCTCTCCATGCCCAAGCCAGGAGGTGATGGCGGGAACAGCTGACGCATGAGGGCAGATACGGGCTTTTGCTGACACGAAATGGGGATTTGACATCCGTAAACTGATGATTCTCTTGGCACTCGGGCTCCTGGTCGCCGGCTGGGCCGGCCTCACCCTGGGAGAAGAACCACAGCCAGGTGGGACGCTGCGGGCAGCGATGCAGACCAACCCGCCCACGCTCGATCCGCATAAGACCACCACCACCGCCACTCAGCAGGTGGCGTGTCACGTGTTTGAGCCGCTGATCGCCTTCGACGAGAACTTCGCTCCACAGCCCATGTTGCTCGAGTCGTGGGAGGTCGCCGCTGACAACCTCTCCTATACCCTTCACCTGCGGGACGGCGTGAAGTTCCACAACGGCAAGCCCCTCACCGCCAAGGACGTCAAGGCCTCCTTGGAGCGCATCATCGACATCTCACCAGTGAGCGGCTACTACGCAGGGGTGGCCGGCATCGAGGTGGTGGACGATCTCACCCTGCGCGTCAACTTGGAGCGGCCGATGAACCTGGTGGCGGCGATGACCATCCAGGTCACCTGGCAGGCCATCATGCCGGAGGAGTTCGCCACCAGCCGGGACGAACTCCGCGTCGGCCAGCTGGTGGGCACTGGACCCTACAAGCTAGCCGAGTGGCAGCCCGACGTGAACGTGCGGCTGGTGCGGTTTGCTAACTACCAGCCGGTGGACGCGCCCGGCTCGGGCTTCGTGGGCAAGAAGGTCGCCTACTTCGACGAGGTGCTGCTCATCCCGGTCAAGGAAGTGGGCGTCCGGATCGCCGGGCTGGAAACGGGGGAATACGACTACGCCGAGGCCCTGCCCATCGAGACCCTGGAGACCATCGAGGCCAACCCTCAGCTGGTGGCCCACGTCGTGAAGCCGCAGTGGGAGTTGGCCTGGGAGCTGAACCACCAAGAGCCCCCATGGACAATCTGAAGTTCCGCCAGGCGGTGCTCGCCGCCCTCGATGCGGACTTCATCGTCTCCACGGTAGTCATGAACAACCCCGACTTCTATAGCGTGAACCCCAGCGTTCGGAACGGGCCGTGGTCGGCCTGGTACACCGAGGCCGGCGGTGAGTACTACAACCAAGGCGATCCCGAGCGGGCCCGCGAGCTCCTCAAGGAGGCCGGCTACAACGGTGAGGACATCATCCTCCTGTCCAACCGCGACTACTACTGGATGTACCGCAATACCCTGGCCGCAGCCGCCTCCCTCGAGCGGGCCGGAATCCGGGTCAAGATCGAGTTCTCTGACTGGCCTTCCCAGATCGGCAAGGCGTTGACGCTCAAGGGCTGGCACATCAACCAGACCGGCTGGTCGCCGCAGGAGGAGCCGCTGCGGTTCAAGGGTTCCCTGATGTGTGGGGCGCCCTACGCCTACGGCTACTGCAACCCGCAGATGGACCAACTGCTGGAGGAGCTGGCCAAGCCGGCCACCTTCGACGAGCGAAAGGCCATCTGGGAGCAGATCCAGCGGCTGTTCTACGAAGACGTGGCCCATGTTCACTTGGGTTACATCTTCGGTCTGGAGGCCACGCGGGCGGAGCTCCAAGGCTACAAGCCTTGGTACGTCGTGCCCCGGTTCAGGAACGTCTGGAAGTGGGACCGAGGTAAGACTCGCCGGGGAGGGGCGCTGGTTCCCCGCCCCGGCCTTCCTGCAAGATGCTGAATTACGTGCTCAGAGGGTTCTTGGCCCTGCTGCCCATGTGGGTGGCGGTGAGCCTGTTCACCTTCTCCATCATGTACATGATCCCCGGTGACCCGCTGGTCTCCATTTTGGGCCCCTGTGCCTCCCCGGAGGCCCGGGAGCGGATGATCAAGAGCATGCACCTGGACGACCCGTTCTGGGTCAGGTACGGGAAGTGGTTGGCAGGCGTGGTGCGCGGTGACCTGGGTCAGTCCATATTCCTGGGACGATCCGTGTCCCAGGCCATTTGGGACCGCCTCCCGGTGACCCTGGCTCTGGGCGTGGGCGCAGTACTGGTGGCCCCGCTGCTTGGGTTGCCGCCCGGCATCTTCAGCGCCATACGGCGCAACAGCCTGCTGGACACCGCGGTGATGACCGCCGCGCTTGCCGGCCTGTCCACGCCCGAGTTCCTTCTCGGGCTGGTGCTCATCTACGTGTTCGCCGTAGACCTCCGATTGCTGCCCGTGGGCGGTTACGTGCCGTTGACCAGGGACTTCGTCAGCGCGGTGCGCCACCTGATCATGCCCTGTTTCACCCTGGGGGTGATCTGGGCGGCCCTGATCGCCCGCATGACCCGAGCGACCATGCTCGACGTGCTGGGCCGCGATTTCGTCACCACTGCTCGGGCCAAGGGGCTACCGGAACGGTTCGTGATCTGGAGACACACCCTGCGGGTGGCGGTGATTCCCATCACTACGGTGGTGGGGTTCGTGATCATCCTGGTGGTGTCCGGCGCGTTCATCACGGAGATCGTCTTCTCCCTGCCCGGCATGGGCAATTTGGTCGTCAACTTCGTCCTCAAGCGCGACTACCCAGTGGTGCAGGGGGCGATGCTGTTCATCGCCACCGGGATCCTGCTCATCAACCTCCTGATCGACTTGCTGTACGCCTACCTGGATCCGCGGGTGAAGTATGACTGACCAACAGGGACGGCGGCTGCGGGGATCTTTGCACCGGCTGCTCCGCCAGCGGACCGTGGCCATCGGGGGGAGCGTGCTCATCATCCTCGCCTTGGGCGCCCTGATCGGACCGGTGCTTTTGCCCTACGATCCCAATGCCCTCTCACCGGCGTTTCTGGAGCCGCCCTCCACCGGGCACTGGTTCGGGACTGACAACTTCGGCCGCGACCTGTTCACCCGCAGCCTGCTGGGGACGCGGATGACGCTGGCCATCGGGCTGGCCACCCCGGTGATCAGCAGCGTGCTGGGCACGCTCATCGGCCTGTCGGCCGGTTCGTTCCGGGGCCTGGACTACCCTTTGATGCGCATCATGGACGTGATAATGGCCTTTCCGGCGCTGCTGCTCGCCCTGGCCGTGATGGCCGCCCTGGGCAGGAACGTGATGAACATCCTGGTGGCGCTGGCCCTGGTCTACACCCCACGCACTGCAAGGATCGTCCGGAGCTCCACTCTGTCGGTCCGCGAGGAGGTGTACATCGAGGCCGCCCGCGCGTTAGGCATCCCGTGGTGGCGGGTCCTCGCCCGCCACGTGCTGCCAAACGTATTTGCCCCCCTGGTCGTCCAGGCCACGTTCGTGTTTGCCTACGGGGTACTGGCCGAGGCCGGGCTGAGCTTCGTGGGGGTGGGAATTCAGCCGCCAACGCCGAGCCTGGGCAACATCCTCGGCGACGGCCGCTCCATCATTCGGGAAGCCCCGTGGATGACCTTTTTCCCCGGGGGAATCATCTTCTCCCTGGTGATGGCCATCAACCTCATGGGCGACGGTTTCCGTGAGCTGCTCGACCCCAGGCTGCGCCGGATGTTCAAGGACGGGTGAGGGAGTGGGGACGCTTGTCACCGGCAGACGCCGACGTCAGGCCTAAGGAATGTATGAGGAGGAGTGTGTGCTAGAACAGCGGTATTACGAAGCTATCCAGGCTCTGTTGACTAGGATCGCCGACTCCCAGGCCCCGGCAGTCGCCACCGGCGCGGCCAAGGTCGCCGACTCGCTGATGCAGGGGGGAATTCTCCACGTGTTCGGTAGTGGGCACTCCGCGATGATCGGCAAGGAGATCACCCACCGCGCCGGGGGGTTGGTCCCCGTCAACTTGGTCCCTGACCCAGCGGGCGGCCTGGCAGAGCGGGTGGAGGGATACGGCAAGGTCCTCTTCCAGGACTACAAACGCAAGTACGGGCTTCAACACGGCGAGGTGCTGATCGTCGTCTCCACCTCAGGGCGCAACCCTGTACCCATCGAGGTGGCCTTGGAGGCCCAGGCGGAAGGTCTGTTCGCCGTGGCCATAACCTCAGTGGAGTACTCCCGCCTGGCCCCCTCCCGTCACTCCTCGGGAAAGCGGCTGTTTGAAGTCGTGGACTTGGTGCTGGACAACTGCGTGCCACCAGGGGATGCAATCGTGGAAGTCGAGCCCTTGCGCCAGCGGTCCGGGGCCAGCTCCACGCTGGCCGGGGCGCTCCTGGCCAACATGCTCGTTCTGCGGGCCATCGAGGAAATCCTGGCCCGGGGCGGGTCGCCGCCCATCCTCAAGAGCCAGAACCTCGGGGGGGCCGACGCGTTCAACCGGCAGTTGCTGGCGGCCTATCGAGGACGGCTCACCTTCTGAGGGGAGATGGCGCTCATCGTGGGTGTCGACGGCGGGGCGACCAGCACCAAGTGTCTGGCTGTGGACGAGACCGGGGCGGTCCACGGCTACGGCCGCGGCGGGCCCTCCAATCACCTTCACGGCCAGCGTGGAGTACAGCGGTTGCGCTCCGCCCTGCAGGGGGCACTGGAAGCGGCCTTAGGCCGGGCAGGCCGGCCAAGGGTGGCGAGCCTATGCCTGGGGATGACGGGCGTGGCCAGGGGGCGGCCCAGCGCCGCCATCGTGGAACAGGTGGCAGCCGACTACGTGGCCGCCGACCACATACAGGTTTACAACGACCTGGAGATCGCCCTGGTGGGGGCTTCCCTCGGCCAGCCCGGCGTGCTGGTGTACGCCGGCACAGGGACGAACACTCACGGGGTCAACGACGCCGGCGAGCGGGTCCGGGTAGGTGGCTGGGGGTACCTGATCGACGACGAGGGCGGCGGCTACGACATCGGCCGACAGGCCCTCAAGTGGGCGTTCCGGGCCCTCGACGGCCGGGGCCGGCCCACGGTGCTGTGCGACAAACTGAAGGACCATTTCGGCTGCCATTCCATGACCGGGGTGCGGGAGCGGGTCTACCAAGATGATGGGCTTTCCCGGCCGGAGATGGCGGCGTTGGCCCTGCTGGTCTGGCAGGCCGCCGAGGAGGGGGACCCAGTGGCCAGGGAGATTCTGGCCGGCGCCGGCAGCCGCCTGGCGGAGACGGCGTTGGTGGCCATCCGCAAGCTGAACATGAAGGGACGGCCGGTCGATGTCTATCCGGCCGGTGGGGTGTTTCGCGCTGGCCGGTGGGTACTGGAACCGTTCACCGCTGCCTTGAGTCGGGCGGCGCCGCTGGCCACCGTCCGTCCGCCCCGGTTCCCCCCCGTGGTGGGCGCGGTGCTGCTGGCTCTCCGTCCTTTGGACACCCAACCCGACAGCCGTTTCCTGAATCGGCTGACCACTGGTCTGAGCCGGGCGGAGGAGCTCGATGCGGGCCGGGATCGCTAAGGCGGACATCACCCCGGAAGGACCGGTCCCCATGGCCGGCTACGTGGCCCGCCGGGGCTGGTCGGTGGGGGTGCACGACCGTCTATGGGTGCGATGCTTCACTTTCCACGGCCGCAGCCAAGACGGCGCCGTTGTCGTTCTCGACTTGCTGGGCCTGTCCCAGCAGTGGGCGTCAGCCGTCCAGCGCCGCGTTGCAGAGGCGGCCGGGGTGCCCGCGGAGAACGTTCTCGTCGCCTGCACGCACACCCACGCTGGGCCAACCGGACTGGACGGCTCCCCCTATGCGCCTCAACACCCACCGTTTCCCATTGCCCGGCTGCCCGAGGAGTTCCTGGCCAAGGCGGAGGGGTGCGCTCGCCAGGCCGCCCAGACAGCCTTTGCCGCCCAGCTGGGGGTGGGAAGCTGCCCGGTGACCGGGATAGGTGGGCACCGGACCGAGCCCCACCTAGCGGTCGACCAGACGCTGTGGCTAACGGTGGTGGCCGAGGCCGGGACGGCCAAGGCGGTCTTGGCGTGCTTTCCCTGCCACTCCACGGTCTTGGGGGCCGACAACCGCTTTCTGTCCGGCGACCTTCTTGGGGCGGCCGCCGCGGGCGTCGAACGCAGCCTGGGCAGGGACGCAGTGGCCGCCTTCGTGGTTGGCGCCGCAGGTGACATCAGCACCCGGTTCCTCCGTCGCGAGCAGACTTTCGCCGAGGTCGATCGGCTGGGGAACGTCCTCACCCAGGCGGCCGTCAATCTGGCGGACCTCACTCCCCTGATGGAAGACCCCCCAGTGGCCTTCCAGCGACGGAGGCTCTGGCTACCGGTCAAGGCCCTGCCCTCGGAGCGAGAGGCCGTCGGTTGTGTAGATCGTCTCCGCCGGCAGCGAGCCCGCATGGTGCGCGCCGGTGCGCCCCACGGCCAGCTCAGGGTGGTCCAGACCAGGCTGGAGGGTGCCGAGCTCCTGTTGGCGTCGATTCGTCAGGCCCAGTCCCGCGAAGGGATCTCCGCCGAGGTCGCCGCGGCCCGCCTGGGCGCCGGGTTGGTGGCAGGCGTACCCGGGGAACCGTTCAACGAAGTGGGACGCCGGCTGAACGGCCTGAGCGACGGCCGCTTCCAGGTGGCCGTCGCGGGTCAAGTGGGGGGCAATCTAGGCTATTTCCCAACTCGCGACGCGGTGGAGAGCGGGTGGTACGAGGACCTGGGCAGCCCGTTCGACCACCGCGCCACCGAGCTGGTCCGCAGCCAGGCCCAAGCCCTCTTGGAGGGACTGCGAGGTGAGCGAGGATGAAAGACGTGTTGGATAGACTGCGAGGCGGGTTGATCGTCTCCTGCCAGGCGGCGGGGGACTCCCCGTTTCACGGCCCCCAGTTCATGGCCGCCATGGCACAGGCGGCCGCCGCGGGCGGTGCGGTCGCCATCCGGGCAGACGGGCCGGCCGACGTACAGGCGATCAAGGGGGCCTGTCCACTGCCGGTGATCGGAATCTACAAGCGCCGGGACCTCAGCCCCGACGTCTACATCACCCCAGACCTGGCCAGTGCGGAAGCGGTGATCCGGGCCGGTGCGGACATCGTGGCCCTCGACGGAACCGGGCGGGCCCGTCCGGGTGGCATGTCGTTGGGCGAGCTCATTGCCACCATCAGACGCCACCACCCGGCGTTGGTCATGGCGGATGTGGCGACCGCGGAGGAGGGGCGGGCCGCCGCCGCCCTGGGGGCGGACTTGGTGGCCACCACCCTGTCCGGCTACACGGCTAGCACTCGCCACCGGAACCAGGGGCCCGATCTGTCGCTGGTCTCCGAACTGAGCGCCGCCCTGAGCGTTCCCGTGGTAGCCGAGGGGCGCATCTCCACCCCCGAACTGGCCTGTCAGGCCCTCCAGGCGGGCGCCCACGCCGTGGTGGTGGGCACCGCCATCACCAACCCCACGGCCGTCACCCGCCTGTTTGTCGCCGCCCTGCAGGAGTGTCAGGGTGGCTGAGCTGCTGATTCGCGGCGGCAGATTGGTGTTGGGCGATGCGGTCCAGGAGGGGGACTGCCTGGTACAAGCCGGCAAGGTGGCCGGTGTCGGGCGAATCCCGCGCCGCGCAGGTGGACAAGCCGTACTAGAGGCGGCCGGCAACTACGTGGCCCCGGGGTTCGTCGATCTGCACGTGCACGGCGGCGCCGGCTCCGACTTCATGGATGCCACGCCTCATGCCCACCGGACCGTCTTCGCCTTCCACGCCAGGCACGGCACCACCGCCATGCTGACCACCCTGCTCCCGGCTCCGCTGGAAACTATGCAGCGGGCCCTCCGCATGGTGGCCGAACTCCGCGCCCCCTGGGCCCTGGGGGCATACCTAGAAGGACCGTTTGTCTCCAAGGCCAAGAAGGGGGCGTTCGACCCCCGTTGGCTCGTCCACCCCTCCCCAGAGGCATTTCGGGAACTTGTGCAAGGCCAGCAGGCGGTGGTCAAGGTGATGACCCTGGCCCCCGAGCTGCCTGGAGCCCAGTCGTTGGTTCACGAGATCGTGGCCGCCGGCGCGCTACCCAGCATCGGCCACACCGCGGCTACATACGAGGAGGCCACTGCCGCCGTGGGGTGGGGGTCCAGGGGCTTCACCCACCTGTTCAACGCCATGCGGGGGCTCCACCACCGCGAGCCGGGGGCGGTGGGAGCAGCCCTGGACTCTGACGCGTACGTGGAGCTCATCTGCGACGGGGTCCACGTCCACCCTGCGGCGGTGAGACTGGTGGCCCGGGTCAAGGGATTCGATCGCATCTGCCTGATCACCGATGCGGTGTCCGCCGCCGGACTGGCCGACGGCGACTACGAACTCGGCGGCCTGAAGGTACTGGCTCGCGGCGGGGTGGCGCGCCTGGAGGACGGCACGTTGGCTGGCAGCACGTTGACCTTGGAGCGCGCGGTGCGCAACTTCATGGAATTCACCGGTTGCTCCCTCCCGCAGGCCATCCGCTGTGCCACGCTGACTCCGGCGCGACTTCTCGGCGTCGACCATCACAAGGGAAGTCTGGAGGTGGGCAAAGACGCCGACCTGGTGGTCTTGGACGATGAACTCCGAGTCCGCTACACCATTGTGGGGGGTGAAGTGGTTTATGCAGTTGATCGTGAAGAGTAACTACCAGGGTGTATCCGAGGAGGCAGCCCGGCTGGTCGCTCGCCACGTACTGCGCAAGCCCTCCGCGGTGCTCGCGCTTCCCACCGGCGACACCCCCAAGGGCATGTACCGCCTACTGGTCCGGCTGCACCGCGCCGGATTGGTGAACTTCTCCTCTGTGGTCACCTTCAACTTGGACGAGTACCTGGGCATCCCCGCCGACCACCCTCAATCGTTCGCCACCTACATGCGGGACCACTTTTGGGGCCCGGTGTGGTTGGAGGAAGGGAAGGCCCACATTCCCGCCAGCCTCCCGCCCGATCCAGAGGAGGAATGCGCTCGCTACGAACAGCTGATTGAGAAGGCAGGGGGAATCGATCTGGCAGTGCTGGGCATCGGCCACAACGCACACATTGGATTCAATGAGCCCGGGACCCCCTGGGACAGCCACACCCACGTGACCCAGCTGGCAGAGACCACCCGCCGGCGGGAGGCAGCGGCCTTTGGGGGGCTGGGCTCCGTACCCGGCCAGGCCATCACTGTGGGGATCAAGACCATCATGCATGCGCAGGAAGTGCTACTGCTGGCCAGCGGCGAAGAGAAGGCCCGCCCCCTGGCCGGTGCACTGACCGGCCCTCTCGACCCGCAACTGCCCGCCTCCGTACTCCAGCTCCACCCACGCCTCACCGTGGTGGCTGACCAGGCGGCGGCCGGCCGGCTTCCGGCCCACGCTTCGGGCACCGCATGGCCCGGGACCGCCTGAGCCGGTAGGCCGCCGGCCCCGCCTATCCGTACCGCTCCAGGGCTGCGGCAGCCGCAGCCCGCCCCGCCTCCACCGCCTCGGGGAGCCGCTCGAACTCCAACACCCCGATCCCGTCCACTTGGGGCCGGATCACCATCAGCCGATCACCGAGAGAATCCGCGGCCCGGGCCAGCTTCACCCGGGCCAGCTCCTTGGCGGTGATAGCATACGACTGCAACACGATCTCTACCATGGAGCGGGGGGCAGCAAACAACGGTGCGGACACGTCCACCGCCAACACGCTCTCGGCTCCCAGCTGCTGTACCACGTCCACGGGCAGGTTGTTCACCACTCCGCCGTCGATGAGGAATCGCCCCGCCCACGGCACCGGTTGGAACACCCCTGGGATGGCCGCGCTCGCCGCCAGGCCCCGGTAGAGGGGGCCGCGCCGCAGGTCAACCTCCTCTCCCGAGTCCAGGTCCGCGCACACCGCGGCAAACGGCAGGGGCAGGCCTTCGAAACGCCGTCCCTTGCAGAACAGGCCCAGGAATTCGTACAACCGCGCCAACCGCGGCGAGGGCTCCTCCCACCAGCTGGTCCTGCGAAACCGCTCCAGCAACGCCTGCCCCACACTCCGCTCCAGCATCTGGCGGTATGACTCCGGCACCCCGAAGATCTCCCGCAGGTCCAGCTGGCCGATGACCTCCACCAGGCGCCCCACGTCCTGACCCACCGCGTACAGCCCGCCCACCACGGCTCCCATGCTCGTCCCCGCCACCGCCGTAGGCCGGATCCCGGACTCTGCCAGCTCCAGCAACACCCCGGCGTGCGCCAGTCCGCGGGCCCCGCCGCCCCCCAGGGCCAGCCCCAGCCGCGGTACCCCCATGTCTACGGCGCCCCCGGGCTGGGCCGGCCGGCCGCGGCCCGCCATCTCTGCACAGCCCGCCCGGGCAGCAGCGCCAGCCAGGCCAGTCCAAACACCGGCAGCGCAAACACCATGGCCACCGCCGTGGCCACCAACAGCATCCTGCGGCCCACGGCCTGCCTCACCCCGCCTCCTGAGGGCGTCCGCGGGCGGGGATGGAGAGGTCGCGGTACCGCCCGCGCAGCGAGGCCGCCTCGGCTGGGTCCAGATCACCCCGGTCTCCCAGCCCTCTGCGCCGGGCCTGCCCGCAGACATACACGGCGATGGCTGCGGCCACCGAAACGTTGAGGGACTGGGTGAACCCCCACATGGGGATGTGGAACGTGCCCGCAGCAGCCGCCATCAGCTGGTCAGACAGGCCAGCGTCTTCGGCCCCGAACGCCAGCGCCAGTGGCTGGGCGCACGGCAACTCCTCGGGGCACAGCCCCCCCTCCCCAGGGACAGCAGCGTACAGCGCGTAGCCAGCCTGGGCGATGGCCCCAAGAGCACGCTCCACCCGGCGGAAGCGGTGAACCCGCACCCACTTCTCCGCACCCTGAGTCACGCCGCGCGCCGGCGAGAATGGACGATCCTCCTCCACCACGTAGACGTTCAGGACGCCGAGCGCCTCACAGGTGCGGAGAATGGCGGCTGCGTTGTGCGGGTTGTGAAGGTTCTCGCAGACCACCGCCAGGCCGGCCAGACGGGCCTGGACGACCTGGTCGATTCTCCGCCTACGCCACTCGGTGACCACGCGGGACATAGTACATGAGGGGCTCCTGGGCGGCTACGGGGCCCGCAAGTCCGGCTTCCCTTCCCGGGTCTGATCGAACACACGCCAGGTGGGATACGCGAAGTCAATGTCCGGCTCGCGGGCGAAGGCGACCAGCACCTCCTCACAGATCTCCTGTTCGGTGTCGCGCCGCTTGCGGGGAGCACAGAGGTAGCGGACGTTTAGCCGCACGCCGTTGTCGGCGATGCGGGTGTACACAGTGGGCGTCAGCGCCCCGTAACGAATGAGAAATCTGCGGCTGGTCTCTCGGATCCAATGAGCAGCGTCGGCCGACACGTGCTCGGCCCGGCGGCGAGCGATGTCCAGCAGGATCTCCTTGGCCTTTTTCCAGTTCGACTCGAAGGTGATCACCACAGCCACTTCGTTCCAGATGTAATCAAATCCTTGAGTGAAGTTGCAGACGTGCTCGGTGAACACCTTCCCGCACGGCACATGGACAATGCGCCCGGTGCTCTGATCTGCATCCACCCAGCCGCCCATCTCCAGCACGGCGAACGAGAACACCCCCAGGTCGATGACGTCCCCAGTCAGGTCTCCGAATGGCAATTCTGTCTCCCACGCCGAACGGCTTCCGCCACGATATGTACGCCCAACCCAGGGTGCTGGCGATCGGATCCCGCAACGCGACCGCCACCCCGGCGGACACCAGCCCCAGATAGGTGACCAGCGACTGGGTGCCCTCCAGCCAAACCCGGGCGATGAGGACTGCCCCGGCCAGGGTCACTGTGTACGTGGAGATCTTCCGCCAGCGGTAGCGGGCGCTCGGGTCATTCGTGCGGCGGGCCACCAGCCACCGTGACACCCAGTTCACCAGCCACAGCGCCACCAGGTGGCGGCCGACGTGACCGCCTTCTGAACCTTCTGAGGAGAGACTCCCAGCGCCCGTGCTACCCAGTCGAACAATACAGCTCCTTGGTGACCGGAGGCCATCCGGCCCAGCCACGACAACAATATCCACTGTACGGGCTATCTGCGCCAGGCGCTTGCCCGGCAAGCGGGCAGTGAATCACGTGCGAACTGCCAACGACTACGGCCGCCCGTCGAGGACCTCGCTGGTGAACGGCCACTCCTCCTCCCATTCGGGTTGCCTCTGCGGCCGCCTCGGAGCCTCCCGGAGCCTGAGCGGGTCCTCCTCCACCACCTCCAGACGTGCTCCACACCGCGGACAGGTAAACTGTGCTCCGCGCCCCGTCTGGTAGAGAGAAAGGGGAATCTGAGTTCTGCACCGGGGACACATCGTGCGGATCATAACCTGTTCACCTCTGAGACTACTCCCTTGCGGCCCACTCACCCCGGACCCGCCTCCACCCCTCAAGGGAGCACCGGGGCGCACACCACTCTTCCACCCTGTTTCACCTCCGGGCAGGCCCAGCCAGGAGCATCTGGCAACCAGAACCCAGGCGCGCCCGCGCGGAGCCTGCAATCCACCGGCGCCAGGCTCGCCGCTCCACCTTGAACCTACCGGAGGGGGCAGGGGCTACCTGACCCCTCCCCGCCCATTCTAGCACAGGTCCTCGTCTCGCTCGTCGGAGAGGACTTCCTCGAGCTCGAGGGGGTCCTCCTCCACCACTTCAAGAAACGCCCCGCACTCCGGGCAGGTCAGCCGGGTTCCAAAGGTCGCCTCCTCCTTGTAAACCCGGACGTCGGCGTCACAGACCGGACAGTTGGCCTTCGGCATCCATCACCCCGCGAATGTTCCGGAGTCTCCGCTCCGGACTCGGTCGCTCCTCTCTCAGCCCCCTGGGCCCACCGCTCCTCGCCTTGGCCCGCGGACCTCCTTCCCTCGGCCCCGCCTGGCTCGCACTCCCTCCTTGCTCCCCCTCACGGGGCGGCCCGCAGTGTAGTGCCTGCCCAAAACCGAAGTCAACGGCGCGGTCGCGGACATTCGTCCCCTCCCCGCAGCCAACCCCACCCTGAAGAGCCCCCTCGCCCCGAGTAACCTTGGGCACTATGGAATCATACATCTTGTTGGCCTTGGCCGGGATCGGGATTGGCACGGTGGCCTCCATGGTGGGGGTGGGGGGTGGGGTGTTCATGGTTCCCCTGCTCGTGCTGAGCGGGCTGGTCTCCACCACCCAGGCCGCAGTGGGCACAAGTATCGCTGGCGTCATGTTCACCAGCATCTCCTCTTCCCTGGCCTACTGGCGACGGGGGGCCATCGACGTTCGCGTTGGCTTGGCCATCGTCCCCGGCGCCCTGATGGGCGGTTGGTTCGGGGCGTGGGTCAGCCAGTGGATCGCCTCCGGCTGGCTGGCCGTGGCCTTCGGGGTGTTCCTCCTCTATCCCGCGCTCACCATGATCCTGGGAAGCGGGCCCAAGGAGATGTTCTCCCCGAGCGGGGGCCGCACCCGCCTGGCGGCTCTCCGAGCCCCAGCGGTGGGCGCCGTGGCCGGCACGGTCAGCGGGTTGTTTGGCCTGGGTGGGGGCACGGTGATGGTGCCGGCCATGATGCTCCTGCTGGGCCTGGACATCCGGCGGGCGGTGGCCACCAGCCTGTTCGTGATGATCCCCTCCGCGGCGCTGGCCACCAGCCAGCACGCCCTGCAGGGAAACTCACGCTGGGAGCTGGCGGTCCCGCTCATCATTGGCATCGTGGCCGGAGCCCAGCTGGGCCCAGTTCTCGGGGCCAGGGTGCCCCGCCGCCGCCTACGTCAGCTGTTCGGGTTGGTACTCGTCTATGGAGCGGTCAACATGGTGCTGAAGGGATTGGGTCTCCGCTGAACCTCAGCCCAAGGCGTCCAACACCACCCGCACGACCATCAGCACCCAGCCCACCCCGACCACCAGCCAGATCACCTTGCGGGCCGCCTCCAGGACCCCGAACAGAAAGAGGATCACGGTGAGCAAACCCAGGTATCCCAGCGGCACCACCAGCTCCGCGGAGACGGCGCGCCCGTCCGGCAGCACCAGGTTCACCAGCTTCACCAGTCCGCGCCCCAACAACTCAGCCGCCGACTGGATGAAGGCCAGCACTTGCGCCCCCAGGTCCTCCCCGCCAGTTACGGCCGGGGTTTCCTGGCCCACCAGGGCGAGGCTGCTGCCCACCAGGACCAACAGCGCCAAGCTCAACACCCACGCACGCTTCACCACGCCTCCTTTCCCCCCCGCCATCCCCTATAATAGTACCAAGCGGTTCCAGCCGTAGCCGGTACATTTTCCCGCTCCATCCCGCGAGATTCATCACCACCCGTCAAGTCACACACCAACCCCACCGCGCCACACGCTCAGGGAGGTGAGCAAGATGTGGTGTGTCGCTCTGCTCCTCCTGGGTGGGGGACTGCTGGCGGTTGGAGCCCCGGCCGGTCCCCCCCCAGAACCCGCCGCTGCGGTCAGCCTGCAGACCCACCCGCCACGGGCCGCCAGCTCCGGATTCCCCACCACCCTGCACCCCCCGACCTGGCAGTTGGTGCTCCACCGCCTGTTCCTGCGCACCCTCCGCCGTGCGCTGCGGGGCGCCTTCCACCGCCTGCAGGCGTTGAGGCCCCGCGGCGGGCGGGTGGTGGCAGCCGCAGCCGACACCGCCGGTCTGCTGGTCGCCCAGCTCTTGGGGCTTTTGACCGTCTCTGGGCTGGGCTAATCGGCTGATCCGTCCCTGAAAGGCAGACGCCCACGCGGCGCGTGGGCGTCCCCAGCATTAGGGCGCGGGCCCCGAGCCTGGGGTTCACTCAGTCCTCATCGGCCTCCTCAATCGCGTCCTCGACCTTGTCCAGAGTGGACTCCAACTCGTCCAGCGCCGACTCCAGCTCGTCCCGCAGGCGGACCAGGTCGGAGATCAACGGCTTGACCTTGTCCAGCAGCTCCTTCTTGGTCACGTAGGCCATACATCACCTCCTGTCGCCACGAATTTTAATCCCCCCCGGGCCGGCGGGAAACGTCCGCTCGGTTTGTATACTCTCCCCGGTCACCATGACACCGGGAAAGGCGGCGGCTGGGCGCGCGCTGGTCACCGGCGCGAGCGGGTTCATCGGCTCGGCAGTGGTCAGGGCTCTGGCCGCCCGCGGCTATGTGGTCCGGGCGCTTATCCGCTCGCCCAGTAGAGCCAAACAGGTCACAGGCCGCGGGGTGGAGCTGGCGGTGGGAGACATCTCCGATCCGGGCTCAGTACGCGAGGCCATGTCCGGGTGCCAGCTGTGTTTCCACGTGGCCGCTTTGTACTCGTTCTGGGTAGCTGACCCTGCGCGTGTGTACGTGGTGAACGTGGATGGAACCCGCAATGTTCTGGAGGCTGCTTGTCAGGCCGGCGTGGACAGCGTAGTGCATACCAGCTCCGTGGCCACGGTGGGGACGGCGCCCAGCGGCCGCCCGGCCGACGAGTCGGTGACCTGCTCCCCCCCCGCCCTCCACGGACACTACAAGCTGAGCAAGTACTTGGCCGAGCAAGTGGCCCAGGCCTATGCCGAGCGAGGGCTCCCAGTGGTCATAGTCAACCCGGCCTTCCCCGTGGGACCGGGGGATTGGAAGCCGACCCCCACCGGGCAGATGATCTTGGACTTCCTGCGCGGGAAGATGCCCGCCTACGTGGACACTGGGATGAGCGTGGTCGACGTGGACGACGTGGCCCTGGGGCACCTGCTGGCCGCCCAACGCGGGCGTCCCGGGCAGCGGTACATTCTCGGCGGGGAGAACCTACGCATGCGCGAAGTGCTCTCCCTACTGGGGGACATCACCGGCCGCCCGGCGCCCAGAGTTCGCCTCCCCCGCCGGCCCTTGCTCGCCCTCGCCCATGCCAACGTCCTCTGGCATCGCGTCTTCGGCGGCGTGCCCAGGATGACCCCGGAGACAGTACACATGGCCGGCCGCCTCATGTTCTACGACTCCGGCAGGGCAAGCCGTGAACTGGGCTACGCGCCCCGCCCTGCCCGGGAGGCGCTGTCCCGGGCGGTGGCGTGGTTCCGCGAGCACGGCTACCTGGACCCTCAGGGTAGGAAGTCCGTATCCTTAGTGACCTGAGCGACAGTGTGGGCAGCGAGCCTGGCCGCGTGTTGCAGATCTGACAGGCTCACCATTTCACAGGGGGAGTGCATGTACCTGTTGGGGACCGAGATCAGCACGGTGGCCACTCCCGCTCGGGTCAGCTGAATGGCGTTGGCGTCCGTTCCCGTACCGCCCGGGGCCGGCTCCACCTGGTAGGGGATGTCGTGCCTGCGGGCAGTCTCCACCAACATGTTAAACAACCGGGGGTTGACGTTGGCCCCCCTTGCCAGTACCGGGCCGCCGCCCAGCTTGACCTCCCCAACCTTCTTCCGCTCCGTCTCCATCCCGGGAGAGTCGGTGGCGTGAGTCACGTCCACCGCGATCCCCACCTGGGGATCGATCCCAAACGCGCTGGTCTGGGCCCCGCGCAGCCCTACCTCCTCCTGCACCGTGGCCACCGCGTACACCGCCCCCGCAGGCCGCAACTCCGTCAGTAGCCGGAGGGCCTCCAGCACCACGAATGCCCCGATGCGATCGTCAATCCCCCGCGCCACCAGCAGGTCATCAGTCAGCTGCTCCATCCCATAGGCCAGCACACCCGAGTCGCCGATCGACACCCGCCCCTCCGCTTCCTCCCTTGACCTGGCGCCGATGTCGATCCACAGGTCTTCCAGCTTCACCACCCGCTTGCGGTCCTCTTCCTCAAGCAGGTGGACTGCCTTCCGACCGATGACCCCTAGTACCGGCCCCGCCTTCCCCTTGATCCACACCCGCTGCCCGGGCAACACCTGGGGGTCCCAGCCTCCGATTCCGCGGAAGTACAGGAAACCGTTCTCGTGGATCCAAGAGATCATCAGGCCGATCTCGTCCATGTGGCCGGCCAACATGACTCGCGGGCCAGCGCCCTCGTTGAGCACAGCAAACGCGTTCCCGTGGAGGTCGCGCCATGTGCGGTCGGCGAACCCACCGGCCTCGTCGAGCCAAACTCGGCTCGCGTCCTCCTCGAAGCCCGACGGGCTGACAGTGGCCAGGAACCGGCCCAAGAAACCACGTTCAGCTAGCACGGTATCACCCTCCGAAGTACTAGGTTAGGTGGTCATCACCATAGAAGGCCCGGCCCCACCTAGCAAGTGAGGTGGAGCAGGGCGCAGGTGCGCCGCTTGCGGCTGAGCTCGTTGTAGGCGTCCACTGCCTCGGCCGTCTTCAGAGCCAGCAACTCCGCCCCCCGCTCGGCCAGCAGCCCCTCAACTTCCTGGCTGACCTGCAGCCGACCGAAGTACCCCGTGCCCACCACCAGGAGCTGCGGATCGGCGGCCAACGCATCGCCCAGGTCGTCGGGGTGGACGCGATGTCCCTCTTTGCGCACCCACGGCTTGGTCCCGCCTGGCAGGACCGCCACATCGCGGTCCCACTCCTCCCCGTTCACCTCCACCCGGCCAAAGCGGTATCCGGAAAGCCGCATGACGACCACCTCCGCCGTATTGTACTCGCTGTCTCACGCCGCGCGGCGGTTACACGACTACCCACCCGCCGCGAGGAATCGGCCGGCAGCGGCGGCCGTCCTACCGCGGTTCCACGGTCACGGAGTCAACGATGTAATCGGCGTCCAAGTCTTCGATGATCACCGTCATGCGGGACTGCACGAACCGGTAGTTGGCCAGCGCGTAGGTCACGGTGTACCGGACGTCGTCGGGGGCCCCGTCTTCGTCGAAGTCGCCTTGCCGGCCCCCCCCGGGGACCAGGACCGCAATGCGCAGGTCCACCAGCCCGTCGTGGTCGATGTCCACGACCACCGCATTGGCGATGCCAGTGGGCCCTTCACAGCACAGGACCGGCTCCAGCCACACCGCATCGTCGGGGCACCCGTCTCCGTCCAGGTCGGCACAACAAGCCGCAGCCGGGTAATCCTCCGGGTCGCTCGGGTGCGTCCCCGCCAGCTCCTCGTCCAGATCGGAGAACCCGTCGCCGTCGCTGTCCACCGGCAGCGTCTGTACAGGCTGCAGGATTGGTATGAGGAAAGAGTTGCAGGGATCATCGTCGAGGCCATCGATGAACCCGTCGGAGTCAGAATCGCGGTTGGTGGGATCCAGCATGGGCACGAACCGGATGGTGAAGTCCGGCCCGTCCTCATCGATCAGCCCGTCCATGTCGTTGTCCAGCCCGTCCACCGGGTCCTCGTCGACCAGGGAGTCGCCGTCGTTGTCCAGGTTGGTGTGAGAGCGCTTGACACATACCCAGTAGGCCTCCTCACTGTCCAGCAGCCTGTCGTTGTCTGTGTCGTGGTCCAGCGGGTTGGTCGGGTTGAAGGTGAGCTCGATCGGCCCCTCCGGTGGGTCCTCGTCGACCAGCGAGTCACCGTCGTTGTCGATCCCGTCGATCGGGTCCTCGTCGATCAACCCGTCGCCGTCGTCATCCACCGGCAGCGGCGGATGGTACTCGAGCGGCTGGCGCTGGAAGCGTTCCTCCCAGTCAGTCAGCCCGTCGTGGTCGGTGTCCGGGTCGCACGGGTTGGTCTCCGTGGGGTAGGGGATCGGCGGCCCCGGCAGCGGGTCCTGATGGTCGAACTCACTGGGGAGGAAGTCGAAGTTGCCGTCGTGGTTCCGGTCCTCGTACCCGTCGGACAGCCCGTCACCGTCGGTGTCCAGGATCAACGGCTCCAGGCATCCGCACGCCGGATATTCCACGGTGACCTCCCGGCCGAAGATGTCGGCAGGTGGAATCATGTGCTGGCGCGATGTAGAGAAACCGAGCACCTCCACGCCATCACCCTCACCGTCGCCGTCGGTGTCGTACTGGTTGGGGTCGGTCTCCGGCATCCCCGAATCGCCACTGCCCCATCCCTCACCCAGCCCGCCGTCCCACGCGCCGTTTCCGCTCTTGTCCTCTCCGTAGCCGTGCGGATTCGGGTGATCGCCAATCCCATCCACGCTTCCCGTCCGGATCCCGCCGGTGGCGCCGCAATCCCCTAGCCCCGGTGTGCTGCACGACTTACAGATCGGGTTGACGTGCACCGTAGTGTCGCCGTTGAAACAGTCCATCAGGTACGGCGTTCCCGCCCCCCCATCACACAAGCCGTCACCGTCCGTGTCCGCATTCAGTGGGTTAGTGTTGTTCAGACCGAACACCTCGGCCGAGTCCAGGAGGCCATCGTCGTCCGTGTCCGGCTCGAGCGGATCCGTAGGGATGGGATCAGTGTTTGTTGCCTGCTCGCCGCCAGTGTGCTCGTGCCAGTCGTTGCGCCCATCGTCGTCGGTATCCCAGTCGAGCCAGTCGGTGCCGATGGCGAACTCCTCCCCGTCGAGCAGACCGTCGCCATCGGAATCCGGGTCGCAGATCGAGTGTATGCCGTCGTCTCGTTGTTCGCGCAGCTTCACCTCACCGGGGTAGATGTACATCGCCCGCCGCGTAAACACCTTGCCCGGGAAGTCGATCGCGGACGCGACCAGGTCTTCATGGATGTCCTCGCCGTCACGCAGGCCGTCCTCATCGGAATCGGAGCTGTTGGCATATCCGTCCCGGATTGGATCGTAGACAACGCCGTAGGCATTCGGATCGGCGTACGTCCACCCTGCAGGATTCGTCGGGCAATCGCACCAGTCCGTCGTCGTGCAGCTGCAGCCGACCTTGAACTCGATCGCGTCGGTCAACCCGTCGCCATCCGTGTCGACCTGCAGGGGATCTGTCTCGTCCAGCGGATTGCCAACCGGAGGATAGCCGCTGCCACTGAACGCCTCCTCGCAGTCGGACAGGGTGATGATCGTACCATCACCTGAGTGACCGGCAAGCACGGGGGCAATCGTGGGTTCGCGTGCGGCGATGTTCCCTTCCGCTTTGTCGTCGTCGGTGTCGTCGTCGTTCGGGCCGGTGAAGTACGTCTCCAGCTCCTCGAAATCGCTCAGCCCGTCGTCATCCGAATCCCAGTCCAGGGCGTCGGTGCCCATCTGGTCCCCCTCGCCGTCGAGCAGGTTGTCCCCGTCGCCGTCCGGATCCGGGTCGCACAGACAGCAGATCGCGTCGTCGTTCAGCTCCCCGTCGTTGCTGTTCGCCGCCGCGACGTCGGCGCCCGTGCCAAACAGCTCGTACTCGCGGCCGCCCTGGAGGCCATCGTCGTCCCAGTCATCGTCGTTGACGTACCCGTCCGTGCCGGCCCCGCAGTTGCAGCCGTAGGCGATTTCAAGGTCATCGGTGATGCCGTCTCCATCGGTGTCGTCCGCGTTGGGATCGGCGTGGTTTCTTGAATCTCTCGAAGCGCCGCGCCCCTGGTTGAGAGCGAAGTACCCCAAGTGCGGCGTGCTGCTTGTGAACTCAACTGCATCGTACCCCGCTTGCAGCCTGGCAGCGATCGCCGCGTCCCACGTGGCGATCTCGACGCTGTCGGCTACGTCGTCCCCGTCGCTGTCGCAATTCAGCGGATCGGTGTTGTAGACGTTGACCTCTTCGTAGTCGGTGAGGTAGTCGTGGTCCGAGTCCGAATCGAGCCTGGCAATCGTGTCCGTGCCGAGCGGGCTGTGGACCGAGACGGCTCCGTGCCCGAACAGCCCTTCTTCCTTTCCGTCGAGAAGGCCGTCGCCGTCCGTATCTGCCATACACAGGTGCGTCTCGCCGGTGGTGACGCTCGCCCCCGTCCCCATCCCGCTGCCGTCCCACTCCGCGTCGCCGTCCGAGCTCTCCCACCCGTCGAGTAGCCCGTCGCCATCGCAGTTGGGGTCGTTCACCTAGGGGGAATAACCCGTGTCGGTGGCCGGGTCGTACGGCGCGGTGCTCGTCGACACAGCAAGACGGCCCGGCCCGAACTCAACGTTGTCATCCAATGCGTCGCCGTCCGTGTCCCACTCCCGCGGGTTTGGTTGATCGCGCGGGTCGGCGAAAAGGCTGCGGAAGTCCGCCACCGTATAGCCAAGTGCCGCGACCTGGTCGGCGAACGTGTCCGCGGGGTAGTCTGCATCGCTGCCCCGGTAGAACCCGTTGTCGGCAAGCGGCGCCGTCCGGCAGGCGATCTCGATCCCGTCGGGAAGCGTGTCACAGTCCGTGTCAGCAACGCAGACGTTCGTGTTGAACGGTTCCATCTCGTAGCCGTTGAGCAGTCCGTCGCTGTCGCTGTCCGGGTTGTTCGGATTCGGCCGTCGCGTTCCACCGTAGTATCCCGCGCAGTATTCGATCTTGTCGGAGTCGCCCATCGCATCCGAATCGCTGTCGACCTTGAACGGATTGGTCTTTGTTGGCCCCTCCTCGACGACATCCGGTATACCATCGGGTCACGTCCCGCCAAGTGGTGTAGATTGGGTTCCTCGTCGGTAGTGACGAGCTAGAAGGCGATCACCTCCTTCGATATCCCCAGGGCGGGGACTTCGCGCTCCTCGGGAGAGCCCCCGTAGAGGACCGCCATCGACCCGAGGCTGAACTAGGGGCGCACGGCCAGCCACTCGTCTCCCTGTTCCTCCAGGACCGCCCCGATCAGCCGTAGGGCCGACCGTG
>JBNGCS010000002.1:99365-160576 GCA_049975705.1 Candidatus Bipolaricaulaceae bacterium | reverse complement strand
CATGGCACACCGCCCTCACCCCACCGGATCTACACCACGCCCTGGGAGTCTACCCGGTTGTCGCTGGGGAGGGAGTGGCCCAGCAGGTTTGGCCGGTGCTGACGCGGCCCGTACCATGAGGGCAAGGAGGAAACCGATGAGTGAGAAGCGGAGCAAAGTGACCATTCCCGACCTGTACGCCATGGTGGAGCGGGGAGAGCCCATCACCTTCCTCACCGCCTACGATTACCCTACCGCCTTGCTCGAGGACCGGGCCGGCATGGACATGATCTTGGTGGGAGACTCCGGAGCCATGTGCCTGCTCGGCCACAACAGCACGTTGGCGGCCACCATGGACTTCATGATCACCATCACCGCTGCGGTCTCCCGGGCCGCCGCACGGGCGTTTGTGGTGGGCGACATGCCCTACATGTCCTACCAACCCTCGGATGCCGTGGCCATTGAGAACGCCGGCCGGTTCATCGCTGCAGGGGGAGCGGACGCGGTGAAGCTGGAGGGAGGGGCCAGGATGGCGGCGCGGGTGGAGGCCATCGCCGGGGCGGGGATCCCCGTGATGGGGCACATCGGCCTTACCCCCCAAGCGGCGAGCGCCATCGGCGGGCTCAAGGCCCAGGGCCGCGACGCCGCCACCGCGCGGCAGTTGGTCGACGACGCGCGCGTGCTGGAGGAGGCCGGGGCGTTCGCCATACTGTTGGAGGCCATCCCCGCCCGCGTGGCCGAACTCATTACCCACCGGGCCGGCGTGCCCATCCTGTCCATCGGCTCCGGGAGCGGCTGTCACGGTCAGCTGCTCATCGTCCACGACATCCTCGGGCTGTTCGAGGCGTTCACGCCGAAGTTCGTCAAGCGTTATGCCGAGCTGGCCCCGATCATGGAGCAGGCGTTCCGGGACTACATCGGGGAGGTCAAGGCCGGCGCCTTCCCCACCCCTGACCACGAATACCATATCCCCAAGGAGGAATGGCGGCGCCTACGAGAACTGGTCGGCGATGAGTGACAGCTGGCCGGGCAGGGAGCGCGCGCTGGGGGCGCGCTCTTCGCCGCCGGCCGCCGGTGGCCTGGGCTAGGAGGCAAGATGGACCAACGCAAAGTGGCGAAGCTGATGGAAGGGCACGGTGTCCCCGGGCGGGACGCCTACGAGCTGCCCGACAGCCAACTGCGTTTCCCCGACGGGGCGCAGTACCGGGTGGAGATCTCAGGGGTGGAGCGGCCGGAGGTGCTGGAGGCGGTGGTGGAGGAGGCGCAGCGCCGGAAGGTCCCTGTGCAGCGGATGTTCTCCGCCGTCATGGGGGCCACGCTGCTTTCGCGCGCTGAACTACGGGACTTCGCCCAGATCGCCGCCGACGCGCAGGTGGAGGTGATCCTCACCCCGGGCCCCCGCTCGGGCTGGGACACCGGCCGGCAGCTGGTCACCCCGGAGGGTTCCCTTTCCGGCTTGCGGTTTCGCGGCGCGGACCAGCTGCGGTACGTGATCGCGGACATCTTCCGAGCGGTGGAGGTGGGCATCCGGGGCTTCTTGGTGTTGGACGAGGGGCTGCTGTGGTTGCTGACCAAGATGCGGGAGGCCGGCGACCTGCCCCAGGACGTGGTATTCAAGGTGTCGGTGTTTGCCGGCCACGGTAACCCGGCCGGGGCCAAGGTGCTGGAGAGCCTGGGGGCCGACACCTTCAACCCGCTGGGCGACCTGTCCCTGCCCCAGCTGGCCGCCATCCGCAGGGCGGTGAACCTCCCCTTGGACCTCCACATCTACCTGACGGACTCCTTCGGCGGCTTCAACCGTTTCTATGACGGGCCGGAGATGGTGCGTACCTGCTGTCCGTGCTACTTCAAGCTGGAGCCCGGACCTGCGTGCGTGGTGGGACCGGGAGCCCTGTACAAACCATGGGTGGCGCCCAAGACGTTGGCCGATTGGGGGCGGGAAAAGGTCAAGTTCGCTGAGATCCTGCACGAGCTGATCCAGGAATCGCTGCCCGGAGCCGCCCTCTCCGGCTGGGGCCCGGCGGACCTGGCCGTGCCGCGACCGTAGCGGCGGCCTCGGCTTCCGCGCCGCCCCAAGGAGGGACGATGACCTTTGAGGAACTGGTAGGTCACGTGCAAGAGGAAGGCATCGAGTGGGTGGACGTCAGGGCGTGCGACCTGTGGGGGCGGCTGAAGTGCATCTCCGTCCCCGCGGCCCAGCTCTCGCCTGATCTGGTGACCCGGGGGATCGGGGTGGATGCATCCAACTACGGGCTGGCGCCGGTGGAGGAGAGCGACATGGTCCTCCTTCCCGACCTGGAGACTGCCGTGGTCGACGCCACGCGCTCCCCTGCGAGCTTGGTGCTGTTGTGCGACCTGGCGGCCCCCGGCGAGGGTCCGCTCCCCTGGTCACCCCGGGCGGTGGCGCGGGCGGCGGAGCGCTTCCTGCGGGAGGCGGGCATTGCCGACCAGGCGAGGATCAAGGTCGAGCTGGAGTTCTACCTGTTTGACTCCGTCCTGTTGGAGGACGGCCCGTTGTGCCAAGGGGCGGAGATCGTCCCTGCGGAGGGGCTGTCCGGGCTGGTGGAGGAGGCGTTGCCCGGGGCACGCTCGGCCTATCACGCCGGGGGCCCCGAGGACCGCGGGCGGGCGCTGCGGGAGCGGTCCTGCGCTGCGCTGGCCGAATGGGGCATCCCTGTCTGCTACCACCATCACGAGGCGGGTGGCTTGGGACAGATGGAGATCGAGCTCGACTTCGGGGGGCTGGTGGCGGCCGCGGATTGGGTGGTGCTGGTCCGCGACTTGATCGCCCGGCTGGCCGCCGACGAGGGCAAGGTGGCCTGTTTCCTGCCCAAGCCGCTGGCGGATCAGCCCGGCAGCGGGATGCACGTCCACCAGTACTTGACGCGCGGCGGACAGAACCTGTTCTCGGGCGAGGAGGGGCTGAGCGAACTGGCGCTGCACTACGTGGGGGGTCTGCTTGCCCACGGGCGGGCCCTGTCCGCCCTGGTCTCCCCATCCACCAACTCCTATCGCCGGCTGCGGCCCGGCTACGAGGCGCCGGTGCAATTGGCCTTCGGCCCCGCCAACCGCACGGCGGCGGTGCGGGTGCCCGGCTACGTCACCCGGCAGGACGCGGCGCGGGTGGAACTGCGTACACCTGACCTCACGTGCAATCCGTATCTGGCTCTGGGCGCCTGTCTGATGGCGGGCCTGGACGGGATCCGCGAGGGCATAGACCCTCGAGCCCGCGGCTGGGGGCCGTGGTCAGGGAACCTGTACGATCTACCCCGGGCCAAGGCCCGGGCGATCCACTGTCTGCCCCGCAGCCTCGAGGAGGCAGTGGACGCCCTCCGGGCAGACAGCGACTTCCTCGCCGTGGGCGGCGTGTTCCCCGAAGAGGTGGTGGAGCTATGGCTGGCCCGCAAGCGGGAGGAGGCGGATCAAGTGGCCCTCCGACCGCACCCGTACGAATTTCAGCTCTACTCCTCCTGGTAGCCGCAGTAGCGTTGGCCGGCCATGCCCAGGTGGGAGAGGCGGTGGCGTGGGGGGTGGCGGCGACCCTGAAGACCGTCGTCCACGAGATCGGGCACTGCGTGGCCGCCTGGGCGGCTGGCGCGGACCGGGCGTGGGTGGTGTCGGTCGTTCCGTTCGCCGGCCGGGCGGCATGGCGGTGGCCGGACCCGCCCACCCTGGGACAGAGAATGCAGGCCTGCGGCGGGGGGATGGCGCTGTGCCGGGGCCTGGCGGAGCTGACCGGGCGTTGGCACGGCGTAGTGGCCGAGAAGCTGCAGTGGTTGCTGCGGCTGGACCCGTTCCTGTACGTGTTGCGGTCCCTGGCCGGCCAGCTGGGGATCCTTCCCCGCCTGGCCGGGGATGACGTGGCCCACATCGTGGGCCTGTTGGCCGATGCGGCGCTGGCCGGGAGGGCCTACCCGCCGGAGGAGCTGGCCCGGCGCAAACGCGTCCTGGAAGACACTTTCTACGGGGGTGCCCTGCTGGTGATCTCCGTGGACCTGCTGACCGCGTGGGCCGGCGGCTGGGGCCCGTTCAGCGAATTGTCCTGGGAGGTACAGTTCTGAACGCGCTACGCCGGCTCGGCCTGGCTGTAGGTCGGTTGCCATCCGGCCCGCGGTGCAGCCTGACTGATGTGGCCGGGGTGCGGGTGGGCCACTGTACGGTGGTGCGGGACGACGGCCCGCAGGCGGTCCGGACCGGGGTCACCGCGGTCCTCCCCCCAGGGGATCCATACGCTGATATGCTCCCCGTGGGGCTGTTCGTCCTGCACGGCCATGGGAAGGCAGTGGGTCTGTGGCAGGTAGCCCACCTGGGCACCTTGGAGACGCCGATTATCCTCACCAACACCTGGGCTACGTTCTGCTGTGCGGACGCGCTGCTGGGGTGGACCTCCCGCCGCCACCCCGCCGCCCGGTCTGTCAACCCAGTTGTGTTGGAGTGCAACGACGGCCTCCTGTCGGCCATCGAGCAGCGCCCGGTGAGGGAGGAGGATGCCCTGGCTGCCCTGGAGGCGGCCGGTTGCCAGGTGGAGGAGGGTTGTGTAGGGGCGGGGACCGGGATGGTGGCCTTCGAGCTGAAATCGGGGGTGGGGACTGCCTCCCGGGTGGCGGCGGGCTGGACCGTGGGGGCCCTGGTCCTGCCCAACATGGGCCGGCGGGAGGACTTGCGGTTCTTGGGCCGGCCGCTGGACCTTTCGCATGTTCCCCGTCTCCGGCGCCAGGCAGCCGGCTCGGTCATCGTGCTGCTGGCCACCGATGCCCCCCTGCTTCCCGAGCAGCTGTCCCGGCTGGCCCGGCGGGGTGCCCTCGGGCTGGCCCGAACCGGGGCCCCGGCAGACCCCGGCTCGGGTGATTTCCTGGTTGCCTTCTCCACTGCGTACCGCGTGCCGCGGGGCGGGGATCGGGTGGCCGGGCAGTTTGTGGCTGATCGGTCAGCGGCCATGGGCGACCTGTACCGGGCGGCAGCCGAGGCCACCGAGGAGGCCGTCCTCTCGGCCTTGCTGGCGGCCCGAACGCTGACCGGACGCGACGGCCGCACTGCTTTCGCCCTGCCTGCGGAGGCGCTGCCTGCGCCTGGCCCGGCGGATTGACCCTCCGCACCTGCTTCCACCACTTACTGGTGGAAGGAGGCACGGGTGGATGCCGAGCTCTTGGGCAGGATCGCGGAGGATCTGGCCGGACAGCGCCAGCGGGAGCTGCTCGCCGCCGGGCTGGCAGCGGGGCCGGACGGGCGGGCGGTGAGCGGTCAGTGTGGTTGGCGAAGGGCGGAGGTGAAGTTGCAGGCAGACAGGCTGGTCGTCTTGTGGTACAGCAGGGACCCCGAGGTGGCGGACAAAGTGTGCTTCATGTACACGTTGAACGCCAAGCGGAGAGGTTGGTTCGGCGAGGTGTCGCTGATCGTGTGGGGGCCGTCGGCTCAGCTCCTGAACTGTGAACCGAGTCTGCAGGCGTCGATCGGTCAGTTGATCGAGGCGGGGGTCACCGTGCAGGCGTGCCGGGCCTGCGCTGAAGCGTACGGGGTGGCCGATCAGCTGCAGGGGCTGGGCGTCGAGGTCAAGTATATGGGCCAGCCCCTGTCGGACATGTTGAAGTCCGGCCAGCCAGTGCTCACCTTCTGAGCGCAGGCCGGACCCCGATGGGCAACTGGGCGGTGGTTCTCTCCAGATCGGTTGTCCCTCCGCGCTGGGAGCGGTGAGGCCGCAGCGGCCAAGGGCGTACAAGAAGTCAGTCATTTGAAGCTCATGGGCGTCTGCCGTAGGGTAAGCGGGCCCGCGGTGGGTCGGGTATGTGTCGGGGTGTGGACGGGGGCAGTGCGACCTGGGGCGGGGAGGTGCCAAGGACAGCTTTGGGCGCCGGCTGCCGGCCGGCCCAGGAGCTGGAGTCACAGGGAGGTGATCCTGAGAGCATGGTCAGCGTGAGCAGAGCACTTGCCGCTGCCGGAGTTGCCGCCGCGGGATTGGTCCTGTTTAGTTCCGCGGCACCGGCGGGAAGTCTCCCCCGGGTGGTGGAGCTGGACTGTGATCACCACGCCTGGCTGGTGGGAAGATACGATGTCGAGGTGCCGCCGCATGAACGCTGTTGGGGCTGGTATTCGGCGCACGTGTACCCGGTGTTGCAGCAGGATGACGGAGAGGCGGGGGGCCGACACCGGTCAACATCACCACCATCGTCGTGCAGGTCACGGGCGGGATCTCCGAGCTGGGCAAGATGGTCGATGGATTCAAGTTGCAGGTGGCCCCCGCCGTTCCGAAGGTCCTTTCGGTACCGCCAGGGGACAGTGACGCTTTCCTGGCCGCCTGTGAGTGGAACACCCTGCCTGAGTTCGCCGCCCCGTGCGCTGCGGGCGGGGCCGGCAAGCTGTTGACCTGGCAAGGGCGGCTGGAGGATGTGGCGGCGATTCGCATCCTCGCCCCCTACGGCCACTACGTAGATCACTCGGCGGTCTGGCTCGAATACTGACCTGAGCGGCCGATCAGTCTCTCCTTCCTGCGCCAGCCCGGACCGGTGGCGTCCTTCTCAGCGGGGGAGGGTCACCCCCTCTTGATCCTGGTAGACGCCCCCGGCCTCCTTGGTGGCGTAGGTGCGGTCGGGACGCTGGCCGTGGAAGAAGACCACCTGGGCGATCCCCTGGCCGACGTGCAGCCGGATGGGAAGCGGGGACAGGTTGGCCAGCTCGATGGTGAGCTTCCCCCGCCAGCCACAGTTACCGGACCATACGGCTTTGCCGTTCCTCCGCACGTAGATAGTGTGGTTCGGTGGCACGGTCACGTCGTAGACATGGCCTTTGTATGGAACCCGAGACCAAGCTTCCTTGGCCCTTCCGTATCTGGAAGTGCCATCTTTGGAAAAGCGGATTCTGAAATGTGTATAGCTAGATGTGTAGTTAGGATTGGCATGGACTGGTTCGCCCGGCTCTGCAGCAATCCAGTACGAGGCAGGCCATCCGGCCTTGAGCCCTATCTCCTGTAGGTCATCAATCAGAGCCCGGGAGGAACTACTAGCCGTAAGCGTGGCAAGATCCCCATCCCCCAATATGTATCCCCACAGGAACTTGCGCAGAAGATGGGGAGACAGCTTCTTGATCTCCGCCGGCACGTGTTTTTCATGAGTGTGCCCTAACCGCATGAGGTACGTACAAAGTTGCTTGTTAACTATTTCAAAGCCGCGCGGGATCTCATGCCACTTAAAGGGGAGGTCATTCAAAATACCTCTGAGCTGTTGCTTGGTGTTCGTTTCCAGGGACGCAAGCTTCACTACGTAGTCCCCTCTCTTTGAACGGTAGGCGGATCCTTCAGCCAGCCAAAGGCCGAAGAATTTCACCCAAGCCTCCGTAGGCACAGCTATCGGTTCTGGGAGCCCGAAATCATCTATTCTCTTCTTTAGGCGGTACCTCCAGAACTGTGATGCCCCAGTCGGGCGGCCCTCTGAGGAATGAACCCGATGGCGTTCGACAGCTCCTAGATTGGTCAGGATTGCCATCAGTCGGTGAAAGGTTCTGCGGGCAGGCCTGGGCGGCTCCAGGCGCCCATAGAGCTCAGGAGTGGTGACTTCCTTTAACTCCTCTAGAACATCGAAGACTTGCAATGCCACGTCTCTTGTTGCCGCCCTCCCCTCATTTGGCAAGGGAGCGAGTACGAACTCTTCCGGGCTTTCGCCAGGCCAGAAGGAATCCCTCTTACATTCCAGTTTATAGTAGCCTTCCAAGTCTCCGGCTTGAAGTAGCTCAAAATCGAACTTTCCCTGCCTGCGCACGTAGAGCTGGTGCTCTGGCGTAACGAGGAGATCGATGCTACGTCCCTTAATGGCGATCATCTCACCCTCATACCAGCGCTTTTGGCGGGCGATGATCGGGTGATACTCCAGCACGCCATCCTTATCTAAAGTTGCCACGATCTCGCCTGGGGCTAGGTCCTCGAACTTCTTCCAACCCTCAAGGGTGAGGATCTCGGTCTGGTCATCGAAACATTCCAGCGGTGTCACGTTGACCAGCAGCCCACACCGGGCATAGCTGGACTTGCCCCAACACAGGCCCATGACATCGGGCGGGATGTTGAAGTTCTCCACCGATTCGGCCAGCACCTGAGAGTGGGGGGCGAGGTCAAAGCGGGCTTCCGCCACCACTTCCCGGAAGTGCTCCCTGGGAAAGTTCAGCGGGTCCAGCACCGCGTTCACCCCGCCCAAGGGAACCAGGAACCGATCGCCCAAGCGGATGTCGTAGCCGAAGCTCCCCAGCCCCCAGGACGGCTTCCCGCGCTGCTCGGGGACGAACGGGTCAATCATCGGCGGATCCTGCTCGCATAGCTTCTTGATCTCGCGGTCGCAGAGAATCACGTGGCCTCCTCCCCTTCTGTCCTGCACAGCCTGCGGGCCTCCGCAGTGGTCCACGTTCGCTCCTGAAAGCTGCGGCGGGCTAGCGACCGCAGAAACCGCTCCATGTCGGGGAAGTCCGCTCCGTAGATGTGGTAGGAGTCGGAGATGTCCAGGTACTGCCCCACTTGAACTAGGTGGCCTGTCATCTGCGCCAGCCGGCCGGCCAGGTGCCTCTGCAGCTCGGTGAGGGCGTACATGTTCATGAACGCTGCCTTGAGGGCGTCCCGGCTGCGCCAGTGGGCGTTCATCATCAGGCGATACCCCGCGCCGGTGGGCAGGAGGCGCAGCCACAGGCGCTGCAGGCAAGGCGGCTCATCGCTTTCCAGATCCCGCTCCGGCAGCCAGGTGATGGCCTGGGCGCGGCGAGTGTGCGGGTGTTGGGCGAGTTTGGTCAGCACAGCTTCCATCTGCTCCATAGTCCCGTCGTAGTCGAACAGGCGCTGGTGGTAGGAGTAGCTCCAGCCGCCGTCTCGGACGCGGTGGTCGTGGATTCCCTCCACCACCTCGCGGCGGTAGACCTCCAAATCGCGGAGTTGGGCGGGGAAGGAGCGGTGGATGCGGGGTTCGGAAAGCGGCTCGGCCACTTGGATGACCATGGTGCAGTCTCTGCTCGGCGGGTCGCCGGGGCGGTCGTATTCGGTGGCCACCTCCGCTCCCCTCTGCCACAGGGTGACCACCGACTTCTCCCAAGCTTCAGCGATGGTGCGCCCGGTGGCCGTCAACAAAGGCACTTCCCTGCCCACTGTCCCCCTCACCCTTCCGCCGGGCGGGCCGGCCTCCGCCGCCTCACCCGGCGATGGTATTGATCCACGTCTGTCAATGCCCATCCGCCTGGGGGTGCTGGAACGGGCAGCGGGAGGGCGCCGCGGCGCCCTCCCGGTCCCTAGATGAAGATCGGTCCGATGGGGAACAGCGAGGCGAAGAGCAGTGCGATCACTGACATCAGCTTGATGAGAATGTCCAGCGATGGGCCCACGGTGTCCTTCAACGGGTCGCCCACCGTGTCCCCGATCACCCCCGCGGCGTGGGCCTCTGACCCCTTGCCGCCGTAGTGGCCCTCCTCCACGTATTTCTTAGCGTTGTCCATCGCCCCCCCGGCGTTGGCGCAGTAGATGGCCAGCTGGATCGCTGATAGGAGCGCTCCCACCAAGAAGCCGGCCAGTGCGTAGCGGCCGAAGATGAATCCCATCAGGAGGGGCATGGTCAGGGCGAGCATGGAGGGCAGCACCATCCGCCGCACCCCGCCGGAGGCGGTGATGGTGATGCAGCGCTTGAAGTCGGGCGGTTCCTCCCCGGTGAGGATCTTGGGGGACTCCCGGAACTGACGACGGATCTCCTGGACCATCACGTTGGCCGTCCGAGACACCGCCCGGATGAGTAGGGCGGAGAACACGTAGGGAACCATGGCTCCGATGACCAGGGCGGCCAGCACCACCCCGCCGATGGTGGGGTCAGGGCTGATCATGGACACGGTGGGGATGTGGACCTCACCGGCGGTACCGGCGGCCGACCAGATGTAGGCGGCGATCAGCCCCAGGGCGGCGAACGCCGCCGAGCCGATGGCGAATCCCTTGCCGATGGCGGCGGTGGTGTTTCCGATGGCGTCCAGCTCGTCAGTCCGCTGCCGCACCGCTGGGTCCAGCCCGGCCATGGTGGAGATGCCGCCGGCGTTGTCGGCGATGGGGCCGTAGGAGTCCACGGAGACCGTCATGCCCACGAAGGAGAGCATCCCCAACGCTGCGTAGGCGACCCCGAGCAGGCCGCCCAGCTGATAGGCCCCGATCGTGGAGCCAGCGATGACGACCACCGGAAGCAGGGTGGAAATCATCCCCACTGCCATCCCCTCGGTCACACCCACCGCAGGCCCGGAGTCGTAGGCGAGCGCCAAGTCGCGAGTGGGCTTGCACCGGTTCGAGGTGAAGTACTCGGACAGCAGGCCGATGAGCACCCCGGAGACGAGCCCCATGAGCATGGTCCAAAACGGGGTGAAGTTCGTGGGCACCAGGGCGGTGGTCACCGCGGCGAAGGTGGCGGTCAGCATGGCGGCGATGCGGGTGCCGTTCATCAGCACCGCCTGCATGTTCTCCTGCCGCCGGGAGGACCGCACGTACACCACACCCAGCAGGCTGGCCACCACGCCTCCGGCCACGTACAGCAGGGGCAGCAGGGCGAACCACCAGTAGTGGGCTTCCATCTGAGCGGCCATGCCGAACTTGCTCAGCAGCATTTGGATGTCCTCGTTGCCCCGGCCCACGAAGATGTACATGGCCATGACCATCACTGAGATCACCGAGCCGATGAACGACTCCAGCAGGTCGGCGCCCAGCCCGCCCACGTCGCCCACGTTGTCCCCCACGTTGTCGGCGATGGAGGCTGGATTGCGGGGGTCATCTTCGTCGATGTGGGCTTCCACCTTGCCGACCATGTCGGCTGCCATGTCGGCTGCCTTGGTGTAGATGCCGCCGCCCACCCGGTCGAACAGGGCGACCAGGGATGCGCCCATGGAGTAGGCTGAGACGATGAGGGCGGCCTTGATGAAGTTCACGTCCGCACCGGGGATACCGAACACCGCCTTGGTCTGGATGTTTATGGTCGCCGGGTCGAACTCGTGGCGGAACAGCCAGATGACGAGCACCAATCCGCCCAGGGCCAGGCCGGCCACCGCCATTCCCATCACCGAACCGCCGGACATGGCCACGTTCAACGCCTCTTTGAACGAGCTGCGGGCTGCTTGGGTGGTGCGGGCGTTGGCCCGGGTGGCCGCGCTCATCCCCACGAACCCGGCGGTCATGGACAGCACCGCCCCGATCCAGAACGAGACGGCCACCTCCCAGTAGAACAGGGCCCACAGGATTGCGCCCACCACCACCATGGTGAGGGCCATGACCCGCGCCTCCTCCAACATGAAGGCCATGGCCCCCTCTCGGATGTAGTCCTGCAGCTCCTGCATCCGCGGGGTCCCACGGTCCTTTCGCATCACGTACCAGTTGGCGTAGGCAGCCCAGGCCAGCGCCGCCACCGCGACCACGGCTGGAATCACGATCAAGAACCCCATTCACTCCTCCTCTCGGTTACCAGGCCCTCCTCGAGTCGCCCTACGGCCTCGGCCGGCAAAAAGCAGCCACACTTTACGTGGTCTAGCCCCGGTCCTCAAGAAGTGCCAACACGTGCTGAATACGCTGCCGCAGCTCCTCTGCCCCCAACAGCTCACAGATGGTGGCCAGCTCAGGGCCGTGGTCGGACCCGGTCAGCGCCAGTCGCAGCGGGTGGAACACGTCGCGTGGGTTGAGGCCAAGGCGAGAGGCGACCCGCTTCACCATGGGCCGCACCGCCTCCCGGTCCACCGCGGGCGGGAGCTCGGCGAGGACGGCGGTCAGCACCCGGCGGGCCGGCCCGCCCGCCAGTTCGGCCATGGCCGCGGGCGGGTGGCGTGGCCGGCGGTACACGCTCGCCAGGTCAGGGTGGCCGATCGGCCCCTGCCCATCGGCAGCGGAACCGCGCAGCTCCTGCAGGGTGCTGATCGAGGGGCGCACCATGGCCAGGGCCGCGGCCAGGCGGTCCCGGTCGCCAAGGGCATCCTCCCCGAGCCAGTCCAGGAACGGAAGGGCCTCCTCCACCAGCTCATCGGCCGGAAGCCGGGCCAGGTGCTGCCGGTTCAGCCAGCGCAGCTTCTCCCGGTCGAATACCTGGGGGGCGAGGTTGATCCCCTGCAGGGAGAATCTCTCCACCAGTTCGTCCAGGGCAAACACTTCCTCCTCCGTCCCCGGGGACCAGCCCAGCAGGGCCAGGTGGTTGACCACTGCCTGGGGCAGGAAGCCCTCGGCGCGCAGGGCCTCCACCGAGGTCGCCCCGTGGCGCTTGGACAGCTTCCGTCGGTCTGGGCCGAGGATAATGGACAGGTGCCCGAACTGGGGCGGCTGCCAGCCGAAGGCGTCGTACAGCCACAGCTGCTTGGGGGTGTTGGACAGGTGATCCTCGGCCCGCAGTACGTGGGTGATCTCCATCTGGTGGTCGTCGACCACGCAGGCCAGGTTGTAGGTGGGGGTCCCGTCAGACTTCTGGATCACGAAGTCACCGGTGGTCAGGCGGCGAAACCGGACCTCGCCGCGCAGGAAGTCGGGGAAGGCGGCGGTCTTCGCCGCCTCGGGCACCCGAAAGCGGACCGCGGGCCGGCGGCCTTGCGCCGTGTAGGCCCGGCGCTGGCTCTCGGACAGGTCGCGGCAGTGCCCGTCGTATTCCGGCGCTCGACCTTGCGCCAGTGCGGTTTGCCTGCGGGCGGCGAGCTCCTGCGGCGTGCAGTAGCAGTGATAGGCAAGGCCCCGCCCCACCAGGGCCGCCACGTGACGGCGGTGGGCGTCGAGCCGGTCCGACTGGTAGTGGAGCTCGTCCCAGTTCAGCCCCAGCCAGCTCAGGGCACTCAGGATCCCTCGGGCATACGCTCGCTGCGAGCGGGCCGGGTCAGTGTCCTCGATGCGCAGGACGAACGTGCCGTCGGCCTTGCGGGCCCACAGCCAGTTGAACAACGCGGTACGGGCCCCGCCCACGTGCAGCTCCCCGGTGGGGCTGGGCGCAAACCTGACACGCAGGGTCATCGGCGGATTATACGGGATGGCAGACATCTGTCCGTCCCCTGTACGACAAATCCCCCGTCCTCACGCCCCAGGGGAGCGTGTGAGGTCGCCCGGCGACCACTACCTTGAATGCACCGAATTTCCGAAAGGAGGGGTTGTGGCATGAGAAAGGCCGTGGGGTTGATGTTGGGGGTGTGCTTGGTGGGGATGCTGGTGATCGGGGCCACCGAGCAGCCCAAGGAGCCGTGTCCTTCCGATCTGGAGCGGTTGTGCCTGCCCTCGGCGGAGCTGGAAGTGGAGTCGATGGAGAACGCCTTCGGTGAGGTGATGTCTTTCTTCTCCACTTTCATCACTGAGCTCAAGTGCTCGTTCGCCGTCCTGTCCGAGCGTTCCCAGGCCCTGGAGCAACGGTACAAGACGTTGCAGCAGGGTATGGACGGCTTCGAAATCGAGTTGGAGGGGCTCACCGGCCGGGTGGAGGCTCTGGAGGCCATCGCCCTCCCCGCCATCGAGGATCACGAACAGCGGATCAGCGCGCTGGAGCGGGAGGACCTGGGGGCGCTGCAGCGCAAGGTACTCGCCCTTCAGCAGGACATCCAGGCCCTGCAGGTGAAGCTGGACAACACCCGGGCCAAGCTGGAGGGGTTCGAGTCAGCGGTGGCCGGCTTCTCCGGGGAGCTGCAGGGGTGCCGGGCGTCCATTGCCGGCCTGGAGGAGCAGGCGCAAGCGCAGGCCGAATCCATTGACGCCATGAGCGCGGAGCTGCAGCGGCTGGCGGACGACCAGGCCGCCCAGTGGTCGGCGATCATCCTGGTCCCGTTGGTGATGGGCGGCGTGCTGTACTTCCTGATCACCCAGGGCGGCTGACCTCACCCCACGGGCGAAGGCCGGTTTGCGATCTAGGGGCCGGGACGCGGTCACGGCCCCTCCTTTCTTCTTCGTCTCTTTTTCGTCGCCTGGCCGGGGGCGCGACCGCGCTGGGGACAACTGTCCGTGGTCGGCCCGACAAACCCCCCCTGTTGGCCACCCACCGGCGCCTGCCGCCCAACGTAACGCTCGCTACCGTGGAGGGTCGGATCGTCTCGGAAAGGAGGGGTTGCGGTGATGAAAAGGCTCATGTGGTTGATGGTGGCAGCGACGCTCGTCGGCGGGGTGGCCCTGGCCGACGACGGCGGCGGGGTGGTGCTTCCCCCCGCTGAGGAGGAGATCGCCGCGTTGGAGCAGGTCTACGGCGAGGTGGTTCAGTTCTTGGGGGGGCTGATCTCCGAACTCAAGGGGGCAGTGACGGCCCTGAACGCTGCCGATCAGGACCTGGCGGCCAAGTACGAGTCTCTGGCGGCTGCCCTGGCTGACGCCGAGGCCCGCCTGGCAGCAGTGGAGGAAAGTTGCGGCCAGGTGCCGGAACTGACAACTCGCATGCGGCACCTGGAGGGCAAGCTGGAGTCGGCGATCGCTGATATCGCTGGACTGCAGCGGACTGCAGACGCCCACGGGCGGGCCGTGGAGGAGCTGGCCGCTCGGATCAGCGGCGTGGCCGCGGACCTGGAGAAGCTCAAGGCGGAGTTCGCCAACCTGGCCAATCAAATAGCCAACCACGAGAAGCGCATCTCCCGGCTCGAGGAACAGGACATCGGGGCCCTCCAGCGCCGGCTGTTGGCCCTGGAGCAGGCGGGCCAGGCTCTGCAGGTGAAGATCGAGAACAACCGGGCCAAGTTGGAGGGTTTTGAGACCACGTTGTCAGAATTCGCCACTGATATCCAAGCCAACAAGGCAGCCATTGGCGAGCTGCAGGCACGGGTGGACGATCACGCCGGCCGGCTGTCTGCCGTGGAGACGCAGGTGGACGGGCTTGACGTCCAAAGCGTCCAGGAAGCACTCGGAATGGCACAAGGGATGGCCGTTTTGGCCTTGCTGGCCGGCTTGGGGGCGCTGGCGTTGTTCCTGACCGCTGGCGGCTGATCTCGGGGTGGGGGCGCCATCGCGCGCCCCTCCTCTTTGGTGGTTAGTGTAACAAATGTTATATTCGTAACCCTCGAGGAGGTTTAGGGGGATGGATCAGATCGGGGAGCGGCTCAAGCAGTTCAGGTTACAGCGGGGACTGAGCAAGCGGGCTCTGGCCGGACGACTCGGTGTGTCTGTGCCCACTGTCATGCGCTGGGAGGAGGGAACAGCGGTGCCCAACGACTACAACCGCCACAAGATCCAGCAGGTGCTTGCGGAAGCCGACGACGCCCTGCCTCTGTTCGCCCCGCGACGCCCCAAGGTGGTGTCGCTGAGCCTCTTCGACCTGTCCGCATGAGCACGCACATCCGCCGACTGAGCGTCCAGGGGTTCAAGTCCTTCCGACGCCGGGTGGCCCTGCCCTTCTACGAGGGGTTCACTGCCATCGTGGGGGAAAACGGCGCCGGCAAGTCGAATATTTTCGACGCGCTGACCTTCGTCATGGGACGCCGGTCGCGGGCGCTGCGGGCCGAACGGGTGGAGCAGCTGCTGCACGCCCCGCCGCGGGGAGAACCGGTGAGCGCGGCCGAGGTGGCGGTGGCCCTGGACAACCGGTCAGGGACGTTTGATGAGCTGTTGGAGGAGCCAGCTGCGGAGGTGTTGCTCTCCCGACGCATCACGGCCGCCTCTTCCACCTACCGGCTGCAAGGCAAGGTGGTCCCCGCTCGCACCATCGAGCAGCTGCTGGCGCTGGCCAACATCGACCCCGACGGCTACCACATCGTGGAGCAGGGCATGGTGGTGGACGTGCTGGAACGCTCCCCCCGCAGGCGGCGGGAGATCCTGGATGAGGTGGCCGGGGTGGCCACCTACGAGGAACGCAAGGCCAAGGCGATCGCCGAGCTGGCGCAGGTCAAAGAACGGCTCAACACCAGCCGCATCCTGCTGGCCGAGCGGCGCCACCGGCTGGCTGAACTGCACAAACAACGACAGGCGGCGCTGGAGTACAAGGCGTTGACCGAGGAGCGAGACCAGTTGGCGGCTACCTTGCGCTTCCGGAAGTGGGAGATGCTGCGGCAGGCCCAGGAGCGGGCGGTGGCCGGGGCGGAGCGGACCCGTGACGAGGTGGAGGAACTGGCCGCTGAGGTGGACCGGCTGGACCGGGAGGTGGAGGCTCGGGAACGCAAGCTGGGCGCGCAGGCTCCCCAGGGCGATGAGGAGACCACTGAGCTGATTCGCAAGGTGGAGCGGCTGCGGGGGGAGCTGGGGGCGAAGGAGGCGGAGGCGCGCTCTGCCGAGCGGGAGATCGCCTCCTTGCGGGAGACCCTGGCCGAGCTGGGCCGGCTGGTGCGGCGGCCGGGCCGGGCGCCCGAGCCGGTGGCCGCCCTCCAGGCCCTGGGATGGGCGGGCATCCGGGGTACGGTGGCCGAGCTGGTGCGCGCGCCCGCCGAGCTGGGGGCAGCGGTGGAGACTGCCTTGGGCGGGCACCGGCACGACCTGGTGGTGGACAGCCGCGATGTGGCTTTGAAGTGCGTCCGTCACCTCAAGGAGGAGAACCTGGGTCGGGCCCGCTTCTTGCCCTTGGACCGCCTGCGCGTGCCGGGCACCTCGTCCCGCGCGCGGGGGGCCCTGAAGCTGGAGGGAGTGCTGGGGCTGGCCCTGGAGATGGTGGAGTTCCCCCCCGAGGTGCGCCCCGCGGTGGCCTACGTGCTCTCGGACACGGTGATCGCCGAGTCCCTGGATGCAGTGCGCAGCCTGGAAGGTGTACGGGTGGTGACCCTGGACGGCGACCTGCTCGAGCGCGGCGGGGCCATCGTCGGCGGTGCCCGGGCCGCCCGGTCGCGGGGGCCCGACCTGTCCGCCCGCCAGGCCCGGCTGAGCCGGCTGGAACAGGAACTCGCCCGCCTGCGGAAGGCGGTGGAGACCCTCTCTGGGCAGCTTACCGCCGCCGAGGCCGAGCTTCACGAGCGGTCGCGGGCCCAGGCCCAAGCCCGGGCTGCCCGGTCGGCGGAAGAGGCCGAGGTGGCCAGCCTGCGGGAACGGCGGCGGGAGCTGTACGTGGCCCTGGAGCGAAAGCGGTCCGCCCTGTCCCGCCACGAGCGGGAGGCAGCGGAGCTGTCCGGGGAACTGTCCGCCTTGGGGGAGGTGACCCCGCCGGCTAGCGGACCGCTGTCCGGCAGCCCAGAGGTGCTGCAGGCCCGCCTCCACCAGGCAGAACGGCGGATCGCCGAATTGGGGGCGGTGAACCTGCGGGCCATCGAGGAGTACGACGCCTTCTTGGCTGAGTTTCAGGCGTTCAAGGAGCGGGTGCAAACCCTGGAGCGGGAGAAGGGCGAGATCGAACACTTCATCGGTGAGGTGGAGCAGCGGAAGCGGGAGAAGTTCTTCTCAACCATGGCGGCAGTGTCCAGCGAGCTGGACCGGCTGTTCCAGCGGCTGTTCCGGGGCGGAGAGGCCTCGCTGTCCCTCGCCGAGCCGGGGAGGCTGGACTCGGGGCTGCTGGTGCACGCCCGCCCCCCGGGCAAGGAGCCCCGTCAGCTTGATGCCCTGTCCGGAGGTGAGAAGACGCTGGTGGCCATTGCCTTCGTGCTGGCGCTGGCCGCGGGCCGCCCGGCGCCCTTCTACCTCCTGGATGAGGTGGACGCCGCCCTGGATCGAGCCAACTCGGAGCGGCTGGCCCGCCTGCTGCGGGAGTTTGCCAGCGGGGCCCAGGTGATCGTCATCTCCCACAACGAGGAGTTGGTGAGGCATGCTGACCGGGTGTACGGGGTGACCATGCGGGATGGGGCGTCCGACGTGGTGGCCATGGAGTTGGTCCACAGTGCAGGGAACTGAGCTGCTGCAGCCGCAGAGCCTGGCCCGGGCCGACTGGCAGGGTGTGTTGTCCGCGCTGGCCCAGGATATGGACCCGTGGGCGGTGGATCTGGTGGAACTGGTGCGGCGGTTCCGCGCCTTCTTAGAGTCCCGCCGGGCGTTGGAGCTGGAGGTCCCCAGCCGCATGGTGTTGGCCGGCTCGGTGCTGTTGCGGATGAAGTCTGATTGGCTGCGCGACGAGGGAGCCCCGCCGCCCACCCTGGAAGAGGTGGTCGACGAGGTGGCTGACGAGCTGCCGGCCGCCTCCGAGGTGTTCATCTCCCCGGAGATCCGCCTGCCGCTGCTTCGCCGACCCCGGGCGCGGGTCAGCTTACCCCAGCTCCGCCGTGCCTTGGTGGCCGCGTTGGCTCACGGGGGCCGTAAGGAGCAGCGGCCAGCCCCCCGGCCGGAGGACGTGGGGATGTCGCTTTCCCGCGAGCCGTTCACCCGCCGGACTGCCCGGTTGCTGCGGCGGTTGCTCTCCCTGGTGAACGGCAACCGCACCATCCCCTTCCGCCAGCTTCTGTCCAGGCAGGACCCCGGCGAGCAGGTGGCGCGCTTCGTGGAGGTCCTCCACTTGGACGCCCGGGGGAAGCTACGGCTGTTCCAGGGCGAGTTTCTGGGGGAGCTGTTCATCGAACTGCCCGATGACCACCAAGGCGCTGGTTGAGGCGGCGTTGTTCGTGGCTGGTGGGCCGCTGTCCCTGCGGCGGCTGGCCTACGCCCTCCAGGTGCCGCAGGCCGAGGTGGAGCAGGCGCTGGGCGACCTGAGCCGGGAGCTGGCCAGGGAGGGCCGGGGGGTGGAACTCTGCCAACAGGGTGGGGGCTACGTCCTGCGGGTCAAGCCGGAGCTGGCTGAGGTTGTACGGGGGCTGGCCCCAGATCAGGACATCCCCGAGCCTACGCTGCGCACCCTGGCGGTGATCGCCTACCACGGGCCGGTGCTCCAGTCCGAGGTGGTTCGGGTACGGGGGCAGCGGGCCTACACCCACATCCGCGACTTGTGTGAGCGGGGACTGGTGGCGGCCCAGGAGGAGGGCCCCACCAAGCGGCTGTCGGTCACCAAGGAGCTTCTGCGCTACTTCAACGTGGGCAGCCAGGAGGAGCTGCGCTCCCACCTGGAGGCCACCCTGGCCGGCGACTGAGCCGGCCGGATCCCCCGCCGACCGGGTTGACACTGTCGCCCGCCGGGGATAGCATTGCGAGCCGTTTTAGAAGGACAGTAAGCTGGAGGTGACGATTCCCTTGGAAGCCGTACAACAGACTCGCCGTCTTCCCAAGAAGGTGGGCGAGGCCGTCCATGCCGTGGGACGCCGCAAGGAAGCGGTGGCCCGCGTCTACCTGCGGGAGGGCGAGGGGGGGGTGCGGGTCAACGGAAAGCCCGCCGAGGTGTACTTCGCCCCCTTTGCATTCGTCGAGGACCACTTGAACCGCCACCTCCTCACCCCGTTCTACGTGACCGGGACCATGGGCCGCTATGAAGTGCGGGCCAGGGTGGAAGGGGGCGGGCCCACCGGGCAGGTGGAGGCCGTCCGCTTGGCCATCGCCCGGGCGCTGGTGGGGGTGGCACCGGAGTTCAAGAAGCCCCTGAAGGACGCCGGCCTCCTCACCCGGGACGCCCGCAAGGTGGAGCGCAAGAAGTACGGCCGCCGCAAGGCCCGCAAGCGGGAGCAGTACTCCAAGCGGTGATGCCATGAAGAAGGACATCCATCCGGAACTCCACCGCACGGTGATCCGCTGCAGCTGCGGGGCGGAGCTGGAGACCCTGTCCACCAAGGAGGATCTGCGGGTGGACGTCTGCTCGCGCTGTCACCCGTTCTTCACCGGGGAGTCGCGGCTGGTGGACGCCGAGGGACGTGTGGAGCGCTTCCAGCGCAAGTACGGCAAGGACTGGCGCCAGAAGCGAACCCAGTAGATGCCGGTCGGCGGCCAGGCAGTCCTCGAGGGTGTCATGCTTCAGAACGGCCCTCGGGTGGCGGTGGCCGTGCGCACGCCGGGCGGGGAAATCGTCGTGCAGCCCTTGGTTGGCGCCGGCCGGTTTGCCCGCGTTGACCGCATTCCCTTTCTGCGTGGCCCGTTTCGCCTCTACGAGATGCTGTCCCTGGGCATGCGGGCGTTGAACCTGTCCGCCCAACTGGCGTATGGGGAGGAGGCAGCCGGCTCGCGGTGGGACTTCTTGCTCACCGTTGCCTTGGCGGTGGCCTTGGTGGCCGGGGGATTCGTGGCCCTGCCGGTGTACGTGGCGGGGTTCGTGCCCGTGACCCATCCTGTGCTGTTCAACCTGGTGGAGGGGCTGATTCGGGTGAGCCTGTTCCTGCTATACTTGTACGGCATCTCCTTCGTCGGTGACATCCGCAAGGTGTTCCAGTATCACGGGGCGGAGCACAAAGTGGTCCACGCCTACGAGGAAGGGGCGGGCTTCGACCTGGCGGCCGCCCGCGAGCGCAGCCCACTCCACCCTCGCTGCGGCACGGCGTTCCTGTTGCTGTTCGTGGTGGTGGCCATTCTGGTGTTCTCCCTGCTGATCACCGACAGCATCTGGCTGAAGATCCTCGGGCGGGTGGCCCTGCTGCCGGTGGTGGCCGGGGTGGCCTATGAGCTCCTCAGGTACGGGGGGCGGCATCCTCAAGCTTGGTGGCTGCGCCCGTTCCTGCTCCCCGGGCTGTGGTTGCAGCGGCTCACCACCCGCGAGCCGGCCGACGACCAGCTGGAAGTGGCGATGGCCGCGCTGCGCTACGTCACCGATGAGGCCAGCGGCCGCAAGGCGGCCACGGCCGCGTAGGGCACCCGGATCATCCCCAAGCTGTCCCGGACCGAGTTCGGCCCGTGGTCGTCGGAGCCCCCGGTGGCCACCAGTCCGAGCTCGCCGGCCAGCGCGGCCAGCTGCGGCGGGCGAATGTACACCGGCCCGCGCACCTCCGTGTAGGGGTAGTGGACCTCCAGGGCAGCCATCCCCTCCTCCTTGAGGCGGGCCAACGAGCTCCGCCAATCCTCCAAGGGGAGGAGTCCGGGGTGGGCCAAGGCGCCCACCCCGCCGGCGGCGCGGATGGCCGCCAGCACCTGTCGGCTGGAGGGCCGGGGCAGAGGAACGTAGCAGGCCCCGTCGCGGCCCAGAAAACGGTCGAATGCCTCCTGGGGGGAGCCGGCCGCCCCCCGGCGGACCAGCTCCGCCGCCAGGTGGGGTCGGCCCACTGATCCGCCGGTCCGGGCCGCCACTTCCTCGTACTCCAGCGGGATTCCCAGCAATTCGCGGCAGCGCTGGATCATCTCGCGCATCCGGGCGCGGCGGGCGCGGCCCATCCAGGTGAACAGCTCGCGCAGGGCCGGGTGGTCGGGCTGGAGGAAGTAGCCCAGAATCTCCCCGCGATGGCCGCACACCTCCGCCTTGAGCTCCACCCCGCAGATGACCTCTACCTCGGACATGTCGTCCACGGCCCGGCTGAGCTCGGGTCCTATGGTGTCGTGGTCGGTAATGGCGATGGCCGCCAGCCCCGCGTCCCGGGCGCGGCGGGCCGTGTCCGCCACGGACAGCGTCCCGTCAGACCAGTGGGTGTGCAGGTGGAGATCACAGCTCCGCCGGTTGTCCATGCTCGGGCCTAGCCTAGCTCGCGCAGCCAACGCACGGTGGCCGCCAGGCCCTCGGGCAGGGTGGTGCGCGGGGCGAACTCCAGCACCCGCCGGGCGCGGTCCGTGGCCAGGGCGGACCGCTGTACCTCCCCCGGGCGCGGGGGCGCGAACCGCGGCTCCCCAGAGAAGCCGGTGGCCTGCCGTAGCATGTCCGCCACCTCGAGCACGGAGGTCTCCTTGCCCGTCCCCACGTTGACCGCCGCCTCATCGAGGCAGTTGCCGCGGAACCCGGCCAGGAGCGCCCGCCCAGCCAGCAGGTTGGCCTGGGCGACGTCATCTACGTAGATGAAATCCCTTGTCTGTCGGCCGTGGCCGTAGACGGTGGGGCGGCCGCCGTGGAGCATGGCCCGGCCGAAGATGGCCACCACCCCGGCTTCCCCGTGGGGGTCTTGGCGCGGGCCGTACACGTTCCCGTACCGGAGGGCCAGGTAGCGGAGGTCGTGGGCCTCCTGAAATGCGAACAGGTAGTGTTCGCCGGCCAGTTTGGCCACTCCGTAGGGGGAGCGCGGGCACTTGGGGGCGACTTCCGGAGTGGGCACCAAGTCGGCGTCCCCGTACAGGACGCCTCCGGACGAGGCGAACACGACCCCCTGTACCCCAACTGCCAGGCAGGCCACCAGTAGGTTCAGCAGACCCGTCAGGTTCACCTGGGCGTCCCGGGCGGGGTCCGACCACGAGCGGACGACCGACGCCTGGGCGGCCTGGTGGAAAACCAGCTGAGGGCGGAATTCCTCCATGGAAGCGCGCACGGCCGCGCCGTCCACCAGGCTCACTCGGTGGAACCGTGCCCGTCCGGGGATGTGTTCCTCCTTCCCGGTGGACAGGTCGTCCAGCACCGCCACCTCCCATCCCTGTTGGAGAAGGCGGTCTGCCAGGTGAGACCCGATGAAGCCCGCCCCGCCGGTAACTAGGGCGCGCACCGGCCGGCCTCCTTGCCCACCCGGTCGAGGATTCCGTTTATGAACGCCGGGGCCCGCTCCGTCCCGTAGGTCTTGGCCAGCTCCACTGCCTCGTCGATGGCCACCTCCAGCGGGGTGTCGCTGTACAGCACCTCGTACAGCCCTAGCCGGAGGATATTCCGGTCCACCACCGCCAGACGATCCACTCCCCAGCCGTGAGCCCGTTCGTTGATGATCCTGTCGATCTCAGGTTGGCGTTCGATGACCCCGGCCAGCAGTCGGCCGGCGAACTCGGCCTCCCCGCCCAGACGCTCGCCGGCCAGCAGCTCAGGCGCCGATTGGCGGACGAACTCCCGCCGGTACAGGCAGCGCAGCACCGCCTCCCGAGCCCGGCGACGCATCCGGCGGGATCAGCCGGTTTCGGCCGGGGCGCGAACCGTGCCCCTAAGCACCAGGTTGACCCCGTGCACGGCGAGGCCAGTCTTGGCCTCGATCTCCCGCGCCAGTAGCGTCTGGATCTGCTCAGCCAGCTGGGGGGCCTCCGTGTCGGGGGGCAGCGGCAGCCTGACCCGCACGTGCACGCCCTCGCCTTCGGGGAACAGGGCCACCCGGAAATCGGTCAGGGCCAGCTCTTGCCGCAGCAGACCAGCCGCCAGCTGCCGAATCGCCTGGGGGGCGATGGCGATTTCCCCCTTGGAACCGGGGCGTCGGACCACCCGTCCCGCGGCCAGCCGGTCGGCCAGCACCTGTGAGAGGAACCCAGCCCCGAACAGGAACGAGGCGCCGAGCAGCGACAGCACCGCCCGGCCCAAATCGGAGGTCAACCCGGCGGCCCAGCCGGCTGGCAGTCCCCGGCCGGCGACCAGCACCGCGAGGGCGGCGGCCCCCAGGAGCAGGAGGACCTCCACCCCGAGCAAGATCACCAATTCACCCCTCCCCCTCGAACGCGCCTTCCTCTTCGGGGAACACCACCCGGGTGATCTCCACATCCACCGCGTCCACGGGCAGGGCGGTCATCTTCTCCACCTCGGACTTGATCCGTTCCTGCAGCTGCTGGGCCACGTCGCGAACCGGGTGGCCGTAGACCACGGACGCCTTCACCGAGATGCGCACCCGGCCTTCGGCCAGCTCGGTCTCCACCAGTCGGCGGGCTGCCTCCCCTTTGGGGAACGCCCCCCCGCGCGGGGAAGCGATGCCCTTGACATCGGCGGCGGCGATCCCGGCGATGGTGGCGATGACGTCCTTCGATATGCTGACCTTGCCCTCTTCCGGCCCCGCCTCAGGGACGAACTCCTCTTCCGGTCTAGCCATTTGCACCCCCCTCCTCTTCGTCCGCTTCCTCATCCAATACCAGCTCCTCCTCGGGCGGGATCACGTGCTTGACGAACACGTCCACCCGGCCCACGGACACGCCGGCCAGGCCCTCGAGATCCTCGCGGACGGCCTGTTGGACGCCTTGGGCCACCTCATGGACCGGGTAGCCCAACACAGTGGCGATCCGCAACTCCAGGCTGACCTTCTCCCCGGCCAGGGTGAGGTGCAGTCCCTCCTCCGGCCCGGCGAAGATGCCCATGATCCCGCCGCCACCCCGGAGGGGGCGCACCCCCTCCACCTTCTCCACCGCCCGGACCGCGACCGCCTGCAGGACCTCAGGGTGTATGGTCACCATCCCGAGCGGCCACTCCAGCTGCAGGTTGTCTTGCGCCATGTTCCTCCCTCCTTACCCTACGCGCTCCACATAGGCTCCGCTGCGGGTGTCCACCCGGACCACGTCGCCGGCCTTGACGAACAACGGGACCTTGACTGTGGCGCCGGTCTCCAGAGTGGCCGGCTTCTCCCCACCAGTCGCTGTGTCCCCCTTGACCCCGGGAGGAGCCTCTGCCACTCGTAGGTCCACGAAGTTCGGCGGCTGGACCTTGAGCAGCTCGCCACGGTAGAACAGCCCCGCCAGGTCCATGCCCTCGAGCAAGTAGCCCGCGAAACTCTCCACAGTCTCCCGGGCGAGCTCGTACTGCTCGAAGTTGCCCTTGTCCATGAACACGTAGCTTCCCCCCGTGGAGTACAGGTACTGCAAAGGGCGGGTCTCCAGGTAGGCAGCGTCGATGTCATCTGAGTCGCGCAGGGTCACGCTCGTCACCCGGCCCGACTTGAGGGCGCGCAGCTTGGCCCGGACGAACGCACTCCCCCGCGCTCGCTTGACGTGCTCGAACTCCACGACCTCGTACAGCTCGTCCTCGTAGAGGATGGTCATCCCACGTGTGATCTCTCCAATTGAAATCCCCATAGTTTCCTCGTCCCATTGTATCCCACGCCGCCGCCGCGGGGAAATGTCAGGGCCGGGCGAGCACGCGCAGGCCCACCCGGGTGATGCCCCGCTCCACCATCCCCAACGCCTCGGCCGCGGCACGGGAGAGGTCAATGATCCGGCCCGCCACGAACGGCCCTCGGTCGTTGATGCGAACCACCACCGACCGTCCCGTCTCCAGGTCCACCACTTCGACCACGGTTCCGAAGGGGAGCGTCTTGTGGGCCGCGGTGAAAGCGTACATGTCGTACAGTTCGCCGTTTGCCGTGGTCTTCCCGTGGAAGTTGGGCCCATACCAGGAGGCGATGCCCACCTCATCGTACTGGGCGGTGTAGGCGATCGCCGCCAGCGCCGCCCCCACCCCCACCAACACCAGCAACCACTCAGACCGCACGTCCGATTATAGTCGGCGCAGGCGGAGCCTGGCCCGCCCCCACAGGCTGGCCGTCCGATCCAGGCCGACGTGAAGCAGGTGGGGCACGTATATTCCGGCCAGGATGGGCAGCAGCAGACCGGCGGGGATCGGCCGGGGCGGGGGGACGCCGGCGCCCAAGTGTAGGGTCCACCAGCCCAGGCTGATCAACGCTCCCAGGTAGACGAGTCGGGTGAGCGGGCCGAGCAGCAGGGAGTGAGAAACGCCCCGATGGCGGCAGGCGGCTGTGTAGGGGAACCACAGGATCCTGGCCGGTCCCCAGCGGCGGCCCGAGTCGGAGGCCGGCAGGTCGAGGTCCGGGGAAAGCAGGAGACTGGCGCCCGCGTAGCTGGCGGCGAACACCGCCAGGGGAGTCTCCCCCACCCCCGCCGCCGCGCCGGCCGCCCCCCACAGCGGGAGGGTGACCAGTTCAACCGCCAGGTGTGTCCTTCCCGTGGGCATGGGCCACTGTAGCAGCCCGGGGAGGAGGCTGGCAACCCTTGACCCTGCTCTGGGCTGCGGCTACAATTCCTGCTGGTTAGCAGGCTAATCTACAGAGTGCTAAGTTCGCAGAGGAGGTGGCCTATGAAGGTGAAACCCTTGGGGAATCGGGTCCTCGTCCGCAAGATCGAGGAGGAAGAGCGCCGTACTCCCGGGGGAATCGTCCTGCCCGAGTCGGTGAAAGATGAGAAGGCGGTCCGGGGCGAAGTGGTGGCCTTGGGCACGGCCGACAAGTTCGACGTCAACGAAGGGGACAAGGTTCTCATCTCCGCCTATGCGGGCACCGAGATCCGCATGGGGGAGGAGCGCTATCTCCTGGTGAAGTCCAACGACGTCCTCGCGATCCTCGAAGAGTAAGGAGGTGACCATGGCGGCCAAAGAGGTCGTATTCGGCGAAGAGGCACGGCGCAGGGTCCTGGCGGGGGTGGAGAAGCTCACCAACGTGGTGCGGGTGACGCTGGGCCCCCGCGGTCGCAACGTGTGCATCGAGAAGAAGTTCGGCTCCCCGGATATCGTCAATGACGGGGTGACCATCGCCGAGGAGCAGGAGTACAAAGACCAGTTCGAGAACATGGGGGCGCAGCTGGTGAAGGAAGTCGCCTCCAAGACCAACGACGTGGCTGGCGACGGGACCACTACGGCCACCATCCTGGCCCACGCCCTGGTGAAGGAGGGGTTCAAGATGGTGGCGGCCGGCGGCAATCCCCTGGCCTTGAAGCGGGGGATCGAGAAGGGCGCCCGGGCAGTGGTGGACGAGCTCAAGAAGATGTCCAGGAAGCTGTCCACCAAAGAGGAGACCGCACAGGTGGCCACCATCTCGGCCAACGATCCGGAGATCGGTCGGATCATCGCCGACACCATGGAGGAGGTGGGCGAGGACGGGGTCATCACCGTTGAGGACTCCGAGACCATCGACACCTACTTCGAAGTGGTAGAGGGGATGCGGTTCGACCGCGAGTACATGTCGCCGTACTTCGTCACCGACCCCAAGAAGATGGAGGTGGCCTTGGAGGACCCCTTCATCTTGATCACGGATCAGGAACTCAAGAACGCCATGGAGCTCATCCCGGTGCTCGAGAAGGTGGCCCAGGCCGGCAAGTCCCTGCTGGTGATCGCCAAGGACGTGACCGGTGAGGCCCTGTCCACGCTGGTGCTGAACAAGCTGAAGGGGACGCTGACTTCCTGTGCGGTGAAGGCCCCCGGGTTCGGGGATCGCCGCAAGGCCATGCTGGAGGACATCGCGATCCTCACCGGTGGCGTGGTGGTGGCCGAGGACGCCGGCATGGAGATCAAGAGCACGACCCTGGACATGCTCGGACGGGCCGAGCGGGTCCGCGTGACCCACGAGGACACCACCGTCATCGGCGGCAAGGGCGACTCCGCGGCCATCAAGGCGCGCATCGAGCAGATCGAGGAGCAGATTAAGACCACTGACTCCGACTACGATCGCGAGAAGCTGGAGGAGCGGAAGGCCAAGCTCGCCGGCGGGGTGGCGGTCATCAAGGTGGGTGCGGCCACTGAGACCGAGCTGGAGGAGAAGAAGCACCGCATGGAGGACGCCCTGGAGGCCACCAAGGCCGCGGTCGAGGAGGGCATCCTCCCCGGTGGTGGCGCCGCGTTGCTCAACGCCATCAAGGCCCTGGACAAGCTCGATGACGAGCTGCACAGCGAGGAGAAGGTCGGCGTCAACATCCTCCGGCGGGCCCTGGAGGAGCCGGCCAGGCAATTGGCGGTCAACGCCGGCCTGGAGGGCGCCATTGTGGTGGAGCGCCTGAAGCAGGAGAAGCCGGGGATCGGCTTCGACGTGGTGCAGGAGGACTACGTCGACATGTTCAAGGCCGGGATCATCGACCCGACCAAGGTGACCCGCAGTGCCCTGCAGAACGCGGTCTCCATCGCGGGCATGCTCTTGACCACCGAGGCGTTGGTGGCGGAGATCAAGGAGGAGGAGAAGAAGGAGCCCTCCATGCCCACCCCGCCCATGGAGTACTGATCCACGAGCGGGACGCCTGCTGACGCACAATGGATGGGGCCCCGGAACGACCGGGGCCCCACCTCTTTCTTTGGTCGGGTGGCTACTGCGGGAGTCTTAGCTCTTGCCACGCAGCGCCCCAGTTTCCCTGCGGGTCGGTGGCTACCGCCGCCAGCAGCACGGCCCCCGGCTCCTCGGTTGCGGCGTCCCACTCGTAGAGCCCGGCAGGGGGAAGGCTCTCGGCCAGCGGGGTCCACGTCTTCCCGCCGTCGCGCGACAAGTTGAGCTGGACAGTCAGTTCCTGGGCGGGATTGTCAGGGTCGACGGCCTGCCACTCCACGACCCATACGCGGCCGTCCCGGCCCTGGGGCGGCGCCAACTCCACCCGGGGCGAGGACGAATAGGCGGCGTTTTCGGAGCCGGGGGACCCCACGATGGGGTTCCCCTTTGCGTCGATCAGCTCGCCGGCCGTCCCGTCCCGCCAGGCAAACCGCCCGTCGGGGAAGTGGGGTGCCACCCGCTCCATCGACACCCCGGGCGCCCCGGCCCACCAGCCCTCCGCGCAGCCCCTATTGGCGGTGTCCACCACCTTCCCGGTGGGGTCGAGCAGGCTGACCACGTCGCCCCGGTTCACCAGGGCACCGGTGTAGATCAGGTCCGCCTCCCGACCGACAACCGTGTCGTCCCGGCTGCGCTCGAGGAGGAAGAAGCCGTGGGGCTCGATGGTCGTCCGCCTGAGCAGCACCACCGCCCCGGACTCCTCGCCCAGGGGGATGGTCACCCCCTCCCAGGTAAGGGTCCACCCGGTCAGGTCCACGGCCTGGTCGGACAGGTTGACCAACTCCACCCACTCGTGGTAGGGGGAAGCGTTCGTGCCCCCCCAGGCCACCTCGTTGATGGCCACCTGACCGCAGGCTGCCCAGCCCACTGCTGCCAACACCGCCAAAGTCCCTACGCTACGCACTGCACATCACCTCACTTCTATCATGGAACACGAAAAGGTGAGTTTGTCAACCCCTTGCGTCCGGCGGTGCCGGTTCTCATAATGGCGTCCGCATGAACGCCGAACCGCAGGGCAAAGAGGTCCTCATCGTCGAGTCGCCCACCAAGGCGCGTACGCTGGCCGGCTACCTGGGCGGGGGGGTGGAGGTGCATTCCTCCCGGGGGCACATCCGCGACCTTCCCCAGAAGGAGCTGGGGGTGGATGTGGACGGCGGCTTCACTGCCCAGTGGGTGGTGAGGAACCGCAAGGTTCTCTCCGCCCTCAAGAAGGCGGTGGGCCCGGCGCGCCGCGTCTACCTGGCCACCGACCCCGATCGGGAGGGTGAGGCCATCGCCTACGATCTGCTGGAGCTCCTGGCCGATGGAGGGCGCGACCGGTTTGCCCGCGTGCTCCTGTACGAGATCACCCCTGAGGCCGTGCGGGCGGCCCTGGCCCGGCCGACCGAGGTGGAGCTGAGCAAGGTGGAGGCACAACGGGCCCGCCGCATCCTGGACCGGTTGGTGGGGTATCAGGTCAGCCCCCTGCTGTCGCGTGTGCTAGCGGGACGGCGGTTTGAGGGCCTGTCCGCTGGCCGGGTACAGTCGGTGGCCCTACGGTTCATCTGCGACCGGGAGATCGAGATTCAGGAGTTCGTCCCCGAGCCGTATTGGGAGGTCCGCGCCCGGTTCCCCACCCGGCCCCCGTTTGAGGCCGACCTAGAGGCGGAGCTGACCGACCGGGAGGAGATGGAGCGGGTGGCCCAGGCGCTGGCCGGGGCGGAGTTCGTGGTGGCCGAGGTCCGCCAGGAGGAAGTGCGCCGGCGCCCCTCCCCCCCGTTCGTCACCTCCACCCTGCAGCAGAGCGCTTCCAGCGAGCTGGGGTTTTCCCCCCGGCGGACCATGCGGGTGGCCCAGCAGCTCTACGAGGGCGTGGACATCGGGGGGGAGGCGGTGGGTCTGATCACCTACATGCGGACCGATTCGGTGCGGGTCTCCGACGCGGCGGTGGCAGCGGCGCGAGAGTACATCGGCGGCCGCTTCGGGACGGAGTACCTCAGCCCCAAACCGCGGCGGTTCCGGCAGCGGCGGGCTTCCCAGGATGCCCACGAGGCCATCCGGCCCACCCAGGTGGGGCGCACGCCGGACGAGGTGAAATCTCACCTGACCTCCGAGCAGTACCGGCTGTACGAGCTCATCTGGCGCCGCTTTCTGGCCACCCAGATGGCCGATGGGCTGTGGGAGCGACGGAAGGTGACCATCCGCGCCGGTGAGCTCACCCTGCGGGCGTCGGCGTCGCGACAGGTGTTCCCGGGGTTCGCCGCCGTGCTCCCGGTGAAGGCCCTGGAAGACGAGGGTCGATCGCTGCCCGCCGAGCTGGAGGCGGGGACGGGGCTGCCCCGGCCGGAAATCGCCGTGGAGGAGAAGGAGACGGAGCCCCCCGGGCGGTTCACCGAGGCGGGGTTGGTGCGGAAGCTGGAGCGGGAGGGCATCGGGCGGCCAAGCACCTACGCCACCATCGTCTCTGTCATCCAAGACCGAGGGTACGTGGAGCGCCAGGGCGGCAGCCTGCGGCCCACTTTGCTGGGCCACGTGGTGACCGCGTTCCTCGAGCGGCACTTCCCCGAGACGGTGCAGAAGGAGTTCACCGCCCAGATGGAGGCGGACCTGGACCGTATCCAGACGGGCGAGGCGGATCGGAACAACGTGCTGAGCGCTTTCTACGCCTGGTTCTCGCGCCGATTGGCGGCGGTGGAGGAAGAGCTGGCCCGGGGAAGCAAGCCGTTCCAGGTGCTCACCGATATCCCCTGCCCCCGCTGCGGGGCCCCCATGGAAGTGCGGGTGTGGAACGGGGGGCTGTTCTTAGGTTGCTCCCGCTACCCGGAGTGCAAGACGACCAAGAACTTGCCCCCCGGGGTGCCGTTCCGGTACACGAGGGACCGGGTGGAGGTGGCCGAGGGACTGGCCCAGGCAGCCGACGCCCCGGCTGCCCCCTGCCCGCAGTGCGGCACGCCGATGGCGGTGAAGCACGGCCGGTACGGCCGGTTCCTGGCTTGTCCCCAGTGCCGCGCCACCGCCCCGGTCCCCACCGGGGTTACTTGTCCGCAGTGCGGTGAGGGCGAGCTGGTGGAGCGCTACGCTCAGCGACGCGGCACGTTCTACGCCTGCGATCGGTATCCTGATTGCCGTTTTCGGCTGCCGGGCCTGCCGCTGGAGCAGTGTACCACCTGTAAAGCGGGGGTCCTATACCAGGACCCCCGCCACGGCGTGCGCTGCTCCAATCCGGAGTGCCCGACGCGCAGCTAGTACTCCTCTTCCTCCAGCAACCGGAAGCGCTCCAGTTTGCGGAGCAGAGCGGAGTTCTTGAGCTTCTCCAACGCCTCCTTCTGGATCTGGCGCACCCGCTCGCGCGAGATGCCGAAGATCTCCCCCACCTCGTCCAGGGTCCGCGCCTGGTTGTCGTCCAACCCGTAGCGCAGCTCCAGCACCCGCCGCTCCCGCGGGGTGAGCTTCTCCCGCAGCGCCTTGAGCAGCTCCTGCTGGAGAAGCTCCTTGAACGTCTCCCGGGTGGGGGACACGGCCCCAGCGTCCTCGATGAAGTCCCCCAGCACGGATCCCTCGTCTTCGTAACCGATGGGGGTGTCCAGCGAGGCGGTGTATTGGGCGGTCTTCTTGGCCTTGACGATGTTGTCCACCGAGGTCTCCAGCTCGCCGGCCAGCTCCTCCAAGGTGGGAGCGGTGCCGTGCTCCTTGACGTGCTCCCGCTCCGCCTGGTAGATCTTGCGGATGAGCTCGTTGATGTGGGTGGGGACGCGGATGGTCCGGGACCGGTTGGTGATGGAGCGCAGGATGGCCTGCCGGATCCACCAAGTGGCGTAAGTGGAGAACTTGTAGCCTTTCCGCCAGTCGAACTTCTCGATGGCCTTCATCAGGCCCAGGTTCCCCTCCTGGATGAGGTCGAGGAACGGCAGGCCGCAGCCCCGGTACTTCTTGGCGATGGAGACCACCAGCCGCAGATTGGCTTCCGCCAACTTCTCCTTGGCGGTCGGATCGCCGGCCTCCACCCGCTGGGCGAGCTCCACCTCCTCTTCCTTGGTGAGGAGGGGAACCCGGGATATCTCATCGAAGTACGTACGGATCGGGTTCTCCGGCGAACGCCGCTTTTCCACCTGTTCCTCCATCCACCGGAGGTCATCCCGCACCTTCCGCTTGGTAAGCGGCTTCTTCCCTTTCACCTGGTTCCCAAGATTCGCCACGCTCTCCATGCCTCACTCCTCGAAGTTCGTCAGGTTTGGAAGTGGCACTTACGCAAAAACCGAGGGGCGTCGCGCCCCTCCAACGTCACACAAGCGTCGGCTTCCACTGTTTTCACTATAGCACAAAACCTCGGGGCTGTGAAGGGGACGAATCCTGCGAACCAATGGGCACTTACTGGGCACGGAAAAACCCGACTGCCCCCCCGGTTAGCGGCTGGCGGAAGTCAGGTCACGCTGTCGCAAGTGGTGGCGGGAGTTCCGGCTGCGCCAGGCCAGCCAGCCGGTACGGGCGGCCGCGCCCGTGCTGAGCCCGGCGACAGCCACGTAGATCCCGGGCACGGGAGCCGAGGTCACCCCGGCGGCCAGCACCGCCCCGTTCACCAGAAAGAACAGCAGGACCGCCTCGGTGATGGCCCCCGTCCGGCGGGTGTGTAGGATGACCCCTTGAAACCAGCTCTGCAGCACGGTGAGCGCTGGCAGGAGCAAGGCCAGCCACAGCCCCCGTTCTGCCAGGCCGGCCAGCTCGGCCGACAGACCGGAGATTCCCTGAAACCACAGCCGAGCCAGCGGGGTAGCGGCCACCGCGAGCAGCACGGCGGTGGTAACGCAGGTCAACAGGCCGGCGAACTTGCGCAGTGCCGGAGATGAGCGCGGCCGGTCCAGCAGGGCCACCACCACCTCGTTGTAGGAGACGCCGAAGCTGCGCAACATGAACACCAACCCGGTGAGCACGGGCCACACGGCCAGGGAGCTCAGCGCCTGGGGCATGCGACTGATGGCCGCGCTGCCGATGGGGCGAGCCACGAGGAAGATGAGCGGGGTCAACGACAACGGGACGTAGAAACTCAGAAAGCCTCGCATGGTGAGGCGCTCGGCCACCGGCGGTGCCGGCCTCAGCTGGCGGCGGAGCACCGGCCGCACCCGCAGGCCCACGAACGTCGCCTCGCTCACCACCCCGGCGATGGTGGCCGCCGCCGCGACCACGATCCCCGGCACGGTGCCCACGGCGTATCCCACCGCCAGGGCGATCCCGCCGGCGCCCAGGCGGATGGCCGTTCCCAGGCCCACCGACAGGGAGTGGCCGAACCGGATCAGCACCCCTTGGTTGAACCGGCGGTAGGCGATGGACCAGGTCCAGGGAACCATGATCATCAGCCCCCACCGGCCTGGCTCCACGATCTCCGGTGGGGCGCCGATCACCCCGCGGGCCACCCAGTAATAGAGGGGGGTGTAGACCACCAGGACGTGGAGCAGGGTCAGCCCAGCGCTCAGCCCGTGGGTGAAGTTACGGAGGAACGTGTACGAACGCCAGTCCTTGCTCAACGCGGTGGAGGCGGCCAGCAGCATGATGATGGGGGCCTCGATGAACAGGGACAAGGGGAGGACGAGACCGCCGTAGGCGGCCAGGTGCAACTCTGGCTGGACCAACCGGGCCACGATGGCCGAGATCGCCGGTCCCTCCAAGGCCATGAGCAGCCAGCTGGCCGCCAGCGGCCACCACACCCTCGCCACCTCCCGCAGCGGGAGGACAGGGGTCAAGTCGGCTTCGTTGTCCGCCTGTCGGCTGGCCGCCTCCATGGGGGGATTATCATGGGGCAGTTCCCTGCCGCTCTCAAATCGCGAATCGCGCCCCGGGGGCCGAACTTGACGAGCGGGCCGGTAGGGTGTATATCACTGTGCCAACGTTTTCACACGGAGGTGATCCACGGGCAGTAAGGCTCCAACTGGGTAATCGGTGCGTGGCCGAGAAGCGAGTGTAGCTGAGAAGGAGGGAACATGAAGATCCGTTTCAAGGCGCTTGTTGTGGGATTGACGCTTGCCGGTCTGCTGGGGACGCTGGGCCTGTCGGTGCTGGGCGCCGAGCAGTACACGGTGTATGTGGTGGTCCACGGTGGGATCGCCGATCCATTCTGGAAGCGGGTCGAGAAGGGTGTGATGGACGCTGGCGCCCTGTATCCGGACTTGGAGGTGGTGTACACCGGGCCGGCGGCCTTCAAGCTGGAGGAGTTCATGGCGGACATCGAGGCCGCGCTGGCCAGCGACCCCGACGCGTTGGTCTGCACGCTGACCGCTCCCGAGGCGATGGACGAGTCCCTGCGAGCTGCCATCGCGGACGGCCTTCCGGTGATCGCCATCAACGCCCCCGACCTGCGGCCGGTGGACCAGAGGATTCCCGTGTTGACCTACATAGGTGAGGACTCCTACTTCATCGGGGTCACCGCGGCCCGCGAGACCCTGGCCCGGTTCACACCGCAGCGGGCCATCTACCTGAATCACCACCCCGGGGCTCGCAACATCGAGCAGCGGGGGGCCGGGTACATCGACACCATGAAGGAGGCGGGGGTACTGGCCGAGCAGGTCAATATCACTGAGGACCCGGTGAAGGGAGCGGAGATCGTGGTGGCCTACCTCAAGCGCCACCCGGAGACCGACGCCATCTTCTGCGGCAACACCCAGCGGACTGAGGCCATTATCCCTCGATTGGAGGATGAGGGGTACGAGGTCGGCGTGGACATCAAGTTCGCCCAGATGGACATCTCGCCCCAGATTCTCAACTACATCGAGGGCGGCAAGGTGATGTTCACCCTGGACCAGCAGCAGTACCTGCAGGGGTACCTTGGCGTACTTTTTGCTTACCTGAACGTGAAGTTCGGCTTCACCCCTCCGCCGGCTCCGGTGTCCACCGGTCCGGCAGTAGTCACCGCGGCCGACATCCCCTCTCTTATGGAGTTGTCAGAGGCGGGGTACCGCTAGGCCGGTGGCGGCCTGCTCTGGGTGGGGCGGGCGGTGCCTCGGCGGGTGCCGCCCGCCCTCCTGAGGAGCAAGGAGAACGATGGACACCGGGAAACCATCGGCGGCAAGCTCGCGGCGGGCTGTGCTGCGGGGAGCCGTGGCCAGGCTCCGCCGCAAGCCGGAAGTGGGGGTCATCGGGGCGTTCGTCATCCTGTTCGTTGTTTTCTCATGTCTGTCTTCCTCATTCCTGACCCTGCGGAACATGACAGGGATCTTCACCGTGGTGTCCGAGCTGGGCATCGTGGTGATCGGCATTGCTTTCCTGATGATCGCGGGGGAGTTCGACCTGTCTGTGAGCAGCGTGTACGCCCTCTCCGGCTTTCTGTTTGTTACCTTCGCCAGCCACCTCAACTCGCTGCTCGCTCTGTTGGCCACCCTGGCGGTGGCGGCGGTGATCGGTCTGCTCAACGGGCTGATCACCCTGCGGGCCCGCATACCCTCGTTCATCGCCACGTTGGGGATGATGATGTTCCTGCGGGGCGTCTTCCTGGCCATCACCGGGGGGACATCGGTCAGCTACTCGGGTGACGCCCTGGTCCCTGCGCTGCTCACCAAGTCTATCGGCAGCGGATTCCGCCCCTCACACCTATGGTTCATCGGGCTGGCGGTGGTGTTCTCGTTGGTGCTCACCAAGACCCGTTACGGGAACTGGGTGTTCGCCACCGGGGGCAAACGCGAGGTGGCCCGCGCCATGGGGGTCAACGTCAACCGGGTGAAGCTGACGAACTTCGTGCTGTGCGCCCTGCTGGCCGGGTTCGCCGGCTGCATCGTGCTCACCCGGTTCAAGATCGCCAACGCCTCATTCGGGACAGGCATGGAGCTGGAGGCCATCGCCTCCGCGGTGATCGGGGGTACCTTCCTGACCGGGGGATACGGCACCATCATCGGGGCGTTCTTCGGGGCGTTCCTCATGGGGATGATGCGGACGGGGTTGATCATGTCCGGCGCACCCGCGTACTGGTATCAAGCGTTCGTCGGCGCCATCCTGATCCTGGCGGCCACCGTCAACCTCAAGCTGCATCGCCTGGAGATGTGAGGAGGTGAGGCCGATGGGCGAAGAACCGGCTCTGGTAAGGATGGAGCACATCACCAAGTGTTTCGGCCCGGTGCAGGCGCTGAACGACGTGAGTGTGGAGGTGCGGCGCCAGGAGATCCTGGGCCTGCTCGGAGACAACGGGGCCGGCAAGTCGACGTTGATCAAGATCCTGGCCGGTGTGTTTCCCCCCACCCGTGGCAGCATCTACTTCGAGGGCAAGCAGGTGCACTTCCAGTCGCCGGGCGAGGCCCGGGCCCTGGGTATCGAGACCGTGCATCAAGAGCTGTCCTTGGTCAACATCATGCCCATCTCCCGCAACTTCTTTCTGGGTCGGGAGCCCACCCGGCGTGTCGGGCCGCTGAAGCTGCTGGACAGGCGCAAGATGGACGAGGAATGTCGGCGGGTCATCACCCACGTGGGTGTCCGGGTGCGGGACCCCAGCGAGTACGTGTCCATCCTCTCCGGGGGCGAACGGCAAGCCATCTCCATCGGCCGGGCCATGTACTTCGGGGCCAAGCTCCTCATCCTCGACGAACCGATGACCGCACTGTCGGTGCGGGAACAGCGCACGGTGAGGAGTGAGGTGGAGAAGGCCAGGGAGAGCGGGGCGGCCATCATCTTCATCACTCACAACGTCCACCACGTATACCCCATCGCAGACCGGTTCGTGGTGCTGGACAAGGGGGTCAAGATCGGCGAGGTGACCAAAGAGGATGTTACCGCCGAGGACCTGATGGAGATCGTGGCCACCGGGGAGATCGCCCAGCGCGCCCCATGAGGCGGGCTGACGGCCGGGCGCGGCGATGACTCCGCGGGAGCGGGCCCTGGCAGCCCTGGAGCACCGGGAACCGGATCGGGTGCCGTTCGACCTCGGTGGGACCGGGGTGAGCGGAATCCACCAGCTCGCCTACCGCAGGTTGGTGGCCCATCTGGGGGTGGAGGTGCCACCGGTGCGACTGCGGGATGTCATCACCCAGCAAGCTCAGGTGGACGAACCAGTGCTGCGCCGGCTGGGCGCGGACTTCCGGCTGGTCGACATGTTCAGTCGGGGCAGTGTGCCTGACCTGGGGGAGGAGGACGGCCACCATTTCTTCTACGACGACTTCGGGATCAAGTGGGCCATGCCCAAGGCGGGCGGCCTTTACTTCGACATGCGATCCCACCCGCTGGCCGGTCCGATCACCCTGGCGGACGTGGCCGCGCTGCGACTTCCTCCCCCGCCCGACCGAGAGCGCCTCAGAGAGGTGCGGGATTCGCTCCGCGCCGCCGGGATCGGTGAGCGCTACCCGCTGACGCTGGCCGCGCCCGGCGGGGCAGGGATATTCGAACTCGCCTCATGGATACGTGGCTTTAATGATTTCTACGTAGACTTAGCTGTCAGGCCGCAGTTGGCTGAGGCACTGCTAGACAGGTTGACGGAGTTCAAGGTCGAGGGCTGGGGCAGACTGCTGGAAGAGCTGGGCGACTTGGCTGTGGTGGCCCTGGAGGCGGACGACCTGGCCACCCAACAGCGGCCGTTGATCTCGCCCGGCATGTACAGGAAGTTGGTGCAGCCCCGTCACCGGGAACTATTCGGGTTTATCAAGCAGCACGCCCCCGGCCGGGTGTACGTGTTCATCCACTCCTGCGGGTCCGTCTACGACCTCATTGCCGACCTGGTGGACGCGGGGGTGGACATCCTCAACCCGGTGCAGGTGAACGCGGCCCGGATGGACACGCGGGCCCTCAAACGGGAGTTCGGGGACCAGTTGGTCTTCTGGGGGGGCGGGGTGGACACCCAACGGGTCCTGCCGCATGGGACTCCGGACCAGGTGAGGGATGAGGTCAGAAGGCGGCTGGAGGATCTAGCCCCGGGGGGCGGGTTCGTCTTCGCCACCGTGCACAACATCCAGGCGGACGTTCCCCCGGAGAACGTGGCGGCCATGTGGGAGGCGCTGCAAGAGTATGGTTGGTACTGAGCAATCGCCCCGGTTAGGGGGCGGCCGGCGGCTGAGGGTGGCAGTGGTCGGGGCGGGACGAATCGGGCGGCTTCACGCCGAGAACCTGGTTCGCCATTTCCCCCAGGTCGAGGTGGTGGCGGTGGCGGACGTGGTCAGGGCCGCGGCCGAGAGGTGCGCCCGCGCGCTGGGCATTCGGCGGGCGTTGACCGACCCCGCGGCCCTGTTTGCCGACTCGGAGGTCGATGCGGTGCTCATCTGTTCGAGCACCGATACCCATGCCGACTACATCGCCGCCGCCGCCGACGGCGGCAAACACGTGTTCTGTGAGAAGCCGCTGGCCCTCGACCTGGGGGAGATCGACCGGGCCCTGGCAGCCGTGGAGCGGAGCGGGGTGGTGCTCCAGGTGGGGTTCAACCGCCGGTTCGACCCCAATTTCGCCGCCGCTCGCCGCCAGGTGGCCGCCGGGGAGATCGGCGCGCCTCACCTGCTGCGAATCACCAGTCGAGACCCGGCCCCTCCCCCGCTGGACTACGTCCGCGTCTCGGGGGGCATCTTCCTGGACATGACCATCCATGACTTCGACATGGCCCGGTTTCTCTTGGGCGACGAAGTGGTGGAGGTGTACGCCGCCGGCTCGGTGTTGGTGGACCCGCAGATCAGGGAGGTCGGCGACGTGGACACTGCAGCGGTCACCCTGCGGTTTGCCAGCGGGGCCATCGGGGTGATCGACAACTCACGGCGGGCCGCCTACGGGTACGATCAGCGGGCGGAGGTGTTCGGGGAGCGAGGGATGGTGCGGGTGGAGAACCCCAAGCCCCACACGGCCGCGCTATCGGTCGCCGACGGCGACCGTATGCCTCCGCTGCTCCCCTTCTTCTTGGAGCGGTACGCCGAGTCCTACCTGCGGGAGCTGTCCGCCTTCCTGGAGACCGTGCGGACTGGGGGAGCGCCGCCGGTGACCGGCCGAGACGGCCGGCTCGCGGTGGTCATCGGCTATGCGGCCGGGCGCTCGTTGAAAGAGGGGCGGCCGGTGGCTCTGTCAGAGGTCGATCCGACCGGCGGTTGAGGGCGGTTCCAGGGCTGACCTTCGCTGTATCAGGCGTGGGACGCGGTATAATGGCGGTGCTCTTACAAACGTTTGCGGAAGGAGGCCAGATGCAGGCGTTGGTGCTGCAGGCGAAGTGGGAACCGAGGGATACGTACCAGGTGTCCGAGTTCGAGACAAAGACGGGCAAGGCGGTGGAGGGCTCCAGCGTGTGGCGTCATCCCCGGTTGGAGCTGAAGCAGGTCCCCGAGCCCACGGCCGGTCCTGGGGAACTGCTGCTCCGGGTGCGGGCGTGTGGGGTGTGCGGAAGCGACGTTCATTTCTACGAGATCGACCAAGACGGGTACATGCTTTACCCGGGGCTGACCAAGTTCCCGGCGATCATCGGGCACGAGTTCGCTGGTGAGGTGGTTGAGGTGGGCCCCGGCCCGGAGGGGAAGGGTTTCCAGCCGGGGGACCGAGTGACCGTCGAGGAGATGGTGTGGTGCGGTCACTGCCGCCGGTGTCGGGATGGATTTCCCAATCACTGTCTGAATTTGGAGGAGCTTGGGTTCACTGTGGACGGTGCGATGGCGGAGTACATCGCGGTCCCCGCCAAGCTGTGCTGGAAGGTCGACGCGGTGTTCGACCACTTCTCTGATCCCGAGCTGGCCTGGGAGGTGGCGGCCACCACCGAGCCAACTTGCGTGGCCTACAACACCATCTTTGAGCGGGCGGGGGGCTTTCGGCCTGGGGCGTACGTGGCCGTTTACGGGGCAGGCCCCATCGGCCTGGCCGCGATTCAGCTGGCCAAGGCCGGCGGGGCCGCCAAGGTGGTGGCGTTCGAAGTCTCCGCCCGTCGCCGCCGGCTGGCCGGCGAGGTGGGGGCCGATCATGTCTACGACCCGCAGGAGGTATCCCCGGCAGAGGTGATGATGGATTTGACCGGTGGGGAAGGAGCCGACCTGTCGGTAGAGGCGGCCGGGGCGCCCGAGCGGACCGTTCCCGAGATGGAGAGGTCGCTGGCCATCAACGGCAAGATCGCTGTGGTGGGCCGGGCGGCCAAGCGAGTGCCCATGTTCCTGGAGCGGTTTCAGGTGCGCCGGGCCCAGCTGTTCGGCGCCCAGGGGCACTCGGGACATGGGATCTTCCCGGCGGTGATCCGACTCATGGGGGCGGGGCTGGTGGACAACTCACGCATCATCACCGGCCGATTCCCGCTGACCCGGGCGCTGGACGCCCTGCAGCAGGCCACCAAGCGGGAAGATGGCAAGATCATCATCAAGCCCTGACGCGCAGGGCGACGCCTCACGGAAAGGAGGGAGCGATGGGAGCGATGTGGATCACCACCGAGCATCCGGCCATCGTGTTCGAGGATAGCCAAGTGGGCCGACTGAAGAAGCGGATCTGGGACGCCTCGGAGGCGGAGATCGACCGCATTCTTGACGACTACGGCATCCCGTCTCCGCCTGAGCTGGGCAAGCCGGGGAGCTACATCCAGACCACCCCGCGGGCTCAGGTGGTGGAGAACCGGAGAAAGAACGACATCGTCATCATCCCGGTGGCCAGCAGCGAGCGGCACGGTCATCACTCCTGCTCTGGGCACGACATCTTCCAGGTCACCCAGCTGGTGGAGGCGCTGCGGCGGCATACGCACCGGCAGGGTCGACCGGTCAACTTGGCGCTGCCCCCCATCATCTACGGATCGCATCCCTACCACCACATCGGTATGCCGGGGACGGTGATCATGCCGGAGACGGTGGTCCGGGAGACGTTGGTCCACGTGATGCTCGGGTTGTGGAATGACGGATTCAGAAAGCAGCTGATCATCAACAACCACGGCCAGCTGTGGGCGTTGGAGTCAGCCCTACAGGAGTTCATGTACCGCTATCAGCTACCCGGGATCTACCAGATCTTTGACTGGCACCGGTGCGTGCGCGAGTTCTTCACTCCCGGCGAGCGGACCGGTTGGGCCACCGACTTCGTCCACTCCGCCGAACACGAGACGTCGCTGGGGCTGTTGCTGTTCCCGGAGGGGATGATCGACATGTCGCGCGCGGTGGACGAGCAGGGAGAGGGTTTTCTCCCCCCCGGCCACTTCGACACCTCGGTGGACCCCTACCGCAGGCCGCACCGGTGGTCGGAGGGCGAGGGCCACGCCGCCATCGAGTTGGCCTCCACCCCCCACGGATCGGTGGGCCGGCCCACGTTGGCCGCCAAGGAGAAGGCCAAGCGGCCGGTGGCGGCCATCCTGGAGTATCTCAGCCTGGTGGTGGACGAAATCCTGGAGGCTTTCCCGCCCGGGCAGGTGCCGCCGGTGGAGAAGGTCACCCTGCGCAGCGCCGAGGAGATGGCGCCGTACCTCAAGGAGCCGGAGTCGCCCGGGTGGCGGCCGGTGTACGCGTTGCCCCGGCGGGGCCTCTGAGGCGGGCCGAGTGTCGGGGGAGATGCGGCCGCCGCGCTGGCCCCTGGGGATGATCGTCCCCGTCCAGGATCCGACTCCCTTCTCCCCGTTCTCACCCGGCGAGTGGAAGCGAGCCCTGCCGCAGCTGGTCCAGGCCGGCTACCAGGTCGTAGAGCTGGCGGTGACCGATCCTGCGCCCCTGGAGGGGGCCGAGGTGGCGGCGGCCGTAGGCGCGGCAGGGCTCCGCCTGTGTTCTCTCACCACCGGACAGGCAGCCGCCAAGGAAGGCCTGTCCCTCTCTGCTGAGGAGGAGGCGATGCGAGAGCGGGCCGTGGAGCGGATTTGCGCCCACATGCGCCTGGCCAAGCCTCACGGGGCGGTGGTGATCGTGGGCTCCCTGCGCGGGCAGGCGGGTTCGCCGGGGCTGCTGGTGGATTCCCTGCGGGCCTGCGCCGCGTTCGACCGCAGTGTCCGCCTGGCGCTGGAGCCGCTCAACCGCTATGAGTCGCGGCTGGTGAACACGGTCGCGGACGCGCTGACCGTGGTGGAGCGGGTGGGGGCGGACAACTTGGGACTGCTGGTGGACACCTTCCACGCCAACATCGAGGAGCGGCTGATTGGAGATGCTTTCCGGGCCGCGGGCGACCGGCTGTTTCACGTGCACCTGGCCGACTCCAACCGCTGGCCGCCCGGCCAAGGGCACCTGTCGTTCTCGGAGGTGGCCGGCGCGTTGGCGGCCAGCGGCTACGCCGGCGCACTGGTGGTGGAGGCCTTCCCCAAGCCCGACCCGGCGGCGGCCCTGGCCCTGCCCCACTCCGCCGGCCGCTGGTTCGCCCCCGGCTGATCCCGTCTCCGCTTGGGCGCGGCCCGCGGCCTTCTCCCTCCTGTGGCGTCCCGGCGGTGGGCGACGGATCCCGGCATTGCGCCGTGGCCGGCGGTCGCCGGTGACCACCGCCGAGCTAGGACAGGGCAGGAGGCGGCGGTAGCAGCTGGGGACTCCAAGTTGAGCCTGGGCGACGGGATGCGGCTCCCGGATCTCTTCCCCCCGGATGAGAGGGCGCTGGGCGAGCCGCCGGTGGCGGGGGTGGGGACTAGCGTTCGACCAGGGCCGCCACCGCCCGCTCCAGGGCCATGCCCCGCGACCCCTTGACCAGCAACAGGGTCGGCTCCGCATCCACCTCGGCCCGCACCTGGGCCAGCAGCCGGTTCAGGTCCTCCTCCTGGGCAGCGCCGCGGCCGCGCCAGCCGGCGAACGCTCGGGCCGAGCGGGGGCCGTAGCAGAACAGGGCGTCCAGAGCACAGGCTGCGGCCTGGTCCACCATCTCCCGGTGGTAGCGCTCCTCGTCGGGTCCCAGCTCCAGCATGTCGCCGACCAGGGCCATGCGGCGCTGGACCGGAAGCCGCAGCTGAGTCAGCGTGGCCAGGGCCGCCTGCAGGGACAGGGGATTGGCGTTGTAGGCATCGTCCAGCAACCAGCCGAAGGGTGCCTGGTGAAGTTCCAGTCGGTGGGGGAGCGGGGTCACCGCCTCCAGTGCCCGGACCGCGGGTGCGGCGGGGATCCCCATCGCCCAGGCCAACGCCAGCGCGCCGCACGCCAACGCGGCCACGTGTTCGCCCAGCAGCTGCAGCCGCACGGGCGCCTCGCCCTGGGGGTAGACTGCGGTGAACCGCACTCCGGCGGGGTCGTCGGCCACCACGCCGCGGGGAAAGAAGTCCGCCGCTGGGCTGCGGCCGAAGCGTAGGCACAGTCCCTGACAGCGCTCCACCCGCGCCCGCAGCTCCGGGAAGTCCCAGCACAAGGCGAGGATGCCCTCCTCAGGGAGGGCTTCAGCCAGCTCCCACTTGGCCTGGGCCACCCCTTCTCGGTCCCTGAGTCCCTCCAGGTGCGCTTCGGCGACTCCAGTGATGATCCCCGACCACGGCTGAACCAGCGAGGCCAACCGGCGGATCTCCCCAGGGGCCGAGGTCCCCAGCTCCAGCACGGCCACCTCGGCCTCGTCAGGGATGGACAGCACTTCCAAGGGCACACCCACCTCAGTGTTGTACGAGGCGCGGGCCCGGTAGACTTGGTGGCGGACGGACAGGGCCGCGCCCAGCAACTCCTTGGTCGTCGTCTTCCCGAACGAGCCGGTGACGCCCACCACCGGGTTCACCAGCTGTGCCCGGCGCCAAGCGGCCAGCTCCCACAACGCGCCCGCCACCTCTGAAACCAGCAGTAGGTTGTACCCCTGGCCAGGATCACGGTTGACGAGCGCCCCCACAGCACCGCGGGCGAACGCCTCCTCCAGGAAGTCGTGCCCGTCGTGGTGACGGCCCGCCAGGGCCACGAACAGCTCCCCGCGCCGCAGGGCACGAGAGTCGCAGGCCGCGCCGCCGGCGGCATAGGGCGCCCGGGGGCGGATCAGCTTCGCCCCGATGGCATGCGCTGCCTCCCGTACGTCCCACACGTTAGCCCTTGTCCAGGGGGATGATGATGGACACCTCGTCGTACACGACCGCGCCGCCCACGGAGACGGACACGTCGTCCACGCCGTAGACCCACGCCTCCCCCATCAGCTCGGAGATGGGGTCCAACGCGAACAGCTCCACCGTCAACGTGTCGTAGGCGGGGATGTCCTCGATGTAGGCGACTAGGTCGCCGATGGACTCGATGAGCGGACCGGCTTCCCCGCGTTCGGGAGGTCGCGGTCCGCCGTAGGCCCGCAGCTCCACGAACGGGGTGTTAATGTCCGTCGGTATGCGGAGGTTGCCGGACCAGGTGGTCTGGTCGCCACGCCAGTCCTGCAGGTACACGGTGAACCCCACCGTGTCCCCCGGGGCGTAGCTGTCGTTGTCCAGCGCCACGTCCAGGACCCGGGCGGCGCGGAGCTCGGGGGACACCGAGGCCTCCATGGTCACCCGGGTCAGCGCGGGATCGGCGAACTCGTTGTACTCGAGCACGTCCAGGACCACAGCTGCCTCCCAGGGCACGTACGCCCCCACGTCCTCGGTGGACAGGAAGATGTTGCGCCTTTCCAGCGGTTCGGGCAGGCCGGTGCCCTCGATGGTGTACCGCAGGCTGACCGTGCCCGGTCCGATGCGGTCCAGCGTGCGGTCCGCTGCTTCCAGCCCGGCCACGAAGTACAGCAGGGGCTCCAGCCGCGGCTCGCGGACCATGCGGACGCCCAGCTCGGTGCCCTGTCCGCGGCCCTCATCCCACACGGAGAAGCCCAGCTCCACCGGCCGGGCTGCCAGGTCTGTGCGCCCTCCGACCGCCGCCCACCGGTCGGCGACTACGGCCCCCCGCACCTCCCCCATGGTCCCCAGCTTGTACGGGGCGTCCAGGGCAGCCACCGTGTCGAACACGTGAGCGGCGGCCAGGAAGTAATCCACCGGGCCGGAGAACAGGAAGGGGTGGCCGAATGCCACCACCGCATTCCCCTGGCTGAAGGTCACCGTGCCCAGCGCCCCCACGTCAACATCACCGGCCAGCAGGCCCACTCCCACCGGGGCGCCCGCCTCCAGAGGGAGCGCGGCCGGGGACTGCGGGGCGGCCGGGGCTTGCAGCACGCGGCCCGCCCCCAGCTCGGTCAATCCTGCCAGCCGTCCCCGCCAGGTCGGGCGCAGGGCGAGCAGGGGATGATCGCGCAGCCTCAAGTCTACCCCCGTGCGGAGCGCCTCCAGTGCCCGTTGGGAGAGCCCACTGGCCATCACTGGTGCCGACAGGGGCCAGGCGTACAGCGTCCCCGGGTCCGGCTGGTCCGGGGGCTCGGTCACCAAGCTGAGGCGCTCCAGCCCGAGGGACATGAGCTTCTCCTCCTTGGGCAGCGGCACCTCCTCCTGCTGGGTTGGCGGGGCCCACGCCTTGATCTCCTCGAACACCGCGAGCATCGATTCGATCGGGGTCAGCAGGCCCAACGGGCGGCGGGGCTCGGCGGACCAAGTGGCCGCCCGCGACAGGGCCCCGGCCAGGCGCCCCTCCAGGTACACCGGGCTCCCTGACATTCCCTGCGCGATTCCTCCGGAACGGTCGATGGCCGCCCCAAACGCCCGCACGATGATGAAGTCGTTCATGTGGCCGGGTTCGTCCAGCACTCCCACCACTTCCACCTCAAACCGGGCCACCTCCGTCCCCGCCACCACGGTGAGCCCGTGGCCGGTCATGCCGGCCCGCACCTCATTCAAGGGGATGATGTCCTGGGCTCCCCAGGCCAACCCGCCCGCCATGGCCACCGCCAACAACGTGCACAGCCTCATGTCCGCTCCTTTGCCAGCGCCACCGCGCGGGCGGCGCCCTGCTCCATGGTATCAGTGGGAACCAACCCCGACCGGGCTAGGATTCCCCTCCCCTCGCGCTCGTTGGTGCCAACCAGGCGGACGACTACCGGCATCTCCAGCCCCTGGCAAGCCTCGACGATTCCCTTGGCCACCTCATCGCAGCGAGTGATCCCCCCGAACACGTTCACCAACAGCACCCGGGCATTTCCCTCCCGGGCGATCAGCTCCACGGCCTTCCGCACCCGCTCAGCCCGCGCGCCCCCCCCGATGTCCAGGAAGTTGGCCGGCCGCCCCCCGGCCTGGGCCACCAGATCCAGTGTGGCCATGACCAGCCCGGCCCCGTTGCCTATGATGCCCACGTCCCCATCCAGGCGCACGTAGGAGAATCCGGCCTGGTCAGCCTCCGCCTCCAGGGGGTCGCGGGCGGCCTCGGCCAACCCGGTGAACTGGTCCCCAGGGCGGTGGTCGTCGTCGATGATGACTTTGGCGTCCAGCGCCAGCAGGCCCTGCTCGGTCTCCGCCAGCGGGTTGATCTCCACCAGACTGGCCTCGTAGTAAAGATAGGTCTGGTATAGCTGCGCCGCGACGTCCGCCAACGCCTTGCCGAGGTGGGCCGGGGAGGTGGCGAGCAGTCGCCGGAGACGGAACGGCCACAGGCCTTCCAGCGGGTGGACCGGTTCCTTGCGTACCTGATGGGGCTGGGTGCGGGCGACCTCCTCGATGTCCACCCCCCCCAAGGAGGAGTAGATGAGCACCGCCCCGCGCCGGGCCCGGTCTACCGTCACCCCCAGGTAGTGCTCCGAGGCCACCTCCACTGACTGCACTACCAACAGCGACTCCACCTTGGCCCCTTTGAGGGAAGTCCCCAGCAGCTCTGCCGCGACTTGCCCGGCGGCCTCCGGTCCGGCGGCCTTGCGAATGCCGCCGGCCTTCCCCCGCCCGCCGATCGGCACCTGTGCCTTGACCACCACCGGGCCCCCAAGCCTTCGGGCGGCTGCCCGGGCCTCCTCGGCCGTGTGCACCAGCTGTCCGCTGGGCACGGGGATCCCCTTCCTCGCCAGGAGTTGCCGACCCTGCCATTCCAGAAGCCGCACCGGACCTCCTTTCTGCTGTTCAGCTTACCCGCCGCCTGCCACTTCCACCAGGCGGACAATTGGAGCCTGGAAAGGGAGCAAATGCCCATGAGTTGAGGATTTCGCGCTGATAGAATATACTTGCAGGAGAGGTGGTGCCGGTGATCAGGGGGCAAGACTACGACGTAGACAAGATCCAAGTATTGGAGGATATCGAGGCCGTCCGGAAGCGGCCGGGCATGTACATCGGCTCGACCGGGCCGGACGGGCTGCTGCACCTCATCCACGAAGTGGTCGACAACGCCGTGGATGAGGCCCTCTCCGGGTACTGCACAGAGATCCAGGTGATCCTCCACGAGGACAAACGGGTCACCGTGGTGGACAACGGCCGCGGCATCCCAGTGGGGATGCATCAGGAAAGCGGACTGAACACCTTGGAGTTGGTGCTCACCACGCTCCACGCCGGGGGGAAGTTCACCACTCAGAGCTACAAGGTCTCCGGCGGGTTGCACGGGGTGGGGGTGTCGGTGGTCAACGCCCTGTCCGAGTCCCTGGTGGCAGAGGTTCGCTGGCGGGACGGCAAGGTCTATCGCCAGGCGTTCGGCCGCGGGCGCAAGATCGGGGACCTGGAAGTGGTGGGCACGACCAAGGAGACGGGGACTACGATCACCTTCTTGCCCGACCGGGAGATCTTCGGCGAACTACGATACAACTTCTCCAAGCTCTCGTTGCGGTTGAAGGAGCTGGCCTACCTGAACCCCGGCCTGCGGATCAAGTTGGACAACCGGATCGTGGGGGTGCAGCGGGAGTTCCACGCCAAAGGCGGCATCGTGGCCTTCGTGCGCGACCTGGCCAGCGATAAGGAGGCCATCCATCCTGAGCCAATCTACATGGCCGACGAGCGAGAGGATCAGACTGCCGAGGCGGCGCTGCTGTTCACGGACGGCATCGCAGAGGAGATCTTCGCGTTCGCCAACAACATCAACACCCGGGAGGGGGGAACCCACCTCACCGGGTTCAGGGCTGCCCTCACCCGGGTGATCAACGAGTACGCGAGGGACAAGCGCCTCCTCCGCCAGAAGGAGAGCGCCATCCCCGGGGAAGCCATCCGGGAAGGGCTGGTGGCCATCCTGTCCGTCAAGCTGCAGCAGCCGGAGTTCGAAGGGCAGACCAAGACCAAGCTGGGCAACCCGGCCATCCGCACCTACGTGGAGGAGGTGGTGCGGGAGCAGTTGGCCCAGTACCTGGCCAAGAACCCCGGGGTGGCCCGGGCCATCATCGACAAGTCCCTCACCGCTCACCGGGCCCGGTTGGCTGCGGCCAAGGCGCGGAAACTGGTGCGGCGCAAGGGGGCGCTCCTCTCGAATGGCCTGCCCGGCAAGCTGGCCGACTGCACGAGCGCGGATCCGGAGAAGTCCGAGCTGTTCATCGTGGAGGGGGATTCGGCCGGCGGGTCGGCCAAGCAGGGACGTGACCGGGCTTTCCAAGCGATCCTCCCGCTGCGCGGGAAAGTGCTCAACGTGGAGAAGGCCCGGTTGTCCAAGCTGCTGGACAACCAGGAGCTGCGGGCGATCCTCACCGCCCTGGGGACCGGGATCCGCGAGGAGTTCGACTTGGCCAAGCTGCGCTACCACAAGATCATCCTCATGGCCGACGCGGACGTGGACGGCTCGCACATCCGCACCCTGCTTCTCACCTTCTTCTTCCGCTACCTGAGACCCCTGATCGAGGCCGGCCACGTGTACATCGCCCAGGCCCCCCTCTACCTCCTGCAGCGGGGCCAGCAGCGGTCCTATGTCTACTCCGACGCGGAGCTGGAATCGCTCCGGGCCGGGGGGAACGGCAAGGTCTCCGTGCGGCGGTTCAAGGGGTTGGGGGAGATGAACGCCGAGGAGCTGTGGGAGACGACCATGAACCCCGAAACCCGCATCCTGCGCCAGGTGACGATCAGGGATGCCCTGCAGGCCGACGAGATCTTCTCCACGCTCATGGGCCAGGATGTGTCAGTGCGGCGTGACTTCATCCGGGAGAACGCCCACCGCGTAGCCGTTCTGGATATCTAGGGCCCCTTGAACGCCCGCCGCCGAGGCGGGAGAATAGCCGTGCTGGGGGCGTAGCTCAGCTGGGAGAGCGCTGGCATGGCATGCCAGAGGTCACGGGTTCAAGTCCCGTCGCCTCCACCACGATCGATGCAGGGCAGCTCGCCCTGTAGCGACGAGAATGGTCGACAAGCGTTGTAGCCATCTCTAGGCGATCCCCAGCGGTTCATCATGCGAGCGTATCTGAACGAGGTGCCTGCGTGCGGGTTCCGGCGGTTTCGTCCAGCAGCCTGAACAGCCGCTCGCCCGTGTCGCACATCTGGCTCGCACCCAGGTGTAGTGCACAGGGCAATTCTACGGGCGAGTTCTCCAGCCCAACTCCTCCCACCGCAGAGCACCGCCTGCCTCCCCCACTGCGGCGCCCTGGTGATAGTGCGGTCCTTTCCAGAAGGTGGCGGTCGCTCCGCGTATTCCCTGAGTCTCCGAGCGACACTTCGGGCCCCGCCTTGCCGGTACGGGCAGGTAGCCATGGCTGGGGAAGACGCTTCCAGGCGCACAGGAGCCGGGTCGATGGCTTGGCTTGATGTGACCTGGCTGGGGAGTGCCGCTGGAGGTAATGCTCATAACATGCTCGGGAGGGGGAGGAGCTTCTGGCGGCGAGTGCGACGAGGGATCATCGGCGGGCTGGTGGCCCTGGCCGTCGGAGTTCAGGCTGGCTGGGCAGTTCCCGGGTTCCACCCTGCAGTGGCGGAGCTTCGGGGGTCCTCCGGCGCGGGCCACCCCGACTTTGCCCTGTTCCTGGAAGAGGTTGGCGGGCAGCCGGAATTGTGGTTTTGCTCGCTGGACGGAGAGAGCTGGAAGATGGCCAGCGGGGTGGCGGCGACCGATGCAGCTTTCTCCCCCCATGGTCACTATCTCGCCTACATCCGCCGGCTACCTGGTCCACCCGCGGACACCAAGGAGGCGGGTCGCTGCCCATATCCTCACCAGCTGTGGGTGGCGCGGGTAGACGGGAGCGAGTCCAGGCTCGTGCTGGAGTTCCCGGCCGTTGGCCGACTGCAGTGTCCTGGGGAAGTTGGCTGGTCCCCAGATGGGGAGCGGATCTACTTCGGGGTGGCCGGCTCCCCCACCCACCGCGAGGTGTGGTCCGTGAACAAGGATGGGTCCGACCTGCGGAACCACACGTGGGGCTGGGACTTCACTGTCCACCCCGGGGGCCAGATCTCCGGGATCACCCGCGGCTGGATCCCGTTCATCTATGACCCGGCCGGCGGCGACAAGGTTTACGTCACCGATTGGGGGATGATCTACCATGCCTTCTTTTAGCCGACGGGCGAGGCATTCCTGGCCGAAGTGGCGGGGGCGTTGGTGCTCATTGACTGGCGGGCCGGTGAGGAGCGGGTGCTCCTGCCCGCCCGTCAAGTCCCCCCGCGCGGCGGTGGTCGGTTCTTCTACCGCGGTCTGGAGATCTGCTGGCACCCAGTCGGCACGGGGTTTGCCTTCACTTCAGGCTGGGATGGAGACAACGACATCTACTACTACGACCTGGGCACTGGGGAGGTGCGCCGACTCACGGACGGCGGCTGGGACGACGGGCAGCCGGCCTTCTCCCCCGACGGGAAGTACCTGGCCTACACAAGCCGCGCGCCGCTGGCCCCGCGCATCTGCATCCTGTCACTGGAAGAGGGGTTGGTGGCCGCCCGGGAGGTCGCCGGGCAGCCGAACAACGTCGTCTGGCGGCTGCGGGGGGGGGAGGATGACTCGCCTGGTGGCCGCTCTGCTGGTGACCCTCGCCGGGTGGGGGTGGGGGCATGGGGGGACCCTTACGGTGGGACCGGATCGGGAGGTGTACGACTTCGTCGACCTGAGGGCGGCGGTGGCCGCGGCCCGGCAAGGGGACGAGGTGGTCATCGCCCCAGGGCGGTATGTTCTGGCCGGCACCGTGAGTTTCGGGACTTCGCTCACCTTGCGTGGCGCAGGAGAGGTTGTCTTGGAAGGGGCCGGGCTTGGCTCCGCGGGCCTTCTCCGCGTGGGCGGGGGCACGGTGCGGTTCATTGGCCTCACGTTCCAGGTTGGGGTCGGCATCTGCGCCGGTTGCCACGTTGAGGTGTGCCGGTGCACGTTCCGCGGCTGTAAGACTGCGGTGGCGGCGGCGTCCGCCGCCAGGGTGACCCTCCACGGCTGCCAGTTCGCGGCCAACGGGGTGGCGGTGGCCGGCGACCACCCGTGCCAGGTGACCGGGACAGGGAACCGATTCGTCGGGAATGGGATCGACCTGGCCGGGGACGTGTATCCAAACCTGCGTTCCCACCTGCGCGAGGCTGCCCAGGTCACGGTGACCTACCCGGGGGGCGGCTACGAGTCCCTTCAGGAGGCGGTGGATGCCCTGGTCCCGGGGGGACGATTGCTGCTCGCCGCGCCCGTGGCGGAATAGGCAGGGTGGACAGGTCACTCACGGTGGAGCCGGCCAGCCCGGGCCGCTTGCGGATCAGCGGGGCTAGCTTCCAGGAACAGTATCTGCCAGCCTTCTCCGTTGTGGGGGACGGGGAAGTGGAGCTGCGACGCCTGGCCATGGGGGGGATTCTGTGCGGTCCCCGCGGCCGGCTCAGTTTTGTGGACGTGGTCATCGACCAGTTCCCCCTGGTCCTCACCGGGCAGGCAACAGTGATGTGGCAAGGGGGAGCCGGGGGACTGAGGCTGGTCCGGGGGGCCGCGGCGCGGGTGAAGGGTGTTCTCCTCGAACAAGGGGTGAGCCTGGACGACATTGCCCACGCTGGGCTGGAGGAGTGCCGAGTTCACCCGGCGGCCGACGCACAGGGCGCGACGGTGCGCCTGGCAGGGCTGGCCCGTCTCGATGGCCAGGAGGTGATCATCCGGGGTGGGGTCAGCGTCGAGGACCGCGCCGAGCTAGTTTTCCGCGCCGCCCACCTCTACGGCCCGGTCGCCGATCGGTTTCCGAGCGTGCTGTCAGTGGGCAGCTTTGCCAACGTCGAGCTTCACGAGGTGATCATCCAGGGTGGGCAGACGGGGATCATGGTCAGCCCGTGGGGACGGCCGGAGCTGCCCCTGGACGATGTCAAGATATGTGCTTCCGAGGTGGCCCTGGCTGCCGACATCCGGTGTGCGGAGTCCTCCAGAAGCTATGGGCTGTGGCCACCGCCGTTGGCCCTGGGGGTCACGCTAGGTCCTGGCGGGGTGGAGCTCATCTCCTGCCGGGTCGAGCTCTGCCCCCCGTGCCCGGACGCGGTGTGGCCAATCGGTCTGTGTCACATCCTGGGTTTGATTGAGCCTATCGGCCACCGGTAGCACGGGCCGGTGGGGGAGCGGGGAAGGAAGATGAGCCGTACCCAGCTGGGGGCGGGCTGATCGCCTGCGATTCTCTCTCCCGCGCGGAAGTGCTCTGGGGCTGTTCGCCGAGCCGCCCCAGTGGCAAACTGCATGGGCGAAGGACAGGGCTGGCGCGTGCTACTGCCTGGTGCGCACGGGAGACTTCGCCGCTGGCTCGCTCCTTGACTTGGTCACCCTGAACATCGTGATGCCCAAGCGGAGCAGTCTTGAGGTGCTGGCGCTGGTCGAAGAGCACTCCGAGCTCGCCTCACCGACCGTGGTGATCTGGTTGGTGGGTACCTCGGTGTGAAATCGACTTCGCTTGCGCCCACGGAGCAGCAGAGTAGTCAGCCAACCCGGCGACCGAGCGGGCAGCTGCAGCAGCACTCACCTCGTTCGCCGGTACTGGGAGTGCGGCTCGCTGCCCAGGCGAGAAGGGGAAGTTGTGCCCACCACGTTGGTGCCTTGTCAACCCTGACCAGCGCCGTGGACGCCGCCGGCCTTAGGTCGCCCTACCCCCAATCAGGTAAAGCCATGCCAAAAGGCTCCGCATTCGGTCTCCCCGATTCCACCAGTCAGTGATGGTGTCTGCCTCTGAGGGCGAGAATCGGCGGGCCCGGACGGGCGGGCGCTTGTCGGGAGTTCGCCCCAAGCCGCGTAGTACAGTTCCCCCATCGTGCCATGACAGGCGCGGCGGTATCATCCCTAAATAGTTGTGGGCATTCGTGTGTTCTTGGCGGACGACCATCCGGTGGTTCGGGAGGGGCTGTGGGCGATCTTCGCCGGAGCCGGCATGGAGGTGGTGGGCCAGGCCGCGGAGGGCCGCCAGGCGGTGGCGGCCATCCGGGAGCTGCGCCCGCAGGTCGCCGTGGTGGACGTGGCCCTGCCCGGACTGTCGGGGATAGAGCTCTGCCGCCGGGTGCGGCGGAGGCTGCCCGAGGTCCAGGTCGTCTTGGTCTCCATGTTTGACGACCCCGCTTGGCGGGGGGAGGCGGCGCAAGCCGGGGCGGCGGCTTACGTGCTCAAGGGTGAGGACCCCGACCACCTTGTACGGGTCGTCCGGCGCGCCGCCAGTGGAGAGGTGACGCTGCCGGCGGCCGACGGCGAGGGGCTGCCTCTGTCGCCGCGGGAACGCGAAGTGGTCCAGCTCATCGTGGAGGGGAAGAAGCTCAGTCAGGTCGCGGAGGCGCTGTGCCGCTCCCGCTCTACGGTGCGGGCCCACAAGGCGGCTGCAATGCGGAAGCTGGGGGCCCATTCCACAGCTGAACTGGTCCGGGCTGCTCTCAACTGCGGGCTGGTGCGGACGCCCAAGCTGGGGGAGGTCTAGGTGGCCGAGGTGAAGATTCTGCGCCGGTGGCGTCCTCGCATCGTCAGGGCCGTGGAGGCGGCGCTGGCGGGCGACGATCGGCTGGCCGAGCTGCTGCGCTATCCGTTGGGCCTGAGCGATCCAGGAGGAGGTACCGGCCCCGGCGTGGGGGGCAAGCTCGTCCGCCCGGCGTTGACCTGCTTCGGCTGCTATGCCTTGGGCGGGCGGGTGGAGCGGGCCCTGCCGTTGGCCGCTGCCCTGGAGCTGGTGCACAACTTCTCCCTGGTGCACGACGACATCCAGGACGGGGATGACCTGCGCCGGGGCCGGCCCACGGTGTGGAAGGCATTCGGCAAGGCGCAGGCGATCAACGTGGGCGATGGGTTGCTGGTGGTCGCCCTGGGCGCGGCCCTGCGCGGCGGGGAGGGGCTGGACACCGAGGCGGTGGTGGCGGCGGGACGGAGCCTGCTTGCGGCGACCTACCGCATGATCGAGGGACAGGTGCTGGACCTGGGACTGGAGGGGGAGACGGACGGCGGGGTGGAGGCGTACCTGACCATGGCTCGCAAGAAGACTGGGGCCCTGCTGGGATGCGGCCTGGAGCTGGGGGCGGTCGCTGCCGGCATGGCTGAGCTCGCCCCGGCCCACCGGGAGGTGGGGGAGGTATTGGGGTTGGCGTTCCAGGTGGGCGACGATCTGCTGGGCATCTGGGGGGATCCGGAGCGGACGGGCAAGCCGGCCGGGGGGGATCTGATGCGGCGCAAACGGTCGTGGCCGCTGTCATTCGCGCTGGAACGGGACCCGGGGTTCGGGGAGCTGTTGAACCAGCATCCGGTGCCGGTGGAGAGGTTGCTGGAGCGGCTGGAGTCCTTGGGCGCCCGGCGGGCGGCCCAGGCTGCCGTGGAGGACTACTGCCGCCAGGCCCGCACCCTGGCGCAGGGGTTGCCTTGGCAGCCGCCGGCGCACCGCGACTTCGAAGAACTGTTGAACTTCCTGGTCCAGCGGGAGGTGTGAGATGGGGCGGCCGCTGCAGATGACCTACGAGATCGGCCGCTACTTGCTGGCGCGGCGCCGCTGGCCTGAGCGGGGACAGCTGTTTCCCATAGTGCTCATGCTGGAGCCGTTGGAGGCCTGCAACCTCCAGTGCGTCGGTTGTGGACGGGTGCGGGAGTACGCCGACCACATGGGGGAGCTGATGTCGGTGGAGCGGGCCCTGGCGGTGGCGGCGGAGGCGGACGCCCCGGTGGTCTCCGTGTCAGGGGGTGAGCCCCTGCTGCACCCCGAAATCGCTGACATGGTCAGCGGTTTGGTCGATCAGCGGCGGTGGGTGTTCCTGTGCACGAATGGGTTGCTCCTCCGGAAGGCCCTGCCGAGGCTGGCCCCTCATCGCCGGCTGTGCTTCGTGGTCCACCTCGACGGAACTGCGGCGGTGCACGACCGGGTGACGGGACGCCCGGGTACGTACCAGGAGGCGATTGCTGCCATCCGGGAGGCGGTGAGCCGTGGCCACCGGGTGTGCACGAACACCACCGTCTTCCACGGCACCGACGTCGAGGACACCCAGGCGCTGTTCCGTACCCTGCGGGAGCTCGGGGTGGAGGGCCTGATGCTGTCGCCCGGCTACGCCTACCAGTCGGTCCTGGAGCGGGAGCTGTTTCTGCAGCGGGAGGAGTCGGTACAGGTCTTCCGCAGGTTGTTGGACGGGGGAGGAAGGTTTCCCTTCTACGACAACCCGCTGTTCTTGGATTTTCTGCGCGGGGAGCGGACTTATCCTTGCTCGGCGTGGGCGGTGCCCACCTACACGGTGCTGGGATGGCGCAAGCCGTGCTATTTGATCGCCGACCAGCACGTGCAGGATCTGGGGGAGCTGCTTGATCCGGGGCTGTGGTCGCGGCATGGGCCGGGCAACGACCCCCGGTGCGCTGGGTGCATGCTGCACTCGGGCTTTGAGCCGGCCAGTGTGCTGGACGCGGTGAACCATCCCTGGCGGCTGTTGCCCCGGCGCAAGGCGGCCGGGCCCCGGGCTTCCACCTGGGGAAGGGCCGGGTGAGGGTAAATGGTCTGTGTGGTGGCCGCGTTGCGTACGGAGCTTCTGTTTGTGCGAAGCCGGCCCCGATTGGCCGTGGGCACCGGCCCGGGGGCGGCAGCGCGGCTGGTGGCCGGCTGGGGCAAGAAGTCCCCGGAGGCCGTGTTGGTGGTGGGTTTCTCTGGGGCGACACGGGCGGAGTTACCCGCGGGGGCGCTGATCCTCGCTTCGCGGGTGCAAGGGGCCGGGGCGGCGGTCGACGTTCCTGGGGGACTGTTGTCCGCGGCTCGGGCGGTGGTCCCCTGGGCGGCCAGCGGGCCGATCCAAACGGTAGACCAGCTCGCCGGCCCGGGGGAGAAGGCCCGCCTGTCGTTGGACGCCCTGGCAGTGGACATGGAGTCGGCTCACCTGGCAGGAGAGCTGTCCCGGCGGGAGATCCCGTTCCTGGTCGTCCGCTCTGTCTTGGATCTGCTGTGGGAGGACGTGACGACCGGGCCGCGGGCCCGGTGGGCGGCCCGAGCGCTGACCTGCGCGGCGGGCCTGGGGCGGGCGTGCCGCCGCTTGGCGCCGGTGATGGCGGGGGCAAGATGAGGCGGCCGGCGCGTGCAGTGCGAGTAGGAGGAGTGCCCCTGGGCGGAGACCACCCGGTGGTGGTCCAGGCGATGACCACCCGGTCCCCATCGCAGCTCGAGGAGACCGTAGACCAGATCCGCCGGCTGCAGGCGGTCGGGTGCGAGGTGGTACGGGTGGCGGTTCCGGACGCGGCGGCCGCCCGGGCGATCCGGGAGGTCAAGCGTGAGGTGTCGGTGCCGCTGGTGGCTGACATCCACTATGACCACCGGCTGGCCCTGCTCGCCCTGGAGTCTGGTGCCGACAAGTTGCGGCTGAACCCCGGCAACATCCAGGACCCGCGGAGGATCCGGGAGGTGGCCCGGGCGGCCAGTGAGCGGGGGGTGCCCATCCGGGTGGGGGTGAACGCCGGCTCCCTCGCTCCACGATTCCGCCGGCAGGGGATCACCCCGGAGGGTATGGTCGAGGCCGCCCTGTGGGAGATCGAGCTCTTGGAGGCCGAGGGTTTCCGCGACGTGGTCGTCTCGCTCAAGGCTCACCACGTCGCTCTCACCGTACAGGCCAACCGGCTATTGGCCGCGAAGGGTGACTGGCCGCTGCACTTGGGGGTGACCGAGCCTGGGCCGGGGGTGCCCGGGATCGTGGCCTCCACCCTGGGGATCGGGCTCCTCCTCTCCGAGGGTATTGGAGATACAATCCGCGTTTCCCTCCCCGGCGACCCGGTGCGGGAGGTGGAGGTGGCTTGGGAGATCCTCCGGTCCCTGGACCTCAGGAGGCGGGGGCCGGGCTACGTGGTCTGCCCCACCTGCGGCAGGACCGGCATCGACATTCCCGGGATCGCCGAGGAGGTACGCGCCCGGCTTGCTGACCTGGACGAGCCCCTCTCGGTTGCCATCATGGGCTGCCCGGTGAACGGGTTGGGGGAGGCAGAAAGGGCCGACTTCGCCGTCGTCGGCGGACGCGGCTTCGGGACCATCTACGCCCACGGTCGGGTCGTTCGCCCCAAGGTGGCCGAGGAAAGGCTGGCCGACGAGCTGGTGAGCCTGGTGCGAGAGGAGGTGACGGGGCGATGACCCGGCAGCGCCTCGGGGATACCGCTGTCGACCGTGCGGGCCCGGTGGCGGAGCTGGACCAGGCAATTGACAAGGCGGTGGATTGGCTTCTGGCCCACCAGGCGCCCGCCGGCTACTGGTGGGGGGAACTGGAGAGCAACGTCACCATCGCTGCCGAGCAGGTTTTCCTCACTCACATCCTGGGCACGGGGAACCAGGAGCTGTGGGAAAAGATCGGCTGTCACATCCTGGACGAGCAGCGTGCGGACGGTAGTTGGGGCAACTGGCGGGGAGCGCCGGGCGATCTCTCCACCACGGTGGAGGCTTACGTGGCCCTCAAGCTGGCCGGCGTCGACCCAACATCCGCCGAAATGAGCAGGGCGCGGGAGTGGATTGTGGCCCGCGGCGGCCTGGATAGGGTGCGGGTGTTCACCAAGATCTGGCTGGCCCTGCTCGGCGAGTGGCCGTGGGAGGGGACTCCCATGCTGCCCCCGGAATTGGTGCTCCTGCCGCGGTGGTTTCCGGTGAACCTCTACTCGTTTGCCTCCTGGGCCCGGGGAACGATCCTGCCGTTGGCCGTGGTCCGGGTCCTCCAGCCCGTCTACCCGATCCCTGCGCCGGCCCGGGTGGACGAGCTGTTTGCGCGCGGCGACAGGAAGTGTGACCTCCGTCCTCCCCGCAAGGCGGGCTGGTGGGGGTGGTTCTTCGGTCAGCTGGACCGGGCCCTGCGGATCTACGAGCGGCGGCCGATCCGGTCCCTGCGCCGCCGAGCGTTGCGAGCGGCGGAAGAGTGGATTCTCCAGCGCCAGGAGGCCGATGGGTGCTGGGGGGGGATACAGCCGCCCTGGGTCTACTCACTCATTGCGCTCCACGCCTTGGGCCACTCGGTGGACTCGCCGCCGATCGAGCGGGGGCTGGCGGGGTTTGCCCGCTACGCCGTGACCGAGGAGACCCGGGCCCGCCACCCTGAGCTGGCTACCGACAAGGGATGGGATGGATTCCGTCTCCAGTCGTGCATCTCGCCCGTGTGGGACACCGGACTGGCCATGCTCGCCCTGCAGGACGCAGGGCTTCCGCCGGATCACTCCGCGTTGGTCCGGGCCGGGAGGTGGCTCCTCGGGGAGCAGATATTCGTCGGTGGTGACTGGCAGGTGCGATGCGCGGCCCGGCCGGGAGGGTGGGCATTCGAATTTGACAACGACTGGTACCCGGACACTGACGACACCGCAGTGGTGATCATGGCCCTCGCGGGGACGGATCTCCCGCCCAAGGCCAAGGATTTCGCGGTCTCTCGGGGTGTGGAGTGGCTGCTGGGCATGCAATCCAGCGGCGGTGGGTGGGGAGCGTTCGACCGCAACAATACCAAGACGTTCCTGCGCCAGATTCCGTTCGCCGACTTCGGGGAGTTGGTCGACCCCCCCTCTGCGGACGTCACCGCCCACGTGGTCGAGTGCCTGGGACGACTGGGATATCGGCCCGGCTTTCGGCCTCTGGACCGCGCCCTGCGCTACCTGGGGAAGGAACAGGAACAGGACGGTTCTTGGTACGGGCGGTGGGGGGTGAACCACATCTACGGCACTGGGGCGGTGCTCCCCGGCCTGCGGGCCTGTGGGCTGCCCCCCGACGACCCGCGGGTGAGGCGAGCGGCCGACTGGCTGCGCGCCCGTCAGAACCCCGATGGGGGGTGGGGCGAGGAGGTGGACTCCTATCATCAGGACGAGTTGCGCGGCCGGGGGCCGTCATGCGCTTCCCAGACGGCTTGGGCCCTGCTGGCGCTGCTGGCCGCCGGCGAGGCGCGCTCCGAGGCGGTACAGCGGGGGATCGAGTACCTGACCCGCACCCAATGCCCGGACGGTACGTGGACGGAGCCCCACTTCACCGGGACTGGCTTTCCCACCGACTTCATGATCCGCTACCACCTGTACCGGCACTACTTCCCGCTGATGGCGTTGGGGCGGTACCGGGCGGCCCTGGCGGATGATGGATGATCGGATGGGGGAGTTGAGGATTGAGCGGGCGAAGGTGTACGGCTTCTGCCCGGGAGTCCGGCGGGCGGTGCAGATGGTCGAGGAGCACCTGGCCCGGGAGGGGCCGTTGGCGACCCTGGGGGCCATCGTGCACAACGCCCACGTGGTGGATTCCTTGACCCAGAAGGGGGCACGGGTGGCCGACTCGGTGGAGGGCGTGGGGGAGCCGGCAGTGGCCATCACGGCCCACGGAGCAAGCAAGGCCGTCTACCAGGAGATCGCCGACCGTGCACTGGCGCTGGTGGACACCACTTGCCCCATCGTGAAGCGGGCACAAGAGGCCGCCCGCAGGCTGGCCGAACAGGGGTACTTCGTCCTCATCTACGGGGAGGAGGCCCACCCTGAAGTGCGGGGTCTGCTATCTTGGACCGAGGGCCGAGGCCGGGCCACGTTGAACGCCCAGGAGCTGACCGAGCCGCCCGGGGAGAGGGTGACCCTGATCTCCCAGACCACCAAGGGGCGGGAGGCGTTCTGGTCGTTCGCCGCCGAGGTGGTTCGCCGGCTGCACCAACAACTCCGCGAGCTGCGGGTGGTGGACACCACCTGTCCGGAGACCGGTCGGCGCTACGGCGCAGCCCAGGAGATGGCCGGCCGCGTGCAGGCCATCTTCGTGGTCGGGTCGCGGAACTCGGCGAACACCCGCAAGCTGGCCGAGACCTGTCGGGCCACGGGCGTGCGTACGCACTTCATCGAGTCTGCGGAGGAGATCCGCGGCGAGTGGCTGGCCGGCCTGGCGCGCGTAGGAGTCACAGCCGGCGCCTCCACGCCGGATTCAGTCATCGACCAAGTCATTCAGCGATTGTCTGAGTTGGGAGGAGGTGGTGAAGCGTGAAACCGGCCTACACGGAGGCCCGTCCCCTGGTGCGGCGACTGTCGCTCATCGTGCCCACCAAGCGCTCCCCGCAGTTCATCGACATCACCGCGGAGGTCCAGCGCAAGGTGGCCGAGTCCGGGGTACAAGAGGGCCTGGCGCTCCTGTTCTGTCGTCACACCACGGCCGCCGTCCGGATCAACGAGAACGAGCCGTTGCTCATTCATGACATGGAGGAGTTCCTCAAGCGGGTCGCCCCCCGGGATCTGTACTACCGGCACAACGATTTCGGCATTCGCACCGACAACATGACCGAGGACGAGTGTCCCAACGCCCACGCCCACTGTCAGCATCTGCTCCTGGGGGCGTCGGAGATGGTGCCCGTGGAGGACGGCCGCCTCCTGCTCGGCCAGTGGCAGCGGGTGTTCCTGGTGGAACTGGACCGGCCCCGCGACCGGATCGTTGACGTGCAGGTGATGGGGCGGTGAGCGCGGCCGGGCAGGGGGAGGAGCGGACATTCGCGGCCGTGCCGCCGGGGGAGCGGCTGCTGCTTCTGCCGCATTGCCTTCGTCCCAGCGCCGCCTGTCCGGGTCGCCCCTCCCGAGACGGATTCCAGTGTCCGCCGGACTGCCGGCAGGCCTGCGCCATCGGCCGGCTGCGGCGGGCGGCGGAGGCAGCGGGGTACAAGGGAGTGTGCGTGGCCCCGGGCGGTTCTCTCGCCCTGCGATTCATCAAGGAGCTGCGGCCCCAAGCCATCCTGGCCATTGCCTGCCACAAGGAGCTTGCCGAGGGGGTGGAAGCGGTGGCCGAGCTGGATGGCCCCCGACCGGCGGTCCTCACTCTGCCCTTGCTGCGCGACGGGTGCGTGGACACTGAGGTGTCCGTGGAGGAGGCATTGCGGCTCGTCCAGTTGGGGACCGATGTTGACGCGGGCCGACCGCAAAGCTAAACTCATGTGCGCAAGCCAGGGAAAGTGAACGACAGCGATGCTCAGCGAGCACCGGCGGCGGTTGATCCTGGAGCGGCTGCGAGAACGGGGTATGGTCCACACCACAGAACTCTCGGAGCTGTTCTCCGTATCCCCCATGACCATCCGCAACGACCTCAACGCGTTGGCCGAACAGGGCCAGCTGGTGCGCACCCACGGGGGGGCGGTGGTGAAGGAGTGGCTGGCCGCCGAACCCTCCTATCACGAGAAGGCGACGCGGAACTTGGCGGAGAAGAAGCGGATCGGCCAGCTGGCCGCCGGGTTGGTCGAGGAGGGGATGGCCGCGTTCGTCGGAAACGGGACCACCACGATGCAACTCGTCAAGCATCTGCCGACAGGTGCCCGCTTCCGGGCGTTCACCAACGCCCTCACCCACGCCGTGGGACTGGCCAACCTGCCCCAGGTGGAGGTGTACGTGGTGGGCGGATACCTGCGCGGCGTCTCCTACGCCATGGTGGGTCGGCTGGCTCGCCAGGCGCTGGACGGGGTGTATTTCGATCTGGCGTTCCTGGGGGCAAACGGCGTCTCGCTGGACCACGGCATCACCATCCCCGCGCTGGAGGAGGCGGAGACGGCTGCCGAAGTGGTGCGCCACGCGCGGCGCACGGTGGTGGTGGCTGACCACTCCAAGTTTGGGGCAGTGACCCACAGCAAGATCGCCGAGTTGGATGCAGTGGACCTGTTGGTCACCGACAGGCCGCTGCCCCCGGAGATGGCCGGGGTGTTGGAGGAGCTGGACGTGGAGGTGTTGGTGGCCGGCGACCATCAGTAGGGCACCGTTCCCTGGGAGGGTGAGCGATGGCAGTACGGCTGCTGCTCGTCGCCTGGCCGCTGGTGGTGGCCCATCGGGGCGGCGGGGCGCTGGCCCCGGAGAACA
>JBNGCS010000002.1:0-99265 GCA_049975705.1 Candidatus Bipolaricaulaceae bacterium | reverse complement strand
GCCTGGCCGCTGGTGGTGGCCCATCGGGGCGGCGGGGCGCTGGCCCCGGAGAACACGTTGGCCGCAGCGCGGGCGGCTGCGGCGGCGGGCGCCGACGGGTGGGAGTTCGACGTCCAGTTGACCAAGGACGGCGAGGCCATCCTCATGCACGACGAGTCCCTTGCCCGCACCACCAACGCCAGAGACGTGTTCCCCGGGCGGGCGCCGCGGCGGGTGGAGGACTTCACGCTAGAGGAAATCAAGCGGTTGGACGCCGGTTCGTGGTTCTTGGCCCGGGACCCGTTTGGCACGCTGGCTGGTGGACAGGTCCCCGGGGAGCTGAGCACGGCCTTCCGCGGCGAACCGGTGCCCACCCTGCGGGAGGCGCTCCTGGCCACCAGAGAACTCGGCCTGCTGGCGGACGTTGAATTGAAGGGGAGCCTGGCGGCGTTCGCCCTTTCGGGGCGACAGCGATCGTTGGTCCAGCGGACAGTGGCGGTGATCGACGAGCTGGGGATGACCGACCGGGTGCTCGTCTCCTCCTTCGCCGGGGAGATGATTGGCTACGTCAAGGAACTGGCCCCCACGATCACCGCGGCTCCCATCGTGATCTTCCCTCCCCAAGATCTCCGCGGCTACCTGGACCGCCTGGGGGCCGACGGGGTGGCGGTCTCAACCATGGGGTTCTCTCCGCAGGCGGCCGCTGCCCTGGCCGAGGCCGGCTACCAAGTCTATGTGTGGACGGTCAACGACCCCGCCCCGTTGCGGCGCTACGCGGGGCTCGACGGGTTGGCTGGGATCATCACTGATTGGCCGCACCGGCTGGTGGGGATTCTCACAGCCCGGGGCGACTGAATCGTGGGGGCACAGCTTGACAGCGGCGGGGACGGCCGGGTAGGCTGTGATGCGCAAGTAAAGGACAGCAAGCAAAAGCAAATGGAGAGCGGGGCGATCGCCCGGCGAGTGACGGGCACAGCGCCTGCGGGCGCCTCCGACGATCTCTACGACCAGGGGAGGTGGTAGGTGCGAACAGACCGGTGCGGATGGGGTCATCGGTGACCTCGGGAACAAGTGCGTCCTGTGGCAAGGAGGTCGAAAGTGCGTAAGTTGAGCCTGTTGGCTGTCGGCATTCTGGCGTTGGCTGCCGGGCCGGCGATGGCGGAGAAGGTGGAGATCACCTGGTGGCACGCTATGAGCGGAGCTCGGTTGGGGGTGGTGGAGGCGATTGCGGACAGTTTCAACGCTACCCATCCCGACATCGAGCTGAAACCACTGTTCACCGGGTCCTATGCCGAGACGCTGACCAAGTTCATCTCGGCCTATCGGACCGGCACCGGGCCCAATCTGGTACAGGTCTACGAAGTGGGAACCCAGACCATGATCGACTCCCAGGCCATCATCCCAGTCTACCAGATCCCTGGGATGCTGGGTGAGACCTGGGACTGGGCTCAGTACATCATTCCCATCAACAACTATTACTCCGTGGACGGCAATCTGTGGTCAATGCCGTTCAACTCGTCCACTGCCATGCTGTATTACAACAAGGACCTGTTCGAACAGGCCGGACTCGACCCCGACAAGCCACCCACCACGTGGGCGGAAGTGGAGGAGGTCGGGGAGCAGCTGCTGGCCAGCGGTGTGGTCGAGCACGTCATGTCGTTTGGCTGGCCAGGCTGGATCTTCGAGCAGATGCACTGCATGCACAACCAGCTGTTCGCCGACCACGACAACGGCCGCGCGGGGCTGGCTAGGGAAGTCTTGTTCAACGGCGATTTCGGCGTCATGGTGTTGGAGACCTGGACGCGGCTGGCTGAGAAGGGGATCTTCCTCTACGGCGGCCCGGAGTACTCAGCCAACCAGGCGTTCCTGTCTGAGCAGATCGCCATGCTGCTTCAGTCCACCTCTTCCTTGGCTGGCATCGAGAAGGCCGCCGGGTTCCGGGTGGGCACCTCGTTCCTGCCCCGCTTTGAGGGGTACCCCATGGGCAATTCGGTCATCGGGGGCGGAAGCCTATGGGTGCCCAAGGGCCAATCGGAGGAGGAGCTGCGCGCTGTGTGGGCGTTCCTCAAGTACCTGGGAGACACCGACATCGCCATTCAGTGGCACAAGGGCACTGGCTACTTCCCCACGGTGAACTCCGCGGTCAAGGCCCTGCTGGACGAGGGTTGGTTCAGCGAGGACCAGAACTTCCTGACCGCCTTCCTGCAGATCCTCATGGGCCGGCGGGACACTCCCGCCGCCAACGGGGTGCGGTTGGGGCCGTTCGTGGAAATCCGCGAGCTGGAGCGCGCCGCGATCGAGAAGGCCGTTGCCGGGCAGCTCTCCCCCAAGGCGGCCCTGGACGAGGCGGCAAGCAAGGCAAACCAGCTGCTCGAGGAGTACGCTAGCTTTTACGGCGGCTAGCTGAGGCGCGGTCCGGGGGCGGGCATTCCCGCCCCCGGAACCTTTCCCGGCGTCGGGAGGCCTACCGTGTACGAGGCGAGGTTCCCAGGCCACAGGCTGTTGCCCTATGCGCTGGTATTCCCCTCTGTGGCCGTGATCGCGGTCTTCTTGGTGGTGCCCTTCGTGCAGAGTGTGCGGACTTCGTTTTTCCGCGTGTCGCCGTTCGGGACCAAGGTCATGTACGTGGGGTGGGACAACTACGCCCGGCTGTTCTCCTCCCCCGACTACGTCCACAGCCTGCTCATCACCCTGGTGTTCTCCGCCTTCGTCATTCTGGTGGGCCTGTCTGTCTCCTTGGCCATCGCCATGCTCGCCAACCAGCGGATCAGGGGGAAGGGGTTCTACCAGGTGGCCCTGATCTGGACGTATGCCCTGTCCCCGGCAGTGGCGGGCACCATCTGGGCGCTCATGTTCGCCCCGGCCACCGGGATCATGCCCTACCTGATCGCCAAGCTCACCGGGTTGCGGTTCAATTGGATGACCAACGGGACGGCCGCTCTACTCATCGTCTCCGCCGCGGCCACCTGGAAGATGCTGGGCTACAACATCGTGTTTTTCATCGCCGGGCTCCAGAACGTACCCGGAGAACTCATCGAGGCGGCCCGGGTGGACGGCGCCGGGCCGTGGAAGACGTTCTGGCGGATCACGTTTCCCATGCTTTCCCCCACCACCACCTTCCTGTTGTTCGTAAACATGCTGTATGCCTTCTTCCAAGTGTTCGGGCTCATCGACATCATGACCAAGGGGGGCCCGGGCAACGCCACGGAAATCCTCGTCTACAAGCTCTATCGGGATGGGTTCATCCACCTGAAGTCGGGCTACGCCTCAGCGCAGTCGTTTCTGATCTTCATCGCCATCGCCGTGTTGGCAGTGGTCCAGCTGCGAGTGGCCACTCGAAAGGCTGTGTACGCCCGTTGAGGGAACCATGTACAACAGGAGAACACGCAACAAATTGGTGATCCACGCGGCGCTCATCCTGGCCGTGGCCGTAATTGCCTTTCCGGTGGTCTACGCGCTCATTACCAGCACCCTGAGCTTCTCCGAGGCGTTCTCGTTCCCGCCCAAGCTGACTCCTGGGGGCCAGTTCCTGAGTAACGTGGCCGAGGCCTGGGCCAGGGTGAACATGGGCCGGCTCATGTTCAACAGTACCCTGATCTCGGTGGTGGTGGCGGTGGCCAAGATCGCGCTGTCCATCATGGCCGCGTTCGCCTACACTCACTTCAAGTTCCGCGGGCGGGCACTGCTGTTTCCCATCTGCATGGTGACACAGATGCTCCCCCTCCCGGTGCGCATCGTGCCTACCTATGACCTCATGCAGGCCTTCGGCTGGATCAACTCGTACTGGGCCCTCACCGTCCCCTTCTTCGCCAGCACCACCGGAATCCTGCTGTTCCGCCAGTTTTTCCTCACCGTGCCGCGTGATCTGTCCGACGCGGCCCGGGTGGACGGGGTGGGGCCGATGCGCTATCTGCTGCAGATTCTGGTTCCCATCTCCAAGACCAACATCGCCGCCCTGTTCGTCATCGAGTTCATCTTCATGTGGAGCCAATACCTGTGGCCGCTGATCGTGACCACCACCGCCGAGATGAGGGTGGTGCAGATCGGCCTGAAGATGCTGTTGGCCAGCGAACAGATCGCCCCTGAGTGGAACATCATCATGGCTGGAACAGTGATTGCCATGCTTCCCCCCCTGGTGGTGCTCATCCTGTTCCGCCGCAGCTTCGCCCAGGGGATCGCAATGCAGTCACAGAAGTAGACAGTGAAAATCACTCTAGGCCTGCTGGCGCGGACGACGAGGAGCTGAACTGGTGAGCGGACTCTGCCGGAGTCAGGTCAGCGTGGCGGTGGGAGAGGTGGTGACGGTTGCGGCCATCTGGTCATCGTCGTTTGTGGCGGTCAAGTTCCTCCTCGAGTATACGGGTCCGTTCACCGTGGGGGGGTTGCGCTACTTCGGGGCCTTCCTCCTCCTGGCTCCGTGGCTGGCCCGGGCTGGGTGGGGACGAGGCCTGTCCAAGCCCCTCTGGGGCCGGCTGGCCGTATTGGGGGTTGCCCAGTACGCAGTAGGGAATGGTGCCCTGTTTGCCGCCTTGAAGGTGCTGCCGGCGACCTCTGGTTCGTTGGCGTTGTGCTTGGTGCCCGTACCGGTGTTGCTGTTGGGCATTGCCTGGTTGGGGGAGCGACCGCGACCGCGGCAACTGGTGGGATTGACAGCGGCCGTGGGCGGCAGTGTCCTGTTCTTCGGGCCCGGCCTGGGAAATGGGACGGCGTGGGCCATCGGGCTCCTGGTGGTGGCGTTGACGGCGTTTGCCGTGTTCCCAGTCGTGGCCCGGGAAGTGGCCCGCGGGGGCGCGGTTGGCAACCTGGTCCTTACCGGCTTGCCGCTGGGGATTGGGGGTGGGCTGCTGGTCGTGGTTGGCGGCCTGGTGGAAGGAGTGCCCCGGCTGCCCCTATCCGCTTGGGGGGTGGTGTTGGGGTTGGCCGCGGTCAACACTGTGGTGGCTTACCTCCTGTTCAATCACGCCCTACGCCGGCTGGCCGCTGTGGAGGCAAACGTGGTTCTCAATCTCACCCCGCTGGGCACCGCCCTGCTGGCCTGGGCTGCGCTGGGCGAGCGGCTCACCGGGCTGCAGGTGGCCGCCCTGTGCGTAGTGGTGGTTGGGGTGACGTTGGTGCAGTGGCGGAGGAGGGGGAGATGAAGGGTGTGGGGGGCTACCTGTTCGATCTGGACGGGACGGTGTACCGGGGCAGCCGGCTGATTCCCGGGGTCGACGGGGCCATTGCCGAACTGCGGCGCCGCGGGAGGAGGATCGTGTTCCTGTCGAACAAGCCTCTGTACGGCCGGGCCGACTACGCCGACAAGCTGTCCGATTTGGGGATCCCTGCCACCGAGGAAGACGTGGTCAACTCCTCCTACGTGTTGGCCCGGGCGCTGGCCAGGCGAAGCCCCAACGCGAGGGTGTTCGCGGTCGGAGAAGCGCCCCTGGTGGCCGAGCTCCGCCGGGCGGGCCTGTCCGTCACCGATGATCCGGATCGGATCGAGTGCGTGGTCGCCGCCTTCGACCGCACACTGACTTGGGACAAGCTCAACGTGGCCTTTCAGGCCCTCCTCCGGGGGGCCCGGTTCTACGCCACCAACCCGGACCGCACCTGCCCGGTGGAGGAGGGTGAGGTGCCCGACGCGGCAGCGGTCATCGCCGCGCTGGAGGCCACCAGCGGACGCCAGGTAGAGGAGGTGTTCGGCAAGCCCTCTGCCCACATGGTGGAGGCGGCCCTGGAGCGGGTGGGTCTGCCAGCGGGGCAGTGCGCTGTGGTGGGGGACCGGCTGGAGACCGACATGCGCATGGCACGCGAAAACGGCCTACTGGGCATCCTCACCTTGACTGGAGTGGCGCGGGAAGGAGATCTCCGGGGGGCGCAGTGGACGCCGCACCACATCATCGACAGCGTTGCCTCCCTCCCCCAGCTGGACGAGAGACTCAGAAAGGGGTGACAAGTGGCGGAGGACGTAATCCACGTCAAGCCAGAGGTGTTGGAGGATTTCATGCGGGCGGCCTTGGTCCGGCTGGGCGTCCCCGAGGAGGACGCCGGCATCTGTGCCCAGGTCCTCATTGCTTCCGATCTGCGGGGCATCGAGTCCCACGGGGTCAACCGGTTCAAGATGTACTGCGACCGGATCAGGAAAGGCATCCTGTCCCCGGTGACCGCGTACGAGGTGGTGCGGGAGGGGCCGACCTCCGCGGTGGTGGACGGCCACCACGGGATGGGGCACGTGATCGGGTTCCGCTCGATGCAGTTGGCGATGGCCAAGGCACGGGACCACGGGGTGGGCGCGGTGGCAGTCCGCAACTCTTCGCACTTCGGCATCGCCGGCTACTACGCGTTGATGGCCGCCCGCCAGGGGATGATCGGGATGGCGTTCACCAACGCCCGCCCTTCGGTGGCACCCACGTTCTCTGTGGAGCCCAAGCTGGGCACCAACCCGGTTGCGTTCGCCTGCCCCACGGACGAGGAGTTCCCATTCTGCTTTGACGCCGCCACCTCGGTCAGCCAGCGGGGCAAGATTGAATTCCTGAACCGCATGGGGAAGTCCACTCCGGCCGGGTGGGTCATCGACCGGGAGGGGAAGCTGGCCACCGACACCCAGGCCGTGCTGGCCGGGATTCCCAAGGGCCTGTATGCGCTCCTGCCGCTCGGCGGTGAGGGCGAGGAGCTGGGTGGGCACAAGGGGTACGGGCTGGCCACCATCGTCGAGCTGTTGTGCGCCGCACTGCAGGGGGGGGCGTTCCTGGATGATCTGTCGGGGTTCGACGCCGCGGGCCGCCCCCGGCCGCACAGGCTTGGCCACTTCTTCCTCGCCCTGGCCGTCGACCACTTCTGCTCCGGGGAGGAGTTCCGCCGGACCGTCGGGGAGATCCTGCGAGGCCTGCGGGCGGCGCAGCGGGCGCCGGGGCAGCAGCGGGTGTATACCGCCGGGGAGCGGGCCCACCTTCGCCAGCGGCGCGCCCGCGCGGTGGGTATTCCCGTCCTGCCCGACTTGCAGCGCGAGCTGGCCTCCCTGCGGGACGAGTTGGGGCTGCCGGAGGCCATCCTCCCGTTCTGAACCCTTGCCAGGGATGACTGCTTGGGGCAACTTTCGGCTGGTGAGCGCAAGTAAACGCACACGACCGCCAGCATACGCACGGCCGGTCGCCCCGCCGGGAGGTCAGCAGTGAGAGTCGCCGTAGTGGGGGCAGGCGCCGCCGGAGCCCTGATTGCCCGGGAGCTGTGCCGCTACCAGGTCGAGGTGGTGATGTTCGAACTCGCTCCGGATGTGGGCTGGGGGGTGACCAAGGCCAACTCGGGGGTCGTGCACGCCGGCTTCCACGACGAGCCCGGCACGCTGCGGGCCCGGTTGTGCGCCGTGGGCAACCGCATGTACCCGCAGCTTGCCCGTCGGCTCGATCTGCCCTTCCGCCGCTGTGGGGCCTGGGTGTTGGCTTTCTCTGCTTCCGAGGTGGACGTCCTGCGGCAACTGGTCGAGCAGGGGAGGGCCAACGGAGTGCCCGGACTGCAGCTTCGGCCGAGAGAGGAGGTCCTGGCTCAGGAGACGGCAATCAGCTCGCAGGTAATGGCTGGCCTGTGGGCCCCTACCGTGGGGATCACCGAGCCGTGGCAGGTGGCGATCGCTGCGGTGGAGTGCGCCGTCTCAAACGGCGTGGAGCTGCACCTTTCCGAGGAAGTCACCGGGATCGAAGCCCGGTCTGGGCGGGTACAGGCGGTGGTGACCGGGAGAGAGAGGTATCCCGTGGACGCGGTGGTGAATGCGGCGGGCCTGTTCGCCGATCAGATCGCCCACATGGCCGGCCTCAGAGAGCCGGAGCTCTTCCCCCGCCGGGGCGAGTACGTGCTTCTGGACGAGGGCTCAGCCGGGCTGGTGCGCTCGGTGTTGTTCCCCAGCCCCCAGGCGAAATCAAAGGGGATCCTGGTCCTGCCCACGGTGGACGGAGGATTGCTGCTGGGCCCCACCGCCGATGATCTCCCCCCGCAGGCGAAGGGGGCAACGGAAACCACTGCTGTCGGCCTGGCTCAGGTGGTGGCCGGAGCGCGCCGGCTGGTCCCTGGCCTCCCCTTGTCCGCCACGGTCAAAGCGTTCGCCGGCCTGAGGCCGGAGTCCCCCCAGCGCGACTTCGTCCTCGGCCCTACGCGGCTGCGGGGCTTCTACCAGGCGGCTGCCCTGCGGTCTCCCGGGCTGACTGCCGCCCCGGCGATCGCCAGCTGGTTGGTGCGCGAGGTCATGGCTGCCGAGCTCGGCCTGCGCGAGCGGGAGGGGGTCGATCTCGACCGTAAGGGGGTTCCCCGGGCGGCGGAGCTCCCCGCAGAGGAGTGGGACCGGCTGATCAAGGAGGACCCCAGCTGGGGCAGGATCGTCTGCAGCTGCAACCGGGTCACCGAGGGGGAGATCCGAGAGGCGATCCGGCGGGGGGCGAGGACCCTGGACGGGGTGAAGTTTCGCACCCGGGCCGGGTTCGGCCGTTGCCAGGGCAGCTTCTGCACCGACAGGATCGTGGAGATCATCGCTGGAGAGCTTGGGAGGAGTCCGGAGAAGGTCCACTTGGGGGATTCACGCTCTCCCCTCGTCCTGGGGAGGCTGCGGCCGTGAAGGTTCTTGGGGTGGATGTGCTCGTGGTGGGGGGTGGGGCGGCTGGGCTGGCTGCGGCCGCGGCCTCCGCCTGGTCCGGGGCCCGGACCCTGCTCCTGGAGCGGAACAGCGCCCTGGGGGGGGCGCTGGAACAGTGTATCCACCCGGGCTTTGGGGTTCACCGATACGACGAGGAGCTGACGGGCCCGGAGTTCTCCTGCCGCCTGCGGAGGGAACTCGGCGAATCAGGGGCCCAGGTCCTCACCGATGCCACGCTGTTGGACCTGGAACCTTCCGGCCCCCGAGCGCTGGTGGCAAGCCCTGAGGGCCTGGCGGAGGTGCGGGCCAAGGCGGTGGTGTGGGCAGCTGGGGCCCGGGAGAGGCCCTTTGGGGCCCTCATGATCCCTGGGTCCCGGCCGGCGGGGGTGTTCACCGCCGGCCTGGCCCAGCGGCTCGTCAACCTACATGGACTCCTCCCCGGCCAGCGCGCGGTGGTCCTGGGAAGTGGAGGCATCGGCATCATCATGGCCAGGCGACTGCGCCTGGAGGGAGTGGAGGTGGCGGCCGTCCTGGAGATCAGGCCCTTCCCCGGGGGGCTGTTGCGCAACGTGGTCCAGTGCCTGGATGATTTCGGTATCCCGCTGCTTCTCCAGCACACGGTGGCGGCGGTGCACGGCCGGGGCCGGCTGCGTGGGGTCACCGCAGTGGAGGTGGACGCGGTGGGGAAGGCATTGCCCGGCAGGCGGAAGTTCATCCCTTGTGACACGCTAATTCTTTCGGTGGGGCTGATCCCGGAGGTGCGCGCGCTGGCCCCCTTCGTGCACCTTGATCCAGTGAACCCTGGGGCCGCAGCTCAACGCACGGCTTCAAAGCGACCTTCCGTGGCTGTTCGCTGCCGGCAACGCGATTGCGGTCTTCGACCTGGTGGACACTGTGGCCGAGCTGGGCGGATGGGCCGGGACGTGCGCCGCCCGGTTTGCCGCTGGCCGCCTGCCCCCGGCGCGGGCGGTGCCCTTGGTGCGGGGGGAGAACGTGGCCCAGCTGGTCCCTACTGCCGTGTGCGCCGGTGAGCCGGCCACCCTGTACCTGCGGGTGACCCGTCCTCTGGGTCGCGCCCGGGTGGAGGTCGGCCCTGAGGTGGCACGCTGCCCCCGGCCAGGGGCCCGTCCGGCGGAGATGGTGGAGGTGAGGTTATCCGGCGCGGCGACCGAGGCCCTGGCCGCCCTCCCCCAAGCCCGGGTGGAGGTGAGGGACGGATGCGGAAGCAGCTGACCTGCGTCGCCTGCCCGCTGGGCTGCCGGCTCCGTCTGGAGCTGGCCGGAGGAGAGGTGGAGGAGATCAGGGGGAACCGCTGCCGCCGGGGCGAGGCCTACGCTCGCCAGGAGGCAGTGGAGCCGCTCCGCGTGTTGACCACTTCGGTGAAGGTGGAAGGGGGGACTGTGCCCTTGGTGTCGGTGCGCACCGACCGGCCCGTCCCCTTGCGCCTTATCCCCCAGGCCATGGAGCTGGCCAGGGGGCTGTCCCTGAAGGCCCCGGTGCAGATGGGCCGAGTAATCGTGTGGGATCTCTTGGGAACCGGGGCGAAGCTGGTGGCCACCCGAGCGGTGCCGGCCCGTCCCCTTCAGGATGCGGACTCGGGTAGCAGGTAGGTCTTATCCTGCTTGCGCAGCTCGCCCCGCCGCACCATGCTGGTGGCCGGCGCGATCAGCCGCCGCCAGTTCACCCCCAGGACATCGCCGAGCTGGGTCAGGGTGAGGCCGGCTGGGTGCTCAGCCAGGGCGGCCGTGATCCGGCCCTCCCACCCGGAACCGGGCGCCGGTGGCGGGGGCGACGGCTCCCCGAACAGCACTTCCTCGACGAACACATCCACCGCCAGCACCCGCAGCTGGGTCAGGGTTTCCACTTCCCGGATGACTTCCCGCTGCACGTCCGCGGCCACCTGGTGCAGGGGGCGTCCGTGGCGAAGCACGACGTGGAGGGCGAACCTGACACCCTCCCCGGCCGGCTCAACCGCCACGCTGCGGTGCCGCCCGGCGAAGATCGCCCCCGCGCCGGGGCGACGGGTGCGGTCCAGGGCGGCCAGCCCGGCCACCCGCCTGGCGGCATGCTGGGCGAGCGCGGCCAGTACGTCCTCGGCAATGAAGATCGTCCCCCGCTTCTCCTCCAATCTGGTGAACTTCGCTCTGACCGGTCCGGAACGGCCTCTCTGGTAACCCGGTTCCTCCACGCGGCTTCCCCCCTTCGGGGCAGTATACCACCCCGGCTGGCCGGGCGGGGCCGGCGGGGCGTTGCGCCGCCCGGCAAGCAGGATAGTATTGAGATATGGTCTCAAGAATGCCCGGGCCGACAGTGGCTCTCGCGCTGTCCCTCGCAGTGGCCGGCATCCTGGCCACCGGATTGTCTACCGGGCTGGGCGCCCCGCTCAACGTGGTGGCCACTACCTCCATTCTGGGCGACGTGGTCCAGCAGGTGGGCGGGGAGAGGATCGAGCTCACGCTGCTTCTCCCCCCGGGCACGGATCCGCACACCTTCGACCCCTCGGCACGGGAGGGCCGGGCGGTGGCCGACGCCGACGTTGTGTTCATGGTGGGCAGCGGGCTGGAGGCGGAAGCGCGGCTTGCGGGGTTCTTGGCCGGGGCGCGGGGGCCGGTGGTGGCGGTGGCCGCCGACGGCGCCCCCCAGGATCCGCGGGCTGCGGCGGACCCGCACGTGTGGCTGGACCCCACCCAGGTCGGGGCGTGGGCAGAGCGGATTGCCGCGACCCTGGCGAAGCTTTCCCCCGACTACGCACAGGAGTTCCACGCCCGCGCGGCGGCCTACGCCGACCAGCTGGCGGACCTGGACGAGTGGATCCGCGGTCAGGTGGCGGAGCTGCCTCCGGAGAGGAGAATCCTGATCGTGGACCACCTGGCGTTCGGCTACTTCGCCGCCCGCTACGGGTTTCGGCAGCGAGCCATCGTGGAAGGGTTCAGCACGCTGGCTGAACCGTCCGCCCGCGAACTGGCGGCGGTGGAGGCGGCAATCCGCGAGCTGTCCGTGCCGGCGGTGTTTGCCACCTACGGATCCAGCCCGGTCCTGCCCCAACGGGTGGCCCAGGACACCGGGGTGCAGCTGGTATGGTTGTACGCAGGCACCCTGTCGGATCCGGCCGGGCCGGCCCCCACCTACTTGGAGATGATGCGCTGGAACGTGTCCGCGGTCGTGGCGGCCCTGGACGATCAGGGTGAGGGGAGTGAGTAGGCGCACTGCCGGCAGCTGTCGCCCCCCGCTCAGGCTGAGCACGCTGCGTCGCCTGCGGTGGGCCTACGTTCCCCATGTCCCCGGGGCGCCCGCCCTGGAGCTGACCGACGTCTCCGTGTGCTACGACGGCCGGCCGGCGGTGGAGGGGCTGACGTTCTCCCTGGCGGGCGGGGACCAGTTGGCGGTAGTCGGCCCCAACGGGGCGGGGAAGAGCACCCTGCTACGGGTGGTGGCTGGGATCTTGCCCCCCACCGAGGGCCGGGTCCTGGTGCACGGGCAGGGCCCGTCCGGCCACGTGTGTATCGCCTACCTTCCCCAACGGGCGGAGGTGGATTGGCGGTTCCCGGTGAGCGTCCTGGATGTGGTGATGATGGGGCGGGTGGGGAAGCTTGGATTGTTCCGGCGGCCCGGCGCCCGCGACTGGGCCCTCGCTCGGTCCGCCCTGGCCGCGGTCGGGCTGTCCGAGCTGGCCGGCCGCCGGATCGGCGAGCTGTCCGGGGGGCAGGCGCAGCGCATGTTCATCGCCCGAGCGCTGGCCCAGGAGGCCGAGCTGGCGCTCATGGACGAGCCCCTGGCGGGTCTGGATCCCCGTTCGCAGGAGGAGGTGCTGGACCTTCTCGGCGAGCTTGGGAGGCGGGAGGTAACGGTGATGCTGGCCCTGCACGACCTGGACGTGGCCGCCGGCCGGTTCGCCAAGGTGCTGCTTCTGAACCGCCGGATCATCGGGCTGGGGCCGCCGGGCGAGGTGTTCACCCCCGACCGGCTGAAGCAGGCATTCGGCGGGCGGCTGCAGTCCTTGGCCGCGGCGGGGGGGCCGTTCGTGGTCTCCGACCCCTGTGGTTCACAGGAGGGGCTGAGCCAGCGTGGTTGACCTGATCCTGGGTCCGCTGGGGTACCCGTTCATGGTGCGGGGCCTGGTGGCGGCTGCGGTGGTGGGGGCGGTGTGTGCGGTGGTGGGCAGCTACGTGGTGCTGCGGGGGTTGGCCTTTTTCGGCGACGCCCTGGCCCACGCGGTGCTGCCCGGGTTGGCAATAGGCTTCTTGCACAGCGGGGGGGACAGGCGGGCTCTGTTCTGGTGGGCGTTGGGCACCGCGGCAGTCGCCGCGCTGGGCATCGGCACCCTGTCCCGCCGGGCCCGCCTGCGGGAGGATACGGCCATCGGGATCGTGTTCGCCGGCATGTTCGCGTTGGGGATCGCCTTGATATCAACCGTGCGCGGATACGCGGTGGACCTGGCCCACTTGCTGTTCGGCAACGTGTTGGCCGTGTCCACGTTCGACCTGTTGCTCACCGGGACGTTCGGGGGCGCGGTCATCCTGGTGGTTGTGCTGTTCTACAAGGAGCTGTTGGTGGTCTCATTCGACCCCACCCTGGCGGCCACCTTGCGCCTGCCGGCTGGTTTCTTCCGCCACCTCCTGCTGATCCTGGTGGCGGTGACCGTGGTGGTGTCCCTGCAGACGGTGGGCGTGGCGCTCATGTTGGCCATGTTGGTCACCCCACCGGCCACCGCCCACCTGTGGACGCGGCGCCTGCCGGCGATGATGGCCGTGGGAGCGGGGCTGGGAGCGTTCTCCGGCGTGGCGGGGCTGTACCTGTCCTTCTATCTGGGGATCGCCTCCGGGGCAGCCATCGTGCTGGTGGCCACCGGGCTGTTCCTGGTGGCGCTGGGCCTGCGGCCGCGCCGGTGGCTGAGCCGGGGGTGAATCGCTCCCCGACCGGATGCGGGCCGGTTCTATAATCTGCCGGTATGGCCGGAGAGAGGCTGCGGGAGAAGCTGGAGACGTTGCCCAAGTCCGCCGGGGTGTACCTGTTTCGCGGGGGGGGCGGACAGGTGCTGTACGTGGGCAAGGCGGCCTCGTTGCGGGACCGGGTGCGCAGCTACCTTCAACCCCCCGGCAGGTTGCCTGCCAAGGTTCGCCGCCTGATGCTCCAGGTCCGCGATGTCGAGGTAGTGGCCACCCGTTCGGAGGCCGAGGCCCTCATCCTGGAGGACGCGCTGGTGAAGAAGCACCGGCCGCGGTTCAACGTCCGTCTCCGGGACGACAAGCGCTATCCCTACTTGAAGATCACCCCCGAGCCCTACCCCCGGGTGGTCGTGGTGCGCCAGTTCCGCGCCGACGGCGGCCGCTACTTCGGCCCCTTCACTTCGGCCCGGGCCATGCGGCGGGTGCTGAAGCTGGCCCACCGGCTGTTCCCCCTGCGCACCTGCAACCTCCCGTTGAACGGTGTGCACCTGCAGCGGCCGTGCCTCCTGTACCACATCGGCCGCTGCTGTGGCCCCTGTGCGGGGCTGGTCTCCCCGGAGGAGTATCGCCGTCACGTGGACCGGGCGGCGTTGCTCCTGGCCGGCCGGGTGGAGCAAGTCCTCGCTCAGCTGCGGGAACAGATGCAGGATGCCGCCCGCAGGGAGTACTTCGAGCACGCCGCCCACCTGCGGGATCAGATCCGCGCCCTGGAGCGTGTGCAGGAGCGGCAAGCGGTGGAGTTGCCGGAGTTGGTGGATCTGGACGCCGTGGGTGTGGCCGCCGCGGAGGGGGCCGGGCACGGGCAGGTGCTGATCGTGCGCGGGGGGCGGCTCATCGGTCGGGAGGGGTTCTCCCTGTCGGTGCCCGCGGGGACGCCACTCGGCGAGGTGCTGGCCAACTTCCTCGGTCGGTACTACACCCGGGCCACCGCCATCCCCCAGGAGGTGCTGCTTCCGCAGGACGTCGCCGGCTCCAGCGCCCTGGCCGACTACCTCGCCGGCCGCCGGGGGGGGAGGGTGATAGTGCAGGTGCCCTCCCGGGGGGAGCGGCGGGAGTTGGTGGAGATGGCCCAACGCAACGCCGCCTTGGGGCTGAGGCGGACAGAGGCCGAGCGGGCCCGCCCGGGCGAGGAGGCGGCCCTGGACGAGCTGGCCGAGGCGTTCGAGCTGTCGGTGCGGCCCTGGAGGATCGAGGCGTTCGACATCTCCAACCTATCCGGCCGGGAGGCCACCGGTTCCATGGTGGCCTTCGTCGGGGGGCGGCCCCGGCCGGACGCGTATCGGCGGTTTCGGGTCCGCGGCGAGGGCAAGCCCGACGACTACGCGATGATGGAGGAGGTGCTGCGACGCCGGTTCGCGCACGGGCTGGCCGAGCTGGCTGATGCGGCGGTGGCCAAGGGAAAGTTCTCGGATCTGCCGGACCTGGTCCTGGTGGACGGGGGCAAGGGGCAGCTGGGCGTGGCCCTGCGGGTGCTGGAGGAGTTCGAGCTGTCGGGGATCGAGGTGGCTGCCCTGGCCAAGCGGGAGGAGCAAGTCTACGTGCCCGGTGGAAGTCGCCCGGTGGTGTTGCCCCGCGGGTCGGCAGCCCTGCAGTTGCTGCAGCGGGTGCGAGACGAGGCGCACCGGTTCGCGGTCAACTATCACCGCCGGCTGCGGGGACGACGGGCGCTGGAGGGGTTGCTGGACGAGGTGGAAGGGGTGGGCCCCCGCCGGAGGAACCTGCTATTGTCCCGGTTCGGCTCGCTGGAAGGCCTGCGCCGTGCCCCACTGGAGGAACTGTTGTCGGTGCCTGGGCTCCCTCGGTCGGTGGCCGAGCGGCTGTACAAGGCACTGCACGTCTCCGCCCGCTAGCTGGTCAGTCCTCCTGGGGAGTGGGCCTGAACTTGGTGTAATCGTACCCGTTTTCCTCCAGCCGGGCGATGATCTGGGCCATTGTTTCCGGCGCTAGCTGGGGCGTGCGGCTGAGGATCCACCCATACTCCCGCGTGGGGTGGCCCACCACCGCGTAGCTGTAGTCCGGGGCCAAGTCGATGATCCAGTAGTCGGCGGGGAATAGCCACAGACCGAGGACGGAGAAGAAGCTCACCTTGAGCTTCGCCCCCACGGCCGGATCCGCCACCCATGCCCGCCCGGTGGCAGAGCGCAACGCGCCCCCCGCGTCGTAGCATCGGTTGAGCACCTCAATGCGCCCGTCCGCAAGCAGGGTGTAGGTGGCCGTGGTCCCCCGCGCACAGTCTCGCTGGAACCAGGCCGGGATGCTGGCCAGTTCGTACCAGGTGCCGGTGTACGCGGCCAGGTCCACGTGATCCACCACCTCCGGGCCCGGGTCCGGGGGGCCGCGACCGGCGATGATCAACCCCACCGCCAGGGCGCCCACCACCGCCAACAGCCACCATTGACCCATTCCTCCACCTCCTTGCTCCTCCCCGCCCGGGGCTCAGGCTTTGTAGCCCATTTTCCTCAGGAGCGCCTTGCGCTCGGCGATCTCGGCGTCCGACTCCACCCCCTTGGTGGCCAGCCCGTCGATCACCCCCAGCACGCCCCGCCCCTGCTCTGTCTCGGCGACCACCACTTGCACTGGGTTGGCTGTGGCACAGAAGACGTGGCACACCTCGGGGACCGCCTTGACCGCGCCCAGCACGTTGATGGGGTAGCAGTTGCGCATCAGCAGGATGAACACGTGCCCGGCGGAGAGTGCCAGGGCGTTCCTCCTGGCCAGCTCGGTGAGCTCACCGTCTGTGCCGGACCAGCGCACCAGGGCGGGCCCGGACGACTCGCAGAATGCCAGCCCGAACTCGGCCCCCGGCACCTGACACACCATGGCCTCGTGCAAGTCCTCCACCGTCTTGATGAAGTGAGCCTGTCCGAGGATGAGGTTGACTTCGTCGGGTTTGTCGATGCCCACCACTTTCAGCTCCACCGTACCTCCTTCCTCCGCTGTCGGCGGCCGGCCCCGGCCCCCCCCAGCTGGGACCCGGGGCGCCGGGCGTTATCCTCGCCGCAGGCCTCACGCATAGTAGCCCCGGTGGGGTGGGGCGGCAAAGCGCTCGGGGTGTGGCCCGCCGGGCAGTTTCCTCACAGGCGCTTGGCCAGGCGCTTCCACTCTTCCAGGTATCCGAGCTTGCGGTAGAGGCTCAGGGCGGGCGTGTTGTCGGTGGCCACGGTGAGACCGATATAGCGCAGCCCCCTGGCGCGAGCCTGGGCCTCGGCCTGCTCCAGTAGTCGGCTGGCCACCCGGCGGCCGCGGGCGTGAGATGCCACCATGACGTCCAGCACGTAGGCCTGCGGCTCGCCCGTCAGGTCATCCCTGGCCGCGGTGGCCAGCAGCAGGTAGCCCACCAGCTCCCCCGCGTCGTCCACGGCCACCCACGCCTCCGCCCCCCACGGCTCGGGGAACGCGGCCAGCCCCCGCCGCCCCAGCTCGCCGTAATGGGCGCGCATGTGGGCCGCGGCCTCCTCCGGATCGCGGATGGGAGATACGCTGCCGGTGTGCACCCCGGCGGCCAGCGCCAGATCGCGGATCAACGGGAAGTCCTCTGGCTGCGCCTTGCGGATGAACATGGGTACCTCAATCCCTCCCCCCTAGGCTACTGCCGTCCGCTCCACCTTACCAATTCGGCCTGGTCGCGGTTGCCGGCCCAGGCAGGCGAGGGTAGGTTATGTGGCCATGCTCGACGCGGGGTTGGTGGAAGCGCTGCGGCGGTCCCTGGGGGGCCAGGGGCGCTTGGTTCACCTTCCCGCGGACAAGGACGTGGTGTTCGTGGGGGATACCCACGGGGATCGACAGGCGACCGAGCGGGTGCTCGCCCGCTTCCTCTCTCCCCAGCGGGTGGTGGTGTTCCTGGGGGACTACGTGGACCGGGGGCCTGACTCCGCCGGCAACCTGCAGCTCCTGCTGGAGACGAAGCTGGACCGACCCGACCAGCTCCACCTTCTGATGGGCAACCACGAGGGGTGGTCCGTCTGCCCGTTCAGCCCGGCCGATTTCTGGCAGGGCCTGGGCCGACGGGAGGGGCGGGCCATCGGCGAGCTGCTGTCCCTACTGCCGCTGGTTGCCTATCACCCCGGGGGCGTGCTGGGGCTCCACGGGGCGCTGCCCGACGTGCGGTCAGTAGATGAGATCGACTCGATCCCGTTGGGCTCGGCGGACTGGCGGAAGATCACCTGGGGCGATTGGGCGGATGTGCCGGAGTACGTGGTCGACCCCGGCGCCCTCGGCCGGCCCACGTTCGGCCGCGCCTACTTCGACGACGTGATGGCCAGGTTGTCGCTGCGGGCGTTGGTCCGGTCTCACCAGCCGTTTGCCCCTGCCTACCTGTTCTCTGGCCGCTGTCTGACCATCTTCACCTCCGTCGCCTACGGGGGGACGGACCGACGGGTGGCGCTTCTGCCGGCGGCGAGCCGGGTGAGCTCGGCGGCCGACCTGACCGTGATCGATTTGTGATGTCGGGGGACGGCGTCTCAGTGGGCATCGACGTGGGGGGGACGTTCACCGACGTGGTGTGGGCGTGCGGGGGCAAGGTCAACCAGCACAAGGTGTCCACCGGCCGGCGGCCGGAGGAGGGCTTTCTGAACGCGTTGTCCGCGGTGGGCGAGGCGCCGACTCAGCTGGTGCACGGGACCACGGTGGCCACCAACGCGCTGCTGGAGGGGAGGTGGGCGGCCACCTGTCTGCTCACCACCCAGGGGTTCCGCGACGTGTTGGAGATCGGCCGGCAGGATAGACCTTCCCTGTACGACCTGTTCTTCAGCCGCCCCGACCCGGTGGTGCCCCGGGACTGGCGGTTGGAGGTGCCGGAGCGGCTGGATTGGCAGGGGCACGTGGTCCGCCCGTTGCACGAGCCTGCCGTGCGGGCGCTGGCCGCCCGCATTCGCGGGGCAGTGGACTCAGTTGCCGTGGTGCTGCTGTTCTCCTTTCTCAACGGGGCCCACGAGCGCCGGGTGCGGGAAATCCTGCGGGAGGAGGGGGTGGTGGTCCCCATCACCCTCTCTTCGGAGCTGCTCCCGGAGTTTCGGGAGTTCGAGCGCACGTCCACGGTGGTGCTGTCGGCGGCCCTGCGGCCGGTGGTGGAGGACTACCTGCTGCGGTTGAACGACGGCCTCGCCGGCTGCGGCGTGCGCGCCCCCCTGCTTGTCATGCAGTCCAACGGCGGCGTTGCCAGGCCGGACCAGGCGGCGGCTGCAGCGGCCGGGCTGCTGCTTTCCGGTCCCGCCGCCGGGGTGGAGGGGGCCCGCTGGGTGGCCCGGGCGGCCGGACTGGCGGACGCGATCACCCTGGACATGGGGGGGACCAGCGCCGACGTGTCGCTCATCCGGGAGGGGCGCGCCATGCTGACCCCTGGTCAGCAGGTCGCCGGCCGGCCGGTCCGCCTGCCCATGGTCGATGTGCACACCGTGGGGGCCGGTGGAGGCAGCGTTGCCTGGCTGGACCCCGGCGGGGCGCTGCGGGTGGGACCGCGCAGCGCGGGGGCTGAGCCGGGGCCGGCCTGCTACGGCCGCGGCGGGGAAGAGCCCACGGTCACCGACGCCCACCTGGTGCTGGGGCGGCTGCCGCGGGACCGGCCGATCGGGGGGCTGCGAGCGCTGTCGGCGGAGCGGGCCCAAGCGGCCATCGCCCAGCTGTCCGGCCCGCTCGGACTGTCCGTGGAGGAGGCGGCCTGGGGGATCCTTGAGGTGGGGGAAGCGTGCATGGAGCGGGCCATTCGGGTGATGACCGTGGAGCGGGGTCACGACCCTCGCCGGCTGGCTCTGGTGGCGTTCGGCGGGGCCGGCCCGCTGCACGGGGCCAGCCTGGCCGCGAAACTGGGCATCCCCCGGGTGCTGATTCCCGCACAGGCGGGTGTGCTGTCGGCACTGGGACTGCTGGCCGCCGACCTGACCTACGCCCTGGTGCGCTCCGTGCTCGTACCACTTGGCGAGGAAGCTGAGTCGATCATCAACCAGGCGCGGGATGAGTTACGAGAGCAGGCCCGCCGCGAGCTGGTGGCGGCCGGGGTGGGGCCGGAGCGGCAGGCGTTCCACCTGGCCGCCGACCTCCGCTACCGGGGGCAAGCGTACGAGCTCACGGTTCCCCTGCCCGATCGACCGCTGGGGGCGGTAGATGTTGCCGGCCTTGCTGAGGGGTTCCATCGGCAGCACCAGGAGCAGTACGGGTATCAGGTCCCCGGGGAGCAGCTGGAGGTGGTGAGCTTGCGACTGACGGCGATCGGTCGCCGCCCCAAGCCCGCCCTGCCGCGGGCCCCGCGGGGGACAGGCATCAGCAGGGCGCAGATCGAGCTGCGGCCGGTCTATTTCGGCCAGCTGGGGTGGGTGGAGGCGCCCGTGTTCGCCCGGGCCCGTCTTCCTGCCGGGGCTGAGCTGCCCGCGCCGGCGGTGGTGGAGGCGGCGGATTCCACCTGTGTGATCCCGCCAGGGACGCGCGGCCGGGTGGACGAGTACGGGAACTTGATCCTGGCGGTGGAGCCGTGGACCACATCGCGCTAGGGGTGATGAGGCACGCCCTGGCCGGGGTGGCGGAGGAGATGTCCACCGCGTTGGTGCGGACGGCCTACTCGCCCAACATCAAGGAACGGCGGGACTGTTCGTGTGCCCTGTTTGACCCCCAGGGGCAGTTGGTGGCCCAAGCGGAGAACATACCGGTGCATCTGGGGGCAATGCCGTTCTCGGTGCGGGCGGCCATGGATGCCGTCTCCGCGTGGTCGCCCGGCGATGTGGTGGTTCTCAACGACCCGTTTCGCGGCGGGGCGCACCTGCCGGACATCACCTTTGTGGCTCCCGCGTTCGCCGGAGGCGAACTGGTGGGCTTTGCCGCCGCGCGCGCCCACCACGCCGACGTGGGGGGGATGACCCCAGGCAGCCTGCCGGCGGCCGCGGCGGAGATCTACCAGGAGGGCCTGGTGCTCCCCCCGGTGTTGCTGTGGCGGCGCGGGGAGCTGGTAGGGGACCTGCTGTCCGTGATCCTGGCCAACGTGCGCACCCCCCGGGAACGGGAGGGTGACCTGCGGGCACAGCGGGCAGCAGTGGAAACCGGGATTCGCCGGCTGCTGGCCCTGGTGCAACGGTTCGGACGAGAAGTTGTGCTGTCTGCCTACCAGGCGCTCATGGACTACGCCGAGCTGCGGATGCGGGCCGCGGTGCGGGCCGCCCCGGCCGGGCAGTACACGTTCACGGACGTCCTGGACGAGGGGGTGGAGATTTCGGTGCGGGTGGACATTGAGGCCGACGAGGTGACGGTGGATTTCGCCGGGAGCTCCCCCCAGGTCAACCTGCCGGTGAACGCCCCCCTGGCGGTCACTGCCTCGGCGGTGTACTTCGCCTTGCGCGCGGTCCTCGATCCTGACGTTCCGGCCAACGCCGGGGCGTGGCGGCCGGTGCACATCCTCGCCCCGCCAGGCACGGTCACCCACGCCCGCCCACCGGCCGCGGTGGGCGGGGGGAACCTGGAGCTGTCGCAGCGGATCGTGGACGTGGTGCTCGGCGCCCTCGCCCAGGCTATGCCGGACCGGGTGCCCGCGGCCAGCCAGGGCACGATGAACAACCTCACCGTGGGAGGGCTGGACCCCCGGTCTGGGGAGCCGTACACCTTCTACGAGACCATCGGCGGCGGTTACGGCGCCCGCCCGAATCGGGATGGGGTGGATGGGGTCCACGCGCACATGACCAACACCTGGAATACCCCGGTGGAGGCGCTGGAGCAGGCCTATCCCCTGCGGGTGGAGCGCTACGAGCTGCGGCCGGGCTCGGGCGGCGAGGGGCGGTTCCGCGGGGGCCTGGGCATCTGTCGCCAGCTGCGGGTGGTGGGTCACTGGGCCCGCGCGTCTCTACTGGCTGACCGGCGTCGAGGCCGCCCGTACGGGCTGGCCGGCGGCCGGCCGGGGGCACCGGGGGAGGACTCGCTGCAGGGGCCCAGCGGGGTCGCGCCGCTGCCGGCCAAGGCCACCGTGGACGTGCCCCCTGGGGGGGTGATCACCATCCGCACGCCCGGCGGCGGGGGCCACGGCCCCCCCCAGCGGCGGGCCCCCGAGCTGCGGGAACGCGATGTCCGTGAAGGGAAGGTTCCCGCCGCCGCTCAGCCCTCCGCGGCCCCCCCAAACACCGATCTGCGGTAGAACCGGAGCTCGTCCAGCGAGGCCAACACGTCGGCCAGGGCGCGGTGCCGGGGTTGGTGACCGTTCCTGTGGACCCGATCGGGAAACCAGCGCCGAGCCAGCTCCTTCACCGTGGTCACGTTGACGTGCCGGTAGCTGAGATGGGCGTTGAGCTTGGGCATGTGACGGAGCAGGAACCTCCTGTCCAAGCAGATGGAACTCCCGCACAACGGGCAGGCCCGCGGCGGGCACAGGCGCCGCACTGCGGCCAGCGTCTCCTCTTCCGCCTGGCCCAGGGTCACCGTGGAGGCATGGACCTCCTGCAGCAGACCCGAGGCCTGATGTTGGCGGCGCGCCCACGGGTCCATGCCCGCCAGCACCTCCGGGGGCTGATGGATGACCAACGCCGGTCCCTTGCTAAGTACGTTCAAGTCCTTGTCCGTCACCAGGGTGGCGATCTCCAGAATGGTCCCTGTCTGGGGATCAAGGCCGGTGGTCTCCAGGTCCATCCACACCAAGTTCGTACGGTCTCGGCTCGTCAAAGCGGCAAGCCTTTCTAGGCCCCCACCAGGGGCGTCGCCAGGGCGTCACCCGCCCAGACTGGTCACGAAGTCACTCACGAAGTTTAGCAAGTCGCCGCTTCTGGCCTGTGCGCCGGTCAGCTCCAGCTGGGCCACAGGCTCGGCCTTGGCCACCGCTGCCATCTCTGCCAGCGCGCCCGAGTTGCCGCCGCTGCTGGACACGCAAAACACGGCCAGGCGGGGGAACTTGCCTGCCTGGGCGGTCAAGTAGCTGCGCACCGGGCTGGACATCCTGCCGGCCCAGATCGGGGTGCCCACGGCCACCACGTCGTAGGCGGATGGGTCCTTGCCGGGCGAATCGATGGGGGCCAGCTGCCCCCGCCAGGCCTCCAGGCCGCTGCGCATGTATCCCCAGACGCCCCGCCGGTTTCGCCGATCGCGTACCGCCTCCACCTCGGCGTTCAGCTGGCTGGCGATGATCTGTGCCACCCGTTCTGTGTTCCCACTGCGGGAGTAGTACACCACCAGATTGTTCATCCATGGCCTCCTCGTGACCAGGTGCTGCCGGAATGAGTATGCCCCAAAACGGGCCACCGGGTGGCGGGGCGGGGAGGGCGCACCAGGCGCCCTCCCGCGATCACCGCTGCGCTTGCCGCACGTTGAGCTTGAGTCGAGCGGCCAACACCCGCTCGTCCAACCCTGCCTGCAGGCTGTGGCGGATCGCTCGGTCCAGGCGCGCGCAGGCCCGGCTGTGGCGCAGGGCAGAGGCGGCCAACCGCCATCGCTCCGCTTCCGCCAGTAGGTGCCGGTATCGACGGCCTGCCAGCTGCTCCACTTCGTAGACGCACAACATGGCTACACTCCTTGTCCCTTGGTTTGCCGACATGCTGAGGGGCGCCTCCGGCCTCCCCTCGCACCTCCAGCTGCCGCTTCTCCACCGGCCATCGATCGGGCTGTCGCCTCGGACCCAAGCTCCCGCGGCCGCGGCTGCCTGCCCTGGTTCACGCGGGGCGACAAGCGGCCACTGCGCGTGGCCGTCTCCGCTCAAGCGCGCCCTGGGGGTGCCGCGTCAGCATCCGGCGTCAGTCGGTTCGGATGGGTCATCCCGGCGGGAGAACACGCGGGCTGACCGCCACGGGGGTTCGGCTCAGCGACAAGCCCGACCGAGGCGTGTCCGGACGCCTCCGCTAGTGCTGCTGAACATCGGTCACGCCTCCTTTTTCCTGTCTGGTCTTGCCCGCTGTTCCGCAAGCAGCGGTCAGTTACGGGCACAACACGGCGGATTATAGCGGCCCTCATGCGCAGCGCAAGCCGCGCTCCCATCAGGTGGGGCGCTCCGGGCCCAAGACGTCGGCGACCAGCCGCCTTAGGCGGGCGAAATGGGTGCCGGGCCAATACAGCTTGTCACAGCTCCGGCAGCGGACGTACGTGTCGATCCAGGCGGCCGTCTTCGGGGGAATCCGGTCGTTGACCTCCTGCTTGGTCACCGGGACCAGCTCCCCGCCGCAGGCCAGGCAGCGCGAGAAGGGGCGCGCCTGGTCCCTGATGGCGAATCGTCGCAGCACTTCACGAGCCTGTTTCGGTGGATGGTGGGAGCGTACCCAGTAGCCGTGGGTCACCGCCCCGTGTTTGAGCAGCTCCCGATCGCGGGTGAGGAGGATCCTGTGCTGCCTGGAGGAGATGTCCACCAGCTGTCGATCCATCGCTGGGTTGTGATAGGAGACGTCGAACCCCAGAAGACGCAGGATGCGGGCCAGCTTGTGCAGGTGGACGTCCACCACGAAGGCTGCCGGCGGCGGCGGCCGCAGGCGGGCGCCGACCTCCAGTGCGGTGAACGCTGGGTACACGGCCACCCGGTCGCCTGCCCTGAGGCGGTAGCGGAAGGGGACCGGCCGCTTGGCCACTACGATCAGCTCCACCTCCACGTGAGGTACCCCCAGGGCCTCGATGGGGTCCTTGACCCCTGGGCGGCCGTGGAAGGCGTACCGCACCGGCCGCTGGCGCAGCTCCGGCGGCAGGAAGTCGTTCAGGGGGCCGTAGAAGCGAAACGTCGCCTCTGCAGTCGTCCTGGTGTCCACCGCCTCGCGCCCCTCCGTCCCCAAGGTAGGGGGGTAAACCCGCCCCCGCAGCCCGGGGTCAGGCCGGGGCCAGGAAGCCCACGGCGGAGAGCACGTCCAGCGTGTGCCGCACGTCCTCCCCAGTGACCTGGCCCTCGAAGTCCAGGATCAGGCGGCGGGCGATCTCGGCCACCGTCCGCGTGCCGTCGCACAGGTTGGCCGCCTCCTCCAGCAGGGCCAGGTGACGGGCGCGCAACCTCTCCTCCACGAACTGCCGCTCCGCCGGGGGCAGCTCTTCCAGTGGCCGGTAGCCCACCGGGCCGTCGCAGGTGCGGGTGGGCCTGTCGCCGGCTGCGGGGGCCACCGCGCCCGGCGGGGCGCCGGCCACCGCCTCCAGGGCCCGCAGGTGGTCGGCGGCAGGCCACGCGCCTTTGGTCAGCTGAAGGTACAGACGTCCGAACGCCTCCGCCCGCTGCCGTTCCAAGTCCAGGGCAGTAGCCGCCAGCTCGGCTCGGCGGGTGGAGTCGCCGCCGGCCAGCTCCCGGGCCCGGATCAGCCGGGTCAGCGAGTAGGCCAGCAGCCAACCCTGGAGGCGCCAAGGCTCCGCCCGCAGCAGGGCCGGCAGGGCTGCCAGTGCGGCGGCCACCACCCCCACTTGCTTCAGTCGGCTGGGGTCCACCCGGTCCATGGTGTCCAGGTCGGTGTGCCAAAACGGATCGTGGTGACCGAACATCACCGCCGGGATGCGAGCTGGGGGGCTGCTGAACACCAGGTGGTCGCTCCCCCCGCTGGGGGGCTCGACCACCCAATGCAGGGGGCGGCGGGAGCCCTGGGGGGAGAAGGCGTCCTCCCTGGCGGCAATCCGGGCTGCCAGGGGCGCCAGCCAGGCGTTGACGTAGCTGGGGACGGAGTCAGGGGCCCGGGAGATTGTCAGCGGGGTGCCCACCTCCGTGGGAGACTGGCCCACCATATCCAAATTGACGGCGTACCAGACGTCTTGCAACGTCTCGCCGCGCGCCCTGGCCCACGGCAGGGTGCCGTTGAACTCTGGCACCCACAGGAACCTCAGGGTGTGAGGGAGGGCCAGACGGCTGCGCCGGGCGGCCAGCGCCCGGGCCAGCTCCACCAGCAACCCGCTGCCCGAGGCGTTGTCGTTCGCCGACTGGCGCGGATGGCACAAGTGGGCACACAGCAGCACCTGGCCAGCCTGGCGATCGTCGCCGGCCAGCTCCGCCTCCACGACCTGCAGCGACCCGGTGGTGAACGCTGCCTCCACCCGGCCGCGCAGGCGGACTGGGCCCTTCTCCAGTTCAGCCATCAGTTGGTCTGCCGTGCGGCGGGAGATGGAGAAGGCGGGCACCAGACTTGGGATCTCCTCTGCGGTGGGGAACAGACTCTGATACTGGATGAGGTCGTAGCCGGCGGCGGCCCGTTCGCTGGGGGGGTAGATGATCATCGCCGCCGCCCCGCGCGGTCCCGCCATCTGCAGGACCTCCCGGGCGCGGCCGCAGGCCAGCACCGCCCGCCCGGCCACCTCCCGGCCCCGGTAGTCGGCCTCAGCGGTCCCCCGCCCCACGTGCACCAGCTCAGCATCCACCTCCCCCGGGGGGGAGTGGACGACCAACGCCTGGGGGACCTCGGCGAAGTCGGCCACGGTGCGCGCGCGCGGTTTGACCTGCCGCAGCACGGCCGCTGTGGCCGACCAGGCGGGCGGGGCTGTCCAGCGGTAGGTGGTCGTCGTCCCATCGGCGGGGAAGGTGTGGACGTGGCTTTCGATTCCCGCTGCCGCCAGCATGGCCCGCACGTCGGCCACTGCAGCCTCAAAGCCCGGGCTGGCCTGGACTCGGTGGTGGCGCGCGATGTCGGCAGCAGCTTCCTTGGCCCGCAGGCCGGAGATCTCCCCACATAGCTCGCTCAGCAACCCCTCCAGATCCACCGTCACCTCCGCTCGGACGGCCCGTCAAGCTGAGACAGCGCCTGGGACAGGTCGTCGATGAGTAACTGGGCCGGCTCCAGCCCTACGGACAGTCGCACCAGGCTGTCGCCGATCCCGGCCGCCGCCCGCTGCTCGACCGACAGGGCGGCGTGGGTGTTGGTCACCGGCTGGGTGACCAGGCTGGTGACCCCGCCCAGGCTGGTGGCCCTGGCGATCACCTGCAGGTGGTCCACGAAACCCTTCGTGCCGGCGAAGTCCGCGTCGAGTTCGAAGCTCACCACCCCACCGAACCCCCTCAGTTGCCGGCGGGCCACCGCGTAGTCCGGATGGGTGGGCAGGCCGGGGTAGTGCACCCGGGCCACGCGGGGGTGGTCCTGTAGGAAACGGGCTAGGGTCATGGCCGTCTGGTTCTGCCGGTTTACTCGCACCTCCAGGGTCTTGAGTCCCCGCCACACCAGAAAGGCGGTCATGGGATCCATGACCCCGCCCAGCAGCCGCCGCTGGGCCCAGATGCGCCGGTGGAGATCCGCGCTGCAGCAGGCTATCCCCCCCATCACGTCGTGATGCCCGGCCAGGTACTTGGTGGCGCTGTGGATCACCACATCCACGCCCAGGTCGGCCGGCCGCAGGTTCACCGGGGAGGCGAAGGTGGCGTCGAGGAAGACCACTACGCCGTGGCGGTGGGCGGACTCGGCCCAGCGGGCGATGTCCACCACCCGGAGCAGTGGGTTCATGGGGGACTCCAAGAAGAGCACGCTGGCGCCGCCGGCCAGTTCCCGCTGGCAGCGGTCGTACTCGTCAGGGCCCAGCAGCACGCATTCCACGCCCATGCGGGGCAGGAACTCGGCGAAGAAACGCAGCGTCTCCCCATAGGAAGCCACGGCCACCGCCCGGGCGCCGGCCTCCACGACGGCCAGCACGGCATGGGTGATGGCCGCCATGCCGGACGAGAAGGCGACCGCCTCGGAGTAGCCTTCCAGGGCGGCCAGGCCGCGTTCCAGCTCTCGCACCGTGGGGTTGTCCCACCGGGAGTAGAGGTAGCCGGTTCTGTGCTGGGCAACGTCTATCAGCTGGTCGCTGGTGTTAAACTCGTAGGTGGCCGACAGCACTACCGGCGGAGCCAACGGCTTTCCCTTGAACATGCGTCACCTCCTCCCCTGAGCGGCATGCCGCCCAGTCTACCGGAAGCGGCCTGGCCCCGCCCAGCCGGCCTGGCAGGAGGTGTATGATGGCCCCCATGTGGGGAGTGGTGACCGCGACGCTGCGGGAGGTGCGAGGTTCGTGCTCCGGGTGCTGATTGTGTTGGGCACGCGGCCGGAGGCCATCAAGTTGGCCCCGGTGATCCGTGCGCTGTCGGCCCGCGGCGGCGAGGTGGTGACCCGGGTGTGCCTGACGGCTCAGCACCGGGAGATGCTGGATCCCATGTTGGAGTTGCTGGGCGTGACCCCGGACATCGACTTGAACCTGATGCGACCGGGGCAGCAGCTGTCTGATCTCGCCGCGCGCGTCCTGACCGGGCTGACCCCGGTGTTGGAGGCGGAAAGGCCCGACTTCGTGCTGGTTCAAGGGGACACCACCACAGCGGTCGCCGCCGCCCTGGCCGCCTTCCACCTGCGCATTCCGGTGGGGCACGTGGAGGCCGGCCTGCGCACTGGCGATTCGCTGAGTCCGTTTCCCGAGGAGGCGAACCGGCGGATGATCACCGCCCTGGCCGCTTTGCACTTCGCCCCCACCCGGCGGGCGGCCGAACGGCTGATTGCGGAAGGGGTCAGCCCCAGGGCGGTCTACCTGACTGGGAACACCGTGGTGGACGCTGTGCGGTGGATGCTGGCCACTTCCCCGTCGGAGGCGGCCCGCCGCCTGCTCGCCGATTTGGGGTTCTCCCCCGCCGGGGACGCGGCCAGGTCGCCGGTGAGGCTGGTCTTGGCCACCGCGCACCGGCGGGAGAGCTTCGGGCCGCCCTTCGGATCCATATGCCGGGGGCTGCGGGCCATCGCCGAGGGGGATCCGGACGTGCTCGTGGTCTACCCGGTGCATCTCAATCCCCAGGTGCGCGGGCCGGTCTGGCGGACGTTGGCCGATCACCCGCGGGTCAAGCTGCTGGAGCCCCTGCCCTATGAGCCGTTCACCCGGTTGCTCGCGGCCGCCTATTTGGTGCTCACCGATTCGGGGGGCATCCAGGAGGAGGCCTCGGTGTTGGGCAAGCCCGTGCTGGTCCTGCGGGAGGTCACCGAACGCCCCGAGATCCTGGAGGCGGGCATCGGGAAGCTGGTGGGTACGTCCGCGGAGCGCATCGCCGGCGAAGCGCACCGACTGCTCTCCGACCAAGGCCTGTATCGCTCCATGGCTCGGCGCGCTGACCTGTTCGGGGACGGCCGCGCTGGTGAGCGGATCGTCAGCGCGTTGCTGGGCAAGCCGCTTCAGCCCCCCGCACCCTCCGCTGCCACCACCGGGAACGTCTCTCCCCCGAACGGGAGGACCCCGACGGAGAAGCTGGGGCCGTAGCGCTCTCGGGCCAGGGCGAGCCCCTCCTGTACCGACGCCACCGGGTTCATCCACAGCGCCCGGGCCGCGGTCGGGGGCAGCCGGGACACGAGGAAGTGCTCCACTCCCCGGGCGCGGTCCTTGGCGAGGAAGTACACCTTGTGTCCCCCGATCTTGAACCCCTCGGCGTTCATGATGGCCAACACGCCCTGTAAATCGTGACTTCTGCCCGCCCAGTCCTCGAATGCCGGGTGGCCGGAGCCGTCGGGGCACGCTGCCACCAGCAAGATCATTCCCCCGTCGCGGACGATGCGGGCTGCGTTGAACATCGCCTTGTGAGCCTGGTACAGGTTGATGTCCCGGGGATGGCCGCCCGGGGAGGCGATGGCCACATCCACCCGCTCAGGTACCGGGACCTGGAACGTCCGGTCCCAGAACCGGGCGGCGGCTCGGTGGGCCTCCACCACGTCTCCCACGGTGACCCTGAGCGCTCCCCCGTTGCCGGCCAGCACCACATCCACCGCCAGATCTACCCCTGCCATGCGGGCCACTTCCCGCATCTCCGCGTGGATGGGATTCTCCTCGTAGACGCAGGCCGTGGCCTGGGGGGCGAGGATCTGCTCGTGGTTGAGGCGGATGGTCTCCGCCCCGGCCACCCCGGGCAAGACCATTTTCGGCCCCCCGGCGTAGCCGGCGAAGTAGTGCATGGCCACGTGGCCCAGAGTGATCACCCGGTCGGCGGACAGCACCGCCTGGTTTACGGTGACTGGGGTCCCCCGGGAGGTGCAGCCCAGCGGGGCACACTGAGCCGCGTCGTGCACCACCACGGTGAACAGCTCCCGGAAGGGGCCGAGGATGCGAGCCAGCTCCTCTGGGGTGGGGGCACGGTGGGTGCCGGTGGCCACCACCACGGTCACGTCCTGCGGGCGAACCCGGCCCCGCAGCCGTTCCCACAGCAGGGAGACAAGGGCCTGGGTGGGGACAGACCGGGTGTGGTCGGGAACGAGGATGGCTAGGGTCTCCCCCGGCCGCACCACCTGGTCGGGAGCCTCCCGCCCGATGGGCTCCGCCCAGCCGCGGGCGAACGCCCGGTCCAACTCAATGGGCTGCGTCGGGTTGGGTTCCACCGTGTAGGCGAAGTTGGCGGCGGGGACGTCCGCGCGGATCTTCGTCTCTCCGTAGGCGAGTTGAACACGGGGCATGAAGGAGAGTATAGCCGACCCCCCGGCCGGGCAGCAGCAGGGCGCCGCCCGGGAAATCCGGTTGCAGTCGCGGTCGGACGTATCTACCATCTGAACATCGCACATCGCGAGGAGGTGGGAGTGAACACCAGGTTGATCACCTCAGAGTCGGTCACTGAGGGCCATCCGGACAAGATCGCCGATCGCATCTCTGACGGGGTTCTGGACGCGGTGCTGGCGGAGGACCGCGGCGGGCGGGTGGCCTGTGAGACGTTCGTCATGCAGGGACTGGTGCTGGTGGGTGGCGAGATCGCCACCGAGGCCACTGTACAGGCCGAGCGGGTGGCCCGCCGGGTGATTCGGTCGGTGGGCTACACTGACCCGCAGTTCGGCCTGTCGGCCGAGGAGTGCGCGGTGGCCGTGGCCCTGCGCCAGCAGTCGCCAGACATCGCCCAGGCGGTGCTGCACTCCGGGGAGGCGCGGGCCGGCTCCCAGGACGCCTACGACCTCCTGGGGGCGGGGGACCAGGGCATCATGTTCGGGTACGCGACCGCGGAGACTCCTGAGTACATGCCGTTGCCCATCGTCCTGGCCCACAAGTTGGCCCGCCGGCTGGCCGAGGTCCGGAAGGATGGCTCGCTGTCCTATCTGCGCCCCGACGGCAAGTCGCAGGTGTCCGTGGAGTACGAGGGGCAGCGGCCGGTGCGGGTACACACAGTGCTGCTGGCCGCCCAGCACAGCCCCGACGTGGAGTTGGACGAGCTCAGAGCCGATCTGCGCCGGCTGGTGGTGGAGCCGGTGTTGGACGGGTGGCTGGACGAGGAAACCCAGGTGCTGGTGAACACCTCCGGGCGGTTCGTGGTGGGCGGTCCGGCGTCGGACACTGGGATGACCGGGCGGAAGATCATCGTGGACACCTACGGCGGCTACGGTTCCCACGGGGGCGGGGCGTTCTCCGGCAAGGATCCCACCAAAGTGGACCGGTCCGGCTCCTACATGGCGCGGTACGCGGCCAAGAATTTGGTGGCCGCCGGCCTGGCCCGGGAGTGCGAGGTGCAGGTGGCCTACGCCATCGGGCAGGCACGGCCGCTGGCCGTGAACGTGGACACCTACGGGAGCGGCAGCTGTTCCGACCAGGTGTTGCGGCAGTTGGTCTGGGAAGCGTTCGACTTCCGGCCTACGGCGATCATCGAGCGATTGGATCTGGGGCGGCCCATCTACGAGCCCCTGTCCTGCTACGGCCATTTTGGCCGGTTGGACCTGGCCCCGACGTGGGAAGCTACCGATCAGGTACAGGCGCTGCAGCGGGCGGCGGCTGCCCGCTCAGGGAAGCTGGTGTAAGTGAGCGCTCGCTGTGCACTCCAATCGTAGCCCTGCGGGCCCCGCCGCACGGATTCTGCCCTCGTAGTAACCGTTGCGCTTGCCGGAGTGCGGCACTAGAGTAGGAATGGAGTATGAGCGGAGAACGGGTGACGCTGAAGATCCCGCGCCCGCTGTACGTGAGCCTCAAGCGGGTGATCGAGGGGACCGGGTTCCGGTCGGTCAACGAGTTCGCGGTGCACGTGCTCCGCGAACTGGTGGCCGAGGTGGGCCCTGAGCAGCAGGGGTTGTCCCCGCGCGAGGTGGAGATCATCCGGGATCGGCTGCGCAAGCTGGGGTACCTGTGAAGGCCGGCAGACTGGCCCTGATTGGGTTGGACTGTGCTGACCCCCGGCTCATCGAGGACCTCCTCCCCGGTATGCCCACATTGGCTGAGCTCGCCCGGGGGGGGAACTTCGCCCCTCTGGCCAGCGTGGATCCACCTATCACCGTGCCCGCGTGGATGTGCATGTTCACCGGGAGGGATCCCGGGGAGCTGGGGGTGTACGGCTTCCGGAACCGCACCGACCACACCTACAGCGGGTGGGCGGTGGCCAGCTCGGCCGCCTTCCCCGCGCCGGCTGTATGGGACGTGCTGGGGAGAAGGGGGATTCGATCCGTGTTGCTGGGGATCCCCGGCACCTACCCGCCCCGCCCGGTTCGGGGGGCCATGGTGTCCGGACCGCTGACCCCGGGGCCGGAGGCCAATTTCGCCTATCCACCGTGGCTGAAGGCGGAGATCACCGATTGGGTGGGAGAGTACTTGGTCGACGTCCGCAACTTCCGCACTGAGAACAAGGACCAGCTGCTGGAGCAGGTCCACGCCATGACCGGGCAGCGGTTCACCCTGGCCCGCAGGTTGTCCGCCCGGGTGCAGTGGGACTTGTTCGCCATGGTGGACATGGGGCCCGATCGGGTCCACCACGGGCTGTGGGCCCATCATGATCCCCGCCACCGGCGGTTCGATCCCCACAGCCCGTATCGCTCCGCCCTGCGGGAGTACTACCAGTTCCTGGACCGACAGCTGGGCGAGTTTCTCTCCGACCTCCCCGGCGGGACGCAGGTGGTGGTGGTCTCAGACCACGGCGTCCAGCGGATGGAGGGCGGCATCGGGATCAACGAATGGCTGGTGCGGGAGGGATACCTGGTGCTGCGCGACTACCCGCCGCGGCCCATGCGGATGGACGAGCTGATTCGAACCGGGGCGGTGGACTGGTCGCGGACTGTGGCCTGGGGCGAGGGGGGGCACTACGGGCGAGTGTTTCTGAACGTGGCCGGGCGGGAGCCGGCGGGGTGCGTCCCGCAGCGCCGCTACGAACAGGTTCGAGCGGAGTTGGCGGCACGCCTGGCCGCAATACCCGGCTCGGACGGCACTCCGCTGCGCAGTCGCGCCTTGCGGCCGCAGCAGCTGTATCGACAGGCCCGGGGGATCCCTCCGGACCTCATCGTCTACTTCGACGACCTGGCCTACCGTTCCCTGGGCACGGTGGGCTGGAATCGGGTGCACCTGCCGGAGAACGACACCGGGCCGGACGATGCCAACCACGCCCCGCAGGGCATGTTCCTGGCCAACCCCCCGCTGGAGGCCGCGCCTCGCTCCTTGCTGGGCGTAGCAGGGTTGATCTGTGAGCATTTCGGCTTGAAAGAGGGACTATGAACAAGGGAAAGAGGATAAGAATCCCTGACGAGGTGTACACCGCGATCCGGGACCATCTTCACCAACTGTCCGCCGGCTCCGTGGACGAATACGTGGAGAGCGTCCTGCGGGACAACTTGAAGGCGGCTGGCATCTTGTCCGCCTACAGCCCGGAGGAGGAGAAGGAAGTCGAGCGGCGGCTGCGCGACCTGGGATACCTGGACTGAAGTCGCCGGCAGGCGGATTCACTTCGGCCTGTCGGGCGGCCCCACTTGCCCTCCCGAACCCGGGACCTCCACCCGGTCTCCCGGGGAGGGAATGTGGACCACCCGGTCGGTCGGCCGCAGGGCGTCAGCCAGCGCGGTGAGGGCGCGTTCCTCACCGTGGAGCAGGAAAACGTTTCTGGCTGCCGCTCGGCTGATCCAGCGCACCAAATCGTCGTGGTCAGCGTGTGCGGAGAACCCGTTGATGGTCCACACGTCGGCCTTCACGGCAACCTCATCTCCCAGGACGTGTACGTGTTTGGCCCCGTCCACGATGGCCCGCCCCAACGTGCCGGCCGCTTGGTAACCGACAAACACCACCCCATCCTCGGACCGCCACAGGTGGTGGCGCAGGTGGTGCACCATACGTCCCCCGGTGCACATCCCAGAACCGGCGATGATGATGTGCCCCCCGCGCACGGCGTTGAGCTGCTTGGAATCGTCTACCGAGCGGGTGACGGTCAGGGGGGGAAACTGGAATGGGGTTTCCGCGCCCCGGAACACCCGCTGGCCCTCCTCATCGAACCAGTGGGGGTAGTTGCCGTAAACCCGGGTGATCGCGCTTCCCAGCGGGGTGTCGAGGACGATGCGGACTCCCTGGGGCAGCTCCCGCTCCTGCCAGAACCGGAACAGGACGTACAGCACCTCCTGGGTTCGTTCCAGGGCGAAGGAAGGGATGAGCACGCAGCCCCCGCGTCGGAGGACCTTCTGCACCGCACTGCGGAACTCGTCCACCGAGGCCTCGAAGGACCGGTGTGGCCGGTCGCCATAGGTGCCCTCGGAGATGAGGATGTCGGTAGCCGGCGGGGGGGCCGGATCGCGGACCAAGGGGCGTCCCCAGGAGCCCAGGTCGCCGGTGTAGGCCAGCTTGGCGTCCCCAGCGGTGAGTTCCACCACCGCCGAGCCCAAGATGTGGCCTGCATCATGGAGCCGGACAGACAGGCCAGGGCCCAGCTGGAGCTGTTGTCCGAAGTCAACGCGATGGCTGAACCGGTCCATGACGGAAATCACGTCCCCGGCGTCGAACAGAGGACCCGGTGCGGCCCGCCCGCCTCGCGAGGCCTTCCTGGCCGCCCGCTCCGCCTCCTCTTCCTGCAAGTGGGCGGCGTCCAGCAAGATCAGTCGTGTCAGGTCCGCAGTGGGCGGGGTGCACACCACCTCGCCCCGGAACCCTTCCCGGGCCAAGCGGGGGAGCTGGCCGCAGTGGTCGAGGTGGGCATGGGTCAGGACCACGAAGTCGATCTCCTTGGGATTGAACGCAAACGGCTGCCGGTTGCGTCCCTCGTCGTGGCCTTGGAACAGTCCGCAGTCCAGCAAGACTCTCGCCTTTCCTGCTTCCACCAGGTGGCAGGACCCGGTGACCGTCTTGGCCGCCCCCCAGAAGGAAATGTCCATGGGCACATTCTAGCCGGAATCAGGAGGAAAGCGCAAACTCGAAAACCGCAGCCCAAGCGGATGCTGGCGGAGGGGGTGGGATTCGAACCCACGAAGCCCGAAGGCTCACCGGTTTTCAAGACCGGCGGTTTCGTCCGCTCACCCACCCCTCCGCGCCCCTCATTCTAGGAAGTGCCTGCAATCCGGTCAATATGGCACTTCCGGCGGCGAGGATGCGGCAACGCAGGGGAGGGATGGGATGCGGGCCACGGCCTGCGATCCGGATCAGCCTACCAGCTCCACTTGTAGCCCAGCTCGGGCAACGCCAGGAAACGGTAGTTGAATGTGGTATCCGGGGTCCAGCGTACTGCCAGGAAGTAGTGAATCACTGCCCCCAATTCCAGGCACTCGCCCCCGCTCAGCTGCCATTCGAAGCCAGCGGGCAGCTCCAGGGCATAGAGGTGTCCCCAGGCCCTGCCCTGACGGACCAGGAGTGCCCACAGCCCTATTCCCAGGAAGGGAGAGGGTGCGGCATGGGGCAACTACCCCCGGAGCTGAACGGCCAGGCCTACGTCTTGTAGCAGCCAGGGCACCGCAGTTCCCAGGCTGGCCCGTAGGGCGGCCCCACCCGCCCGGTACTCCAGAAACAGGCCTACCAGGTGTGTCCCTCGCAGCGAGATGCCGAACTTCACCACCTCAGGGGGATCCGCGCAGGCTACACCAGTCCAGATGACGAGAGCAGCCACCAACGTTCCCAGCTTGTTCATCGCCATCCCCGCTCCCCGTCCAGGCCCAAGGGCCGAGGCGGAGGGAGCACTGGTCGCCCCTGGCTAGAGGCCGGCGGCAATGACCATGTCCACGTACGCGACGGTTCTGTCTCTGTGCTTGACGCGCAGCGTGTACCTCCCCGGCTCCAGCCCCACGATGCGTGCCTGGTAGGCCACGCTGCCCAAGCAGATGGGGCAGGCCCCGGGTTGAGCGATGGAGTCGGCGGATAGCACTATCCAGTCGCCCCCCACCCTGAGAGAAGGGACCAGGTGCTGACAGGGCGTATCCGTCAGGATCACCCCGGAGACGACGACTTGGCCGTGGTCCACCAGGACATGTGCTTCGTCCGTCTGCCCCCCGGCTCTGCATCCACCCTCTGTCTGGCCAAACAGAAGGGAAGGGGCGGCCGGAGGCACCAGCGTACACCCAACCTGGAATAGCGCGCAGGCCCCGAGCGCCACCCAGACCAGGGCGAACCTATGGCGCATGTTCCTCACCTCCCCCCAAGTGTATCAGCAGGACGCCGGCCGAGCGGCCGGATCACCTGGGCATCGCGGGGGGAGCTGGACCACGGGGTGGCAGTGGGCCGGGGCGATGGGCTGGAGCCCGCGAACGCCCCCTTGCCGTGCGGTCCCACTGTCGCTCCCCTGAGGAGTCGACAGGCGAGCTGATAGCCACCGGATTGCACTGGGCAGCGAAGCCCTGAGCGGTATTATCCTGTTGCTATGCCTATCTTCGCGCCACCTCCCAGAGGGTTCCATGACCCGCTCGGCGGATGAGGACCGTGGCGGGCACACCAGGTGGCGGAGAGGCCTCCAGCGGCTGACATGGTTGGGGAGGGTGGCGCTGGCGCGGCGATCCCCCCCTCCGAGGGAGGACTCCATCTCCACCCTTGATCCCCGCCGGGTCCTGGAAGAGCCCGGTTGCCCGTTGTGTCGCCTGGTACGCAGAGGTGAAGAGAACTGGCTGTGGAGCCTCCTGTACGAGTTCAACGGTGACCCGCACGTCCACGCCCGGTTCGCGGGGTCATTCGGGCTGTGCGCGTTCCACGGGGCGCTCCTCCTGGAGCTGGTGGTGCGGGAGCGGCGCCTGATGACTGCCAGCGCGGTCGCACGGCTGTACGAGAGTGCGCTGCGCCGGTGGCGGCAGGCGGCCCCCGGTCAGCTGCCGGCTGCTGGGCAGTGTCTGCTGTGCGAGTACGCCCATGGCGCGGAGGACCGGTACGGCTACTTCCTGGCCCGGGCGTTGGTCGGGCAGGGCTGGCGGGCGACCTACGCTCGTTCCGATGGGCTGTGTCGACCCCACCTGGCGAATGTGTGCGCGCATGCCAGTGCCACCATCCGGGGCTGGCTGACCGCCGACTTCGCCGCCAGGCTGAGTGAGCTCACCGGCCGCCTGCAGGAGCTGCAGCGGAAGCAACGCTACGAAGACCCCAACGTCCCCACCCCGGCGGAGGTGGCCTCGTGGCGCGAGGCGGTGTGGCGGATGGGGGGGATGCACTTCGATCGTCTGTTGATCAGTGACCGCTAGGCCCCTTTGGATCAGCCGGGCGGGAGGACGAATAGAAGCACGGCGGCGAAGTGGCATCCGCTCCCGGCGAGGACGAACACGTGCCACACGGCGTGCATGTACCGCACAGACCGCCCCAGGGCGAAGAACGCCACCCCGGCGCTGTAGGCCATCCCCCCCCCGATCACCAGCCAGAACCCCGCGGCCGGCAGCGCGGCCTGGAGCGGCCCGCAGGCCACCACCGCGAGCCAGCCCATGGCCAAGTAGAAGGCCACTGACAGCACCTTGTACCGCCCGATGTACTTGAGCTTGAGGGCCACCCCCACCCCGGCCAGGGTCCAGATCACTGTCAGCAGGGCCCACCCCCAGGGGCCCCACAGCGTGATCAGGGCGAACGGCGTATATGTACCTGCTATTAGGGCGTACACCCCTGCGTGATCCACCAGCCGCAGCGCCGGCCGCCGGCCCAGGGCGTGGTACAACGTGGACGCACCGTAGGCCGCCACCATCGCCGTCCCGTACACAGCGGCGGCGATCAGGTGCCGGGCAGTGCCCGCCTGGGCCCCCGTGGCCAACAACACCCCCAACCCGATCAGGCTCAGTGCCAGGCCCAGGCCGTGGGTGAGGCTGTCCCAGGCAGCCTCAGCCGCGCCGCGGCCTCTGCTGAGGCCGGCCACTGCCTGCTGCATCGACGGCCCGACTATGCGCACCACATCCTCTGTCAATGGTACGCCGGAGGGGCCATGGGCACGAGTTGCCCTTGGTCGGGGCTCCAGGGCCGTGCTACCATCTCCGCCAAAGGAGGGTCGGATGATCCAGGGGAGGGTATGGAAGTACGGGGACGACGTCAACACCGACGTGATCTTCCCCGGCCGTTACACCTACGCCCGCATGGAGCCGGAGGAGATGGCCAAGCACGCCCTGGAGGACCTGGACCCGGAGTTCGCCGGTCAGGTCCGGGCCGGGGATGTGGTGGTGGCGGGGAAGAACTTCGGCTGTGGGTCGTCGCGCGAACAGGCGGCTACGTGTCTGGTGGCCGCCGGGGTGGGGGCGGTGGTCGCCAAGTCCTTCGCCCGCATTTTCTTCAGGAACGCAGTCAACAACGGCCTTCCCGCCTTGGAGGTGCCCCGGGCCGTGGACGCCATCCAGGCGGGCGATCGCGTGGAGATCGACTTGGAGCGGGGGGTTCTGGTGCATGAGGGGGTCGAGTACGGCTTTCCCCCGTTGCCGCCCACCGTGCTGGGCATCCTCCGGGATGGGGGGTTGGTCCCCCACCTGCGCAAGGTACTGGCGGAGGAGGGATAGATGGCCAAGTACAGGATCGCCTACCTCCCGGGCGACGGGGTGGGCAGCGAGGTGCTGGAGGCGGCCCGACGGGTGCTGGAGGCAGTGGGCTTCGACGCCGACTACGTGCACGGCGACGTCGGCTGGAGGTTCTGGTGTCAGGAGGGCAATCCCCTTCCCGATCGGACCGTGGAGGTGCTGAGGAGCACGGACGCGTGCCTGTTCGGGGCCATCACCTCCAAGCCCAAGGACGAGGCCGAGCGGGAGCTGGCCCCTGAGCTCCGGGGGAAAGGCCACAGCTACTTCTCGCCCATCGTGGCCTTGCGCCAGCTGTTCGATCTCTACGCCAACGTCCGCCCCTGCAAGGCGTTTGCTGGGAACCCGCTGAACCTGCGGGACGACATCGACTTGGTGGTGTTTCGGGAGAACACCGAGGGGCTGTACTCCGGGGTCGAGTTCCATCCGGTGCCGGACGCGGTGCGCCAGGCGCTGGCCGCCCACGCGCCCAAGATGAGCCGGTTCGCCGCCGTCCCCGCCGACGAGCTGGCCATCTCTTGTCGCATCTTCACCCGGAGGGGCTGTGAGCGGATCGTGCGGGCGGCCTTCCAATACGCTGACCAGCACGGCTATCCCACGGTTACCGTGGTGGAGAAGCCGAACGTGATCCGGGAGACCAGCGGGATGATGGTGCGAGTCGCCCGCCAAGTGAGCCGCGACTACCCGAACGTTGAACTGCGGGAGACGAACGTTGACGCCATGTGTATGTGGTTGGTGAAGAACCCACAGGACTACGGTGTGCTCGTCTCCTCCAACATGTTCGGGGACATCATCTCCGACCTGGCCGCCCAGCTGGTGGGGGGCCTGGGGTTTGCGGCGGCGGGGAACATCGGGCAGGAGTACGCGGTGTTCGAGCCCACCCATGGCTCGGCGCCCAAGTACGCCGGCCAGCACAAGGTGAACCCCACGGCGGCCATTCTGGCCGCCAAGCTGATGCTGGACTGGCTGGGCGAGCGGGAACGTGCGGCCCGAATCGAGCAAGCGGTGGCGGAGGTGGTCGCCGCCGGCCAGGTGCGGACCTACGATCTGGGCGGCAGCGCCTCCACCAGGGACGTGGCGGAGTCCGTGGCGGCCGCGGCCCGGGGGTGAGGGATGGGCAACACGGCCATCGAGAAGATCTTCGCCGCCCACTCTGCGGACTCCGTGGCCCCCGGGGAGGTGATCTGGCTCCGGATCGATGTGCGGTCGGCACGGGACTTCGCCGGGGCCAACGTGGTGCGGCGCTTCCGTGAGGCATTCCCTGGGGCCGGGGTGGACGACCCGAGCAAGACCTGCTTTACGTTCGACTGCAACGCACCGGCCAACACGATCGCCTACGCGGAGAACCAGCAAGTCTGCCGGCTGTTCGCCCGGGAGCAGGGGATCCCGGTGTACGATGTCAGCGCGGGGATAGGCTCCCACGTGCTCATCGAACAGGGCCTGGCGGTCCCGGGGAGCACCGTGGTGGGCACGGACTCACACCTGAACGTGCTCGGCGCGGTGGGGGCGTTCGGCCAGGGCATGGGCGACGTGGACATCGCCTATGTGTTTCGCACTGGGCTCACCTGGTTCGAGGTGCCACCCACCATGCGGGTGGTGGTGCACGGCAGGTACGAGTTCCCCACCACCGCCAAGGACCTGACGTTGGCCCTGGTGGGCAGGCTGGGCGCACGGGGGGCGCTGGGCCGGGCCGTGGAGGTGTCCGGCGAGCAGGTCGGGGAGCTGGACCTGGCGGGGAGGATAACGCTGTGTTCGATGGCCACGGAGATGGGGGCCATCATCGCCCTCCTCCCCCCTTCCGAGGAGGTCCTGTCCTTGGCCCCAGCCGCTTCAGGGCCGGGCGAGGTGGACTACCCACAGGCCGACGCGGACGCAGACTACGCGGGGGCAGTCGAGGTGGATATCTCCGGGCTGCGGCCGCAGATCGCCGCCCCGCCGCGCCCGGACAACGTCCACGCGGTTGCCGACCTGGAAGGGGAGCGGGTGGACACCGTGTTCGTGGGGTCGTGCACCAACGGCCGCTATGAGGACATCCGGGCGGTGGCCGAGCTGTTGCGGGGCCGCCGGGTGGCCGCCGGGGTCACCCTCAAGGTGGCGCCGGCCACGCGCGGGGTGTGGGGGCGCCTGCTCAAGGAGGGGTGGCTGGAGGTCCTGTACGACGCGGGGGCGGTGATCAGCCATCCGGCGTGCGCCGGCTGTGCCCAAGGGCAGATCGGCATGACCGGCGAAGGTGAAGTCCAACTGTCCACCGGAAACCGGAACTTCCCGGGAAAACAGGGAAAAGGGCCGACATACCTGTGCTCCCCGGTGACCGCTGCCGCCGCGGCCTTGCAAGGGAAGATCACCTCCCCGGAAAGGCTGTGAACGCTGCCCGCGGGGCGGGTGCGGCCCCACCCCTGGGCCGTCAGCGAGGGTCGGAGGAGGGACAATGACGTTCGAGGCGAGGGGGAAGCGATGAAACCGACGGAACTCACCGGCAGGCCCTGGCTCATCGTGGATCGACAGGGAAGGCTGATCGACGACATCGACACCGACCAGATCTACCACAACGCCCACCTGGCTGTGACCGACCCTCAACAGATGGCGCAGTACGCCTTCGGGAATCTCAACGGATGGGAGGACTTCCCGAGGAAGGTCAACCCGGGAGACATCCTATTCGTGGGGGAGAACTTCGGTGCGGGCTCCTCCCGCCAACACGCGGTGGATTGTCTGCTGGCCCTGGGGGTGGCCGCCGTGGTGGGGCGCTCCTTCGGGGCGATCTACAAGCGGAACGCCATCAACTCCGGACTCCCCCTGCTCGAGCTCTCCGAGGTGCCGGCGGACGAGCTGCGCGGGCTTCCCCAAGTCACCCTGCAGTTGGAGACCGGCCGGATCCTGGGGCCGCGGGGGCAGCTGGTCGCAATCGCCCGGCCGCTTTCCCAGGTCGCCTTGGACATCTACCACGCCGGCGGGTTGCTGGCGTTGGCCCACCGCTAGCGGCCCGCCCCGGTCGGGGCATGTGAAAGGAACTGTGATGAACAGCGAGTCTGTCCTTGCAGATGTACCGGATTTCCAGCGCTTCCTGACCGTAGACGAGCTCAACGCCAGCACCGAGACGCTGGCTGGGAAGCACCCCGATCGACTGCGGGTGGTGACCGTAGGTCAGTCGACCGCTGGGGAGCCCATCCGCATGCTCAGGATCGGGCGGGGCGAGGAACAGCTGTTGCTGTTTGCCTGCCCCCACCCGAACGAGCCTATCGGGGCCATGACCCTGGAGTACCTGGCCCGCCGATTGGTCGAGGATGACCAGCTGCGGGGCAAGGAATTCACCTGGAATATCATCAAGTGTATCGACCCCGATGGCATCCGGCTCAACGAGGGGTGGTTCAAAGGCCCGTTTACCGTGACCAACTACGCGCGCCATTTCTACCGACCGGCAGGCTTCCGCCAAGCCGAATGGACGTTCCCCATCGTATACAAGGAGCTGGCCTACTTCAGCCCCACCCCGGAGACCCAGGCGCTGATGACCGCGATCGCTGGAGTCCGCCCTCGCTTCCTGTACTCGCTGCACAACGCTGGCTTCGGTGGGGGCTACTACTACCTGTGGCCGGACCGACCGGCGATCTACGACCGCCTGCGCGGTCTGATGACCGCCCGGGGCGTGCCCCTGGCGTTGGGAGAGCCGGAGATGCCATGGGCCGAGAGCTTGTCGCCGGCCGTTTACCGGATCCCCACCGTGCGGGATCACTACGATTTCCTGGAGAAGTACACGGATGGCAGCCCTGCCGAGGGGATCAGCGCCGGGGCGTCCAGCTTCGAGTTCGCCCGCGCCATCTCTGACCCGGCGATGCTGGTCTGCGAGCTTCCCTACTTCTACGACCCGCGCATTGAGGATGCCGGCGAAGCCGGTATGTCCCGCAAGGAAGCCATCCTCGCTGGGGTGGAAAGCAGCAGGAAGATGACTAGCTTTCTGAAGTCCCAACTGAAGGGGGTCGAGGAGAGGCTCACCGAGCAGTCCCCCTTCCGGACGGCCGTGCAGAGCTTCCTCCAGGTGATCGCCGCGGGCGACGCGGCCAAGGAGCGCTGGGCGAACACGAACCCGGCGCTGGAGGCCCCTGCCACGGTGGCCCAGGCTTTCGACAATCTACTGGTGGGGAGGTTCTACCGCTTGCTCACCTGCGGGATGTTGGTCCGGGCGCTGGAACTCGAGCTGGCTCACCGCCAAGTCCCTCAGGTGGCCGAGGCCAAGGCGGCGGTGGTGAGCCGATTCGAGGCGGAAGCCGGGGAGCTGGAGCGAGCACTGGACTACCGGGTGATCCCGATCAAGAGCCTAGTTGAAATCCAGCTGGGGGCGGCGTTGGCGGTGTTGGCTCACCTTTGATGGGTGATCCGGGGATCGAAAGCATCTCGCAGCCCGTCCCCGATGAAGTTGAGGGCCAGGACTACCAGCATGATGGCGATTCCCGGGTAGGTGATCATGAATGGGGCCCGCCGCAGGAAATCCTTGCCTTCGGACAGCATCGTCCCCCATTCGGGGGTCGGGGGCTGTACGCCCAGGCCAAGGAAGCCCAGAGCGGCGGTGGCCAGGATGGCGCTGGCCATCCCCATGGCCGCGGTGACGATGACCGGGGAGAGGCAGTTGGGCAGCACGTGCACGAACATGATGCGCAGGTTGCCGGCTCCCACCGCCCGGGAAGCCTCCACAAACGGCTCCTCCCGCAGGGAGAGGACGCGTGAGCGGACCAGGCGCGCGTAGATCGGCCAGCTCACTACCCCCAGCACCAACATCACGTTGTAGATGCTGGGGCCGAGCACGGCCATGACGGCGATGGCCAAGATGAGGAACGGGAAGGAGTAGAAGACCTCCACCAGCCGCATGGCCAAGATATCCACCAGCCCCCCGTAGTAGCCGGACAGTAGCCCCAGGACGGTACCCAACGTGGCCGCGATGCTGACCACCACCAAGCCCACGGTGAGGGAGATGCGCGAGCCGAAGATCAGGCGGGAGAGCACGTCGCGGCCGAAGTTGTCCGTGCCCAATAGGTGACCGGCCGTACCGGGAGGTTGAAATGGATGGGCGAGGTCCATCTCCAGTGGGTCATAGGGGGCCACCCAGGGGGCGAAGACGGCGCAGACCACGAAACCGGCCAACATGACGATCCCGGCCACGGCTAGGCGGTTGCGGAGGAAAGCACGCAGGCTCTTGCTGCGGCGCTCGTCGCCCAATCCAGGCACCTGCTCTTGAGGATCAGTCATAGCGGATGCGCGGGTCGACGGCCACATACAACAGATCCACAATCAACGTGACCACGATGAAGGAGAAGGCGAACACCAGCGTAGTGCCCTGTATGGTGGGCAAGTCTCGCTGCTGGATGGCTTCGTAGGCCAGCCGTCCCATCCCCGGCCACGCGAAGATGCTCTCCACGATGACCGCGCCGCCTAGCAGGGCGCCGAACTGCAGCCCCGCCGCGGTCAGCACGGGGATGATTGCGTTTCTCAGGGCGTGGCGGTATCGCACCCGCCGCTCGGGCAGGCCCTTGGCCCGAGCGGTGGAGATGTAGTCCTGGGAGAGCACCTCTAGGATGCTGGCTCGGGTCAGGCGCGTGAGCAGCGCGGCCAGGCTGGTGCCCAAGGTGACGGCGGGCATTATCAGGTGAGCAACCACGTCCCACAGCCCCTTACTCAGCCTGCCGATACCCCAGATGGGGAGGAGCTTGAGCTCAAGACCCAGCCAAAGCAGGAGCAGCAGTCCCAACCAGAAGTTGGGCGTGGATACCCCCACCATGGCCCCGGTCAGCGAAAGGTAGTCCAACATGGAGTTGCGACGGGTTGCACTCAGGATGCCCACTGGGATGGCGATGGCCAGCGCCACCACCAGGCTGGCGAAGGTGAGCTGCAGCGTGCTGGGGAAGCGGCGGGCGATATTGGCTGCCACCGGGGTGCGGGTGGTCAGGGAATAGCCCATGTCCCCGTGCAGCAGGTTGTTCATGTAGGTGGCGTACTGTGCGTACCAGGGCTTGTCCAGGCCGTAGAAAGCGCGCAGCTCCTCAGCGAGCTCTGGGGACACCTTCTCGCTGGCCAACATGATGTTCACCGGGTCTCCGGGAGCGAAGGTGACCAGGGCGAAGACGATGAACGTCACCCCCAGGATCACTGGGATTGCCACCAGGAGCCGCCGCACTACGTAGGCGAGCACGGGAAACTCACGCCAAGAGGGAGGCGGCGGTCCGCGGCGGACCGCCGCCTCGCGTGGCTGACTACGGGCTCTCCACCCAGACGTTGCTCTCCACGCTGGTCAGCTGGAGCCCGCCCCAGGGGGACACCCAGTCGTGGACCCGCGGGCTGACGTAGGTCGTCGTCCACTCGAAGTACAACGGGATGATGACTCGATCCGCGATCACAATGGACTGAGCGGTCTTCCACAGCCGGCTTCGGGTATCCGGGTCCAAGGTCACGGATGCCAGGTCCAGCAGGTAGTCCACAGCTGGGTCGGAGTAGAAGTGGGTGTTGCTGGCCCCGATGGCTGAGCTGTGGAACAGGGAGTATAGGCCGGTAGAGCCGGCGTAGCTGAAGTCGAAGAACGCCGTAGTGTTTCCGCTGAGTAGATCGTCGACCCATACCGGTACAGCTTCCTGCAGGATCTTGGCGTCGATGCCCAGTTGCTTGAGTTGGGTCACCAGGATGGTAAGGACCCGCACCTGTGCGCCGGGGAAGGTCTTGATCTCCACGGTCAGGGCCTGTCCGTCCTTGTCCACTAGGCCGTCCCCATCGTGATCCTCCCACCCTGCCTCCGCCAGCAGGTCCAGGGCTGCCTGGGGGTCGTAGCGATCCAAGGCCCGTAGCCCTTCGGGGTCATATCCCCAGGGTACCCAGGGTGGGACCTGACCGTAGGCGCGCTCCCCGAAGCCAGCGGGGATCACCGCCTGCCAGGCCGCGTTCACGTCCAGGGCCAAGGAGATTGCGTTTCTGACCCGCCAGTCGTCGAAGGGGGGCTTGGTGACGTTGAAGACAATCCCGCGGAAGGAACCCCCTCGCTTGGCCACCAGGAACCCCTCCTCCAGCAGGCGCGGCCCTTCGTCGGCGGGACCGTAGGGGACTACGTCGACCTCCCCTGCCTCCAGGGCAATGATTGCGGCCGTAGGGTCGGGAATGACGATCACGTGCAGTTCGTCTAGGTTCACCGGCAGCCAGTAGTCCTCGTTGCGCCGCAGCACTGCCTCCTGGCCGGGCACAAAGGAGACGATCTCAAATGGGCCGGAGCCCACGGGCCGGGTGGTCATGCCCTCCCCCAGGACCTCAACCGCCTCGCGGGGCACGATCATCACACTGCTCAGCCGGTGCACGTCCAGGAGCAGGGGTTGAGGGCCCACCGTCTTTACCTCCACCGTGTACCGGTCCAGGGCGCGAACGTCAGCGATGCCCTCGAGATTGAGGTTGGCCGCCATCTCCTTCGCCCGGTTGACCGAGTAGACCACGTCATCGGCCACCGCCTCACGACCCTCCCCCTCCGGAAACACCTCGTTTCCGTCCTGGAAGGTCACTCCTTGACGGAGATGGAAGATCCAGGTGGTGTCATCCACCAGTTCCCAGCTCACCGCCAGCTCTGGCTTGGGCTGGAAATCATCCTTGCCGAGGATCACCAGCTGGTCGAACACCTGGCTGGCCACGTGGATGTCGTCATTTCGACCTAGGAGCTGCATGGGGTCAACATTCTGCAGGTCCATGGCCCGGATGCGCAGTATTCCACCCGTCTGTTGTGCCCCCACCCCGGCCCCAGCCAAGGCCAGAGCAGCCAGCATCACGCCTACCTTCGCGACCTTCCACCTGCTCATGGACATTGTGACCATCCTTTCCTTCTCCACTCCGCGTCAGTCGAGCTCGGCGTTCGATGAACAACCCAAGTTCAGGACAGCCAACCACCTCCGCTTCCGGGTTTCCGGAATGCTATTTCACGACGAGGGCCATGATAAGGCCCGCGCATCGCCGGCGGCGGGGGGACCACCGCCTTGCTCGGCCAGGGCGCGGTGAGGATGTCCCTGTCGCGGACCGGCTGGGGCAGACCGCGCTGGAGGTCTTGAGAGGTGGTCGGTCAATGACCTGTTCGGCACGCTCCTGGGGCTGCTGGATTGACAGCAAGGTCGCGGGAGGCTAGCGTGGCCTGGGGGTGAGGGAGCCCTGGGAAGTCGGCGCCGGGGGGCCGGTGAGTTGGCCCTACGGGAGGAGGCGCCATTGCGGGGGCACGGCCAGGCATGCCCGTGCGGCGACTGGCTGCCTGGTGCGGGGGTTGAAGCAGGGCAAACTGAAGGAGGCAGGAATGGTTCTCTTGCGGAAACGCGTCACAGCGATGCTGGCGGGGAGCGGCTCGGTGCAGGGGGTGCTGGCGGGTCTCGCGGTCGTGCTGCTTCTCGGCCCTCTGTCGGCGGCGCAGTACGCGCGGCAGCCTGAGTTCGTGGACATGATCATTGGACGTGTCAGGGTTGAGTTTTCCCAGCGGATGATCGGCGAGGCCATTGTGGAGGGGGACTACATTCTCCGTCAATACGACTTGGAGAGTGGGGAGCTGATCAAGGAGGTGGTGCAGTGGCGGCCGGGCCTTCCCGAGAGGCTCCCGCCGGTCATCACAAGCGAGCAGGCCGTCGCTGCGGCCGAGGTCGAAGGCGAGGTCGGGGCCGCGCAACTCTACTACATCGCAGATCAGTTCGATGTTCATCCTGTCTACAGCCCGAACCCCTGTTGGGTCATCGACATCCCCGCCTACGGTGCCCGCGGCTGGGAGACGGTCGTTTCGGTCATCGTGGACGCGGTCACCGGCGAGGTGTTGGGCGGTGCCGTGCCCCCTCCGCAGTACTACACAGGTTTCTCGGTCACCGGACCCCAGTGTCACCAGGGCACGCCGTCCTGCCCCACCACAGGGGTGACGGCGACCCAATGCCTCTTCTCCTGGGACCCGTGGTACCAGAACGCTGCCAGCTGGTTCGCCAAGATGGGCTACGGAGTGGAGGCCGTGAAGTGGCCGACTGAGCTCAAGGTGCAGAGCCACATCGCGAGCAACAGCACGGCTGTGTTCTACGAGCTCGCCCATGGCGGCAGTCACTCGTTTTCCAGTGGCTGCGCAGGGGGTTCGGTGTACGAGGTCACTACAGCCGCTGAGATCAAGAAGTGGATAGCCAATTACCCGCCCATGCCCTTTTCGTTCATCGGCAGCTGCGGGGGAATGTGCGACACCGTTGCGGGCAGCCTGTCGTACGAGCTGCGCAAGGGCTCTTCTGTTGACACGGCGACCGTCGGCTACTGCGGCATGTCAGGGGCGTACTGCTCGACGTACTGCTGGCACGCCGGCTACACGGTGGCCTGGCAGGATGCGTTCTTCAAGTACGCCAGCCAGGGCAAGCCGGTGTATCAGGCGTACCTGTACGCGCTGGCCGACTACCCGGCCTGTGCTCCAGCCCAGGCGGGCTGGTGCATGTTGTTCGCCGGCGATCCCGAGCTCAAGCTCGTGCCCCCGCTCAGTCGCCGGGCCTTGCCGGAAGTTCGGCCCAGGCTGCCGGACCTGCGGGTTCTACCCAAGACCATCTGGGACGTGGTCGGACCGCGCCTTCATATCCGGCTGTGGCTGAGGAACGAGGGGCTGCTGCCGGTACGTGAGCGATTGGATATCGATTTCGTTCTCGACGGCGAGCGCGTGCGCCGCCAACCGGGGCCCATGCTCCCCCCGGGGGAAGAGATCATGATGTGGGTGGAGCTCGAGGTGCCCGCGGGGTGGCACGTGATGGAGATCATCATCGATCCGATGAACGAAGTGGAAGAGGCCGACGAGGGGAACAACGTATTCGCCTTCGAGTTCGCCTGCGGACGTCCTTAGGGAACTGGCAACGCGCATAGGGTTAGGGTCAGGAACGGTCGGGGGTGACGGCTCCTGTCAGGGCAGCGGACAGCGGACGGAACTTCAGCTGGCCAGCCCGCCCAACACCACGGTGAGGTTCTCCCAGCCGGCTTGCTGAAGCAGGCTGGCCCCCACCATGGCCCGCAGCCCGCTGCCGCAGAAGATGTACACGGGGCGATCCCGCGGCACCTCGTCCCGGCGCTCGCGCAACCCGGTGAGGGGGATGGGGTGAGCGATGGGGATTGCCGTCCGCTCCACCTCCTCCGGGCTGCGCACGTCGAGGATCCAGATGTCCTCGCCGGCGTCCAGCTTGCGGCACAGGTCGTGCACGCGGGCGGACTGGACGCGGGTGCTGTCCAAGCCCTCCGTATGCCAGGCCAGCATCCCCCCGGCCAGATACCCTTCCACCCTGTCGAAGCCCATGCGGATCAGGTGGCGGACGGACTGGGACACGTCGTAGGTCTCGGAGACGAGCAGGATGGGCCGATCGTAGGAGAGAAACCAGCCGGCGAACCTGGGCAGTCCAGTCTCCCAAATGGACAGGGCCCCGGGTACGTGCGCGGATCCGAAGCTCAGCTCCATCCGCACGTCCAGAACCTGTGACCGCTGGGCGCGGGCGGCGAACTCCGACGGGGTGAGAGGCAGCGGGTGGGGGAGGCCACCCAGAACCGGCGGGCCCAGGTTCATTTCCTCCATTTTTCTGAAGTAAGGCGGCCGGCCGAAGCTCCTGGCCACCTGCTCCACGAACTCCGCTCTGCTTCCATGCTGCAGGTGGGGATTGTGGTTGCGTTCCAGGCCCATGGTGGTCCAGGTGCGTTCGCTGATCGAGTTGCCGCAGGCCGAACCCGCCCCGTGGGCCGGGCACACCAGCATCTGGTCCCCCAGGGGCAAGAGCCTCCGGACCAGGCTGTCGTACAGCAACCCCGTCATGTGCTCCAGCTTCTGGGGGCCGTAGAGGTCGGTGCGGCCCACCGCGCCGGCCAGCAGGCTGTCGCCGGTGAACACCATCCAGGGGACGCCCTGGGGATCGTGGAGCAGATAGCTCAGGTGCCCCATGGTGTGGCCCGGGGTGTGCAGCCCCTGCAGGCTGAGTCGGCCCACCTGGAGCCGCTGGCCGTCTGCGAATGGCCGGCCATACCGGTAATCCAGCTCCTCGTCCGCTGGCCGGAACACCTCGGCACCGGTGCGCGCGGCCAGCTCCAGGGAGCCGGAGACGTAATCCTCGTTGCGGTGAGTCTCCAGCACGTGGGTGATCCGCATTCCCCGCTCGTCCGCCAGTTGGAGGTAGACATCGCAGTCACGGCGAGGGTCGATCACCACCGCCTGATACTGATCGCCGACCAGATAGGAGAAGTGGGCCAGCCCTGCGGACTCCACGCGGCGGACTAGCGGGGGCATGGGCCGAAAACCGCCTTCACCGGGACTGCCCCTTGCGCCGCTTCACCCGATGTTCCCATGTTCGCGTCTGCAAATCCACGCTCGTGTTCCCCTTCCTGGCGCGGGCAGCCACCGACACGTTCCCTCCGCCATCCGCAAATGCGGCCCGCTCCCCGAAGGCTCAACCCGGACCCGCGGTTGCAGCTTCCCAGTTTCGCCTCCTGCCGGCGAGTGTCGGCTAGCCCGCTCGGATCAACGTAGCGGCCAACTGGATCTCCACGTTGCCGCGTAGGGCCTTGGAGACCGGGCACCTTCGCTCGGCATCCTCGGCGGCCTTCCCGAAGGTCTCCTCGTCCATCCCCGGCACCTGCCCCCGGGTCACCAGGCGGACCTTGGCAATGGTGAACCCGCCGCCCGGCTCTGCCCTCAGGGTGCACCGGGCCTCGGTCTCCAGCCTGTCCGGCGGGTGACCCTGGTTGGCGAGAGCGTGGGCCAGGGCCATGTTGTAGCAGGCCGCGTGGGCGGCCGCCACCAGTTCCTCCGGATTGGTACCTGGCTGGTCCTGAAAGCGTGTTCCGAAGCTGTAGGGTGAGTCCGCCAACGCCCCGCTGGCGGCGGTCACCCTCCCCCGCCCGGCGCGGAGATCGCCGGTCCACACTGCCTGTGCGCTCCGCTCAATCTCGGCCATGTTCATCCCTCCTCCAAGTGCGCAGTTCCCTGGGCCGCGACGCCCATTGTCAGATTAGCCAGGGTTGGTTCGCCGGAAAACCGGGGACTGCCGCTGGCGTAGCGCTGCAAGCTGTCTGGGTTTATGTATCCGGTGGGGGGCAGCGGGTATACTGGCGGCCGTAGTGGGCGACGTAGGAAGGGAGGCCAGCGTGGAGGGGAGACTGCATCGAAGCCGCACCGAGCGGATGCTGGGCGGGGTATGTGGGGGGCTGGGCGAGTACTTCGGGCTGGATCCGAATCTGGTGCGGGTTGTCTTTGTATTGCTGGCGCTGGCCAACGGGATCGGTGTCATCCTCTACCTGATCCTGTGGCTCATCCTTCCGCCGCATGGCGAGGCGATGGCCCCGAGCGATTCCGTCCGCCAGGGGGCAGAGGAGATCGGCCAGCGGGCCCGGGCGTGGGGGGAGGAGGCCAGGGAGGCCGCCGCCGGGTTGGGCCCGAGGATCGGGCTGCTGCTGGGCGGGATACTGATCGCCCTGGGAGTCATCTTCCTGCTGCGGAACTTCGGCGTGTTCTGGGCCCCCTGGCTGCGGCTGGAGCTGCTGTGGCCGGTGCTACTCATCGTGGCCGGGCTGGCCCTCCTCCTGCGCGGGCGGAGAGGAGGTGGCCGATGAACAGACCCGGCGGCGTGCTGCTGCCGTTGCTGTTGGTGGCCCTGGGTATGGTGTTGCTCCTCAACAACCTGGGGATCGTGGGGTGCGAGGTATGGTCACAGCTGTGGCGCCTGTGGCCGGTATTGCTGATCGCGGCGGGGGTCGACCTCATCCTGGGGCGGTCTTCCCTGCGGTGGTGGTTGGGGGCCGCGATCCTGCTGGTCGTCCTCGGCGGGGCCACCCTGGCCGTGCTGGACGTCAGCCTCCCCGGAGAACGGCGGGAGGTGGAGCAAGGATTGGAGGGGGCAAGCACAGCCCAGGTGGGACTGGGCTGCAGGGCGTGCACCCTGACCCTGACCGCCGGGCCGGACCGGACGGTGCTGGCCGCCGGGCAGGTGGAGCTGGGATGGAATGATGATCTGCGGCAATCATTCGACGTTCGCGATGGGGTGGCTCACCTCGTCGTCCAGGCCGAGAGGAAGCACCCTGTGCCCAGCGTTGGGGCGGGGAGCGGCCGCAACTGGCGGCTGGCCTTGGCCCCCGACGTGCCGCTGAGCTTGACGGTCCGGGCCGGGATGGGGGACGCCGAGCTGGATCTACGCGGGCTGGCGCTCGAGCGGCTGGAGTTGGAGTCGGGCTTGGGGGAGGTCGTGGTATGGTTGCCCGCTGCGGGCCGGTACGACGCCCGCATCCACGGGGGAGTGGGGGAGGTCACGGTGTACGCTCCCCCCGAGCTCGCAGTCCGGCTGCAGGCGGAAACCGGGGTGGGGAAGGTGGAGGTGCCGGTCGACTTCGTGCGGGAGGGCGACGTCTACACCTCCCCAAATTGGGCGGCGGCCGCGGCCGGCGTGGAACTCACCGTGGAGCGCGGGGTGGGGGAGATCATCCTCCGCCGGCCGACCAGCCTGTAGCCCCCTCGGGGCCCCAGCACCGGCCGGGCGTAGCCGGAGGCGGACACCAGTTCGCTCCCCCGTGCCGCCCCCCAGGTGGGGCGGCTAGACGACTTCCCCCAGCAACTTCAGCCAGTCCAGGAGGAGCCTGACGACGAGGAAGTGCTTGCGCACATGGTCCTTACCCTGCTGGCCGAGTTCCCCCCGCAGCTCGGGGTCCTGCAGGATCCGCACCACCCGCTCAGCCGCCGCGGCGTAGTCCCCGGGCTTGACCAAGTACCCGGTCACCCCATCCAGAACCTGCAGCGGGATCCCGCCGACGTTGGTGGCCACCACCGGGGTCCGCTTCCACATGGCCTCGGCCACGGTGAGGGCGAAGCCCTCCCGGTGAGAAAGCTGCAGCACCACTTGGGCGGCCCGCTGCAGGGCGTTGACCAGCAGGGCGTCAGTTTGGGTGATGAGGTGCACGTCCGGCATGTCGTGGGCCTGTAGGAAGACGTTCTCGAACACTTGGGGGCCCTCTGGGTCGTCGGTGGCCATGTTGCCGATGAGGACCAGCTGGCAGTCGACCTCCTGGCGAACGCGCTGAAATACTTCCAGGGAGCCCGCCGGGTCCTTCCACTTGTCGAACCGGCCCACCTGGAGCAGCAACGGCTTGTCGGGGGGGATGCCCTGCTCAGCGAGCTTGGTGGACACCGTGTTGGCGTCCAGGTCGCGGTTCAGCTCGGAAAAGGGGTCGATGGCCGGCGGGATGATGAACGTCCCCACCGGCAAGTCCGGCCGGCGGAAGCCCTCGGTGGACACCACCGCCGCGTCGTAGCGCAGGATGAACAGCTTGAGCTGGTCCCACACAGCTTGACTGGGCGTCGACAGGTCGATATGGCAGCGCCAGATCCACGGGTTCTCCTTCTGCCGGTAGCGGATCATGGGCAGGGGCTGGGGGTCGTGCACGGCCACCACGTCGTGGATGATGGGGCTGTAGCGGGCGAAGGTCTCGTTGACCGACAGGTAGGCTTCCCACTCGCGGTCGGAGATCTGGACGTCCTCTCCCTGCACGGCGTTGTGCAGCTTCTTGGTGACCTGAAACAGAGATGGGTCGCCGTAGAGCAGGTTCCAGTCGGCGTTGATGCCCACGTCGTTCATGAGCGGGATCAGCGAGTTGAGCATCCCCGCCACCCCACCCCCGTGGAACGTGGAGTTCACGTGCAGCATCCGCAGCCCGTAAAGCGGGCGGGCCGCCTGCTGGATTCGGGCCACCAGCTCCTCGCCGGCGCAACTCACGTACCTTTCGATGCCGATGCGTTCCATTACGCCCCCCTGTAGGTTGGGTCCTCTGGCCGGAGCCCGCAGGCGGCTGCCGGCAGGTCCCGCAATGGTATGACGGCGCAGGGGAGTCGGCCACCGGCCGGACCGGTTCAACCGCCCACCAGCCGTCCCAGCGCCTGGGGGAGCGCGGTGGTCCACAGCTGCCGGTCGCAGCCCTCGCCGGGCACCACCCCGGGCCCCTTCAACCCCTCCTGCGGGCTCCAGTAGAAAAGCTCCACGAACCCCAGCTCTGCCAGCGCGTCCAGCGCCCCCAGGCAGACCCCGCCGGCCTCCCCCAGGCCGTGGGCCAGGGCCCCGCGGGCGAGGAAAAATTGCTCGTGGGGCCACACCGCGCCCAAGTGGTAGGCGTAGGGGGAGTAGTCGGGCTGATCGGGGGCGTAGGACCGGAAGCCGAACGGGGTGACCAGTTGCTGAGCGCCCTGCCACAGCTGGTGCACCACCGCCGCGGGCAGATCGCCGGGCTCCAGGTAGGCCAGCATGTGCAGTCCGTCCGAAGAGATGCCGGGCACCGGCTGGCCCGCGTCCAGGGCGATCAGGGGGTGTGCCCGGTCCCCATCCCACAGCCGCCGGGCGATCGAGCCCACCACCGCCTCTGCCTGGTTCCTTAGCTGGTGGGGGTCCTGTCCCAGCCCCAGCGGGCCGGCCAGGTGGGCCAGGGCGCGGAGGGCAGCCGCCGTCTGCGCCTGCACCAAGGTGTAGGCGACCGGGTACTGCAGGCGGCGGCGGGCGGGGAGGTGGGAGTCCTTCCAATACGTGGCGTGGGCCATGTACCTCTCGGCACCGCAGAACCTGGGATCCTCCCAGAACATGCCGTCCTGCAGGTGGCGGAGCAGGTAGCCGGCGGCGGCCTCCAGTTGGTCGCCCAGGTCGACCAGGAAGGCCGGGTCATCGGCCACCTCCAGGTAGCACCGGGCGGCGATCACGAACAGCTGAGTGGTCTCGCAGGCGTTGTAGCGGGAGGAGAGGCCGTCTCGCTCGGCGGGGGTGAACTCGTGAAGGACCCGGCCCGGCTCCTCGCCGGTGCGGGCATCCGGCTGGCGGCCCATGGTGCGCGCACAGAATCCGAGCGTCTCCCGCAGGAGGTGCGGATCGCGGACCATCAGCCCGGTGGTGAGCAGGTCCCGAGGGAAGACACCGAACCAGCCCTGCCCGTTCTTGGTGCCCGCGTTGTACAGCTGGAACCGTTCCCCTCCCACCGCTACCTCGGTGCGGAGCTGGTCCATGGCCTGGCGGCCGCGGGATTGGAGTTGTGCCAGCGGTGCCCCGCCCACCGGCTAGCCCTTCACCGAGCCGGCCAGAATGCCCCGGATGAAGTAACGCTGCATGGAGAAGAACACCACCAGGGGCAGCACCATGGACAGGAAAGCGGCCGCGGTGAGCAGCCACCAGGCCTGACCGCGGGAGCCCACCAAGTTGGCGATGGTCAGGGTCAGCGGCGCCACCTTGGGGGAGCCCCCCAAGTAGATCAGGGCGACCAGCAGGTCGTTCCAGACCCACAGGAACTGGAAGATGGTCACCGAGGCGATGGCGGGGACGGACAAGGGGATGACGATGCGGAAGAACATCTGCAGCGGGGACGCCCCGTCGATGGCCGCCGAATCGAACAGGTCCCGGGGCAGCTCAGAGATGAAGTTGTGCATCAGGTACAGGGTGAGGGGCATCCCGTACCCGGTGTGCGCCAGCCAGATACCCAGGTAGGTTCCGGACAGGTGCAGCGTGTTGAACACCTTGAGGATGGGGATGAAGGTCATCTGCAGGGGCACAACCAGCAACCCGACCGAAAGCATGAACAGCAGGTCCCGGCCCCGGAAGTCCATCCAGGCGAAGCCAAAGGCGGCGAACGAGGCGATGAACAACGGTAACAAGGTGGCGGGCACGGTGATGATCAGGCTGTTGAGGAACGCCCGCCCCAAGCCCTGTTTGGTGATCACCTGGTGGTAGTTCTCCAGGGTGTACTGGGTGAAATTGAACGGTTGGGAGAGGACGGTCCACCACCCGGTGTCGTTGATGTCCGGAGCACGCCGGAAGGAGGTCACCAGGGTCCCCAAGGTGGGCAGAAGCCAGATGACCACCAGGCACAGGATGACCGCGTGCAGGATCAGCCGGCCGTGAAGCACCTGCCTGCCCAGCCCGTGCAGCACGCTCCTGGCGGCGCCCATCAGCGTATCTCCCGCTGCCGGCGGAACCGGCGGATGTTGATCACCATCATGGGGGCAACCAAGATGAACAGGACCATGGCCAGCGCGCTCGCGCGACCGAAGTTCCCGAACAGGAACATCTCCTTGTACATCCGGTTGGCGATCACCTCGGTGTTGAAGTTGCCGTTGGTCATCACGTACACGAAGTCGAAGATCTTGAGCACGAACACCACCATGGTGGTGGTCACCACCGCCACCGTGGGGCCCAGCAGCCGCAGAGTGATCTTCCAGAAGATCTGCCACTCGCTGGCCCCGTCGATGCGGGCTGCCTCCAGGAGCTGGTTGGGGATGTTCTTCAACGCGGCGGACAGTACCACCATGCAGAAGCCGGTCCAGATCCACACGCCCACGACGATGATGGCGAAGGTGTTCCATGGCTCGCTGATCAGCCAGGCCTGGGGCTGGCCGCCGAAGGCAGTGACCGCTGCGTTGAGGAGGCCGATCTGCGACACGCCGGCCGGTTTGTAGGCGTACATGAACTTCCAGATCACGCTCGCCCCCACCATGGAGATGGCCATGGGCAAGAAGATCACCGACTTGGCGAACCGTTCATAGCGGACTCGGTCCACCAGCACGGCGATGATCAGCCCCAGCCCCACGGTCAGGAAGGTGAAGAACACCACCCACAGGGCGTTGTTGCGGAACGCCGTCACCATAGTCGGGTTGGTGAAGGCGTAGATGTAGTTGGTCAGCCCGACCCAATCCTGGGCGCGGGGGCCGCGGAATGAGTTGACCATGGTCATGATGGAGGGGTAAACGAGGAACAGCAGCAGCACTGCCACGGCCGGGCCTACGTAGATCCAGGCTCGCCAACCTCTACTCACCATCGCTGTCGCCACCTGTTACTTCCCTGAGTGGGCCAATGATAAGCCCGCCCCGGGCCGCGGGGTAGGCGGACGACCCGGGGCGGGTAGGCTCACCTGCCTACTTGTACGCCTCCTGAGCGACGTTCTCGATTCGGTTCAGCACCTGGTCGAGGGGCTTGCCGTTCACGAAGCTCATGAGCTCAGTCCAGAAGGCACCGGAGCCCACGGAGGCCGGCATCAGATCCGAGGCGTCGAACCTGAAGATCTCCGCCTCCTTCAGGAACCCGTAGGCCTTCCGGGTGATGGGGTTGTCGTAGATGTTTGGGTCTATGGTGTTGTTCACGGCCAGCTTGCCCAGCCTGCTGCAGAAGATCTCCTGAGCCTCGGCCGAGGACAGGTACTCGATCAGGGCTTGGGACTCCGGGGCGTCGTTGAACACACCCACCAAGTCACCCGAGCCCAGGATGGGGGTGGGAAGCCCCGGCCCCATGGGCGGGAACAGGAAAACGTCGTAGTCCTCGCCGGGGACCAGGTCGGGGTTGGCGTCCTGGATGAAGCTCTGCATGAACGTGGCCTGGCGGTGCATGTAGGCCCCGGGCGGATCGGTGAACAGGGGGTTGGCCGCGTCGCCGAAGTTGGTGGACAGCTCGCCGGGGATGCCGCCGTAGACGTAGTCCTCGTTCAGGGCGATCTCGCCGAACGCGTTCCATACTGCCTGCACGCAGGGGTTGAGCCAGCTGATCTCATGGTTGACCCACAGGTCGTAGATCTCCGGCCCGCAGATCCTGAGCATCAGGTCCTCGAGCCAGTCCGTCCCCGGCCAACCCGAGGCCGCACCCGACTCCAGCCCGATGGACCAGGGCACGCCGCCGTCGGCCACGATCTTGTCCGACAGTGCGATCAGCTCGTCCCAGGTCTCGGGGACCTCGTAGCCCTGGGCGGCGAACGCCTTGGGGTTGTACCAGACCAAGCTCTTGACGTCGGCGTCCAGGAAGATCCCGTAGACGTGCCCGTCCACGGTAGTCAAGTCCAGGAAGCCCTTGGGCTGCTGGTCGAGCTTGATGTAGTTGTCCAGCGGCACCAGCACGCCCTGAGCCACGAGCTCCTTCATCTGGCCAGGGTTGGGGAGGGCAGCCACGTCCGGCGGGTTGCCCGCCTGGACCCGGGTGATGAGCACGGTGGGCAGGTCACGCCCCACGGGCTCGATGGTGACGTCGATGCCGGTATCCTGCTCAAACTTGGCGATGGTGGCCTCGAAGGCCTCCAGTTCTTGTCCGCTCCATACAACCGCGATGCTGACGCTGCCGGTCTGGCCCAGAGCCGGACCGAAGAACGCTGCCGTGGCGACTAGCACAAGCCCCGCAACTGTAAGATTCCTCATCATTCAACACCTCCTGATAGCTCCTTGCTATCTACGCTCTGTTGGCATTCAGCCTAGCTTGGCTCCTTGCTTGCGTTGCCCTTGGCGCTATCACCTCCTTCCTGTGGGGAGTAACCTCTCGGGATGACTGTGCAGGTCTCGCAGCACGGCCACGGCTGCCCCCTGGGCCCCAGCGGAGCCGTCGGCCTGCGCAGCCACCACCTCCACCGGCAGCGAGGCTTGTCCCTCCAGGGCGGCAATGAGCTTTTCCCGGAACAGCTCCAAGAAGGCGGACGCGGACTCGCCCAGGCAGTCGGCCTCGATCACCACCCGGTGGGGATCGGAGAACAGCGTCGCCTGCACCACGTCTTGCAGCAGGCGGTTGACGAGGCGTTCGGCACGGGCATCCGGGGCGAGGTTCGCCAGGTCGGTCTGGGCGGCGAACGCTCGGTGCAGGGTGGCGCCGCCGCCGTGGGCGCCCAGGTACGGCCGTCCGCGCAACAGCAGGCTCGCTCCCATGCGCATGTCCCCGTGGAGCCCGGGACGCAGGGCCAGGTAGAGCAGGATATCGTCCTCCCATCCGGCCCGGCGAGCTTCGGCCAACGCCAGACAGTGCACGTCGTGGCTCACCCACACCGGCAGGCGCAGGCGTTCCTCCAGCACCACTTGGGCGGGGACGCGCACCCACTGCGGCAGATTGGGCGCCAGGATGGTCATCTGGCCGTCGGCGACTGCTGCCGGCACGCCCAGGCCCACCCCGACGACCCGCTGGTCCGCGATGCCCACCTCGCGCAGCCACCGCCGCAGGTCTGCGCTCACCTGGTTCAGGGTGCCGATCGGGTCGTCGAGCCCGTCAGTCAGCGTCCAGGAGTCGCTGCGGATGACCTCCCCGCGAAGGTCGGTGGCGGCAACCGTGAGCCCTGGCAGTTCCACGTCGATGCCCAGGGCAAGGTGGGACTGTTCCTGCAGCTGGAACACGGTGGCCGGGCGCCCCACGCCCGACGTACGCTTGCCCATCGCCTGGATCAAGTCCAGCCTTTCCAGCGTGCGCACCGCCCTCTCCACCGTGGGCCGCGACAGGTTCAGCCTCAGCTCGAGCTCCCGTCGCGTCATCCCGTCCGATGCCCACAGCGCTTGCAGGACGGCGGCTGCGGACCTCGTTCCCCTTTTACCAAACACTTTGCAAAACACTATAGTCGCTGAGCCCGCCGCCGTCAACCTGCCCCCGGCAGCCCCAGCTCTAGGCGGTTACAATCGTTCCAGGTGCCCCGTACGATTCCATTTGCGGACGAGGAGGTCACAGTGGGGACTGTCGGCGTAGACATCGGCGGAACGCGGACCCGAGTTGGCCTGGTGGACGCAGGCCGGGTGGTGGCCCGGCGGGCGTTCCCCACCCAGGGGATGACTGAGCTCAAGGCTGCTATCCGCGAGGTGCTGGTCCAGGCCGGCCGGGCGCGCCCGGAGGCCATCGGGGTGGGCGCCCCGGCGCCCATGGACATGCGGGCCGGGCGGATCCTGGGCTGTCCCAACCTGCCCCAGTGGAATTGTGTGGACGTGGGTCCCGAGCTGGCTGCGGAGTTCGCCTGTCCGGTGCTGTTGGCCAACGACGCCACCTGCGCGGCCATTGGAGAGCTCGCATTCGGCCATCGCGTCCAGGACTTCGCCTACATCACATGGTCCACGGGCATCGGCGGCGGACTGGTGTCGGGGGGCCGGGTGGTGTGGGGGGCCACCGGCCAGGCCGGGGAGGTGGGGCACATGGTCATCCGCCCCGGGGGCCCGCCGTGCCGCTGTGGGAAACAGGGGTGCCTGGAGGCGATCGCCTCGGGGACGGGTATCGCCAGGGCGGCCCGGGAGAAGTGGGGGCATGAGCTGTCTGCCGCCGAGGTGGTGGACCGGGCCCGGGCCGGGGATGCGGCGGCCGCGGCCATCGTTGACGACGCCTGCCAGGCCGTGGGCCAGGCCCTGGCCGTGCTGTGGGAAGTGCTTGATCCCCAGGTCCTGGTGCTTGGGGGCGGTCTCACCCAGTCCTGGGAGCTGTTGGGCCCCAAGGTGGAGGAGGTCGCCCGCCGCCTGGCGCGGGGGACCCCGGTGATTCTGCTGACCGAGCTGGGTGATGACGTGGGGCTGCTGGGCGCGGCCGCCCTTCCCGACTACTACCCGAGCGGGTGGGCGGAGGGCTGAGCCGGCTCAGCGGGCAAGCACCCTGGCCAGCTCCAACATGCGGGGATCCAACGGCTTCTGGTTGGCGACCACCTGGGCCAGCGGCGTGGCCACCACGTCTCCCCGCGCCCAGCCCAGCAGCGCTCCGTGGCCGCCGTGGGCCAAGTGCTCCACCGCGGCCGCCCCCAGGCGGGAGGCCAGCAGGCGGTCGAAGGCAGTGGGCGCCCCGCCGCGCTGCACGTGCCCCAGCACCGTGGCCCGCAGCTCAAACCCCAGCCGCTGACGGTGTCGGCGGAAGTAGTCCACCAATCCGGCCGCGTTGTACCGGGCCCCCTCGGCCACCACCACCATGGCGTGGGCCTTGCCACGCTGGTAGGCGGCGTGCAGCTCGGCGGCGAGAGCTTCCGGATCTGTCTCCACCTCGGGAAGCACCACGGCCTCCGCCCCGCCGGCGATGCCCGCCATCAGGGCCAGGTACCCACACTCCCGTCCCATGACCTCCACCAGGAACGCCCGGTGGTGTGAGGAAGCGGTCACCTTGAGCCGGTCGATGGCCTCCAGGGCGATGTTCAGGGCGGTGTCCACGCCGATGGTGATCTCCGAGCCGTACAGGTCGTTGTCGATGGTGGACGCCACCCCCACCACGGGGAAACCCGACTGGGATAGGGCATGGGCGCCGGTCTGGGACCCGTTCCCCCCGATGACCACCAGTGCCTCCACGCCCTGCGCGGTCAGGCGGTCCAGGGCTTCCTTCCGCCCCTGTTCCGACTTGAACTCCGGGCAGCGGGCGCTTCCCAACGTGGTGCCCCCGTGCTGGATGATTCCGCCCACGTCGCGGGGCCCCAGGGGCTGGAAGTCCCCTGCGATCAGTCCGGCGTAGCCGCGGCGCACCCCGTATACCTCCCACCCGCGGGCGATGCCTGTTCTGACCACTGCCCGCACCGCGGCGTTCATCCCCGGTGCATCCCCTCCTGAGGTCAGCACACCGATGCGCATGACGTGTCAGCTTAGTGGCCTGCCCCCACCCGGGCAACCCTTGACAACCGGGGCCGCCGCCCGCTATGTTCTTTTTTTGAGGGAAGAAACATGTGGCCGCCCAAAGCGAACCACGAGTTGCTCCGGGACCACAACCGCAGGTTGGTCATGAAGCTGCTGCGGGATGGGGGGCCGATGTCCAGGTCTGAGCTGGCGCAGCACACCGGTCTGGCCCCCTCCGTCCTCACCCGGCTGGTCCGCCGCCTGCTGGCCGACGGGGTGGTGGTGGAGGCGGGCAAGCGCCCTTCCCGCGGCGGGCGGCGGGCCACGTTGCTCGCTGTGGACCCTGGCTACGCCCACGTGGTGGGCGTCAAGGTGGAACGAGAGCGGGTCCTGGCCGCCCGGGTCGACCTGGCCGGGCGCATACAAGGTCGGGCTGACGTGCCGCTCGCTGCCCCCCCGGATCCCGATCTGGTGCTGGGCAAGGTAGTGGAGGTGGTTGGCTCCCTGCGCACCGGGCGAATCCTGGGGGTGGGGGTGGCGGTGTCTGGGCTGGTGGACGCGGCGCGGGGGATGGACCTCTACTCCCCCATCCTCGGGTGGCACAACGTCCCGGTGGCTGATTCGCTACGGGCCAGGCTGCGTCTTCCGGTGTGGGTGGAGAACGACGTCAACGCGCTCACCCTGGCCGAGCAGTGGTACGGGGCGGGGCGAGGCTACCGGAGCTTTGTGTGTCTGACTGTGGGCGAGGGGATCGGAGCCGGGCTGGTGGTGAGCGGAGAGCTGTACCGGGGCGCGTTCGGCGGGGCAGGGGAGGTGGGGCACACCACGCTGGATCCCCAAGGGCCCCGGTGTAGGTGTGGCCAGCAGGGGTGTCTGGAGATGTACGCGTCCGACCATGCCCTGTCGGCCGCGGCCGCCGCGCTCGGCTACCAGGGGATCGACGAGCTGGCCGCAGCCGCCCGGGCGGGCAGCGAACCGGCGCGGCGCGCCTTCGCTGAGATGGGCAACGCGCTGGGGATCGGGGCCAAGAACCTGGTCAACTTGGTGAACCCCGAGGCACTGGTCCTGGGAGGGGAGCGCATGGAGATGGCCGACCTGTTCCTGCCCGAGTTCGAAGACCAGGTGCGCCAGCACTCCTTTCCCGAGGAGGCAAAGGACCTGGTCGTCCTGCCTGCGGAGCTGGGCAGGGACGGGTTCATCGTGGGCGCGGCCACGTTGGGGATCCTGGAGTGGTACCGGATGCCGACGGAGGACAAGGTGAGATGAGCTTGAAGATCGCCTTCGGACGCGGCGGCCGCCCGGAGGTGTGGCTGGGCGACCAGCCCTGGTTGTGGGATGTGGGGATCTGGCTCCCGGGGGCGGGTGGGTGGCTCCGGGACGGGGAGGGGGAACTGGACCCGCCCACCTGGGAACAGGGGGGCGGGGGGAGTGGTGGCTGCCGAGTGTGGCTGGGCACATACGCCCGCGGCGGCCAGCCCCTGGTTCGGCTCACCGTGCGCCAGGGGAGCGACTGGGCATGGACGGAGGCCGAGCCGCTGGCGCCGCTGACCGGCCTGGCCCGGGAGGATGCCTGCCAAGCAGCCACCTTTCTGGCTCCCGCCTTCGCCTTCCGGGACGACCTCCGCTTTCTCCTGTGCAGCTTCGGGCTGGGCGCGGCCGGCGAGCCTTACCCCGGGGGCAGCTGGCCCACCGCGGCGGTGGGCACAGGTCCCGGGCAGCTCCCCGCCTACGCCTTTGCCCCCCTGGTCCTGTTCTCCCCTCGAGGGGCGCTGGCTGTGGCGCCGGCCAGCCACTTCCTCACCAGCCCCCTGGTGCGCATTCCCGGCGGGGCGGCCCGCGGGCTGCACGGCGCGGTGGATCGGCTGCCCGCCGGCGTCAAGCTGGCCACCGTGTTCGCGGCCGGCAGCGACCCGGCCGCTGCCCTGGGGAAGTTGGGCCAGCTGCTGCGCGGGCAGGGCGGCCGGCGCCCGCCCGCTGGCGGGGACCAGCGGTGGCTGCACCGGCTGGGGTGGTGGAACGCCTACGGGAGCTATTACACCGAGCTGCTGCGGCGGTTGGACGCCAGGGCCCTGCAGGAGGTGGTGGACGGGCTCCGCGCCCAGGCCGTCCCGGTCGCCTACTTGGGGCTGGACTTGTGGTACCCGTACGCGCGCATCGGCCAGGCGCGCCGGTTCCGGCCGGACCGACGCAAGTACCCCCAAGGCCTGCGCCCGCTGGCCGAGCGGGCCGGCCTGCCGTTGGTCCTCCACCTGTCGTCGCTGGCCGAGGACAACGAGTACCAGTTGCCCGGGGGGGACCCGGCCGTGTACGAGGCGGTCGCCCGGGAGCTCGAAGCTGAAGGGGCGATCGCCGCGTGGCACGATTGGCTGAGAACCCAGCAGCACCTGACCCCCTCCTTGCGGGCGGATCCCCTGGCTGCAGAACGGTGGTTCTCCGGGATGGCGGAGAGTCTGGCCGGCCAGGGCCTGGCAGTGCTCCTGTGCATGCAGACCATGGGGATGAACTTGGCCGCCACTGCTCACCCCAATGTGGTGGCCGCGAGGACGCACACGGATTTCCTGTTCTCTCAGCGGGCGGCCCTGGAGCAGGCCCATGCCCGGGGACACAGCCACCTGCTGGAGGCGTGGGTGCCCCCGTGGCGGCTGCGCCAGCAGAACTTGTTGATGGGATCAGTCCTCCACGGCCTGGGGTTGGCGCCGTTTCATGATCTGTTCCTGTCGCGACCTCATCCCGGGTTGGGGGGGGAGGCCCCGCAGGAGGATGCCGCCCTGCGAGCCCTGTCCTGCGGCCCGGTGGGATTGGGGGATCGACCGGGCATGTGCGATGCCGCCTTGGTCCGGCGGTTGCTCCTCCCCGACGGGACGGTGGCTCGGCCCGACCGCCCCCCCGCCCCACTGCCGGCCACGCTGGGAAAGGACGTGCAGGCGTTCTGGACCCACACCGATCTCGGGGAGGGGGAGCGATGGGGGTTCCTGGTTCTGCTGAACACCGGGTCCGAGGAACTGCCCTACCGGCTGGACCCGCCGCTGGAGGGGGATGTCGTCGTCTGGGACGTGCTGGGGCGGCAGCTTAGGCACGGGCTGGTCGGCCGGCTGCCGCCGGGTGGGCTGGCATATTTGCTGGTGGCCCCGGTGCGCCACGGGGTGGCTCCCCTGGGGCAGTGGGACCAGCTGGTCCCCATCCCTTCTGGGAGGTGGGCGGCGTCCGCCGGGGACGGCGGGTGGCGGCTGCGCGGGGCCGGGGGAAAGCTGGCCCTCTGGTCTCCGGGGCGGATCAGGGTCAGCGGGGACGGCGGCCGCCTGCAGGGCGTGGAACGCCAGGGTGAGCTCTGGCTGTGCGAGGCCGGGGCGGATACCTGGCTGCGGATTCGCGGGAGGTGAACGGAAGTGCGTAGCGGGATTCGGATCGGACTGGCGATGGTGGTGCTGGCTGGGGGGCTGGCGGCCGCCGAGGGGCCGCTGAACCTGGCCCTGGTGTGGCACCAGCACCAGCCCCTGTACTGGAACCGGCACACCGGGGAGTACGAGCTCCCCTGGGTCCGGGTGCACGGCGTGCAGGAATACGTCGACTCGCCGCGCATCCTGGCCGAGTACCCAGGGATCGAGGTGACCTACAACCTCCAGCCGAGCCTCCTTGCGCAACTGGCCGACTATGCGCAGATTGACGAGGACGAACGGGCCCGGGGCGGCCTGTACGAGCTGATCGGGGCGGTGGACAACCACCTGCGGTGGACCTGGGCCCTGCTCCACGCTCCCGAGAGCGTTGACCCGCAGGTCCGGGCGGCCATGCAGGAGCAGTTCTTCTGGCTCAACCCCTACATGCTGCGCCCGCAGGGCCGGTACTACGACCCCTACTACGCTGAGCTCTACCACCGCAAGGAGGAAGGGGACCTGACAGACGATCAGCTGCTGGACGCCGCCGGACTCTTCCTGCTGTGGCAGATCTCCCCGGAGCTCCACGCTGACCTCGGCCTGGTCGGCTTGCGGGGGAAGGCGGGCTGGACCGGGGAGGACATCGTGCGGGTCATCCGTGCCCAGCACCAAGTGCTCACCCGGGTGGTGGACGCGTACCGGCGGGCCGCCGAGTTGGGCACCGAACTCATCACCAGTCCCTTCTACCATCCCATCGTCCCCATCCTGGCCGAGCGCGGCTGGGAGGCGGACGTCCTCGGGCAGCTCGAGTTGGCACAAGCCCAGCACGCGGCCTTGTTCGGCCGCCCCGCCCAAGGGGTGTGGCCGCCGGAGCAGGCGGTCTCCGAGGCGGCGGCCGCACTGTTCGAGCAGGCAGGGCTGGCTTGGACGGTGGCCGACGAGTGGACCCTGGCTGCGGCGCTGGGGGGTGAGCCCACGTCGGCCGAACTGACCCGACCGTGGCGGTGCGGCCAGCTGACGGTGTTCTTCCGCGACCATGCGCTTTCCGACAAGATCAGCTTCTCCTACGGCAACAAGTCCACCGCGGCCGCGGTGGACGACTTCATGGCCGAGCTGCGCCGCCGCCGGGAGGCGGTGGCCGACCCGGAGGAACACGTGGTGGTGGTAGCGCTGGACGGTGAGAACTGGATGTTCATGGCCGGCTACCCGGACAACGGCCGGGCCTTCCTGCGAGCGCTGTACGGGGCGATCAGCGAGGCGGACTGGGTGCGCACGGTGACCCCAGGGGATTACCTGGCCGCCCAGGGGGCCCCCGACCGGCTGCCGGCGCTCCCGGTGAGGTCGTGGGCGGGGGACCTGTCCACCTGGCGGGGGGAGCCCGAGGAGGATAGGGCGTGGGAGGAGCTGGCGGCGGCGCGGGAGGCCGTGTTCGCTCGCCATCCCGGCCCGGAAGCCCGGGAGGCCCTCTACGCCGCCGAGGGGTCGGATTGGTTCTGGTGGTACGGAGACGATCAGGACTCAGGCACCGACGACCTGTATGACTGGCTCATGAAGGCCCACCTGGTGGGGGCGTACCGGGCGGCCGGCTACGCCGACCAGGAGATACCCCGGGTGCTGTTCCTCCGCCTCCGGGTCCCCCAGCGGGAGAACCTGGGCCAGATCGAGCCCCAGCTCGACGGGGAGCTGACCTGGCCCCAGGAGTGGGCGGAGGCGGTGAGCGTCTCGGGCCAGGGGGCGATTGCCGTGGCGGCGGTGGGCTATGGAGAGGGCTGCCTGTACGTGCGGGCGGATCTGGAGGGTCCGGCCAGCGAGTGGATCGGCTCCCCGGCCCGCCTGGTGCTGTACGCCGGCGGGCCGTCCGGGCAGCCGGCCAATGTCCTCACCCGTCATAGCGGGGATCAGCTGGGATTTGCCTTTGCCTCCGCGGTGGAGCTCGACCTGGCCAAGGTCAAGGAAGACGGCTCCGGCTTCGTCTTCCGCTACGCGGCCGATGGCCGGGGGGGCTGGCGGCTGACCTCCCCGATCGGCACCCTCCTGCTGCGCCGGGCCCAGGTGGGCCAGGTGGTGGAGTTCACGGTGCCCATGGAGGAGCTGGGGATCGAACCCGGGCAGGGCGTGACCCTGATGCTCGCGGCGGAGCAGGCGGGCCGCCTGATGGGGGCGGCACCGGAGCGACCCCTGTGGGCACGGATCCCCACCCTGATCAGGGGCACAGAGGTGTGGGCCGCGGACGACCCGCGCGGAGACGACTTCGGGCTTGGCACGTACGTGTATCCGCTCAACAAGGTGTTCTCCGAGCCGGGGCTGTTTGACCTCCTGCGGTACGCCGTCTACGACGCAGGCGACGCCTGGCAGCTGAGCTTCGACTTCCCGGTGTTGCCCAACCCCTGGGGCGGCCCGCACGGCTTCTCTCACCCCATCATCTTCCTGTACTTGGACACGGCCCCGGGCGGGCGCACCGACGCTCACCAGGAGGGGGAGGCGGCCCAGGTGGCGTTCGACCCCCAGCACCCCTGGGACTACTTCCTGAAGATCGCCGGTTGGCCGGCCTACGGCCGCCACCTGTGGACGGCGGCGGGGGAGGGACCGCACCTGGCGGACGTGGCGTCCGATCCCAAGCGGGGGCGGATCATCGTCACCGTGCCCAAGACGCTGGTCCCGGAAGTCGACGGCTGGCACTACGTGCTGGTGGGGTCCCAGGACGGGTACGGAAAGAATCATCTGCGGCCCATCGCCGCCTCGGCCGGGGAGTGGGTCGGCGGGGGCTGCCCTGATCGGCTGTGGGCCCCGCAGATCTACGACTACCTGGCTCCGCCCGGGGTGCGGCAGGAGGACGTGCTATCCGCCTACCATCCGGTGGAGCGCCGCCACGCGGTGCTGCTGCCGGTGGAGATTCGCTTGCCGGGGGGTGATTGCCGAGATCAACCATGAGGAGGGGTGAAGGTCGACCTAGGCTGGCAATCATTGAGGAGGTTGGCATGAAGAAGTTAGCGTGGCTAGTGGGCTGTGTGTTGGCGTTGAGCGTGGTGGGCATGGCCGCCGAGCCGGGCAAGCTCATCATCTGGGCGGACGATACCAGGACCCCGGTGTTCGACGAGCTGGGGAAGGCGTACACGGATGCCACCGGCATCCCGGTGGAGGTGGTGGAGCTGGCCTACGAAGACATCCGTGGGCAGTTCGTGACCGCCGCCCCTACCGGCGAGGGGCCGGACATCATCATCGGGGCCCACGACTGGATCGGCGAGCTGGCTGCCAACGGCCTGCTGGCCGAGCTGGAGCTGGCGGCGGAGGTGACGGCCAAGTTCGACGCGGTCTCCTTGGAGGCGTTCACCTATGGAGCCCTGTACGGGATCCCCTACGCCCGGGAGGGCATCGCCCTGGTGTACAACAAGAACCTGGTGACCGACCCGCCGGCAACCTGGGAGGGCTTGCTCACCCTGGCCCGCGAGCTCACCGACCCGACCACGCCCCAGTACGGGTTCGTGGTCCAGAACCCTGACCCCTACCATTCCTTCCCCTTCATGTCCGCGCTCGGTGGCTACATCTTCGGCACGGATGCCGAGGGGAAGCTTGCTCCCTGTGATGTGGGCTTGGACAACGCCGGGGCGGTGGCCGGCTACCAGTTGTTCGATCAGCTGTTCGAGGAAGGGCTGATCCCGGCCGGTCTGGACTGGAACACGTGGACCGGGCTGTTCGCCGACGGGCGCATCGCCATGGTGATCACCGGGCCGTGGGCCATCGGCATCGCCAATCAGGCCGGGGTTGAGGTGGGGGTAGCCCCCATTCCCAGCCTGCCGGCGCCCGCTGAGCCGTGGCCGCCGGCGGGGACCGAGCTGCCCGTGATCCCCGATCCCGACGCCCCCGGGCATTTCGTCCCCAAGCCGTTCGTCGGGGTCCAGGGGGTAATGGTGTCCGCCTTCTCCCCCAACCTGGCCATCGCCCAGGACTTCCTGGTCAACTACTTCGTGAGCAAGGACACCATGCTGGAGCTGTACGAGCGCGACCCGCGCATCCCCACCTACCTGCCCGCCTATGAAGAGGTCCAGGACGACCCAATCTTGGCGGGGTTCGCCGACTCCATTGCCAACGCTACGCCCATGCCCAACATCCCCGAGATGGCCGCGGTCTGGGGGGCGTGGACCGATGCCCTGGAGCTCATCGCCAACCAGTCCGTGGAACCGGCTGAGGGCATGCCCCAGGCGGCGGACGCGGTGCGCGAGGCGCTGGAGTGTGAGTAACCAGCTTCAGGGGCAGGGCCCGTGAGGGCCCTGCCCCGCTGCCCGGTGCCCCTGCTGCGGGCGGTGGGGCGCGACCTGGTGACGCGGACGCTGGCCAAGATCGTCGGCCTGGGCGTCCTCGACGCCCTGGCCGTCTACTGGTGCGTCCTGTTTGCCTGGGGCGGCAACTGGCCGTTCTTCGCCTCGGTGGCCGGGGGGGCGGTGCTCACGAACGTCATCGCCTTCTCGCGGCGGGCGTACCCCGCGCGTTACCTGGCCCCCGGGGTGTTCTTCCTGGTCCTCATGGTCGTCTTCCCCATGGGATACACGGTGTACATCTCGTTCACCAACTACGCCACCGGTCACATCCTCTCCAAGCACCAGGTGGTCGGCCTGCTGACCTCGCGGGAGTACGCGCCCCCGGATGCTATCGCCTTCTCCTTCCAGGGCTTCGGCGAAGGGGGTGATGTGTACGCCCTGCTCCTTTCCGGGCCGGCCGGCAGGTACGTGGCGCTTCCGGACGGAGGACTGGACCCCGCCGAACAACACGAACTGGTGGACATGGACGATGACGGTGATGTGGACCGGGTGGACGGACGGCCGGCGCTGGAGCGGCGGGCGCTGCTGGCTCACATCCAGGAGCTGCAGGCGCTGCGATTCCCATTTCAGGACGGGTGGCTGCGCATGGCCACCTTGTCCGAGTTCCGTCTGTTTCTGCCGCAGTACCGGTACTATCCCGACAGGGACTTGCTGGTGGACCAGCGGACCGGTGTCGAGTACCGCCCCCGGGCGGGCAACTTCGTGGGGCCGGAGGGAGAGAGGCTGGACCCGGGGTGGACGGTGTTCACCGGGACGCAGAACTACGTCCGTTTCTTCTTCGATCCCAGCTACAACCAGGCTTTCCTGCGGGTGCTGGCCTGGACGCTGATCTGGGCGATCCTGTCGGTGGGGTTGAGTTTCATCCTGGGGTTGGCCCTGGCCATCCTGCTGAACGACCGCCAGCTCCGCCTGCGGAAGCTGTATCGGTCGCTGCTCATCATCCCCTACGCGCTGCCCGCCTTCATCTCCGTGCTCATCTGGCGCGGCTTCTACAACACGGAGCTGGGGGTGTTCAACCAGGTCCTGCAGACCTGGCTGGGGGTGAAGGTGCCGTGGCTGACCGATCCCTTCTGGGCGCGGTTCTGCCTGGTGCTCACCAACATCTGGCTCACCTACCCCTACATGTTGCTCATCTCCCTGGGTGCGCTTCAGTCCATACCTCACGAGATGTACGAGGCGGCCAGGGTGGACGGGGCCGGGCCCTGGCGGAGGTTCACCACCATCACCCTGCCGCTGCTCATGGTGTCGGTGGCCCCGTTGCTGATCGGCTCGTTCGCGTTCACGTTCAACAACTTCACTTTGGTGTGGCTGCTCACCGAGGGGCGGCCCGCCGTGGCCATCGGGGAACGGGCCGGGGCCACTGACATCCTGTTGTCGTACGCCTACCGGCTGGCGTTCGAGGGGGCGCGGGGGAACGAGTGGGCCATGGCCTCCGCCCTGTCGGTGGTGATCTTCTTGATCGTGGCCATCATCTCCGGCATCAGCTTCAGCCGCACCAAGGCCCTGGAGGAGGTGTCCCGTGGCCTGTAGGCGGAGGGCCGCCTGGTGGCTGCGCAGGTTTGTGCGGAACTTCCTAGCCTGGCTGGCCCTGGCCTTTGCCCTGTTCCCGGCCATCTTCGTGCTGGGCACTTCGTTCAACCCCACCAACAGCCTGAGCACCACCCGCATCGTCCCCCGCAACCCGACCCTGGACCACTACCGGGCGCTGGTCTACGACCATCCTTACCCCACATGGTTGTGGAACACGGCCAAGGTGGCCGGGGTGGGCGCGGCGGCCAGCGTGTTCGTGTGCGCGTTGGGGGCCTACGCCTTCTCCCGCTTCCGCTTCACCGGACGCCGGGCCGGGCTGCTGACCATCCTGCTTGTGCAGATGTTCCCCCAGTCGCTGGCCATGGTGGCCATCTTCCTACTGCTGAAGGCGTTGGGCAGCCACATTCCCTGGCTGGGCGTCAACACCCACCCCGGGCTGATCCTGGTCTATCTGGGCGGGGCGGTGGGGTTCAACACCTGGTTCATGAAGGGGTATTTCGACACCATCCCCCGCTCGCTGGAGGAGTCAGCCATGGTCGACGGCGCCGGCCCGTTTCAGGCGTTCGTGCGCATCGTCCTCCCGCTGGCCCGCCCCATCCTGGCGGTGGTGTTCGTCATCCAGTTTGTGACCATCTATTCGGAGTACATCTTCGCCAGCATCCTGCTGAAGGGGGAGCGGATGTACACCCTGTCGGTGGGACTGCAGCTGTTCATCGGCGAGCACTGGCGGGATCGGTGGGGCATGTTCGCCGCCGGCGCGGTGATCGGGGCCGGGCTGATCCTGCTGGTGTTCTACGCCCTCCAGTCCCAGATCGTCTCCGGCCTCACCGGGGGGGCGGTCAAAGAGTGAGGCCGGAGCGCCGCCCAGCTCACCCCTGGCACAGGCGGCGGTAGCAGGCCAGGTAGTCACCGGCCGCCGCCGTCCAGGAGTGGTCCTCCCGCATGCCGCGCTCCATGAGCTCCCGCCAGGCGGCGGGATGATCGCGATAGGCGTCCACCGCCCGCCTCACCGCGGCCAGCAGGGAGTCCGGATCGTAGTCCTGGAACGTGAAGCCGTTGCCGGTTCCCCGTGCGGGGTCGTACTCTTGGACCGTGTCCGCGAGGCCCCCGGTGGCCCGGACCACGGGGACGGTCCCGTAGCGCAGTGAGTACATCTGGTTCAGCCCGCACGGCTCGAACCGAGAGGGCATGAGGAACATGTCGCAGCCGGCTTCGATGCGGTGGGCCCAGCTCTCCGAGAAGGTGATCAGCGCGGCTACCTGGCCCGGGTGGCGGCGGGCGGCCTCCCGGAAGTAGTCCTCGTAGCGGGGGTTCCCGGTGCCCAGCACCACGAACTGTATCCCCAGGCTCAACATGCGCTCGAAGGTGGGGATGACGATGTCGAATCCCTTCTGTTCGGCGAGGCGAGAGATCATCCCCACCAGCGGCGTCCGCGCCTCCACCGTCAACCCCAGCTCCTGCTGCAATTGGCGCTTGTTCTCCTCCTTCCCCGCCGGGTCATCCGCGGAATAGCTGGCCCACAGGTGAGGGTCGCTCGCTGGGTCCCACACCCCGTAGTCGACCCCGTTGAGCACGCCCACCAAGCTGTCCGCTCGCCGTCTGAGCTCCCCCTCCAGGCCCGCCCCCTGCTCCAGGATTTCCCGGGCGTAGGTGGGGGAAACCGTGGTCAGCAGTTCTGCCTTCCGGATCCCGCCCTGGAGCAGATTGATCTGTTCTCCCCGCTCCACGGGGGACAGGCCTTGGCCGGTCAGGCCGGTGAGGGGCGCTTGCCCCTTGGGAAACACGCCCTGATAGGCCAGGTTGTGGATGGTGAGCATGCTGCCCGTCCGGGGCGGACCCTCGCCGGCCGCCAAGTACACGGGGACCAAGGCGGTGTGCCAGTCGTTGGCGTGGATCACCGCGGGGGACAGCTCCAGCTCCCCGCACAGGGCCAGTACGCCGCGGGACAGGAAGACAAACCGGGCCAGGGAGTCCGGGTATTCCTCCCCCCCTTCCCCGTAGATTCCGGGGCGGTCGAAATAGGGGTCGTGGCCCAAGAAGTACACCGGGACGTCACTGCCAGGGATGGTGCCCTGGAATGCAGTACAGGTCAGTTCCTCTTCGCCGACCACGACCGGGAACTCCGCCACCTGGCGGAGGTCGGTCTTGTCGGCCACGCCCCGGTACTTGGGCGTGACCACGGCCACCTCCACCCCCAAGGTCTGCAGTGCCGGAGGGAGGGCGGCGGCCACGTCGGCCAGGCCCCCCACCTTGGCAAACGGGGAGAGCTCTGCAGACACCAGCAGGACTTTCATCTGCCACCTCCAGGGGCAACTATGCGCCCCCGCAGGGCGGCCGTCAACCCACGCCGGCGGGGAGTTGCTTTTTCTGTTTAGCGCGGTAAACTGCACCTTGTAGGACCGTACGAAGTGCGAACCGCGTGGCCGTAGGGTCGTTCCCCGAAAGGCGTAGCGGTGTGTGCATGAGGCGGTCGAAACTCCAGAAAAGGAGGGGAGCAAGCTATGGCCACCGGTAAGGTGAAGTGGTTTGACGACTCAAAAGGGTACGGCTTCATCGAACAGGAAGACGGTCCGGACGTGTTCGTCCATTTCTCGGCAGTCAACATGGCTGGGTTCAAGTCCCTGCGAGAGGGACAGGCCGTCGAGTTCGAGATCGTCGAGGGGCCAAAAGGGCCCCAAGCCAAAAACGTAACCCCGCGCTAGCTGAGCGGGAGTCAATTTGCGGGAAGGCCCCCCACGTGGGGGCCTTCCTATTCGTCGCGCCCCCGCTTCCGGGCTGCCAGGAACGCCTCCCAGCTCAGGGTGGTCAGCACCTGACCCCCCTCCGCCCATCCCCGCCGGGCGGTGATCGCCCCCAGCTCCAAGAAATCCAGGTGCTCCGGGGCATGGGCGTCCGTCCCCACCACCAGCTTCGCTCCCACCTCCAGCGCCGCGCGTATCAGATCGGCGGACAAGTCAAGGCGCTGAGGGTTGGCGTTCACCTCCAATGCGGTCCCCGTCTTGGCGGCGCGGTGGAACACCTCGTCCCAATCGGCCTCGTAGGCGGACCGCTCCCCGATCAGCCGCCCGGTGGGGTGGCCGAGCACGTCCACCAGTTCGTTCTCCAGGGCGCGGATCAGCCGCGCCGTCATCTGCTTCCGCGACAGGCGGAAGTGGGAGTGAACGGAGGCCACCACCAGGTCGAGCCGGCGCAGGAGCTCAGCCGGCACGTCCACGTTTCCCTCGCGGTCCACGTTGGCCTCCACTCCGCTCAGGATGCGGGCGCCCGCGCCGGCTTCGTTGAGCTTGGCGATCTCGTCGACCTGCCTGCTCAGGTCGTCGGCGGACAGGCCGGGGATGGCTTGGGAGAACCGGAAGTGGTCGGTCACCGCCACGTACTCCAGCCCCCGTGCCCTACCCGCCGCGGCCATGTCCGCCAGGGACGCCTTGCCGTCGGACCAGTCGGTGTGGATGTGAGCGTCGCCGCGGAGGTCGCCCACCTCCACCAGCCGCGGGAGCTCGCCGCGCTCGGCGGCCTGGACCTCGCCCTGGTCCTCCCGCAGCTCAGGGGGGATGAACTGGAGGCCCAGCGCTCGATAGACCTCCTCCTCGGTCCGCCCGGCCAGCCGTTCCCCCTGGGCGTCGAACAGCCCGTACTCGTTCAGCTTGTACCCCCGGGCCACCGCCCGTTCCCGCAGGCGGATGTTGTGCTCCTTGGAGCCGGTGAAGTACTGGAGGGCGGCTCCGAACGACTCCTCGGGCACGATACGTAGATCCACCTGGAATCCCCCGGCCAGCCGGACCGACGATCGTTTGGTCCCTCGGGCCAGCACCTCGTCCACTTCCGGCAAGGCGAGGAAGGCCTGGACCGCCTCCTCCGGCCGGGGGGAGACGGCCAGCAAGTCCAAATCCCCCACCGTTTCCCTGCCCCGCCGCATTGAACCGGCCGGCTCCAGGCGGGGGAACAGGTCGCCCTCGCCCAGCCGCCGGCAGAGGTCGGCGGCCAGCGGCCGCACGTAGCCGAGAAGTTCGCGCTGCTCCACGCCGCGGGCCTCGGCCAAGCCCCGCAGGATCCTCTCCTCCTTCTTCTCGCCCAGCCCGCGCACCTGGCGGATGAGCCCCTGGCGGGCCGCCCGCTCCAGGTCTGCCAGGGAGCGGACCCCCAGGGCGTCGTACAACAGCTTGGCCGTCTTCGGGCCCACCCCCTCTACTTGGGTCAGGGCGTACAGGTCAGCAGGGAGGTCGGCCTTCAGCTTCTCGTGGTAGGCGAGCTTGCCCGTGCGGACGATCTCCTCGATCTTCTTGGCGATGGAGGTCCCCACCCCGGCCACCTCGGACAGGCGGCCGGCGGCGGCCAGCTCCTCGATGGGGGTGGGGCAGGACTCCACCCCTTGGGCAGCCCGCCGGTAGGCGCGGGGCTTGAACTGGACCCCCTCCAATTCCAGCAGGTCGGCCACCTCGTACAGGATCTGGGCGACCTGGCGGTTCTTCATCCTCCGTGGAGCTGGGCGAAGCGGCGGAACGTGCGGTCGTAGGTCTGCTCGACCTCAGCGGGGAAACAGCAACCCGGCAGCTCCTGGTGGGCCAGGTGGTAGCTCAGGCACTCACAGCACTTGCCCTTGCGCGGGCAGCTCGGCCAGGTGCAGGGACAGCGGGCTTGGTTGTCCTCCAGATTCGGACACGTCGCCATGTCCGTCCCTCCTTTCATTGTTGGACTTGTGAGCATGACTATAATGCCGAAGTCATGCGGAGAGCACAAGCGATCCTGGATCAGATCTCAACAGAAACCGGCGGGCGTCGGCCCCACTACGAGCGCTACGCCCTACCCGCGGTCCCGGCGACCATCGAGCAGCTGTTCGGGGCGGACAGGCCCGCGGGGTTGGCCGGGGAGCTGGGCCTCCCCCCGGCGGACAAGGTGGTGAGCTTCGTGCTGGACGGGGTGGGCTACCGACGGCTGCTCGCCCTGGAGGCGGCGGGGGCGGTGGACCTGTCGCCGTTTGGCGACTCCCTGATCCCCCTCACCTCCGTGTTCCCCCCCACCACCACCACTGCGCTGGCCAGCCTGGCCACCGGGGCCAGCCCGATCGTCCACGGCGTGTTGGGCTACCGGCTGTTTCTCCAACAGCCCGGCGCGGTGGTGAACATGATCAAGCTGGCCGCCCCCGGCGGGGGCGGCGACTCGCTGGAGCGGGAAGGTGTCAACCCGGAGGAGTTCCTCCCCGTCCCCACCGTCTACCAGCGGTTGGCAGAAGCGGGTGTGGACACCGTGCTCTTCCTCCCCCGGTACATCGTCGGCTCGGGTCTGTCCCGCATCCTCTACCAGGGGGTGGCCGAGACGGTGGCCTACGTGTCCCCGGCGGACCTGTTCTTCCTGCTCCAGGGGGAGATGGCGCGGCCCGGGCGGCGGCTGCTGGCCGTGTACTGGCCGACCACCGACACCCTGGCCCACCTGTACGGTCCCCGGTCCCGCCCGTTTGAGCTGGAGCTGAGCGGTTTCTTTCGCCTTCTGGCCGCCGAGCTTCTGGAGAGGGTCAGTGGGGCGGTGGTGTTGGTGACCGCCGATCACGGGTTTCAGGAGATCGACCCCCAACAGGATGTCATCGTCTGTCCCCAGCACCGTGAGCTCAAGGAGGGTCTGCTCTGTCCGCCGGTGGGCGACAACCGGGCCGCTTACCTGTTCGTGCGGCGCGGCCACGAGGACAGGGTGCGCGGCTTCTTCCGCCGCAACTTCCCCCACGACTTCCAGGTGCTGTCCGTGGACGAGGCGCTGGACCGCAAACTGTGGGGGCTGGAGCCGGCCGGCCACGAGGCCAGGGCCCGCCTGGGGGACATGGTTGCCGTGGCCCGGGGGCGCAAGCTGATCCTGTGGCCACGCGACGAGTTCAAGCTGCGCGGCATGCACGGGGGGATGACCGAGGAGGAGCTGCTAGTGCCCTTGCTCACCGCGGTGGTGTAAGGCGGGGTGCAGGCGTGACTGGCGGTAGAGGAAGGAGGACATGATGGCGCTGGTGCGCGAACTTGAGGCGGTGCCGGCCGAGGCGGTGGGCGGTGCCGGCGGAGCCGAGGGAGTCCACAAGCGGATCCTCATTGGGCCCCAGGACGGGGCGCCCACGTTCGCAGTGCGGCTGTTCTCCGTGCAGGCGGGTGGGCACACCCCCCGCCACAGCCATCCCTTCGAACACGGGGTGGTGGTGCTGAAGGGGAGCGGCGAGCTGGTGTCTCCGGAAGGGAGCATCCCGCTGCGCGCCGGGCATGTGGCCTACGTTCCGCCGGGAGAACTCCACCAGTTCCGCAACACCGGGGAGGGGGCGTTCGAGTTCCTCTGCGTGGTGCCCCGGCACGTGGAGCTGTGATCGCCCGCCCCACCCAGGGGCGGCCGCCGGCTGGGGGGGAGGATGGCCGGGAGTGAGGTGCTGGTGGGGATGTCCGGCGGCGTGGACTCCACGGTCTGCGCCCACCTGCTGCGGGAGCAGGGCTACCGGGTCCGCGGCCTCACCCTGTGGCTGTGGGATCCGGCCGGTCGGCGGGAGAACCCCTGCTGCTCGGTTGACGCGGCCGGCATTGCCGCCCGGGAGCTGGGCATCCCCCACGAGGTGGTGCTGGCCCGCGACCGGTTTCAGGAGCTGGTGGTGGCGCCCACCCTGGCCGCCTACCGGGCAGGGCGGACTCCCAACCCCTGCGCCCTGTGCAATCGCGAGGTGCGGTTCTCCCTCCTCCAAGAGGAGGCCGACCGACGAGGGATCCCCTGGGTGGCCACCGGCCATCACGCCCGCCTGCGGCGACAAGGGGACCAAGTCCACCTCCTCCGCGGGCGGGATCGGCGCAAGGACCAATCCTACTTCCTGTACGCCCTGACCCGGGACCAGCTGGCCCGCGCCCTGTTCCCGGTGGGCGAGCTTGCCAAGGCACAGATCCGCGAGTTGGCCGCACAGCTGGGCCTCACCGCCGCGGGGCTGGCCGAGTCCCAGGATCTGTGCTTCGCCCCCCAGGGGGTGGGGCGACTGCTGGGGGAGGATCGCCCGGGGCCCATACTCGATCTGGAGGGACGCCGGCTGGGCGAGCACCGCGGACTGGCCCACTACACTGTCGGCCAGAGGCGGGGACTGGGGATCGCCTCCCCCCGGCCGCTGTACGTGGTGGCGCTTCACCCCGGCCGCAACGCGGTGATCGTGGGCCCGGAGTCGGCCCTGTACGCCCGGGTCTTGGAAGCGGCCGACCTACACTGGATCAGCGGCCGCCCGCCGGGCCCTGAGTTCTCCGCCCATGTCCAGATCCGCTATCGCGCCGCGGCCGCGGCCGCCCAGGTGACCGTGACCGGAGACCGGGCCCGGGTGACCTTCCAGCAGCCCCAGCGGGCGGTGACCCCCGGCCAGGCGGCGGTGTTCTACGCCGGGGACCGCGTGGTGGGCGGGGGGACCATCGACCGCCCCTCGCCCGCGACGTGACGCCCGCCCCCCAGCGGCGCGGGACCCTCCTGGGTTGGGGGTCCATCCTGTTCTGGTCGTGCACGGTTGCCTTGGTGCGCCACGCCACCGAGCAGGCGGGGCCGCTGGTCGTGGGCACCATCAACTTCACGGCCGGTGGGCTGCTGCTGTTTTTCGCCACCTGGATCAACCAGGGCGCCGGGTGGTGGCGCCGGCTGTCCGCCCCCCACATGGCCATCTGCGGGCCGCTGTTTGTCACCTACATGGTGGCCCTCTACTTCGGGCTGGCCCTGGCCGACTCGCGGCCTCAGGCTGTGCTGGTGGGACTGATCAACTACCTGTGGCCGACCGTGCTGCTCGTCTCCTCCATCCCCCTGCTGCGGCGCCGGGCGCGGGGACGCCTGCTGGGTGGGGGGATCGTCCTGAGCCTGGCCGGGATCGTGCTGGCTGTGTCCACCCAACTGGCCGGGCTGGGCGCGTTGGTGGACCCCATCCTGGAGAATCCCCCCGCCTTGGGAGCGGCCCTGGCCGCCGCCCTGTCCTGGGGGCTGTACTCGGCGTTGGCCCGCCGGTTTCCCCAGCGGGCCGCCCCCGGGGAGGTGGCCGTGCTGTTGCTGGTGACCGGCCTGGCGCTGCTTGGCCCCAGCCTCCCCGCCTGGCACGGGGCCGCCTGGTCAGGCCGGGCGGCGGTGGAGCTGGCCTTCCTGACCGTGTTCCCCACCACACTGGCCTACAGCTTCTGGGGGGTGGCCATGCGCGACGGCGACGTGGCCCTGTTGGGGGCCGCCTCCAACTGGATCCCCGTCCTGTCCACCGCCCTGGCGGTCGCCTACCTGGGAATCTCGTTCAGCTGGGGGTTGATCGGCGGCGCCGTGCTGGTGGCGGTGGGCACCGTCCTCAGCCGGCGAGCGTTCCCAGACAGTGGTGGCTGACCTTGCGGCCTACGGCTGGCCGGCGGTGGCGGCCAGCTGCACCAGCGTCCTCACCAACTCCGTCGTCTGCTTCAGGTCCTCCGCCCGGATGTGCTCGTCCGGCGTGTGCGCCCCGCGCGCCCCCATCCCCAGGACCGCCGTGCGGATCCCGTGCATGTTGAGGATCGAGCCATCCGTGCCCCCGCAGATCCGCTTGAGGTGGGGGGTGACGCCCAGGCTCTCCAGTGCCCGCCGGGCCAGGCCCACCACCGGCTCGTCGGGCGGCAGGCTGGCCGCCCGGTAGGCCAGCGTCACTTCCACCTCGGCGCGGGCCCCCACGGCGGCGGCCTCCTGGACGAACGTCTCCCGATAGGTCTCCGCCAGCTGCTCCGCTGTCCGGTGATCCAAGCTGCGGCACTCCGCCTGCACCGTGGCCCGGGCCGGGACCCCATTGCGGATCTCCCCGCCGCGGACCACACCCACGTTGGCCGTGGTCTGGCCGTCGATCCGCCCCTCCGGCAGGCGGGCGATGGCCTTGGCCGCGGCCTTGACCGCCGAGATGCCCTTCTCAGGTTCCATCCCCGCGTGGGCCGCCCGCCCGTTCACCGTCACGTCGATGAGGAAGTGGGACGGCCCGCCGACCACTACCTCGTCCAGCGCGTCCCCGTCCACCACGTAGGCGCGTTTTGCCCGCAGGCGGCTGAAGTCCAGGTGCTTGGCACCCTGCAGCCCCACCTCCTCCTGGCGGGTGACCACCAGCTCCAGCGGGGGCCGGGGGTCGGCCGCCGCCGCCCCCCGCCAAATGGCCAGGATGCCCGCCTTGTCGTCGGCCCCCAGCACCGTGTCTCCCGCGGAGCGGATCACCCCGTTCTCCACCACCGGCTCGATGCCCTTCCCCGGCCGCACCGTGTCGGCGTGAGCGCACAGCAGCAGGGGGGTAGCGGTGGAGCCCCGGGCCGGCAATCGGGCGATCAAGTTGCCGTGTTGGTCGCGTTCGCACTCCGCGCCCAGGTCCTCCGTCCAGGCCCCGGCCAACCAGCGGAGGAACTCCTCCTCCTCCCCTGACTCCGACGAGATGCGGACCATCTGGCAGAACAGCTCTACGAGATCTTCCATGTCGCCTCCACGCAAGTCTTATCCTGCTAGCCCGGGATGACCTCGCCCCGAGCCAGCGCTCCCAGGTCTGCCGCCACCCAGGTGGGGCCTGCCCCCGACTCCTTCGCCGCCTCCCCGGTTGACACCCCGGTGAGCACCATCGCCGTGTCCATGCCCACCGCAGCGGCGCCGAGGATGTCCGTCTCCAGCCGGTCCCCGATCATCAACGCCTCCTCAGGCCCCGCCCCGGCAACCTCCAGGGCCACCTGGAACGCGATGGGCGAGGGCTTTCCCACCACCTCCTCGGGGGCGAAGCCCATCCCCTCCAGCGCCCCCACCACCGCGCCGGCGCCCGGCTGCAGGCCGGCCGGTGTGGGGAACGTGCCGTCGCGGTTGGTGGCCAGCAGGCGGGCCCCCCGCAACAGCCCCTCCAGGGCGCGGGCCAGCTTGTCGTAGGTGAGCTTGCGGTCCATGCCCACCACGATCCAGTCCGCCTCCCTCGGCTCAGAGATCCGGTGGCCGGCGGCGGCCAGCTCCTCGTGCAGCCCCTCCTCCCCCAGCGGCCACGCCCGGCACCGCCCGGCCTCCTCCTGGAGGTAGCGGGCGGCGACGTAGGAGCTGGTAACCGTCTCCTCTGCCGAGACGAAAAACCCCAGCTCGGCCAGCCCCGCGGCGGTGGCCCGGCGGGAGCGGGTGGAGTTGTTGGTGAGCAACACGATGCGGCCGTGCCTGCGCAGGGCGGCCAGCGCCTCCGCCGCCCCGGGCACAGGCTGGCTGCCGCGGACCAGCACGCCGTCCACGTCGAGCACGAAGACCGCATACCGGGAGAGCCACTCCGGAACGCCGGCTGAGACTCTGTCTGTAGACTTCATGGGCCCCATGGTAGCACAGGCGAGCCGCCTGTTCCCCCGTGCTTGACAGGCCAGGAGCGGGGGGCCTAGAATTGCCGGTCGGAGGGATGGTCGAGCGGCCGAAGACAACGGCTTGCTAAGCCGTAGCTGGGCTTAACAGGCTCAGCCGTGGGTTCAAATCCCACTCCCTCCGCCAGCGCCCGTAGCTCAGGGGACAGAGCGTTGGCCTCCGGAGCCAAAGGTCGCAGGTTCAAATCCTGCCGGGCGTACCAGCTCCCGCAAAGTTACTTAAGGCTATTCACGAACCTTACCCCCGCCCAGGAACCCCCCTGCCGTCATCCCCAGCAAGCCGGCTGCGCGGCGCTCCCCCGGGAAGAGACGCGATGAACTGCCCCTCGGCAACTCCACCCGCAGCGGCCTTGCCACAACTCCACCATCCCACCAGCGGCACCAGAACCAGAGCCATCAGCCGACTGCAGGTTCAGCGCCCCCGTGCGAATGTGTCACTGCAAGACCTCACCCCGCAACATCCTGGTTGCCCACGTTCAGGGATGATTTGCCGCCGACCGATACAAAGGAACCCGTCCGGCAAGACGGAGTCAGCCATGCACGGAATGAGGGGCAGAAACACGAGCAGCAAGAGGTTGACCGGCGCGATGCCTCAGTGCTATGCTAACTAAGGTCATTCTACGGGACCGGGAAGTGAACCGGGTGATGAGCGCTGGAGGCGCCACGAAGCTGCCCAGAGGGGGAAGCCGCAGTTCCAAACTGGGCTTCGAGCGGGCTCTGGCCATGCTGGCGCGGCTCGTGCAGGCCGATGCCACCCGCGATGAGCTCATCGCCCACGTCCAGCAGGCGGTGGTCGGCGCGTATGAGACCAGCCCTGTCGACAGCTTCGCCCGCGACCTGCGGCTGCTCCGGTCGCTGGGCTTCCCTGTGCGCTACCGGCGCTCTCAGGGCAGGTACCACCTTGCCTCGTTTGATCACCCAGTCCTCCAGCTGCACCTCAGCCGGCCCGCCTTGGAGGCGCTGGCCTTGCTGAAAGCGACCTTCCAGGGACTTCCCCACGAGGAGCGGGTGGGGGCCCTGCTCAGGGAACTGGAGTCGCGTCTTCCACAGGAAGCCAAGCTAAGACTCGGCCGGGCTCCCCATCCGCATCTTGCCATGGATCCAGCCGACCCTTGGCAGGAGCGCAAGGAGAACCTAGTCGCCGTGGAACGGGCCATCGGTCGTCATCAGCTACTGGAGTTCCTGTACCGCTCGCCGAAGCGGCCGGAGACAGAACGACCAAAGAGGCACCGGGTGGAGCCGTACAACCTGGAGTATCGGGAGGGCCACCTGTATTTCGACGGATACAACCTCAAGACGGGCAGAGTGTATCCCTATCGAGTAGACCGGATCGTCCCCGGGTCGGCGCAGGTACTACCCGACACCTTCAATCCGCGGGACGGAATCGCTCGGTCCATTCAGATCAGGTACTGGCTCGCCCCCGAGATCGCCCGCTATGGGGCCAGCGTGCGCTTCCGCAATCACCAGGAGTCCCGCCAGGAGGACGGCTCAGTAGTCGTAACCTGTGAGGCAGGCAGCCTGTTCGAGGCGGTCAGGAAACTGCTGCGCTACGGGAGTGGCTGCCGAGTCCTCGCTCCGCCTGAGCTGGTGGAAAAGATGCGTGCTGAGGCGCATCGGTTGACTGCACGGTACGGGGAGAGGCCTGAATGCAAAGGGGTGCATTTGCGCATTGCTCACACCCTACCATCACCATCTGAGAGGTGGCAGGCATGCTGACGACAGCTTCCCTGGAGAAGGTACTTGATCAGTATGTTCAGCAGATCGTTCCGGCGATGCTCCGCTCTGGTTACCACCTCGCGTTGGCCAAGGGAGGGCCAGAGTATCCTCATCTCCCTGAGCAATCCCACTTCTCCCACGTTGTGAACGGCGTTTTTGGCTTCTCGCGACTGGTAAAGTTCCTGGTTGAGCACAACGTGCGCGTCTCGGGCCTGGACGAAGAACATGTTCGCAAGGCCTTGGCATTGTTCACCGTGCATGAGTTGCACAAAGCCAGAGTGGTAGACCGCCTAGGTGGCTCCCAGTTCAGCGTCCGGTTGGAGCGGTTGCGCCAGGAGTACGAGCGCCTGGGGCTGGACGACCTCGCCCAGGTTGACGAGCACCTGATGCGGGCAGCCAACGTCCATAAGCGGAGCAGCAAGCACGGCGACTTGCTGCTCAGCGACGATCCGAATGCCACACGACTATGGCTGTGGGTGCGCATCGCCGACACCCTGGCTTCGGCCATCACGCCGGCAGAGGCCGCTGAATCGCTCCAAGTCTACCTGGCCGATCTGGGACCGGCCTTCGCCCCCAAGAGCCCGCTTGGCAAGTACGCGCTCTATTACCACCAAGTCAAGGACGTCCGCGGCGTGCTGACCAACACCGTCCACCAGGCGGTGGCCGAAAGGTTAGAACAGGAATACGATTTCTTTCCACTGCTCTATTTCGCCACCGGCACGCTCTATCTGGGACCGGCTCAGTTGGCTGCTGGCGCCGATGGCGCGATCCCCGCCATCGCCGAACGGGTGCTCCAGTCGCTGACCCAGGGCGGCGGGGCCGATGCCATTCGCGACGGGCTGCGTCGCCGAAAGTTCGACTTTGAGCGCTACGTCTACGCCTTTGCTACAGTGCAAGACCTGCTCCAGGTCGTCCGCGATGAAACGCTGACCGCCAAACCCGACGCACGGGTGGCCCTCAAGGAGATAGACGGCCTAGTCAGCAAGCGCCAGGAACTGACCGCCGAGTGGCGGGACACGGTCGAGGAACGGTTTGGCATCCAACTGCTCGACCCCAAGGAGCACAAAACTTTCAACGAACTCTGGTCCCAGGTATGGCGCTACCTGCTCTATGTGGACACGCTGTTGCGCGACCTGAACCCGGCCGAGAACCGACTGGAGTGGTTCCTGCGCGTGTTTGCCATCCCGCAGCCTTATGCCGACAACCTGCGTCGGGAAGCCGACATCTGGGCGAAAGGCGGGATCGGCAAGTACGTGCTGGTGATCGCCTACCACTTCCTGCGCGGCCCCGACTTTGCCGACCGCCCGGCCGAGGCCACACCACCGGAGCAGGTGCTGGAGCGGTTGCACCGCCGCGTGCTGGAGGCCTTTCGCCAGGTGGATACCCAGGCCGGACGGCAGGCCGCCGTGGCCGAACTGGGCCTGCGCCAGGACCTGGAAGTATATCTGGCCGAGCACCTGTACCTTTCCTTTGCTCCGGCCAGTCAACTGGCCGCCGACGGGCTGGCAGGCTACGTGTCGACGAAACGAAAGGGGCACACGGGCCAGGTGTGTTCCATCTGCAATCGACACAGCGAGTACGTGCAGCCCTTGCGGGCGGGCATCCTGGACGACTTTGGGCGGGTTTTCTCTAATCGAGTGCTTCCCGCCCGAGAAGCACCTCAGGGTAATCGTCTCTGGTGCCCGATTTGCCAGTTGGAGTTCATCCTGCGCAAGGTGATGGGCATGGGCCTGCCCTCCGCTGCCCACTACAAGAACTCCCGCCGCATCCATCTGTACGTTCTGCCCACCTTTTCGTTCACGCCAGAGCATATCCGCCTCTTCCAGCCGCTGCTGAAGCGGTTCCAGCAGGTAACTAACCTGCCGGTGCGGGACTACGGCAGGGACGCCCCTGGCACGCCACGGCTATGGCTCGAGCGGCGAGAACTCGACTCCTACTGGGTAGATGAGTTGATGGGGGCGCTGGACCGCCAGACGACCTGGATCGCGGAGCGGGGAGGGCGCGGCTACGTGGGCGAACGGCTGCACACCGGCCCCATCCGGGCGGAGCCCCACTACTATCTCATCGTCTGGGAGAAAGCCGCCCGCGATCAAGAGCGGGACGACTCTCGCATTGCCACCCGCACCGAGGCCTGGTGCAAGGCGCTCTTCGCCGCGGCAGTCATCAGCGGGCTGACCAGTTGCAAGGTCTATGTTACCGAGCGGCCCTACCTGCCGGTGGCCGATCCCGCCAAGCTGAAGGCAACCATCACCTTGGACGGCCCGCCCCCGGCGCTACGAGGACTGCTCGGCGGGCGCACCGACGAGGTCACGCTTTACGGGCGGGAAGAGGGAGAGCGCAGCGGCCTGGAGCGGGTGTTAGATTTGAGCGCGGCGCTGTGGGCGGTGACCACCGATGTGCACGCACCCCAGCGCGACACCAAAGACAAGCACATCTCCGGTCGGCTGGGGAGGCTGAACAGCTCGCCGCTCGCCGGGGCCACGTTCTATAAGGAGTACGGCCGCTTGAACGACGGGCAATCGCCCTTCCCCACGTTGACAATGGCCTGTGAGGTCCTACTGGAGACTCGAGGAGGTGAGCTAATGGATGTGGTGGAGAGAATTGCACGAAAGTCCCTGGAGATCGCCCTGCCGCGAGGTTCGTCCGGGCGCGGCAAGGCACGTCGCTACGAGCTGGTCTTTCGGGATGCGGTCTCCGCCATGCGCAAGGCGCAGCAAATGATTCCCGAGATGCGGAAACTGGCAATTGGTGGACAGCGCCCATCGGATCAAAGCATTGCAGAACTGAAGCGGCTGACAGCCGGCACGCTGCTCAAGGGACTGGAGCGGCGGCAGCAGACGCGACGGGGCGAGATCTTCGTCCACGCCTGGGGCGACGAACTGCGCCGGCTGGTGGGGGAGTTCGTGGACATCCTGGTGGACGAGCTCTACTTGGGCCGGGCCGGAGGCAGTTTCGCCCGCTTCCTGCGCCTGGAGAACAGCGTGGCCGATGGGGTTTACTACTACACCGACTGCAACCTCACCCGACTATGGGAGGAATACAAGAAGCAGAGGGCAGTGCTGGCTGAGGAGGCAGCTTCACAGGAAGAGCGAGAGGAGGTACAGAATGGCCGTTGAGACTCTGCAAGAGTATGATCGGTATTTCGTTCCAGAGATCCCTCGTACCCCTACTAACCGCTACGCCAGCATCATCCTGCTGCGGGAGACCCAATCCTACGCCATTTTCACGACCGAGGGCGGCGAGCAGCAGGACGTGGAGGAGACTCCCGCGGGCCTGGCACACCCCGAGCCGGTCACGCGGCTGGTCATGTTCAAGCGCAAGCAGGTGGCCCCGGAGCGGCGCACGGGCAAGGCGCTGCTGCGGCAGTACGGCATCTTCCCCTACGCGATCAAGGACGGACGGGTGCTCTATGGAGGCGAAGCTCTGAAGGAGAAGAAGCCCTACCAGGACTGCTACCTCACTGAGCGCCTCTGCACTCACTGCCCCGACTGCCTCATTTATGGCTACGCCGCCGTAGAAGCGGAGGGCGCCCGCAAGGCTCGCCTGATGACCGATACCTGCTTCACCATCCGCCCCTATGAGATCATCCAGAAGCAGGTCAAATTCAACGTCATTGACGAGGCCAAGCACACATCAGGCACCATCACCGAGTACGACTACACCACACCGGGTGTCTTCCTGCCAGCCGTGGAGACCACGGTGGACCTAACCGCCAACGAGTTTGTCTACGTCCTGAGCAACCTCCTGCGGACGACGCGCTACGGCAAGGAGAGCAGCCGGCAGGGATTCGTACGCAATCACATACTGGCCATCGCCTTCTCCGACGTGGAACTGTTCGCCAACCTGGAGTTCACTCAGGCCTTTTACGACGCCCTGGCTGAGGACACCGAGGTGGATTTGGCTGGGGGCAGCCTGGCACTGGCCGATTTCCAGCGGCACGTCCCGGCGGTGATCGAGCAGTTGACCGCCGACCTACCCGGCCGGCTGACGCTGGTGACCGGGGACAAACTGCACGCCCTCCTGCAGGACGTACGGGCGCTGAACGGGGACGAGGAGCGCTTGGCCGCGTTCCTGAGGGAGCTGAACTCCCAGTCGGCGTCGTTCGTGGTGTAAGCCGCTGGTGGGCGGCCCACGACGCGGGTACCAATGGCGTTGGATGTCCGCTCTGGTGCGGCCGAATTGAGCCGAGGCGGGTACCCGGGACGCACTACCAGAGGGATCGAAAGCGGAGGTGAGAATGAGCGACATCGTGGTCACTCTCAAGACGTTGACGCCGCTGTGGACCGGCGGGGCGAAAGCAGGCAAGGTGGACCGCATCCACGAAACGAGCATCCTCGGCAGCTTGCGCTGGTGGTACGAAGCCCTGGTGCGCGGCCTGGGCGGGTACGCGTGCGATCCCAGCAAAGGCGAGTGCCGGTTCGATAGCGAAGAATACGAGAAGAGCCGGACTCAGGATGAGCGCCAGCGCCTACGTGACGCCGGCCTGTGTGATGTGTGCCAGGTATTTGGGGCCACGGGCTGGCGGCGACGGTTTCGGCTGACCACTTTGGACAACACAATGCCAGATTCTTTGGTCAGCTCAAGAGTCAAAGCCAATCGCTCATACACAGATAATAAAGGGAAAACGCACACACCAACCTGGTATTTCCCTGGTAACCAAAGTGACAAGCCACGATCGGGCAATCTGAGTATCCAAATCCAAAGCCTGGCCCCAGATTTTTGCCCTGAGGTCATCGCCGGAATCATCCAGGTCATCGCCGATTGGGCGGCCATCGGCGCCAGAGCGCAAATGGGATTTGGAGTGATTACGTTGGAGAGCGGTCGGATCAACGCGCAGTCGCTGTATGACTGGCTCGTTGCCACGGTCGGCAGTCGCAGGTATCCCGATGTGCCCTCCCTGCGCAACATCCTTTTGGGCCGTATCTCACCAAAGAATGGCGGACAGTTTAGCGAACAGGATACTTTCAACTTGAAGTATGACTTGCGCCAGCTCTTTTCTGGACGGGAAAACAGCGACCTACGCCATTTCATCATGGGCACAGTCAAAAATGGGCGGATAGCGGCGAAGGTCAAAATGTCGCGACCCTACGGCGGTGGCCTGATGCGCGTGTGGGGTTGGATTCCAGAAGAGGCGGACGTTTACTCAAGTTCCTGGCATCGGAACGCTGTTGTGGCTGCCATTCACGATCACCTGAGCACGAACTACACTTTGAAGGTTTGGCGCGAGATGGACTCGACTAGGGATACTGCCAGACCCAACAACGGCGATGCCCAGGCGTTTCTACGGAGCCTGCTTGGCCTGGAGGAGGAAGACGATGCAGCGTGATTACTATGCTTTCAAGCAGGCAGAGTTGAGTGACAGCTTGAATGAACTCGATCAAGCGGCCCAGGCATTTGAGGAGGCGAAGCGGCGAAGAGACAGAAAGGCTCGCGACCAGGCTGAGAGACAAATGAAACAAGCCGCCGAAAAAGCGGTGAGGATTGAGCCTCACCTGGCTTATCTCTGGTTTGAAGCTCGCGCCTCTGAACTCGACAATTCCATCCGGGACGCCTGGCAGGAGCGTTTGACTGCTGGTGCCATTCCCCAAGCTTTTCACTTCACTCCAGACTCATCGGTCATCACCTATCTGCCGCCACTGAGTTTCATCCTGCACATTCCCTTTCAACTGTACAAGCCTTACCTCAGCAAGGACGATCGTGATTTTCACCTGCTTGATAACCCGGTACGCAAAGAAAAGGTCTTCCAGAAGCCGATGGTCGCCTCGACCTGTTGGAAGGGCGCGCTGCGAGCGGCATTCTGGCAGTTGGGCTACAAAGAAGATCACGAAACGACCATCCGCTTGCTGGGGAATCCGCGTGAGAGCGACGAACAGCAGGCCGGCCGGCTGTACTTCTTCCCCAGCTTTTTCAAGAAAGTCGGCCTAGAGGTGATCAACCCCCACGATCGCAAGACCGGCGTGGGGGCGCGGGGCCCGATTTTGATGGAGTGTGTGCGCCAGGGAACCAAAGGTGAACTGCTCTTGCTTTATGTACCTTTTGGCCCCATTGAGAAAGACGAAAGGGAAAGGCAGGCTGAGGTAGCGCAAGACTTGGAAGTGCTGGCCCAAGGGGTACCAGCCATGCTCACCACCTACGGCTTTGGTGCCAAGACCAGCAGCGGCTTTGGGGTAGTAGAGGACCGACTGGCCGGAGAAGGCAAACTGGCCGTCAGGGTCGAACTGGCCGGCGAGACTGCTACCTCTGCCGCTCCGCTGGAATCGCAGCAACCTGATCTGCCGTGCTACCTGGAATCGCCCACGCGGCTGCGCCCCGACCTCCGCCGACCGGACGGCAGCTTGAAATCCGAAGCGGAGTATCAGGCCCTCATCGAGAGCCGGGGGCAGAAATACGGCAAGAAGAACAAACAGCTTTATGCCAAAGCCAAAAGTTGGTGGGAACGGGAGGGACGAGCCATGGCGGAAGCAGCGACCCAAGAACCGGGACCCAAACCAGAACCTGCTCCGTCACAAACGCCGCCGGTATCGGAATTCACATTCCATACTCTGAGCGAACTTTGTGATTTGGCGCAGGAGGTGGGCGAGCAGTTGCGGAAGAGAGGTGAGGCATGAGCAATTCCTTTTGGCGACCATCCGCTGAACAACGGCGCACGATTTTGCTTTTAGAGGCCCTGGGCCTGATTCACGACCTGGGCAAATTGAGCGATACTTTCCTGCAAAGCCAGGCCCCCTCCTCTACCCAAAGGTACAATCACAACCTTTTGGCCGATCCTCGCCAAATGGCGATGTACAAGCAGTACACGACTGTTTCAGGTAGTCAGGCTACAAATCAAGTATACGGGTGGCTGAACGAAGCGGCGACCACCCCTTGCGCTTTTGGAGAGCGTGTTGACTTGACGACCGTTTTGGCCCGGATTCAATTCACCGATTGGACGAATCAAACATACAGCTTTGCCGAGTTGATGCCTCTGGTGGCAAAGCCAAGTCTGGCTTGGGGCCAGAACGCCATTTCCTCTTCTGACTGGCAACAAGTACTTGGTAAGGAAATGCAACCAGGCCTTCTCGTCGGCGTGCTCCACGGTGTTGCTCACATTGAGAAGGAAGGTGATCCCCAACTGCACAAGCAGCCCTACAGTGATGTGTTCCGCGCTTCACCTTTTGGTCGGGAGGAGGAAATCAAGACCGGAACGACGAAGGAATTAACTGACGCGCTCAGGGCTTTGCCTCTGGCCGATATGGAGCAGATCGCTTCGGATCAGCGGCGGAAGTGGCTCGCGAAGATGCGAACCGAAATGCGCCGTGGCCTGGCCGATAACCGCCGTCCGCACAATGAAGTCTCATTGTGGGACTGGGGCTATACCGTCGCCACGCTGACCAAAGCTGCCGCGACCTATATCTACAAGAACGGTTGGCCGGCGAATCTGGCTGATGTGCCCTTTCGCACCCTGCGCATCAACCTGAACAGACTGGAACACTACACTCGCAGTGACAAGATCAGCGACCTGTTGGGCGTGCGCCAGGCGATAGACGATGCTTTTGACCGCGTGCAGAAGTTGCTGGAAGAGACCTATGCCCTGGGCAACTGTTTCTACCACGATGAAACCGGCGCGTACTATCTCTTCCCCGACCTGTATAGCGACGAGGAAATGGCCGCGCTGCGTCAGGAAATCCAGGACCGGTTTCCGCCCGATTTGCGACCGCAGGTCCATTTGGGCAAATGGGTCACGGCGGGCCGATTAGACCGGAACAAAAAGCTGGCAGGAAGATTGGTGGCCGAGCCGCGACTGCAGACGCTGCACGAGTCTCCCGTGCGTGCCGATAACAACCTCTACCTGTTTAAAACCGAATGGAGCGAGGGGCGGCCGGAAAACGCCGAAATTTGCACCGTCTGTGGCGTCCGGCCGGTGGGTTATCCCCGCCAGGGGTCTGCTCCGGTCATAGAGCAAGACCTGGCCCGTTGGGCTACCCAGCAAAAGGCTGAGCAGCGCAACATCTGCCGCGTCTGCCTGGATCGCCGGGGTCGCCGCGCTAAGGAATGGGCCGAAAACGGCTTGCAGGGTACCATCTGGACCGATGAGGTGGCCGATGACAATGGTCGCCTGGCTCTGCTCGTCGGCAAACTGGGTCTGGAAGGCTGGCTGGATGGCACGCTATTGGACACCATCAAGGTCACGAGCAATGCGACCAAGACCCCCTCGCCGGCTCGCCTGTATCGCATCGCCGAGACGGCCCGCGCTTTTTGGAAAGGCGTGAGCGACAGACTGACGCCTGATGTGATTGGGCAGCGCCCCTTCCGCCTGGCCCTGTATCCTGACCACCCGCTTGATCTGGGCGACTTTCACGCCTATGAACTAGAGATAGATGGCATCGCCTTGAGTGTGGTATGGGATAAGCCCAACGGCCGTGTTCTGACCGCCGAGAATTTGGGCTATTTCGTCCAACGCTGGCAGAAGAGCCTGGATGAACTGCCCGGCAGGCTGCGGGGGCATGCTTTTGATATTCTGGAGCCGTCCGAGTACGGGCGACCTGGGCAATCGCTGCTCAGAGTGGAGATTGAGCGTGTGGAGACCCTGGACGGCTACCATCCGGACATTCCGCTGCTGGCTGAGCCGAGTGTGTGTATGATCCTCATACCGGCCAGCACGGCGCTGGCGCTGGCCCGCGCTGTGAAACGCGAGTACGAAGCGCAGATGCGCCGGGTGCGCGACCGGCTGCCCTTGCACTTGGGGCTGGTCTTTTGCCAGCGCCGTACCCCTATCCGCGCCGTGTTGGAGGCGGGCCGTTCGATGCTGGAGATGGCCGGTCCGTTCGATATGAACACCGGTGGGGGTTGGGAAGGCTGGCGGCTGGTCGCCAAAAGCTCCCCCAGTCCCGGTGAATGTGAGTTAGTCTTTGATAATGGGATAACTTGGCGCGTGCCCATACTCGCCGGTGATGGCAGCACAAAAGATGACTGGTATCCGAGGCTTTATGAAGGCAATACGTGGCACGGGAAGCAAACAAAACATGTGAGTGACCTTCGGGTAAGAGGTCCCCGAATACCACAGGACAAGGGTTGGAAAGTGTGGGTGCGGCCAAGTCGCTTCGACTTTGAATTCCTCGATACCACCGCCCGCCGCTTCGAGATTTACTACGACGGAAACGGCCGCCGCCCGCGTCGCACTCGCCCCTTTTACCTGGAAGACCTGGACCGTCTGGAGGAACTCTGGAAGTATATGAAGCGCCTGACCCAAACCCGGCGCCACCAGGTCATCCGCACGATTGAGGCTACCCGTGAGGCGTGGTACGGGCCGGATGATGGCGGCCATTCCACAACCGACGAGGTGTTCCGGCGATTCGTGGCCGACACCCTGGCCAGGGCAACCTGGCCGAAAGACCAATCTTGGGGCAGCATCCCCCAAGAATGGCGAGAAAAACTTGTCCAGGCCGGCGTGTTCGGTGAGCTGACCGATCTGGCCGAGCTGCACATGGAAATCCTGAAAGAATAAAGGAGGACAAGATGGCAACCTACAAACGGCAACGCTATTTACTGATGGCCACCGATCCGGTTCACATCGGTACTGGTGGCTACCGCTTGGGGCGGGTGGACAACAGCATCGTACGCGAACCTGGCACGCGTGTGCCTAAAATCCCCGGCACCAGCCTGCACGGCGCGGTGCGCTCTTATGCGGCGAAGCTCTACGAGACGCCCGAGGCCGCAGGGCAAAACCAGGACAAGGTGAACAATCCCGACGAAAACCCCATCTGCTACACCTTTGGCTATCTCAAGAAAGAGAAAAGCGGCGACGAAGAAAAGACATCCGCCTATTCCGGGGTGGTCAATATCTTCGACGCCCAGGTGTTGCTCTTTCCGGTCCATTCGATGGCCGGGCCGGTGTGGGTCAGCACGGTAGGCCGCCTGCGCGGGGCCGGTTTTAGCATTGGGGATGTGCCAGGGAATTGGGATACCGGCGCGGCGCTTTTGACGTGGGATCGGCAGGACGCGCTCAACCTCGGCTGGCTGATGGTCAATGTGGCAGGTCAGGTGGCTGTGACCGCACCGGACAAGTGGAATGATGAAGAACGCTGGAAGGCAGTGGCCAACCACATCGTTCTGGTGCAAGAAGCCCTCTTTAGCCAGGTGGTCAACAGCAACCTAGAAGTACGCACCTCGGTGGCCATTGACCCGGAAAGGGGTGCTGCCGAAGACAAGGCCTTGTTCACCTACGAGGCCCTGCCCCGCGCCACATTCCTCACCGCCGAGGTGGTGCTGGATGATTACCGGGATGTGTGGCCGTTGTCCCAAGAAACTTGGAACCAAACTGCAAAAGGCAATGTGTTGCCCGGAAGTCAAACGTGGTCAGGGCCGTTGGAAGTTGTGAAGGCTGGTCTACGGATGGTCGAATGGCTGGGCGTGGGCGGTATGGGCACGCGCGGTTTTGGTCGGATGGCTATCGTTGGCGAACCTCTGGAACAAGCATACGGTGAGGAGGTGTGGCAATGAGCAACAGCATACAATCGAACCTGGACCGGCTGGCGGCGAAGCACGCACAGGAAATCATCCGCCGTGTTGTAGATGAAGAAGAAACCCAAAAAAACAAGTCTGAAGACAAGAAGAAAAGCAAGCAGCAGCTAAGCACTGACGTGGACAACACCGTTACCAAAGCCCTGGGCGTGCTTCAAGAGAACTGCGTCTATGCCTGTTTTCTTTACCTGTTGGCCAAAGAGAAGGAAAACGGCGGGGTGGTAGTCGACGAGATCCTCAGTTTACTGGAGGGGTTGAGCTTCGGCTGGGGCAAGCCCGACGATAGTAGTGCCGAGCAGGTGCTGAAACACATCAGCGACAAAGTGACCGTTGACCTGGAACGTTTGTTGCTGTCCAAAGAAACGCTGGAGCAGATGCTGATCTATGCCCGCTACGGGGCCAAAGCGCGCAGTTGAGGAGGAGGCTATGACCTGGCGAGCTTATCAGGTGGTTTTACGCCTCCGTTCCCCTCTGCACATCGGTTGGGGCAAAGTGGGCAACCTGCAACGCACGCGTCCCTACGTCACGGGCCGCGTGCTGTGGGGCGCGCTCACCGCCCGACTGGCCCGCGACCAGGTGCCGCCCGGAAAGCCAGCAACCGCCCCAGACCTGTACGAAGCGATGGGACAGCAGGTCCACCAACTACTTGCTTTCACCTATTTGTTTACCACGACATGGCAGGACGGCCACGTGGACATCTGGCCTTGGGAGAAAGGCTTCAGTCATCAGTTTCTCAGCACTTACGCGAGCACCGCTCTGATCTACCCTCAGCAAAGCGCCGCGGAAGGCACTTTGCACGAGGTGGAATGCATTTCGCCACATACGCCGGTTGACGGCCGCCCTGTGTACCTGACCGGCTACATCTTTGCTCAGGAAGACGCGCCCGAGTTCAGCTCTACGCTGCACCGACTACAACTGGGGGGCGAACGAGGCTACGGCTGGGGACGGGTCGAACAGGTAAAGTGCCAGGAATGGGACAGCGAGCAGCCAATCTTCGGACAGTACACCTTTCATCACAGCCGCTGGCCGCCGGTGCTCACAGCCGTGAAAGAGGCCAAATTGCTTGCCCACGCCCTGGCCGTGGATTTCAACGATGATGGATTGCGCCGAGCGGTGCAGCACGTTGACGGACCCATCGAGCCCTTGGTGGGCCGGGAGACCAAGGCCGGCGGCCGCTTCGGGGAACAGGTAAGCCACGCACACATCTGCTACGTCCCCGGCAGCAACGTTGAGCCCGGCTCAACGTTCCAAATCGGTCCCTACGGCATTTGGGAGGCGCCGTGATCGACTGACCATCTGATAACCCTGGAGGTGCGTATGCACATTTACCGCGGCACGATAGAACTGCTCGACTACGTCTTCTACGCCACCGTCGAGCGGGGCAAGGTCTACGAGACCGGCGCCTTCATCCACAACTACGCCCTGGCCTACGCCCTGGGCCTGGTGCGGGGCGACACGTACACCTACTCCAGATTGAAGCAGGAACCGCACTACGTGGAAGAACTGACACCGCTGAACGGTCGCCTGTACATCACACCCGCCGCCCCCCAACAGGTCGCTTACCGCCTGGTGCAGTGGAATACCATCCGCGAGGGGTACGTTTTTCCGGGCAAGGAGCAGTCGGTGGGTTACCCCGACTGGGGCTTCGCCCGGGTGCTGTGCCCTGGCTCCCGGTTCTGCTTCTACCTGCTGGTGCACAAGGCCGACCGCCTGCCAGAAGCTGCAGCCCTGCGCGGCTTGCTGGGAGGGAAGACAGCCCGGGTGCGATTGGGCAAGTTCCCTGGCAAAGCGTGCCTGCGAGCGGAACCGGCCAGCGCTGTGGCCAGGAAAGCTGGCTCTTTTCAGAGCCAGGCCTATCTTAACTGGCGCGACCTGGAGACCGATCCAACGGCGTGCGATGTCGTAGCCGCCAGCCTACCCACCCGCCTGCTGTCTCGCGCTCACTTCGAAGACGCCGCCTACTACGAGTCTCGCTTTGGCGACCAGATAGTGCGTCTGCCCGCTGAAATGCGCTTCCTGGCCCGACCGCCGGAGCGACGAAAGCGCACGAGGAGGAACTAGTGCGCCCCATCTCGGTCAACATTGCGCCGCTGGCCTACGACCAGACGGATGAAAAGTGGATTGGCGACTGCCGGCCGTACTCCTACCAGAGCCGGGTCTACCGGCTGGTGGAGCAAGCACTTGGTGAGAAGGAGACGCTGTGCCTGTTCCTCACCACGCCCACCGGCAGCGGCAAGACGCTGGCCAGCTTCGGCTACGCCATCAACCACCATGTGCCGGCCTTCGGTGTCTACCCCACCAACGAGCTGATCCGCGACCAGGAGCGGGCGCTCAACCCTTGGATAGACGCCGACGATGCCTATCCGCCTTTGCGCATCGACAGCCCGCAGCTTGGCCACTGGCAGGATGCCCTCGACCTGCCCCAGCACGCCCAGACCTTTGAGGTGCTGATGAACTGGCAGCCGACCATCCTCACCAACCCCGATATCCTGTTCTACACCTTCTTCGGCCTGTACACCGGACCGAAGGGGCTCAGCCAGCGGCTCTTCACGCTGCTGGGGCAGTATCGGCTGTTCGTCTTCGACGAGTTCCACCTCTACAACGTCAAGCAATTGGCCGATGTGGCTTTCCTGGTGGGGACGTTGCACGCCATCAACCCGAAACACGGGCGCGTCTTCATCTTCGCCTCGGCCACACCAGACTCGCCGGCCCGCGATTGGCTGCGCGACCGCTTGCACCTGCCGGTGGAGCTGGTTGAAGCGGAAGCGTCGGACGCGCCGGAGGCGCGCACCATAGCCTATCCGCTGCAACTCACCGTTCTGCCCGCCGACTTGCGCCGCTGGAAAGGCGTAGAGACGCTGTTGGAGTACCTGACGGAGCTGGAGGCATTCTTTCAAGAGCACCCCCAGGCCCGCCTGGTGACCATCCTCGACTCGGTGGCCGGGGCCATTGCCACCGCCCAGGCCCTGCGCGAGCGGTTCCCCGATAGACCGGTAGGTGAAGTGCACGGTTTCAGTTCTGACCAGGAACGCGCAGAAGCTTTGCGTCGGACTTTCACCGTCGGCACTTCCACCATCGAAGTGGGAATTGACTTCAAGGGCGAGGCAGAGAAGGACGTGCTGATCTTTGAAGCACGCACGGCAGCCCAGTTCATTCAGCGCTTCGGACGGCTGGCGCGGCACCAGAAAGACGTCGCTGTTCCCAACCGCGTCGTTGCCCTAGTGCCAGAGTACGTCTACCATTTCCTGGGCGGCAGACTGGGCGAGGGGCAGATTCTTTCCCGCCAGGGCTTAGCCTCGCTGGTTGAGGAGGCGTACGCTCAGCCGGAGAACTTCGCGCGTTATCTCCACACCCACGCCGCCGCAGAGCTGCAGGCGGCACGGAGGGAAGTGCAGTGGACATTTCAGCCCGACGACCGTCCTCGCATCGAACAGGGGCTGGCAGCGGCCATCACCGCGCTGACGGGCAAAACCGACGGGCAAGCGTGGGCGCAGTACCGTCGTTACCAGGAGGAGCGTATTCTGGCTCCCCTGCTCACCTTTCGCGGCGGCGGGTTCGAGGCCGCCATCCTGGACGAGCGTGGCACCGACCCTGGCTTCCCGGGGAAGCGCTACAAGCTGATGTTCTTGCTGCGCAGGGGAGAGTTGGCCGAACTGGACGAAGAGACGTATCTGGAGGGGGTGAACAGACTGGCTGATCGCTGGCCTGAGGATGCAGCACGCGAGCGGCGTTACTGCAGACTCATTGGCCACAAGCCGGAAGACCTGTTGGGTGTCTACGGTTACTTCCGGCTCACCGGCCTGGTGAACAGGGGCCGCAGGGTCTGGTTCGAAGTCAGCGAGGACGTCATCTGGGGCAAGAAGGCGCAGGTCACTGTTGTCTCAAAGCTGGAGCTGGTGACCGACCCGCCTGTGCCCCTGAGACGGCTGAACCGCCACCTGGGGAAGAAGGAAATCGTCGCCTGGTTCGTGGATCGTCATCCGGCCTCCATCAGGCTAGGTCGGGCGCTGCCGCCGCTCTTTGAGCTCTATGAGCTACGCATCCGGCGGCCCGGCGGTGGCCTCAGCCCCACCGTGTGGAGCATTGCCTTCAACCAGGATGCCTTTTTTGTGGCCAGCCTGGGTTGGGGGAGGGAGGCGCGTGCGAATGCAGCGATCATCCTCTGAGGCCACCCGCGGCCAAGGGCGGAAGCCGGGCGGGGAGGCGCGCGCGGGCAAGTCCAACAGTGATGCTCTGCACGCGGTGGTACTGAGACTGGTTTCCAAAACCTCGGCTAAGATCCCCGCTGGCCTGGGTCACCGGGTGCACGCGGCGTTCTTCCAGATGATTGAACAGGTGGATCCCCCGCTGGCTGAGAAACTGCACGCCTCTGGTCGAAGGCAGCGGCCGTTCACCGTCTCGCCGCTGATGGGCGCGCGGCGAACAGATGGCGATCAGATAAGCCTTTCTCCCGAGCGGCGCTGCTCATTGCGGGTCACTATGTTGGAACAAGAGATCTACCAGCGGGTGGCTGAGTATCTGCTTCGACCTCAACGGCTCCCCGGCCTTCGCCTCGGCGATGCAGAGCTTATCGTCGCTGAAATGTTTGGCACGCCAGATTCCTCCACGTGGTCGGGCTACGCCACCTGGGAGAGCCTTGTGGATGAGGCATCGGACAACACGGAGGTCACCCTTGAGTTCGCCAGCCCCACAGTGTTCCGTCGGGGTGATCTTGACCTCCCGTTGCCCGTGCCGGAGTTAGTGTTCGGAAGCTACTTCGCGAAGTGGCGGGCCTTCTCTCCCATTCCCCTTGACAGTGCTCTGGCTGAGAAAGGGTTCTTCTCGCGGCATGTAGGGGTTAAGGAGCACCGGATCCACAGCGTACCGTTTAACGACGGCCGGGTGACTATCCCCGGATTCGTCGGTCGATGTACCTTCCTCATGAAGGGCAGACTGAAGGCGGGCACCATTAGGCAAGTGAACGCCCTCGCCGATTTCGCTTTCTACGCTGGCACTGGGCGCAAGACCACCCATGGGATGGGAATGACCCGGAGGATTCAATGAACGAGGAGCTGGATCTCCTGCCCATCTCCTCCCTCAATCAGTACAGCTACTGTCCGCGGAGGTGTTGGTTGATGCACGTGGCGGGGGAGTTCGTGCCCAACGCGTACACGGTCGAGGGCGAACTGGTCCACACCCGGGCGCACCAAGGAACGAACACAAGGAGGGATGATATTCTGCAGCTCCGCCGGGTGCAGGTGTACTCGCAGCGTCTTGGGCTCATTGGCTACGCCGACGTCGTCGAGGAGAGGGCCGGAGAGCTGTACCCAGTGGAGCACAAGCGGGGCCGTCAGGGGAGGTGGCCCAACGATCAACTGCAGCTGTGCGCCCAGGGGCTGTGCCTGGAAGAGATGACGGGCCGCGCGATTCCGCAGGGATACGTGTACTATGCCGCCTCCCACCGGCGCGAGCCAGTGTTGTTCACGCAGGACCTCCGCGGACAGGTGGAGTCGACCGCTGCCATGGTACGCGCGTTGTTTGACACCACGCGCGCTCCGGCGCCGAACGCCGGCGCCCGTTGCCGTGGGTGCAGCCTCTACCCCGTGTGTTTGCCCAAGGAGACGGCCAGGCTGAAGGCGATCTCAGTGGATGAGTTTCTATGAGCACTGTCTACCTCACCCAGGACGGCGCTGTGGTCCGCAAGGCCGGCGAGCGGCTCAAGGTCAGTGTCCGGAAGCAGAGCCTGCTCGATCTCCCCCTAATCAAGGTCGACCAACTGGTCCTGTTTGGGAACATCACCGTCACCCAGGCCGCCCTGCAGGCGTTGCTTCAGAGAGGAGCTGATCTGGTATTCCTCACTAGCCACGGCCGGTATCTGGGGCGGCTGGAGCCGGAGTTCTCCAAGAATGGGATCCTGCGCCGGGCTCAGTACGCAGCAGCAATGGATCCGAAAAGCTGTCTGGAATTGGCGAAGGGTTTCGTGCGCGGGAAGCTTCTCAACATGCGGGCCGTGCTGCAGCGTGCCAGCCGCGGACAGGAACAGCTCGCGCTCGACGCCCCCATAGCCCAGCTTCGTGCGGTAGCCAAGCGGCTCGCGTCCGCGACGTCCGTGGAGGAAGTGCGCGGCCTGGAGGGGAACGGAACCGCGATGTACTTCCAGTCCTTCGATAAGCTGATCAAGGCGCCAGGATTCGGCTTTCCCCGTCGGGTGCGGAGGCCTCCCACCGACCCGGTGAACGCCTTGCTCTCCTTTGGGTATGTGATGCTGCACAAGGACGCGTGCGCAGCCTGCAACGTCGTTGGCTTTGATCCCTACATCGGCTATCTGCATGCCGACCGCCACGGCAAGCCTTCCCTCGCCCTCGATCTGATGGAGGAGTTCCGTCCTGTGTTAATTGACAGTCTGGTCCTGAGGGTGATCAACAAGCGCATGATCACCGCTGACGACTTCGAGATCGGCCTTGGCAACGTCCATCGGATGAAGCCCGGCGCCCTCAAGACCTTTCTTCGTGCGTACGAGGAGAAGAAACGGGCCGAGGTCAGACATCCGTCTCTCGACTACCGGACCACCTACTGGAGGTGCGTGGAATTGCAGGCACGGGTACTAGCCAAAGCGGTGAGCGGAGAACTGGAACGGTATGTGCCGTTCCTCATTAGGTGACCGTGTTGATTGTAGTAAGCTATGACATCAAGGACGACAGGCGGCGAGCGCGAGTGCACAAGACGCTTAAGGACTACGGCCAGTGGATGCAATACAGCGTGTTCGAGTGCCGGATTGACAGAAGCGCCTACTTGCGCCTTCGTGCGCGCTTGGATGATGCGATCGATTTGCAGGCTGGCGACTCTGTGTGCTTCTATTTTCTGTGCGAGGAAGATGCTGACCGGATTGAACGACTCGGCGGGGGAGAGCCTCTCTCTGAGACAGCGGTGTTCGTCGGGTTCGATGACAACGAGGGATGAGGGATCCTTGACAAGTGAATAGCTTTTTCCTGGCGACGAATGCGAGGATCTGGGCTGGCGCACGTCTGCCGGGGGATCCGCGGAGGGGCGCGATCCCTGTCCTGGACGCAGGTACAGCTTGCAGCCACGGGGGCGAAGTGATATGAGCGGCTTGACGGACGTGCGTTCTTGTGAGATTCTCGATATGTGCCCGGCAGAGCAGTTGGGTTGCCAGGACTGAGCAGCGGTGCTGCAGGACCACCGAACCCCTGAAAGGGATTGAAAC
>JBNGCS010000001.1:0-168664 GCA_049975705.1 Candidatus Bipolaricaulaceae bacterium | reverse complement strand
CGCTTCAGTGGACAGTGTAGTGCTTGACAACTGTGCTGTCAGCGTGCCCGTGGACTCCATGCGTCCTCCTATGGTTCATGAGCCCCGTCAGAACCTGCACCAGCGCCCATGAGCGCCTCCTTCTGCTCTGTCTTGCTCTCCGAAGCCAATAGACCAGCGTACTTCCTTTCGTAGACCGTCGGCGAGTCGTAGTCGAGCGACGAATGGCGCCGGTGTGGGTTGTACCAGCCCTCGCTGAACTCGAAGACGGCCATTTGGGTCTCGGCCTGGCTACCGAAGCTACAACGCTCGAGCAGCTCGCACTCCAGCGTGGCGAAGAAACTCTCGCACAGGGCGTTGTCGTAGCAGTCACCCGCTGATCCCATCGACGGCCGCACTCCCGCCTCCCTGCACCGACGTCCAAAGGCGATCGAGGTGTACTGCGTCCCCCGATCCGAGTGATGGACCACCCCCTGGGGGCGCCGCTGCCAGATGGCCATGTTCAGAGCTGCCAACACCAGTTCCGTCCTCAAGTGTCCGGCCATCGCCCAACCCACCACCCGGCGGCTGAACGCGTCCACCACCACCCCCAGGTAGAGGAACCCCATCCGGGTCGGGATGTAGGTGATGTCGGCCACCCATAGCTGGTCAGGACTGTCCACGGTGAAGTCCCGCTCCACCAAGTCCGGGGCCGGCTGGACCTGGGGATCGCGCTTTGTCGTGCTCCGGCGCCGACGCCGGCTGACCCCTGCAATCCCGGCCTGACGCATCAGCCGGGCCACCCGGTTGCGGCCCACCTTCACCCCACTCGCCTTGAGCTCCGCGTGAATCCGGGGTGCCCCGTAGGTCCCCCGGCTCCAGGCATGGATCGCCTCGATCCGCTTCAGGAGCTGGGCGTTCTCCCGTGCTCTTTTCGACGGCAGTCGCTTGCGCCACGTGTAGTACCCACTGGTGGAGACTCCCAGCAGGCGGCACATCGTGGCCACCGGATACATCGCCTGGTGTGTGCTCACGAACTCGTAGACCCTGGCGGCACCGCGCCGGTCTCCCCAAGCGTAAGGCCGCGGCTTTTGCCAAGATCTCCCGCTCCAGACGAAGCTGACGGTTCTCACGGCGTAGCCGGCGCAAGTCCTCCCGCTCGTCTGTGGTCAGCCCGGCACCGTTGCGGCCCTCGTCGCGGTCCGCCTGTCGGACCCAATTGCGAATCGACTCGTACGAGGGCTCAAACTCCCGCGCCAGCTCCCGCGGCGTTCGGCCAGCCCGTACAAGTTCCACCATCTGCCGCCGGAACTCCGGCGGATACGGCGCTCGTGTTCTCGGCATCGTGAACTCCTCCCTTCCAACTCTTAAGGTGTCCACGAAACGGAGCTGACTCTGGAGAAGAAGAAGTGCTTCTTGTCCTTCGTGGAGGGAGTAGAGACCGACTAGACTGCACTCCGAACAAGTCTTGATCCCGCTAGGGCTCCCAGATGATCGGGGGCCCTGGCGCTTGCGGGGAAGGCTGTTGGGTTCTGCTGGCAGGCGAGATCACGACCCGAGAGGGTTGTCCTGCAAGAGAACACTGGTTCAGCGACGGCTACCCGGGAACCAGCCCCAATCTACCCGTTCGCGGAGGGGGACATGGCGACAGCGGGCTTCCGGCTGGCACGACGCTTCGGACTACAGCGCGTCGATGTCGGGGACCGTGCCCGCGGCTAGGCGCCACAGCTGCTCGCCGGCCTTGGGCACGACCAGGATCCCCTCTTCCTCCCGGCCTCCGTACTCCTCCAACCGGACGGAACGGGGGTCGCGGTAGCCGAGGTTGATCCTTCGGCAGATGTCGGGGGGGATGCCAGTGGCCAGTTGGACATCGATGCGGGGCCGCTCCACCCCGTCCCGAAAGGTGCCGATGCCCCGCACGTGGGTGGAGTGGGCGAGCACCGCCCGCGGGACATCGCGGAACCGATCCCACTGGGCGAGGAAGTAGTCCCGCACGTGGTAGCCCACCTCCAGCAGCCACTTGCCGTGGGTGGGGGAAAGCTCCCGGATGTGGGGGGCGTAGATGATGAGCGTGCCGCCGTCGGCCACCACCGGCTCCAGCTTGTACATGCACTTGCCGGCGGTCCAGACCTCGCGGTACATGGGGGGGGCCATGGACAGCACAGTATGGTAGGCCCGCGGCGTCCAGGTGATGTTGACCCGAGCGGAGAGGTCGGCGGCCTCGGACCATGCCTCATGCACCTCCCCCAGGAACCAACCCACCACATCCGCCCCGCGCATCACCAAGGACAGGCCGAGCCGAGGAGTGGCGACCATTGCCGCCGCCCGCTCGATCATCGCCCGCACCGGGGTGTCCCGATGGCCGTTCACCTTGGGGTTGGTGATGAGCGCCCCCAGCCAGTGAGACTGGTGCACCATCTGGGGCCCGGAGGCCCCGGGGAAGAAGTACTTGTGCCCCCCGGAGAAACCTACCACCTCATGAGGGAAAACTGGACCGACAATGAGCACCAGGTCGCAATCGACGATGCGGCGGTTGACCTCCACCGGGACCTGTTCGGCGAGGAGGCCGCGGGAAATCTGGTCCATTTCCTCGCTGGACAGGGTCCCCACCCGGGCCAGCGCCCGGGGGTCGTCCCAGGCGTGCTGGATCACCTGGGCCCCTTTGGTTCGCCAGCCGGGGCCGAGGTGGGCAGTCAACTGGTCCACGGACATGGCCGGGTGGGTGCCCAGGGCGACCAGAAAGGTCAAGCTCTCGGCCCGCGGCAGGAGAACCTCACAGATGGTGTCAAACAGCGCGGTCATGGGAAGGGTACGGCTGTCGTCCGGCACAACCACCATCACCCGCTCGCCGCGGACGCCCACTGACTCCAACGCGTCGGCCAGCTCCCCCCGCAGCCCCGCAGCCGCGATGGGCCGTCCCGGCGCCTGGGCGCGGATCACGACCCCTCCCAGTCGGTGTGAAAGATGCCATCCCGGTCAACCCGGCGGTAGGTATGGGCGCCGAAGTAGTCCCGTTGGGCTTGGATGAGATTGGCCGGGAGCCGCCCAGTACGGTAGGCGTCCACGGAGTCCAGGGCCGAGGACATTGCCGGCACCGGGATGCCAGCCCCGTGGGCAGCGGTCACCACCCGCCTCAGGGCGGCCTGCAGCTGGTTCCACCTGGTCCGGAATGGCTCAGCGAGGAACAGCAGGGGGAGCTGGGGGTCGTCCTGCAGGGCCTGCCGGATGGGCGACAGGAGCCGGGAGCGGATGATGCAGCCGGCCATCCACACCCGCGCCGCCTCGGCCAGATCCAGGCCATAGCCCCGTTCGGCGGAGGCGTCCCGGAGCTGGCGGAAGCCCTGCGCGTAGGCGGCGACCACGGTCAGGTAGACCGCCCCGTGCAGGTCAGCGAGGAAGCTCCCCGGGTCCACTGACAGCTCGGGGCTCGGCCCTGACAGGGCGTGCTGGGCCGCCACCCGCTCCTCCTTGAGGGCGGAGACGATGCGGGCGAACACGGAGACGGCGATGGTGGGCGCGGGGGCCCCCAGGTCCAGCGCGGACTGGGTGGACCACTTGCCGGTGCCCTTCTGTTGGGCGGTGTCCAGGATCTTCTCCACCAACGGTTCTCCGGTCTCCGGATCCTGTCGGCGCAGAATCCACTCGGTGATCTCCAGCAGGTAACCAGCGAGCTCGCTCCGGTTCCACCCGGCGACCACCTCGGCCATCTGCTGGGGGGCGAGCGACAGCCCGCGCCGCATCAGGTCGTAACCTTCCGCGATGGCCTCCATGATCGCGTACTCAATCCCGTTGTGGACCATCTTCACATAGTGGCCGGCCGAGCCGGGGCCGAAGTAGGCGCAGCAGGGGCCTGCAGGGCCCTGGGCCGCGACCTTGGTAAGGGCCGGGGCCACTGCGGGCCAGCCCTGTGCGTGTCCCCCGGCCATCACCGCCGGCCCGTGCAGGGCGCCGGCCTCGCCGCCGGAGATGCCCACCCCCAAGTACAGGATCCCCCGGCGCTCGGCCTCAGCCAGCCGCCTCTCGGTGTCAGGGTAGTGGGCATTCCCACCGTCCATCACCACGTCCCCCGGCTCGAGCAGGGGGAGGAGCTCTTTCAGCACTGCGTCGGTAGGTGGGCCGGCCTTCACCATGAGCAGGACCCGCCGCGGGCGGGCCAAGCCGGCCACCAACTCCCCCAGGCTGGACGCGGGGGCCACTCGCTTGCCGGCGGCCTTCCCCTCAATGAACTCTTGCGTGCGCTGGGCCGTGCGGTTGTACACCGCCACCGAGAAACCTTTGTCTTCGAGGTTAAGGGCCAGGTTCTGCCCCATCACCGCCAGGCCCACGATTCCCCAATCGGAGTTCACCCTGCCACCTCCCACGGCGGCCGCTCGGGCAGCGCCCGCTCGAACTCGGCGATCAGCTCACCTTCGTATCCGTCAGTGTAGTCCCCGGCAAAGAAGCGCCCCAGGGCCTCGCGGTACAGTCGCTCCCAGCACGCCTCCTCCTTTCCAGGGATGACCGGGAAGAACAGCACTCCGTTGTCGCGGGCGGCCTGCAAATCCCCGGGGGCGTCTCCGACCATCAGCACGCGCCCGTTCCCGTAGTGGCGGGCGGTGGCTGCGATGTGCTCGGACTTGCTCCCCATCTCCTGACCGCAGATCAGGCCAGCGTACTTGTCGATCCCGTGCTCAGCCCACTCCCGCTTCAGGGCCTCCAGCGGAGTCTGGGAAACCACCACCACGTCTGCCTTGTCCGCAAGGGCCGCCAGCGACTCCCCCACGCGGGGGAACGGGGGGATCCCCTGCACGATCTCCTTGATTGCCCAGTTCACCCGCTCGCTCCAAGCCAGCACGTGCGCCAGCTCCCGGCGGGCCTCTTCCGACGGGGCTGCCTGGACGGCGGCCCGCAGTCCATCGTTGGAGAGGGTGCTTCGCGGATCGTCCACCCAAGCGAAGTAGTGCGGGAACTTGGGCACCCGAAAGCCCCGGCGCCGCACCATGGGGTGGGAGGGAAGGAGCTCGGTGAGGATGCGCTTCACCGTCAGGTGGCGATTTGCCCCCCGTGTCTTGGAGAACAGGTCGGCGAACTCCTTGCACTCCCGCGCCGCCTGGGCCACTGGCTGAAGGTGGAAGTAGGCGATCAGCCACGGGCAGAAGCACTCCCGCTGCTTGATGCCCATGGTGTCGAACACGCAGCCGTCTGAGTCTATACACACCAGGTAATCGTGCCTGGGATGGAACTTGGCAAGTTTCTCCCGGTCGTCCATCTCCCCCCCTTATGTAGGTCACGGCCGCCAGGTCCTCCTGCCGGCACTCCGCCCCCTTCAACTCCGGTGGGCGGCCGGGGCGTACTGAGGAAGCTTCTTGTCGGCGAGGAGCGGCTTGAGGCGGGCCAGCCGGAACCGACCCTCGACAAGAGGCACACAGACCAGATCCTCGCCGAGCAGCGGGCGGGCGTAGCGCACGAACTCGTCCGCGACGTCGGCACGCTCCCGGTCCACCCACCCCCGCGGGAAACCACGATCCTTGCCGGCCACCTCCGAGAGGGGCACCGCCCCGTACTCGGCCAGGTAGACATCCCCCTCCGCCCGCTGGATGGTGGCCATGGTCCCGTTGTCCCCCTGCCGGGCCAGGGACACGGCATGCCGGGCCACTTGATAGGCTTCGCTCAAGTCCACCGGCGAGGCGTAGAGCATAGCGTCTCGCTGCTCGGTCCCTGGGACCTGCCCCCGGGCGAGGCCGCGGGCGGGCAGTCCCGCCTCGTTCAGGTAATTCACCACCAGCTGGGCCACCGTGATCCGGGAGGAGGAGAAGGCGGTGTGGTCGAAGGCATCTCGGCGCTCGCCCACCGCGGCCAACTCCAACCCCTCAGAGGCCACCACCAGCGCCCGGCCCCGGCGCCGCACTGTGTCGGCCACCAGGTCCGCGATCTCCGCCAGGGAAAGGCCCATCTCTGGGAGCAAGAGGAGCAGGGGAAACTCTCGGTCGGGGTCGGCGAGGCGCGCCGCGGCCGCCACGAAGCCCACCCGGCGGCCCATGGCCTGGACCACCAGCACCGGATCCGCAGGGTACGACCCCCGGTTTTCCTCCTCCAAGGCTTGGATCGTCCACGCCCAGTAGCGGGCCACCGAGCCGTAGCCGGGGGTGTGGTCGACGAGGCGGAACTCCGCATCCCCAAGGTCGTTGTCGATCGTCTTGGGCACGCCCACCGCGGTGAGCTCGTAGCCGGCCTCCGCGGCCGCCTCAGCTACCCGGTGGCAGACGAGCTGGGTGTCATTCCCGCCGATCCCAAAGAAGTAGCCCACCCGGTGGGCGCGGAGCACCTCTACCACCCGGGCCAGGTCCTCGACCGCGCTGAGCTTGTAGCGCGCCGTGCCGACCGCCCCGGCGGCCGGGGTGGTGCGCAGCAGGGCGATCTCCTCGGGGGGCTGGGCAGACAGGTCCAGGAGTTCCTCGCGCAGGACCCCCAAGATCCCGTGCCGGGCCCCGTAGACGGTGCCGAACTGGCCGGGGAACGTCTGGCACCCCTCTACGATCCCTCGCAGGGAGTTGTTGATCACCGGGGTGGGGCCGCCGCCCATGGCCACCACTACGTTGTTGTTCCTCCGGTCGGCCATATCCCCTCCTTGCCCCTAGATGATGAGCGGGATCCGCCGCGCCTGCAAACCTTTCCACGCGCCCCTGTCCTCACCGCCCCGGGGGCAGTGCTGGTAGATGAGCAGCTGGGCAAAGCGCTTCCCCAAGCGGGCTGGAGCCCCCGCTGGGCAGGTCGGCTCACGGGCGGGCGGCGCCGACCTCACACCCCGGAGTAGGCGGAGAATCCCCCGTCGATGGGAATGACGACCCCGGTGACGAAATCGGCGGCCGGGGAAAGCAGCCACCTGACCGCGCCGATCAGGTCCTGGGGCTCCCCGAACCGGGCCATGGGGGTGTGGTCGATGATCTTCCGGCCCCGGGGGGTGAGCACACCCTCCTGGTCCAGTAGCAGGAACCGGTTTTGCTCGGTGAGAAAGAACCCGGGCGCCAGGGCGGTCACCCGGATCTTGGGGGAGTACTCCTGTGCCATGTGCACCGCCAGCCACTGCGTGAAGTTGGCCACCGCCGCCTTGGCGGCTGAGTAGGCCGGGATGCGGGTGAGCGGCCGGAGGGCGTTCATGGAGGCGATGTTCAGGATCGCGCCCTGGCCCTGCTCGGCCATGGCCCGGCCGAACACCTGACAGGAGAGGAAGGTGCCCACGAAATTGAGATCGAACACGAACCGGACCGCCTCCAGCGGCAGATCGAACAAGGGGACGTCGGAGCTGGTGGTGGCCCGGGGATGGTTGCCCCCGGCCCCGTTGATCAGGAAGTCCACCCGGCCGAAGGCGGACCGGGTGCTCTCGAGCGCGGTTTGCAGTTCCTCGGAGGACAGTACGTTGGCCTTCACGGCCAGGCCGTCCGCCCCGGCACGCCGCACTCGTTCCAGGGCGGCCTGGGCCTTGTCCTCATCCAGATCCAGCAGAACGCAGCTAACGCCCTCTTCGGCCAGGCCCTCGGCGATGGCCGCGGGCAGCACTCCGCCCCCCCCAGTTATGACCGCCACTTTGCCGGAAAGCCTGCTCACGCTTTCACCCCCAGGGCTTGGAGATGTCGGCCCAGATGACGGGCCAGTGCCGCGTAGTGTTCCTCCTCGTGCGCCTCCAACACGGCCCGCAGCTTCTCCCCAAGGGGGCTTGTGAGGACCGCGCCGAAGGCCACGTGCAGTACCTGCCGGGAGTCCTCCTGCTCAAGCAGCCGGGGCAGTTCTCCATCCGGGAGATCCGTCGGCGGGACCACACGGCCCCGGTCAGCGGACAGATGATAGGTGGCCCGCTCCTCAGAGAAGTTGGCCAGAGACAGCGCCGCGATCTCCCTGAACAGATCCGGAGAGCGCTCGGCAACCACTCGCAGGGCCACGAGGTAGCTGGTGCCGGCGGTCTTCACGTGCCAGCGGCCGCCCCCCTCCTGGTGGAACACCGGGTACAGGGAGAACTTGTCCGAACCGGAATGCAGGCTGATCCGGTAACCTCCCATGACCTTGGCAATGGCCATGTGCGCCCGGAGGTCCCGGCGGAACACCTCCACGCTGCCCCGGAAGTCGACACCCTTCTCCATCGCCCCTCCGAACCGGGGGGCCAGACAGGACAGTTCAACGCCTCGGCGCTGCAGCTCGCCCACGATGAAGAAGTGCTCCAAGGGAGTGGTGGGGCTGTCCGTCTCATCCACCGACACCTCGTAGTCGAACCCCCCGGGCAACAGGTCGGCCAGCGCAGCCCACATGCTGGCGGCGAACTCCACCGCCCGGCCGTACTTGACGGCCGCCCGCGCCAGGTCCCGCTCCGAGAACCGGAGCCTCCCCAGGCCGTCTACGGAGATATCCTTGCCGAGGAACGCCTTCCGGTACTCAGCGGCCTGGGGCAGGTCGGCGAACCGCCGCGCCAGCTCCTCATCCGAGAAACGATCCGCCGCCGCCACTATGTGTGACGAGGGATCGCAGGTGAAGAACGTGTATCCAAGCCGGGCGGCGCAGGCGGCGTCCTCGACGGATTTCAGGTGGTCGGCGTCCGCCGCGAAGCCCCCGCTATATCCTTCCTGAAAGGCACCAAACACGGCCGCAGCCAGCACATCATCAAATGTCCGCCCCGTGCGCGTGTTCTCCCGCACAGACTGCTGGGCGAGTACCGGGAAGACCTGCGCGCCGGCCAGGGCACGCAGGTGGCCGGGGGCAGCCAGGCCCACCCGATCGCCGAACCCGAAGCTCGGCCCACTCGGCAGCCGCCGCGGCCGGAACTCCGGCAGCAGCCGCCCCAGCGCGCGCGCGTTCGGCCAGCTCAGCGGGCAGAGCCTCCCCCCTGCTGAGAGCTCCTCCCCCGAGAAACCTGGGACAGGAGAGGAAAGGAACAGCCGCTTGCCCTGCGGCCCGCGGACCAGGGCTGCGGTCGCGCCGGGCACCTGACGGGCGGAAGCGGGGTAGGGGGAATAGCCTTGCGGCAAGCCCTTCAGCGCCATGTCGGCCTCCTTCAACCCTCAATGGGTGAGAGAAAACAACACGAAATGATAGTCCATCGGGCGCCTACTTTCACCTTTGGGACTGACGTACCGTTGCCGCGCCGATGCGCCAGCGCTGTTGTCGACACCTCCGCCGCCGCGGTATGGTGAAGGCGCAGCGAAGATGGGCCTGGGGAAGAGGCGAGAGGGTGTAGTGAGGCGGATCCGGGATCTTCCCGACCTGGATCGGCCCCGGGAGAAGCTGGCCCGTCGCGGCGCGCAGGCGCTGTCCGACGTGGAGCTGCTGGCCATCCTGTTGGGTAGCGGGAGCAAAGGCCAGTCGGCGCTAGCGGTGGCCTCCAGCATCCTCACTCGGGCCGGGCCCAGCCTGGACCGCCTGACCGTGGACGACCTGCAGGCCGTGGCCGGGGTGGGGGTGGCGAAGGCGTGTGCTGTGGTGGCCGCCCTGGAACTGGCCCGGCGCCACTTGATGGGAAGGCGGCACGTGATCTCGCGGCCGCACGATGCCCTTCCCTACCTGCAGCACTTGGCGGACAAACAACAGGAGTATTTCGCCTGCCTGTCGCTGTCAGGGGCCCATGAGGTGATCCAGTCCCGCGTGATCACTGTGGGCTTGCTCAACTCCACTCAGGTCCACCCGCGCGAGGTGTTCGCCGACGCCATCACCGACCGGGCGGCGGCGATCGTGGTGGCGCACAACCATCCCTCGGGGAACCTCGAGCCTTCTTCCGACGACCTGCGACTCACCAGACAGCTGGTGGAGGCGGGGGAGATCCTGGGCATCGAGGTGCTGGACCACCTCATCATCACCAAGCGCGGCTACACCTCCCTGAAGGAGGGCGGATACCTGTAGCCGGCGCCGGTTCAAGGAGGGAAAAGTGATCGTATGCGAGTTTTCCATCGTGCCGCTCGGGGCAGGGGAGTCGCTCTCCAGCCCGGTGTCCGAATGCGTGAGGCTGGTCGAGGAAAGCGGCCTGCCGTATCAGCTCACCCCCATGGGGACCATCGTGGAGGGCGGCTGGGAAGAGGCCATGGCGGTCGTGGCTCGGTGCCACCGCCGGATGCGGGCCAAGTTCAGCAGGGTGCTCACCACGGTGCGCATCGACGACCGGGATGCCCCACCCGGCCGTCTGAGGTCGAAAGTCAATTCTGTAAAGGATAAGCTCGCACAGAGCCAGGAGTAACCTTCATCACAGACGCGGGCAGCCGTCGCCGGGTATACTGGCCACGGTGGTACCCACCCCCTCATCCGGTGCACCACCGGCTTTGGGCGGCCGTCCCCCCACGGTCGCCCAAAACCTTTGTACGGCAGCACTATAGCACGAGTTGGGTCAGCAAGCCAAGGGCCAGGATGAGCAACGGATATAACACCACCAGGCTCAGCGCCAACGGAAGCCAGGCCAGCGAGGGGGCAGACCGCTGTCCCAAAACGAGTTCCAGCCCCGTCCAGCCGAGCCAGCGAACCGCTCGATTCGCCTCCCACATCCCCCCCACCCCCAGCCAGCGGTGCAAGGCCCACGGTGACCAGCGCGCCCATCTCCACATCAGGGCCAGGCCCCACCCGGTGACGCCGGCAGCATAGAGCGCTGCCCAGGACAAGTCGGCCGCCTGCGCCACTAGGTTAAACCCCCCGTGGAGTCCAGCCCCCAGTGCCCAGGCGGCTCCCACCCAGGGCAGGGGGACAGCTCCGGCCCGCCCCACCACCACCCCGACAACCATCCCCAAGGCCACGTGCATGGGCAGGGCGCGGGCTGCCACTACCGCTCCCCAGCCCAGGCCCCGCTCCAACCCGGCCACCAGGTAATGGAAGTCCTCCACGGCAGCGAACCCCCCGCCCAGGAAAGCCAAGCTCAGCGCCGCCTCCGCCGGGCCGAAACCGCCTTCCCGTCTGAGCCTTCCCACCAATGCCCAGCCCAGGGCCAGCTTCGCCCCCTCTTCCAGGCCGCCGGCGGTGACGAACGCCCGCCCCCAGCCGGCCTCGGGCCAACCGAACGCTGCGCGGACCAGCGCCACCAGGGCAGTGCCCATCATCCCCAGCAGGAAGGCCAGAGAGAGGTCCGTGGTGGAGGGGGCGGGGTGCAGCCAGCGGAGAAACGCCAACAGCGGCACCACCAACCCCAGGGCCACGTAGGCAGCGCGCACGTAGACTTCCACGCCGGATGGTAACCGCTAGATCTGTCCCAGCACGAAGTGCAGGTAGAAGAAGTAGATGGGCAGGCCGGCCAGCAAACCGTCGATGCGGTCCAGGACCCCGCCGTGTCCTGGCAGCAGCGCCCCGGCATCCTTCACCCCCGCAGCCCGCTTGAACAGGGACTCAAACAGGTCCCCCAGTTGAACGAAGCTCCCCACCCACACGCCCAGCACCACCAGGTGGGGAAGCCAGCCGAGGAAGCCGTCCCAGAACACGGGGCACAGGGCGGCGCCGACCACGGCCAGGGCCAAGCCTCCCGCCACCCCCTCCCAGGTCTTGGCGAGCGAGATCCGGGGTAGGATCTGATGGCGGCCCAGCTGGCTGCCGACCAAGTACGCCCCGGTGTCGTATCCCCACACGATGAGGAAGAACTGGACCAGGTACCAGAACCCACCGCGGTAGATCAGGTAGACGAAGCTGAGCAGCACCGGGATGTACAGGAGGCCGAAGATCCCGGCCAGCGAAGCCAGGAAGCCCCGCCTTGGCCCGCGGCGGAAGAAGCTGTACACCACTACCAGGTAGACCACCGCCCACCCCACCACCAGGGCGTAGCGACCGTCCCAAAACAGGGCCAGCATGAGATAGGCGGGGATGGCCACCAGAAGAAGCTCCCGGGGCAGGGGGATCTCCAGCCGCCCCACCAAGTGGAGGTACTCCCAGCCGGCGATCAACCCCACCACAGACACCAACAGCCCCACCAGCCAATCCATGTGGAAGTGCTCTGCCGCCCAGAAGACCCCCAGCACAAACGGGACCGCCACCAGGGCCGTGATCAACCGGCTGGCCAGCCCCTTCACGTCACCACCCGTCCGAAGTTGCGGGAGCGCCCTTGGAAATCCCGCAGGGCTTGCACCAGGGCATCCTCGTCGAAGTCAGGCCACAGAGTCTCCGTGAAGTACAGTTCGGCATATGCCGCTTCCCACAGGAAGAAATTGGACAGCCGCTGGTGCCCACCCGTACGCACGATGAGGTCGAGGTCGGGGAGCTCCCTGGTGGGGAGGAAGCGGCGGAAGTCGTCCGCCGTGAGCTCGGCGGCCAGGGCCCCATTCTTGGCGGCAGCCACGGCGGCCCGCACCCCCTGCAGGATGGCCCACCGCCCACCGAAGTTCAGGGCCACCGTGAGGTTCAACGCGTCATTACTCGCCGTCTCCCGCACCGCCCGGTCAAGGGAGCGGCGCAGCCTCTGGGGCAGTCGCGCCGCCCCGCCGACCACCCGCAGCCGAACGCCGCCCGCGGCCAACTCGGCCAGCTTGTCCCGGACAAACCCCTCCACCAGGCGAAACAGGAACTCCACCTCTTGGCGGGGACGCTCCCAGTTCTCGGTGGAGAACGCGAACAGGGTGAGATAGGGGAACAGCCTCTTCTGAGCCACAAACCGGACCAGTCGCTCACAAATCAGGGCGCCCTGGCGGTGTCCCTCCACCCGGGGCAGTCCTCGGGAAGCGGCCCACCGGCCATTCCCGTCCATGATGAGCGCCACGTGGTCGGGCCTGGGCCCCCGCCGGACCTCCTCAAGGAGCTGGGACAAGGGCACGCCTCGCCTCCCCCACCACAGTCAGGGACCCGCAGATCACCAGCATGTCTTCCTCACCCAGATCGCGGACCACATCGCTCACCGCCGGGCCCACTGGCCCGCCGATGCACCACTTGCACCCTAGCCGCCTTGCCTGATGGGCCAAGGCAGCGGGCGGGAGGGCCCGTTCCGACCTCGAGGCCACCAGCACCACCCGGTCGAACCAGGGGAACAGTATCTCGGCCATCTCTCGCACCACTTTATCCCGCAGTACTCCGAAGACCAAAGTGGACGTTCCCCGCGGGCGAGGGAGGTGCTCCAAGGTGGCCACCAGCGCCCGGGACCCGGCAGGGTTGTGGGCCCCGTCCAGCACAATGTACGGCCGCCGGGACAGCACCTCGAACCGGCCCGCCCAGGCAGCGGTGCCCAGCCCCTCGCGGATCGCCTCCCGCGGCACCGGAAACCCCCCCACCAGCTCGGCCAGGGCCGCCAATGCCAGCGCCAAGTTGCCCCGCTGGTACAGGCCCAACAACCGGGTCTCGAACTGCCCCAACCCCAGAGGATCGTCGCGGGAGCGCCACACCGCCCGGTCCCAGCTGACCTCCACCGGCTCCACGTCCTCGGGGTCGACCAACACCAGGGCCGCGCCCACCTCCCGGCACTCCTGCGCGAAGGTGGCCAACACTTCCGGTTTCCGCTCCGCCGTCAGGAAGGGAACCCCCGATCGGGCGATCCCCGCCTTCTCCCAGGCGGCCCGCCCGGTGCCCGGGCCGAAGAAGTCCCGGTGATCCTGCTCCACTGAGGTAACTATGCTGAGCAGGGGGCGGGCCAGCGCCCGGGTGGCGTCGAACCGCCCTCCCAACCCCACCTCCACCAGGGCCAGCTCCACCCGTTGGGCAGCGAAGTGACCAAACGCGGCCGCTGTCAGCGCTTCGAACGAAGTGGGACGACCCGGGCCGGCCACCAGGTCGTCCAGGGGCAGGATCGCCCGGCGGACCAACTCGTCCAGGCCCCCCGCGGAGATGGACTGAGCCGCAACCCGAATCCGCTCGGTGGGATCGCCCAGATCCGGCGACGTGTACGTCCCCACCTTGACCCCCCCTGCCCCCAGCGCAGCCTCCAGGAACGCCACCACCGACCCTTTGCCGTTGGTGCCCCCCACGTGGATGGCAGGGAATTTCCGCTCGGGGTGGTCCAGTCGATCGAGGAGGACGTTGACCCTCTCTAGCCCCGGCTTGACGGCCCAACCAGGGGCAAGCGCTTCCCACGGCAGTCCGCTCACCCGCCGCCTTCCTCCAGATGCCGGGCCAGCCGCTGGCGGCGGGCCCGCAACGCGGCGGCCTCGGCTTCGGCCTTCCCCACTACGTCGCGGGGCGCGTTCCTCTGGAAGCCGGGGTTTGCCAGCCGATCCTCCAGCTTGGCCAGCTGAACGTCCACTTTGGCCAATTCCCGGCTCAGCCGGTCTCGTGCCGCCTGCCAGTCCATGAGGCCGGCCAACGGCAAGTATAGCGTCAGCGGACCAGCCACCCCCTTGGCCGTGCCGGCAGGTGGGGAGAACGACCCGTCGTAGCGAACCTGGCCCGCCCGGGCCAGCCGCTGCACCGCCCCCCCGAACGCCGCGATCAACCCGCGCGCCTTCTCCGCGGGGCCGGCCAGGACCAGCTCCACCTCCTCCCCGGCCGGGACCCCCAGCTCAGAGCGAACCGCCCGCACCTCGGTGACCACCTCCTGCAGCAAGCCGAACCGCGCCTCCGCTTCAGGGTCCACCAGCTCCGGCACCGGCTGGGGAAACGGGGCCCGGGCCACTGACCCCGCATGACCCAGGTGGGACCAGATCTCCTCTGTGATGAAGGGCATGTAGGGGTGGAAAAGCCGCAACAGGACGTCCAACACGTACACGAGAACGCGCTGGCGATCCTGCCTGGCGGCAGGGTCGTCGCCGTACAGAGAGAGCTTGGCCACCTCCAGGTACCAGTCACACAACTCATGCCAAGTGAACTGGTACAACGCGTCGGCGACCAGGTGGAAGTTGTACCGGTCCAGCTCAACACGCACCCGCTCCACCAGGCGGGACAGCCGGGACAGGATCCACCGGTCCTCCCACCCCAGCCGATCGGACTCCGGCAGCTGGTCCTGCACCGCCCCAGCTGCGTTCTGGACGACAAACCGGGCTAGATTCCAGATCTTGTTGAGGAAATTGCGCGCCTGGTCCAGCTCTTCCATGGACAGGCGCAGCGCCCGCCCCTTGGATGACGCTTGGGCCAGCGTATACCGCAGGGCGTCCATGCCGTGGCTCTCCCGCACCTCCAAGGGGTCGATTACGTTTCCCTTGGACTTGCTCATGATCTGCCCCTTGGCGTCCACGATCAGGGGGGTGATGTAGACCTTGCGGAAGGGGACCTCGCCCACCAAGTGCATGGCCATCATCACCATCCGCGCCACCCAGAAGAACAGGATGTCGAAGCCAGTCACCAGTAACGAGGTGGGGTAGAACGCCCGCAGGTCGTCCGTCTCCTCCGGCCACCCCATCACCGAAAACGGCCACAGGGATGAGGAGAACCAGGTGTCGAGCACGTCCTCCTCCTGGCGCAGGGGCACCAGTTGCCCGTAGTGGGCCTGCGCCGTACGCTGGGCCTCCTCCAAGGACTCGGCCGCGAACACCTTTCCGTCGGGCCCGTACCACGCCGGAATGCGATGCCCCCACCACAGCTGGCGGGAGATGCACCAGTCACGGATATTCTCCAGCCAATCGAAATAGAGCTTGGCCCACCGTGGGGGGACGAACTGGATGTGGCCGTCGCGGACCGCGCGGATGGCCGGCTCGGCCAAGGGCTCCATCCGCACGAACCACTGGGTGGAGATGATGGGTTCCACCGTGGTCCCGCACCGCTGGCAATGGCCCACCGAGTGCCGGTACGGCACCACCCGCTCCAACAGTCCCTCCTCTCGGAGCCGGTCCACCAGGGCCTGGCGAGCCTGATAGCGGTCCATCCCGGCAAACGGGCCTCCATTCTCGTTGATAGTGCCGTCCCCAGAGAGAACGTTCACCGCCGGCAGCCCGGCCCGATTGCCGATGGCCAGGTCGGTGGGGTCGTGAGCGGGGGTGATCTTGAGGATCCCGGTGCCGAACTCGGGGTCGACCTCCTCCGCCGCCACCACGGGGAGCTGCCGCCCCAACACCGGCAGACGGGCCAGCTTGCCGATCAGGCTTTGGTAGCGCTCGTCAGCCGGGTTCACCGCCAGCCCTGTGTCCCCCAACATGGACTCCGGCCGGGTGGTGGCCACGGTGACATGGCCACCCCCCTCGAGAGGGTAGCGGACGTAATACAGGTGCCCATCTTGTTCCTCGTGTTCCACCTCGATGTCGGACAGCGCCGTCTCACACCGGGGGCACCAGTTGATCATGTAGTCACCGCGGTAGATCAGTCCCTCATCAAACAGCCGGACGAACGCCCGCCGCACCGCGCGCGACAGCCCCTCGTCCAGCGTGAACCGCAGGCGCGACCAGTCGCAGGAGCAGCCCAGGGCCTTCAGCTGATCGACGATCTCGGAGCCGTACCTCTCCTTCCATTCCCACACCCGGGCCTCGAATGCCTGCCGTCCCAACTGGTGTCTGCTCTTTCCCTCGCGGGCCAGCTCACGCTCCACCACGTTCTGGGTGGCGATGCCAGCGTGGTCGGTGCCCGGGAACCAGCAGGCCTCGAAGCCGTCCATCCGCTTCCACCGGGTGACGATGTCCTGGAGGGTGTTGTTCAGGGCATGCCCCATGTGCAGCCGCCCGGTGATGTTCGGCGGCGGGATGACCAGCGAGAAGGGGGGCCTGCCCGTGCTGGGGTCACACACCCAGTAGGGGGCGGCCTCCCAGGCGCGGAGGACACGCTGCTCCACCTGGCGAGGGTCGTACCGGGGGGGGAGGCTCATGTTGCCCCTCCCAGCCACGGCGCGTCGGCCAGCGTGTAGCCCACCAGCTCCTGTTCGGCAAAGAACAACGGCACCTCACGCTCGGCGGAGGCGGGAGAATCAGAGCCGTGGACCAGATTCTGTGTTATGGACAGGCCGAAATCCCCCCGCACGGTGCCCGGGGCGGCCTCACGCGGGTTTGTCCTGCCCATGAGCTTGCGTACGGTCTCAATCGCCCCATCCCCCTCCACCACCATGGCCACCACCGGTGCCGAGGTGATGAACGACACCAGCTCGGAGAAAAACGGCTTCTCCCGGTGTTCGGCGTAGTGGCGGCGGGCCAACTCCGAGGAGATCTGCATCAGCTTCATCCCGACGATCTTCAGCCCCTTCTCTTCCAGTCGAGCGATGATCTTGCCCACCAGCCGGCGCTGCAGGGCGTCGGGCTTCAGGAGAACCAGCGTCCGTTCCATCTCCCCTCCTAGCGCGTGCGCACGTATCTCCTTCCCGCGACTTCACGGATCAAGCCCGCAAGCTCCAGCTCCACGAGGGCCTGGGCGACGCAGGAATGAGAGAGCCCGGCCTTGTCCACCAACTCGGAAAGGCCGAGCGGTTCAAAGCTAAGCAAATCATAAACCGTCCGTGCGGGGCCGTCCACGACAGGCCCTTCCTCCCCCGCCGGCTCGAGCGGAGGCGCGGGCCGCAGCGACGGAAGCTCGGCCAGGACGTCCTCAACACCGGTAACCAACTTGGCCCCTTCTTGGATCAGTCGGTGCGTTCCCTGGGAAGCCGTGGAGGTGATGGGCCCGGGCACCGCGAACACCTCCTTGCCCTGCTGCAGAGCGCGGTCGACCGTGATCAGGGCCCCCGAGCGCGCCGGAGCCTCCACCACCACCACGCCCGCCGACAGCCCAGCGATGATCCGGTTGCGCCGGGGGAAGCTCCATTTGGTCCCAGTCATCTCCCAGGGGAACTCCGATACCGCTGCCCCGGCCCGGGCGATCCTCTCCAGCAGGGGGCCGCTGCCGGCCGGGTATGGCCGCCCCAACCCAGACCCCAACACTGCCACCGTGCGGCCGGCCTTCAGCGCCCCCCGGTGGGCGGCAGTGTCCACCCCGGGCGCCAGGCCGGAGACCACCGTGATCCCCCGGCCCGCCAACTCGCTCCCCAGCCGCTCGGCCACCAGACGTCCGTAGCTGGTGCAGCGGCGCGTCCCCACCACCGCCACCCCGGGCACGTCTTCAGGGCGAAGCTCCCCCACCACGTACAGGACCAGCGGCGGGCTGGGAATCTGCCTCAGCTCCTGGGGGAAAGAGTCGTCCTCCCAGGTGAGGATCCGGGCCCCGGCGCGGCGGGCCAGCGCCACCTCCCGCTCGGGGTCGGCCTGCCGTCGCTCAGCGGCCAGGTTCGCCGCCGCCTGCTCTCCCACCACCCGGGACAGCTGGTGCGGAGAAGCCCCCCACACCCCTTCGGGGCCGCCCAGCTTAGCAAGCAGCAGGCGCCGCCTGCGCGGGGTCAACGAAGGGAGTTGATTCAGCCCGATCCACGCCAATCGCCGCTCCATCGCCCAGTTCCACCAGATGTTAACCCGTGCCCGCTCCTTCCGGCATCTCGCTTGTGCCCCCACCTGCGCCCCCGGTACTATGACCCCCAGCGCAAAGAGGGAGTGATGCTATTGAGGGACAGACTAGTGCATCTGGTGGCGGCGGCGCTGGCGGCCGCCGTCGTGGGGGCGGCGGGAGCACCTGCGGAGCTCGCCCGCATCGAGGGCGATTATCACCAGCATGCCCTGGCGGTGGTGGACGACAGTCGGTTCGCGGTGGCCCACGGCCGTACGGTGGAGGTGTGGTCGCGCCATGATACGTCCGGACCCCAGCTCATATTGCGGACCAAGTCAGGATTGGTGTGGTCGCTGGCCGCCTCCCCCGAGCGGGGACTGCTGGCCGCCGGCGACCAGGACGGCACGATCACCGTGTGGAACGTGAACTCGCAGCAGGTGGTCGCCGAGCTGAAGGGGCACGCGTTCGGCATCTGGGCGCTGGCCTTCTCCCCGGACGGGGACCTGCTGGCGTCAGGATCCCATGATGCCACGATCAGGCTGTGGGACGTGGCGACCGGCGTGGAGGTGGGCGTGCTGGAGGGGCATGCCAGCTGGATCCGCTGTGTCGCGTTTACCCCAGATGGATCACTGCTGGCCTCCAGCTCGTGCGACGGCACCGTGCGCATCTGGTCGGTGGCCACTCTGCGCCAGCTGGAGAGCATCCGCGCCGGGGCGGACGGCATCTACTCCCTCGCCTTCTCGCCGGACGGGAAGCTGCTGGTTTGGGGAAACTACGAGGGCCAGCTGAAGGTCTACCGGACGGGTAGCTGGGAGGAGGTCCTGGTCTTCGGCCCGGGTACCCACCGCTCGATCTACGCGGTCGCCTTCTCCCCGGACGGCGGAGTGCTGGCCACGGGGGGCTTCGCCCGCAAGGTACAGCTGTGGCAAGTGGAGTCCGGCCACCAGATCGCCGTCCTGGCGGGCCACACTGCCCAGGTGTGGGGGGTGGCCTTTTTCCCCGGCGGCCAGCACTTGGTATCCACCTCCGTGGACGGCACAGTCCGGCTGTGGGGCCTGGAGGAAGGCCAGTAACCGCCCAGGATCGACTGGACCGCCTGGCCGGGGTGGTGGTCGACTGCCGCCGCTGTCCGCGGCTGGTGACTCACCGCCAGCAGGTGGCCCGCACCCGGCGGGCAGCGTTCCGCCACCAGCCGTACTGGGGCCGCCCGGTCCCTGGCTTCGGAGATCACAGCGCCCGGCTGTTGATCGTGGGGCTGGCGCCGGCGGCCCACGGAGCGAACCGGACGGGCCGGATGTTCACTGGCGACGGCCCCCGGGGAGCGGGCGACTTCTTGATGGCCGCCCTCCACCGGTGGGGCCTGGCCAACCAGCCCCGCTCGGAGCACCCGGACGATGGACTCAAGCTGACCGGTGTCTATCTGTCGGCGGTGGTCCGCTGCGTCCCGCCGGGCAACCGCCCCACCGGGGACGAGGTGGCGAACTGCCTGCCCTATTTGGTGAAGGAGCTGGTCGCGCTGTCCGAAATTGGGGCGATCCTCGCCCTGGGCCGGGTGGCCTTTCAGGGGTGCCTGGCCGCCCTAGAGCAGAATGGAATAAGTCTGCCCCGGCCGCGGCCGCCGTTTGCGCACGGGGCCGTCTGGCAACCGGGCTCACCCGGGCCCACCCTGCTGGCCTCCTATCACCCCTCGCGGCAGAACACACAGACCGGCCGGCTCACCCCCACCATGCTGGACCAAGTGATCGCCCGGGCAAAGAAGGAGGGCGGCCTGTAACGCCCGTCTCGTCGGCAATCGCACGCAAGAGGGCCACCCCAAGTGCACACGCGGCGCACCACAACCCGAACTGGGGGCCGGTCGCCACGACCGCCCCCGGCAGCTGAGCCAGCCCAGCGACCACCCGCAGGTACGGAGCGATGACCAGGCCGTGCACCGCCTGGCCGATGGCCGGCGCCCAGGGCAGGGGAGCGATGGCCAGCAGTCCGATGCCCGCCCACAAGATGAACCCAGTCCAGGGTATCAGGATCGGGTTGGCGACCAGCCCGTAGAGGGCAAGGTAGCCGAAGACCGATCCGACAATGGGGACTGCCCCCACCTGGGCGCAGGCGCCCACTGCCACCAGATCAGCCGCCCGCAACACCGGGCCCGGAAGGCGGCGGCGGAGCGGGCAGTTCAGCCACCGGGGGAGGAACAGGATGATGGCCCCAGTGGCGGCGAACGAGAGCTGAAAGCCGGCGTCCAGCGCCGACCACGGCCAGACGACCAACACCATGACTGCGGCCAGGGCCAGCCCTTGCAGCGGGTCGCGCCACCTCCGCAGCACCAACCCCCGCTCCCACAGCACCCAGAACCACCCCAGCACGGCGAACATGGCCGCCGCCCGGATCAACGATACCCGCAGCCCGCCCACCAACACGTAGGCGCCGACCGCAGGGAGGAGCAGCAGATAGCGCCAGGTGGTAGGAATGCGCACAAGCCCCAACAGCCACCAGCCCCCTGCCACCAGAATCCCCAAGTGAAGTCCTGAGAGGGCCAGCAGATGGGCGGCCCCGGCCGCGCGGAAGGCGGCCTCCAGCTCATCCGGGAGCAGGCGGCGTGCCCCCAACAGCAATGCCCCCACCAGGCGGCCCCCTGCGGGGGGAAGAACGTCGGTCAGCCGAGTCAGCAGCGCAGCTCGCACCCCGACCGCCCACCGCAAGGGCGAGGCACGCCCTTCCTCTACCAGCTCCGCCTCCTCAGCCCAGAACAACCCTTGGATGCCTCTCCGGGCCAGGTAATCCCGCCACCCCGGATCCTCTGGCAGATCGCCCGCCCCCCACAAACGGACCAGGTCCCCCGGTCTCACCGCCGGCTGCTCCCCCCGGGGGAGGTATACCAGCAGGCGAGCAGGTATGGCCTGCGGCTGGATTGTAAACGACACCCATCTCTCCCCCGGGTCGGGCATTCCCACCACGCGACCGACTATCCCGTCCAGCAGCGGAATCTGCCCCGCGACCGAGCCGACAGCCGGGGGCCTAGCTGCCAGGGCCAGACCCACCACGAACGCCGCCGCCCACAGGGACAGCACCGAACGACGGCTGACCGCAAGGGCCAGTGGCCCTAGGCTCACGACCACGACCCACGGCGGGAGGACCACCAGTGCGCCGAACGCGCACCCGAAGGCCACCGCCGCAGCCACCCCAGGGAGCAGTGCACGGTCCAGCCATGGCATCGGGCCCTGAGGACCAGTATAATGCTTGTGCTTGGGGGTGACCGGTCTCGACGGGAACACCGAAGTGAGGCAGCAAGCGGAGCTCCCGCACGCTCCCAAAACCTGCGGGACACGGCAAAAACAAATGCCGACGTTTCAACTGCGAACGCTCCCGTCTTCGCGCTGAGCTAGCGGGAGCCGTCCCCTGGGCCCTCGCCTGCGGGGTCCAAGGGGGCGTCGACTAAGCGGGCTAGCCATGGGGACGCGCCTTCCGTCCCCAAGACGACATCCAAGGAGGCTGAGGGTCGAGCGATCCTGCCCGTGGGAGCGCAAGGCCCGAGATGCAAAGCACGGGCTAAGCTTGTAGAAGCCGAAGCTTACGGTGTTTCCGGACGCGGGTTCGAATCCCGCCACCTCCACCAGGGGCGAAACTTCCCCCCGGGCTGGGCGGCGCGGCCTTGAGGCGGCGGCCGGGCGCCGCCCCGGTCCCCCGCCCAAGGGTGCCGGGTGCCGGTGGCTATGGTAGACTCCGCAGCAGACATGCGAACCTTTCCCTATTGGATGGCTGCCCTCCTGACCGTGGCAGCGGACCAGCTCAGCAAGTGGCAGGCCGCCCGGGCCGTGGACCCGGGCCAGTCGGTCCCGTTGGCGGGCGAGCTCCTCCGGCTTACCCGCGTGCACAACCCCGGCGGAGCGTTCGGACTGTTCCCCCACCACCAGGTCGCTTTCGTGGGGCTCTCCTGCGCGGTGGCGGCGCTGCTCACTGCTGCCCTCATCTTCGGCTGGCTGCCCGGAAGGCTCCCCCGGGCCGGGGGTGCCTTGCTGTGGGCGGGCGCGGTAGGCAATTTGGTCGATCGCCTGCGGTGGGGCTACGTGCTTGACTTCCTCGAGCTATCGCTTCTGCCGGTGTTCAACTTGGCTGACCTGGCCGTGGTGGCTGGGGTGGGGCTGGTAGGGTGGGGCCTGTTGCGGGGGCGGCCGTGAAGCCCCTGTTCGTGGTCCTAGAGGGCCCCGACGCCTCGGGCAAGACCACCCAGGCCAAGCTCCTTGCCGACCAGTTGACCCGCCGCCAGGTGCCGGTGGTGGTGACGCGGGAGCCCGGGGGGACACCGATCGGGGGGCGCCTCCGGGAGCTGGTGTTGGACCCGGCCCGCCCCATGCGCCCGCTCACCGAGCTACTCCTCATGGTGGCCGACCGCCACGAGCACGTGGAGGAGGTCATCCGGCCTGCCCTGCAGGAAGGACAGTGGGTCCTGTGCTCCCGGTACACCCTGTCCACCCTCGCCTACCAGGGGTACGGGCGGGGGGGTGACCTGAAATTCCTTCGCACCCTGAACGAACTGGCCACTGGGGGACTGGAGCCGGATTACACGTTTCTCCTTGACCTGCCCCCGCAAGTCGCCTACCAGAGAACCCGGGAGCGGGACCGGTTCGAGGGGGAGGGGCCGCTGTTCTTCGCCCAGGTGCGGGCGGCCTACCTGGAGCTCATCCGGGCGGTGCCCCGTGGCTATGTGATCGACGCCACCCGTCCCCCGGAGCAGGTCTGCCATCGGATCCTGGCCCATCTGCCGCTGCCCTGATATGATGCCGGTGAAGGAGGGGAGATGGAGATCGTTTGCACGCGCAGCGACCTGGTGTTCGGCGTGAAGACCGTCAGCTACGCCCTGGGCGGCCGTACCTCGATGCCCATCCTGGGTGGGATCCGATTTCAGGGCGGCCCGCAAGGGGTGGAGCTGGGGGCCACCGACCTGCAGCGGGCCATCCGCTGCCAGGTGCCGGCCGAAGTCCAGGGCGAAGGGACAGTAGTATGCTCCGGGCAAGTGCTGGCCCAGCTGGTTTCCCGGCTGCCGGAAACCGACGAGGTCCGGCTGACGGAGGCCGACGGCCGCGTGCACCTGCGCTGTGGGGAGGCCGAGTTCGAGCTGCTCACCTTGGCCGCGGACGAGTTCCCCGAGTTGCCCCAGCCGAGCTCCCAGCCCCTGTGCCGCCTCGGCCTGGCCCCCTTCCTGCGGGCGATCGTCCAGACCGCGTTCGCCGCCCTGCGGGCATCGGAGACCACCCGACTGGCTCTGACCGGGGTGGACATGGTGCTGGGGGAGGGCGCCATCAAACTGGCGGCCACCAACGGATATCGGCTGGCCATCAAGCGGCTGCCGGTGGACGACTTGCCCGCGGACTACGAGGCCTCCTTCCTGGTGGACGCTCAGATCCTCAACGACCTGAACCGGGTGCTGACCGGAACGAACCTCGAGGATATCGCGTTGTTCGAGGAGGAGGGACAGCTTCACTTCGCCGCCGGCCCGGTGACCTTCTCCACCCGGCTCATCCAGGAGCAGTTCCCCGACTTCCAGCGAGTGATCCCCCAGGATGCGGAGATCGGCCTCCATCTCCCCCGAGAGACGTTCTTGGAAACCCTCCGGCGGATGGAGATCACCGCCACCGAGGAATCGGGGGCGGTGACGTTGAAGCTGTCCGCTCAGGAGACAGCGGTGGAGATCACCTCAGCGTCCAAGGACAAGGGTGAAGGTCACGAGCGCGTCCGGGTGCTCAAACCACCGGGTAAGGACATGGAGATCGCCTTCAAGGCCGAGTACCTCATCGACGCGCTGCGGCGCATGGAATCCGACGAGGTGGCCTTGTGGCTGTCGGCCCCGGAGCGGGCCGGCCTGATCGAGCCCGCCGGGGACATGGCGCCGGCGGACGAGGGGTTCATCTACGTGTGCATGCCAGTCCGGCTCATCTGAGCCGGCGGCGGGCCTCAGCCAGCGCCCGCTCGACCGCCTGGGGGAGGGCGTCGGCAGCCGGCCCCCCGCCCTGGGCGAAGGTGGGCCGACCGCCCCCCCGGCCTCCCAGCGCGGCCGCGGCTACTTTGACCAACTCGCCCGCGGGCAGGCGCGGCTCGCCTGACACCTTGACCACCACCACCCCCCGATCCCCGGTGCGGGTCCCCAGCACCACGGCGCAGCGCCCCAATCGATCGGCCAGCAGGTCCGCCAACCTCTTGGCCGCCTCTGGGCCGGCGTCCACCACTGCCCCCACCAGCTTCACCCCGGCGACCTCCTCGCCTCGGTCGGCCAGCTCCCGCGCCCGCGCCGCGGCCAGCTCATCTTCCAGCGAAGCCAGGCGCTTGCCCAGGTCGACCATCTCTTGGCGGGCCCGCTTTGCCCCCTGGAGGAGTTCGCCCTCGGGCACCTTGAAAAGCTCGGCCATCGCCCGCCGCTCCTCCCGCAGGGAGACCAAGTAGCCGCGGGCCTGCTCGCCCACCAGGGCGCGAATCCGACGTGTACCCGCGGCCACCGCCTCCTCGGCCACGATCACCAACGGGCCGATTTCCCCCGTCCGGGCCACGTGGGTGCCCCCGCACAGCTCCATGGACACACCGGGGACCTCGACAACCCGCACCCGGTCCTTGCCGCGGTACTCCTCCTCGAAGTGTGCCAGCGCCCCGCGGGCCTTGGCCTCCTCCAACGGCAGCTCCCGGACGCGGACCGGGAGATCCCGGATCACCGGGGCGAACGCCTCCTCCTCCACCTCGGCCAGCTGCTCCTCGGTCAGGGCGGCGAAGTGGGTGAAGTCGAACCGCAGCTCCTCCGGGCCCACCCAGGAGCCGGCCTGGATCGCGTGCTCGCCGACCGTCCTGCGCAGGGCGGCGTGAAGGAGGTGAGTGGCAGTGTGGGCCCGAGCCACGGCCACCCGCCTCAGGGGGTCCACGGCCAGGCGACACCGGTCCCCGGGCCGGAACTCCCCCTCGGTCACCTGGACCTCGTGCACCGTCCCCCCGGGGGAACGCTGTACGTCCACCACCTCGGCTTTGCCGCGGCGGGTGAGGTTCTCCACCACCCCGCTGTCAGCGACCTGGCCGCCGGCCTCGGCGTAGAACGGGGTCTGGTCCGAGAAGATCAACGCCGCCCGCCCAGGACCGGCGCCCTTCACCTCGTCGCCGGCCTCATCCAGGACGATGGCCACCGTGGCCTCAGCTTCCAGCCGGTCGTAGCCAACGAACCTAGTCTCCCGCTGCACCACCGCCTGCTTCCTGCCCGTGCCCTCGTCGTAGGCGACCACCTTGCGCGAACGCGCCCGTTGGGCCTCCATGGCCCGCTCAAAGGCCGCTTCGTCCACGGCGGTGCCCGCCTCGGCCGCGATCTCTCGCGTGAGCTCAAGCGGGAATCCGTAGGTGTCATAGAGCTCGAACGCCGCCTCCCCGGGCAGCGCCTCCCCCGGGGACAGGCCGCCCAGCAGCTCCCGCAGGCGGACCTCCCCGGCCTGCAGGGTACGCCGAAAGGCCGCCTCCTCCTTGCGAAGCACTTCCTCGGCCAGCTGGCGGCGCTCGACGATCTCCGGGTACACCCTGCCCAAGGTCTGGACCACCGGATCCACCAGCTCGGCCAACACCCCTGCGCGCAGGCCCAGCCTGTCCGCCGCCCGCACCGCCCGCCGGAGGACCCGGCGCAGTACGTAGCCCTGCTTCTCGTTCCCGGGCATGACTCCGTCGGCGATGAGGAAGACCAGCGCCCGGGCGTGATCGGCCACCAGGTTTCTCCACCTGTCCCCCTCTGGCCCCCCCGGCTGGAGGGCCTCTATCCGCTCCACGATGGGACGGAACAGGTCCGTGTCGAAGTTGGAGTGAACCCCCTGCAGGACGGCGGCCATCCGCTCCAGGCCCATCCCGGTGTCAATATTCTTCTGCGAAAGCTCCTGGAAGGTCCCGTCCGGCTGGGCGTCGTATTCGGTGAACACCAGGTTCCAGATCTCGGAAAACCGCGGGCAGTCGCAGGCCGGGCCGCGGCAGTGAGGGCCGCACGCCTTGTCCTCCCCCCAGTCCCAGAAGATCTCCGTGTCCGGGCCGCACGGGCCCTCGCCCCCCACTGGGCCCCACCAGTTATGTTCTTTGGACAGCCGCACGATCTTCTCCTGTGGAATCCCGATCGCGTCCCGCCAGATGGCGTAGGCTTCCTCGTCATCCTCATACACCGAGACCCACAGGCGCTCTGCCGGCAGGGACAGCTCCCTGGTGAGGAACGCCCAGGCCAGGGTGATGGCTCCTTCCTTGAAGTAGTCGCCGAACGAGAAGTTCCCCAGCATCTCCAGAAACGTGTGGTGGTAAGGGCTGGTCCCCACCCGCTCGACGTCCGTGGTGCGAAAACACTTCTGGCAGGTGGCCACCCGGGGGAAAGCGGGCGCCACCCGGCCCCAGAAGATGTCCTTGAACTGCACCATCCCTGCCGAGGTGAACAGCAGCGTCGGGTCGTCGGGGACCAGGCTCGAGGAGGGGAGGACTTGGTGGCCCTCCCTGCGGAAGTAATCCAGAAACATCTGACGGAGCTCACGACTGTCCATAGGCGGGATTTTACCGAGGTGCCCACAGGCCTGCAGTGGCCTCCGGATTGGCACTTCCGGGGTTCGTCCGTTATAGTGTGGCCATCTTCGCCAACGAGGAGATGTGGGCAGATGGGCGGCCTTCTGAAGTACATCGTGCAGCGGTTCGCGCTCACCATCCCCATGGTGTTCATCCTGCTCTCAGTTGTGTTCCTGGTTTTGCGCCTCATGCCCGGGGATCCGGTGCTGTCCATGCTCGGAGGCAGGAACATCTCCCCGGAGCTCCTGGAACAGAAGCGACACGAGATGGGCCTGGACGCCCCCCTGCACGTCCAGTACGCCAACTACTTGGGCGGGATCCTCCGGGGGGACTTCGGCCGGTCTTCCCGCACCGGCAACCCAGTGCTCTACGAGTTGTTTTCGCGGCTGCCGGCCACCATCGAGCTGGCCATCTGGGGGATGTTCTTCGCCGCTCTGTTCGGCATCTCCACCGGGGTGTTGGCAGCCACGCGGGCTGACCGCCCCGTGGACCACTCGGTCCGGGTGTTTCACATCGGCTCGTTCGCCCTGCCCATCTTCTGGGTGGGGCTGATGCTCCAGGTGATCTTCGGGGTGAAGCTGGGCTGGTTCCCGGTCGCCGGCCGCCTGGCTGGCCGCTACGCCTTCACCTTCGACCGGATCACCGGCTTCTACTTGCTGGACGCCCTGATCTACTGGGACGGGGAGCTCCTCCTCAACGTGGTCAAACACCTGGTCCTGCCGAGCATCACGTTGGGGATCGCGCTCACCGGGTTGCAGGGGCGGATGACTCGAGCCTCCATGCTGGAGGTGCTGGACGCAGATTACGTGACCACTGCCCGCTCCAAGGGCCTCCGCGAGCGGGTGGTGGTCCTCAAACACGCCCTCCGCAACGCCCTCATCCCCATCGTCACCGTGTTGGGCCTTCAGTTCGCCATCCTCATGGGTGGGGCAGTGCTAACCGAGACGGTGTTCTCCTGGCCGGGGATCGCCGGCTACCTGGTGCGCAGCCTGGACGCGCGCGACTGGTGGGCGTTGCAGGGTACCATCGCGTTCATCGGCATCTTCATCGCCTCCATCAACTTGGTGGTCGACATCCTGTACTCGTTCATCGACCCCCGGGTGAGGTACTGATGAGCCGACTCGTGGTCCGCGCGATCCTGTGGCCGCTGGAGAAACTCTCCCGCAGCGGCCACGCCATCCGTTCTCAGACCCTGCTGCAGGTGGGGCTGGCCATCGTGGCCTGCTTCATCGTCATGGCCATCGTCTGCGGCACGTTCAGGGTGACGCCGCACGACCCGGTGATGAGTTACTCCGGGTTCCCCCGGCTGGCAGCCCCGTCCACCCGGCACCTGATGGGCACCGACCACCTCCAGCGCGACGTTTTCAGTCGGGTGATCGCCGGCGGCTGGGCGCCGATCGTAGTCGCCTTCGCCTCCATCGCCATCGCCATGAGCGTGGGCTCTTCCGTCGGCTGGCTGTCTGGATTCGTGGGCGGGTGGACCGACCGGGTCCTGTCCCTGACCATGGACGCGATTTACTCGTTTCCCTCAATGATCCTGGCCATCGCCCTGGTGGCGGTGATGGGCCCCGGCATCGTGCCCATGGTCGCCTCCATCGGCTTCGTGTACGTGCCCACCTACTTCCGGATCACCCGAGCGGAGGTGCTCCAGGTGCGGGAGCAGACGTTCGTGGAGGCGGCCCGGGCCGGTGGGGTACCGAGTCGGCGGATCCTCCTCCGCCACATCGCCCCCAACACGGTGAACGCCATCATGGCGGTCTCCTCGTTCAACATCGCCGATGCCATCCTCACCGAGGCCGCCCTCGCCTACCTGGGCTACGGCCTGCCCCCCCCGACCCCCGATTGGGGCTTCGACATCCAAAACGGTCAGCGCTTCCTTCAGGCTGGCTACTGGTGGCTGATCACCTTCCCAGGGCTGATGATCCTGTCCCTGTCCCTCGGTTTCGGGCTCATCGGCGAGGGCATCTCCGATCTGGTGAACCCCAAGCGACGCCGCAAGAAAGTACGATAAGCCTTCACAAATCTTGGCCTACAAACTATAATACACCACTGAGGAGGTGGTCGGCAGAGAAGAATCTTGTCTGTGGGTCGGTGTAAGCAGTAACCCTTCGGAGGTGATTGTGTATGCGTAAATTGGCGATTCTTGGTTTGGCTGTAGCATTTGGGTTTGCAGGTCTTGCGGCGAGCGACATCCTGATCCTGGGGACTACTGACCGGGTCACCGAGCTCTCCTTCGCGAACTCGTACGACCACTTCACCTGGCACGTGCTCCGCAACACCACCAAGGCGCTGGTGACCCTGGAGCCCGGGACCGACGAGCTCATCCCCGGGATTGCCGAGTCGTGGGAAATCTCCGACGACGGGCTGGTGTACACGTTCCACCTGCGCCCCGGGGTCAAGTTCTGGGATGGCGCTGCTTGTGACGCCGCGGCAGTGGAGTGGTCCCTGGAGCGCACGCTGCGGCTGGACGGCCCCGAGGGCGGGGTGGGCCTCATCAAGCCCATCATCAAGGACGTGGAGGCCGTCGACGATCTGACGGTGAAGATCACCCTCAACTACCCCGACGCCACGTTCCTCATCCGTATGGCCGACAACGTGATCCCCTCGCTGATCTACTCCCCCGAGTCCACTCCGGCCGACGACTTCGCGCGGGGCCAGTACGCGGGCACCGGGCCCTATCGGCTGGTGGAATACGTGCCGGACGAGCGGGTCGTCCTGGAGGCGGTGGACACGTACTTCGGCGACGCCCCCAAGACCAAGCAGATCGTGTGGGTGATGTACACAGATGCAGCCGCCTTGCGAGCAGCCATCGAGGCCGGGGACATCGACGTGGCCTTCCGGACGCTGAACCCCATTGACCTGGTGGACCTGATGGACAACCCTGACCTCCAGGTGAAGGCCGGTCCCAGCGCCTCGGTGCGGTACATGCTGTTCAACGTGACCCAGCCGCCGGTGGACAACCCGTTCGTGCGCCAGGCGATCACCTACGCAGTGGACCGGGATGACATCGTGGAGCAGGTGTTCTCCGGCCTGAACAAGCCCATCTACACCATGGTCCCTGCTGGGCTGCCCCCGGCCGGCGCATCCATCCCCACGTTCCCCAAGCGGGACCTGGAGAAGGCCCGCGAGCTGTTGGAGATGGCCGGCTACACTGAGGCCAGCCCGTTGAAGGTCAACCTTTGGTACTCCCCCAAGCACTACGGGACCACTGAGTCCGACGTGGCCGCCGTGCTGAAGCAGGCCATCGAGGAGACGGGCATGGTCGAGATCACCATCCAGTCACTGGAGTGGGGCGCCTACACCGAGCGGATGTCCCAGGGGGGCTTTGACATGTTCCTGCTCGGCTGGTACCCTGACTACCTTGAGTCCTCTAACTTCCTCGCCCCGTGGACCACGGAGTCCCCGGAGGGGTTGGGGACGTTCTTCAATTACCACCCCAACTTCGAGGCCTACAAGCACATCCTGGAGGTGGCCACCACCACCCTCGACGAGGGGAAGCGGGCCAGGCTGTACCAGGCCGTGCAGATCCTCTCTGCCCAAGACGTCCCGTGGATCCCCTTGTGGGCCAACCTGCAGCAGGCGTACGTGGTGGCCCAGAAGGACGTCCAGGGCCTGGTGCTGGACCTGACCATGGACCTGGACCTGGGGCTCCTGTACAAGGGCTGACCGCAACCTAGGCAGACTTGAACGACGGGGGCCGGCCCCATGGCCGGCCCCCTCTCTTGCGGGACACCTTTCCTTGGGCACGCCCCCGACCAGGGGGTACACTCCCCTTGCGAGGTGATCCGATGCACACCATCCAAGATATCTGGGCCAGGGAAATCCTGGACTCCCGTGGCAACCCCACGGTGGAGGTCGAAGTGACCCTGGAGGACGGCACGCAGGCGCGGGCAGCCGTGCCCTCCGGGGCGTCCACCGGGGCGCACGAGGTGCTGGAGCTACGCGACGGAGACGACCGCTACGGGGGGAAGGGAGTCCAGAAGGCCGTTCGCAACGTAAACGAGATCATCGCCCCTGAGCTGGTGGGGATGGATCCCCTGTGGCAAGAGGAGATTGACGCCATCCTGTGTGAGCTAGACGGGACCGCCAACAAGTCACGCCTGGGGGCGAACGCCATCCTGGGGGTCTCGCTGGCCTGCTGCAAGGCGGCCGCCGAGTTCCTCGGCCTGCCCCTGTTCAAGTACCTGGCCGGTGCCCGCACCGGCGCCATGCCCATCCCCATGATGAACGTGCTCAACGGGGGGGCACACGCCGACAACGATCTCGCCGTCCAGGAGTTTATGATCGTTCCCTTGGGGGCGGAGACATTCGCCGAGGCCCTGCGCTGCGGGGCCGAGACCTTCCACAGCTTGAAACGGCTGCTCAAGGACTCCGGCCACGCTACCGCGGTGGGCGACGAGGGCGGGTTCGCCCCCCGTCTCACCTCCGACCAGGAAGCAATCGAGTTCCTCCTCCGGGCGATCGACAGGGCAGGGTACCGACCGGGGGAGCAGGTGGCGCTGGCCCTAGACTGCGCGGCCAACGGCTTCTACGACCCCGAGCGCAAGCTGTACACACTGGAGGGTGAAAGGGGGGCTGAGGAGCTGGTGGGCCTGTACGACAACTGGACCTCCCGCTACCCGCTGGTGTCCATCGAAGACGGTCTAGCCGAAGAGGACTGGGCGGGGTGGGAGCTGCTCACCCGGGAGCTGGGGGGCAAGCTTCAGCTGGTGGGCGACGACATCTTCGTGACCAACCCGGAGCGGTTGGCTGAGGGGGTGAGCCGGGGCGTGGCCAACGCCATCCTGATCAAGCTCAACCAGATCGGCACGGCCACCGAAACCTTGCGCACCATGGACGCCGCGCTGCGGGCCGGATACGCTTGCGTGGTTTCCCACCGTTCGGGAGAGACCGAGGACGTTTCCATCGCCCACCTGGCCGTGGGCACCGGCTGCGGGCAGATAAAGACCGGATCCCTGTCCCGCTCAGAGCGGGTAGCCAAGTACAACGAGCTTCTGCGCATTGAGGAGGTGTATGAACCGCCGATGGCCTCCTGGCCGGCGCGGGCCTGATCCGCGGCCCTGGCCGCACTGGGCCGCGTTGGCGGCCCTCCTAGTCGTCCTGGGGGGGCTGGGGTGGCTGTACGGGGCTCGGTTCGTGGCCATGCACCGCCTGGGGGATCAAGCCCACGCCCTGCAGGTACGGGAGGAGCTGCTTAGGCAAGCTATCGCTGACCTGCAAGGCCGACTGGCCGCAGCCGACCACCCGGCCGTGGTGGAGGAGGAGGCCCGGCGGATTCTGGGCTGGGGGTTCCCGGACGAGGAGCGCCTGCTGCTTACGGGGCGGTAACATGGGTTTCGTCCACCTGCACGTTCACTCGGAGTACTCGCTCCTGGACGCCACCTGCCGGATCGGGGAGTTGGTGGACCGGGCGGCTGAGTGGGGCATGCCCGCCGTGGCCCTCACCGACCATGGGGTGGTGTCCGGGACGGTGAAACTGTATCGCGCGGCTTGCAGCCGCGGCCTGCGGCCCCTGCTGGGGTGTGAGCTCTACGTGGCCCCAGGCTCCCGGCACTCCCGGGAGGCCCAGCAGGGCAAACCCAACTATCACCACCTGGTGGTCCTGGCAGCCGACCAGGCCGGCTGGCGGAACTTGCTCACCCTGGTCAACCGGGGGCACACTGAGGGCTTCTACTACCGGCCCCGGGTGGACCGAGAGCTACTGGAGAAACACGCGGGAGGACTGATCGCTCTGTCCGCCTGTGAATCCGGCGAGGTCCAGCGGCACCTGCTGCGGGGGAAAGAGGAGGCGGCAGCCCGGGCGGCCGGCCAGCTTGCTGAGCTGTTCCCGGGAAGGTTCTACTTGGAACTCCAGGACCACGGGATGGAGCGCAGCCGGAAGCTTATCCGGGGTCAGCTCGCTCTGGCCCAACGGCTCAACCTCCCCTACGTGGCCTCCGCGGACGTTCATTACCTGGACCCGGGGGATCGCGAGGCACACGAGGTACTGATAAACATCCAGGGGGGCAAGCGCCTGGGCGCCCCGGACGCCCGTTCGTTCGACGGGGACGGCTACCATTTCCTGTCCGAGGACGAGATCAGGACGCGGTTCCGCGAGCTGCCAGAGGCGGTGGACCGCACCCTGGAAGTGGCCGAACGCTGCCAGGTGGAGCTGAGCTTCGGAGAACACCTGCTGCCCGAGTTCCCAGTGCCCGCAGGCTATCCCTCCCCCCAAGCCTACTTGGAGGAGCTGGCACTTGAGGGAGCCCGGGCCCGGCTGGGAGATCCCCTGTCCGAACAGGCGCGGCAACGGCTGACCCACGAGCTGGAGGTCATCGGGAGGATGGGGCTGGCACCCTACTTCCTGATCGTGCAGGACTTCGTTCGCTACGCCCGGGAGCAGGGGATTCCGGTGGGGCCGGGTCGCGGTTCGGCGGCCGGATCTCTGGTTGCCTACAGCCTGGGGATCACCCAAGTTGACCCCCTGCGATGGGGACTGCTGTTCGAGAGGTTCTTGAACCCCGACCGGGTCAGCCTTCCCGACATCGACATCGACTTCTGCATCCGGGGGCGGGACCACGTCATCGAGTACGCCGCCCAGCGTTACGGCCGCGATCACCTGGCCCAGATCGGCACCTTCGACCGCATGGCCTCCCGCTCGGTGGTGCGGGACGTGGCCCGGGTGCTGGACCTACCCTACGAGAAAGCGGACCGAATGGCGAAGCGGATCCCGTTCGGGATGCCGCTTCAGCAGGCGCTGGCCCAGGTGAACGAGCTACGGCAGCTTCAGGAGGAGGACGCCGAAGCGCGCCGGCTGTTCGCCATCGCCCGCCGGCTAGAGGGGTTGCTGCGTAACGCTTCCACCCACGCCGCCGGCGTGGTGATCACCCCCCGCCCGCTGGAGAACTTCGTGCCTCTGCTGCGGCTGCCGGACGGGCAATTCGTCACCCAGTACGACATGCACGATCTGGAGTCGCTGGGCCTGCTGAAAATGGATTTCTTGGGCCTGCGCAACCTCACCCTGCTGGACGAGGTGTGCCGGCTGGTCCAGGAGCGGGTGGGCCGGGCGGTGCGGCCGGAGGAAGTGCCGTTGGACGACCCGGCCACCTTCGCGCTCATCCGTTCCGGACATACCGCCGGAGTGTTCCAGCTGGAGTCCCCGGGGATGCGGGCCCTCATTCGCAGGCTGGAACCGGGGGAGTTCCGTGAGCTCATCGCCATCCTGGCCTTGTATCGGCCGGGCCCGCTGGAATCGGGCATGGCCGAGGACTACATCGAGCGCAAACACGGCCGGCAACAGGTGGCCTTTCCCCACCCAGAAGTGCAGGACATCCTGGAGGAAACGTACGGTCTCCCCATCTACCAAGACCAGGTGATGCTCATGGCCCAGCGGCTCGCCGGCTTCTCGTTGGCCGATGCGGATCTTCTGCGCAAGGCCATGGGCAAGAAGCGCCCCGAGGTAATGGCCGAGATGGAGGCCCGGTTTGTGCAAGGATGTGTAGTCAACGGCATCCCCCGCCAGTCGGCCGAGCGGCTATTCTCGGACATCGAGAAGTTCGCCCGCTACGGCTTCGCCAAGGCGCACGCCGCCGCCTACGCCTTCATCACTTACTGGACCGCCTACTTCAAAGCTCACTTCCCCACTGAGTTCATGGCCGCCCTGCTGTCGTCGGTCCAAGAGAACTCCGACAAAGTCGCCGCCTACATCGGCGAGTGCCGCGGGATGGGGATCGAGGTCCTGCCGCCCGACATCAACGAGTCCGACACCGACTTCACCCCAGTGGGCGAGGGAGTGATCCGGTTCGGTCTGGCAGCCATCAAGCACGTAGGGCGGGGGGCGGTGGCGGCCATCCTGGACGCGCGGGGCAACGGGTTCAAGAACTTCTTCGACTTCTGCGCCCGGATCGACGCCGAGCGGGTCAACAGGGAGACGCTGGAGTGCTTGGTCAAGGTGGGAGCATTCGATCGGCTCGGGCCTTCACGAAAGGCCTTGCTGTCTTTGGTCGAGGAGGGTCTCCGGTTTGCCCAACTGACCAAACGCGAGCGGCTGACCGGCCAGCAGTCCTTCTTCGGCGTGGAGGAATTGGTGCCCAAGCTCCCGGTGGGCGAGGAGGAGTTCGCCCGCAAGGAGCTCCTGAGCTTTGAGCGCGAGCTCCTCGGGCTGTACCTGTCCGGGCACCCCCTAGATGAATACCAGGATCAGCTCAGGGCGAAGGGGGCCGTCCCCTTGGCGGAGGCCGACGCGACCAGGGGGTCGTTCTGGCTGGCCGGCCAGGTCAAGGCGACGAAAGTGATCCCCGCTGGGAAGGGCCAGATGGCGTTCGTCACGTTGGAGGACAAGACCGGGGAGCTTGAGCTGGCGGTCAAGAGCGAGATGTATGAGCAGTCTCCAGAACAGTTCCGCGAGGGGGCGCTGCTGGCAGTGCGGGTGCGCCCCTCCCAGCGCAACGGAACGCGCCGGCTGTGGGCGGTGAGCGCTGAGCCCCTCGGCGACCCCCCTCCCCCGGCACCCGAGCGAGCGGTGGTGGGGCTCCCGGCCGACCTGGTGGACGGCCGACTGATCGACCGGCTGGTGGGCACCCTGGCGGAACATCCTGGCCCGGTGCCGGTCTTCGTCCACCTCCAGGACGGCAGCCGCACTGTCGCCGTGGCCGCCGGGCGACGGTTCGGCGTCCGGCCGGACCCTGAGCTCCTCCGGGCACTGACCCAGCTGGGTCCGGGGGTCGACGTCCAGTGGGGATGAAGCTGCCCCCCGCTTTCAAGTTCCTCCTGCCCGGGATCGGGGTCAAGCGGTGGCTGTGCCTGGTTGCTATATCCTTGGTGGCCATCGTCTTCGGGGCCGTGTGCTTGGTGGGCGAGGAGGGGATGCGGGGGCTGTATCGGCTGGTGTTCACCCAGCTGCCCCCGGTGATCCGCCCGCTGGTCGGGGCGGTATTCGCGGCGCTGGGCCTGACCGGGGCGGTGACCGGGCTGATCCTGGCCGTCCGCTCCATCCTGGCCGCTCTATCCCCAAAGGGGGACGCCAAGGTGGGCGAGGCCCTTTACCAGGCCCGGGTACTGCGGGAGGCTCCCCGGGTGGTGGCAGTGGGCGGGGGGACGGGCTTGTCCAATCTGCTGCGGGGAATGAAGGCCTACACCGCCAACCTCACCGCGGTGGTCACCGTGATGGACACTGGAGGGAGCTCGGGGCGGCTGCGGCGGGAGCTTTCCGTCTTCCCCCCTGGAGACGTACGCAACTGCCTGCTGGCGCTGGCCCCGGACGAGGAGCGGATGTCCGGGCTATTCCAGTTTCGCTTCACCGAGGGAGAGGGATTGCGGGGCCATGCGCTGGGCAATTTGGTGCTGGCTGCTTTGGAACAGGCCACCGGGGGATTCGACCGAGCAGTGGAAGAGGCCAGCCACTTCCTCTCCGTGCGCGGGGAAGTCCTGCCCGCCACCCTGGCGCGGGTGGACCTGGTGGCGGAGGTGGAGGACGGAGATCAGGTGGTGGGAGAGGAGCGGATCGCCGCCGACCCACGGGCGATCCGCCGGGTACGGCTGTCTGGCCCGGCGCGGGCCTACGAGCGGGCCTGCGAGGCGGCACTGGGGGCCGACCTGTTGCTGCTGGGGCCGGGAAGCCTGTTCACCTCAATCATCCCTAATCTGCTGGTGGAAGGGCTGGCGGAGGCCATCGACGCCGCCAAGGCCGAGAAATACATCATCATGAACCTGATGACCCAGCCCGGGGAGACGGACGGATACACGGCGGCCGCCCACCTGCGGGCGCTGGCCGAATACGTCCAACTGAGCAAGTTCCACGCGGTGGTGGTCAACACTCTGGCCCCGCCCGCGGACGTGCTGGCCCGCTACCGGTCCGAGGGCTCGGAGCCGGTGGTGGACGACTTCGTTGCCAAGAACACCATGGGCCTGCGGATCATCCGAGCTCCGTTGCTGCACGTGGTCGAGCTGGAGGGCAAGCCCACCGTAAAACACAACCCTCACGCCCTCGCCCGCCTGCTGGCCCACGAGACGGCGGCTTTCCGCCGTTCGTGGACCCGGTGGTTCAGCCCTTGACGCAGACCAAGGGGCGGACGCGGGCTACCCGCGCGTTGAGGCCCGAGGCCACGGCGGCTTCCACCACCGCGTCCACGTCCTTGTAGGCCCCGGGGGCCTCCTCGGCGACCCCGGCGGCGGAGTGGGCGCGCACCACGACTCCCTGGGCGCCGAGGTCCTTCACCACCTGCTCTCCCCACCACCGCTTCTTGGCCTTGGCCCGAGACATTGCCCGGCCGGCACCATGCACTCCGGAACCGAACGCCCACTCCATCCCAGCCTCTGTCCCCCGCAGGATGTATGAGCTCGTCCCCATCGTCCCCCCCACGAAGATGGGGTGCCCCACCCGGCGATAGGCGGAGGGGTTCTCCGGGCGCCCCGGCCCGAAGGCGCGGGTGGAACCCTTGCGGTGGACCAATAGCTCCTTGTCCACCCCTTCCACCCGGTGCCGTTCGAATTTGACTGTGTTGTGCCCCACGTCGTACAGGGTACAAATCTTCCCCAACGGGAGGCCGAACAGTGGGGCCACCGCCTCGCGGACCAGGTGAGCGATGACCTGGCGGTTGGCGAAGGCGCAGTTGATCCCGGCAGCCACCGCGGCCAAGTAGCGCCTGCCCTCGGGGGACGAGATGGGGGCGCACACCAACTCACGCTCCCGGATGGGGATGTCGTACTTGCGGCTGGCCCGCTCCAGTTCCTGCAGGTAGTCCTGTCCGATCTGGTGCCCCAGAGCCCGGGAGCCGCAGTGGATGGCGAACAGGACCTGCCTCTCTTGGATCCCGTAGGTGGCGGCAGCCTCCCGGTCGTACACCTTCTCCACGTACTGGACCTCCAGGTAATGGTTCCCCGACCCCAGGGTCCCCAGCTGGCGGAACTGGCGCTGCTTGGCCTTGAGGGAGACTTCCGCCGGCTCGGCCCCCTCCATACAGCCGCCTTCCTCGGTGAACTCCAGGTCTTCGGGGACCCCGTAGCCCCGCGCCAGGGCGAACTTGGCCCCCTTGGTGAGCACCTCGTTTATGCCCTCCACCGTCAGCCGCAGGCGGCCTTCGGAGCCCAACCCGGCCGGAACGTGACCGAACAGGGCGTCGGCCAGCTCCTCCTTGCGAGGCTCCACCTCCTCCCGCGACAGCGGGGTGGACAGCACCCGCACCCCGCAGTTGATGTCGAACCCCACCCCCCCCATGGCCACCACCCCATCTGCGGGGTCGAACGCCCCCACTCCGCCGATGGGAAAGCCGTAACCGGGGTGGATGTCCGCCATGGCGATGGAGGCGGTCACGATCCCCGGCAGGCAGGCGACGTTCCGCACCTGCTCCAGGGCGCTCCACTCTCCCCCTTCCTGGGACATCAGCGGCTGCAAGATGGCTTGCGAAGCGAAGATCCATCCAGGAACCCGCATGTCCCCGGACCTGCACAGCTCCCAGTGGTAGTCGTTGATCTTCTTCATCTCCATGTCCTCCGCCGGCATTCAGACGTCCACCACACACTGGGCCAGGTAGCGACCACCCTCCTGGCCGACCCGCAGCCCGCAGTAGGTGGCGGCCTTCACCTCCAGCCGGGGCTGGTGCCGCGCAGGGTCCAACGGCTCTCCCCGCGCCCGGCCACGCAGGAGCAAGTCGCCGGGGCTCCGCCCGATCTCCACCGAGAAGTCGGAGAACACGAGGCCCTCCACGTCCCGGAGGGTCAGGAGCTCCCCCAGCCACGCCACCAGGAGGCCTCCCAGGTCGTCCGCCTTCACCTCGACGGCCCGCTCCCGGCACGGTCGGACCGCCGCCAACTCCACCATCAGCGAGAACATGGCCCGAGCCGCCTCGGCGAACGCCTCCTCCAACGTCCGTCCTATGCCCCTCACCCCGGCATCGGCGCCGTGCTCCAGGATCTCGTAGGGCATGCCTCACCCGCCCAGGCGCCAGCGGGCCACCGGGGTGTAGATGGGGCCCTGGGGCCGCAGCTTGGACTCCATCAGGGTCAGCGTCGTGACCTCCACAGTGACCGGCCGCAGCTGGACTTCCGCCAGGGCGCCGGCCACGTCCTGGGGGCGGCGGAGCCGGGCCAGAGTCACGTGGGCGGTGGCCTGCCTGCGTTCCGGGGGAACGCCCGACGCCTGAACTGCGGCTTCGGTACGGCGCGCCAGGTCGGCGAACAGGGGACTGTCTTCGTCGGCTCCCGCCCATACCACCCGGGCCCGGTCCGGCCGGGGAAATGCTCCCAGCCGGGTCAGGGAAAGCGAAAACGGTTGGCCACCCGCGGCCACCCCGCTGCCGCACTCCTGGAGGGCCGGGGCCAGCTCTTCCCCCACCTCACCCACGAACCGCACCGTGAGGTGAAGGTTGGCCGGGTCGACCCACTTGGCGGGGCCGGACAGATGGACTCGGAGTTGGTCCTCCGCCTCGGCCAACGCCCGCCGCACCTGTGGACCGAGCTCAACGCAGAAGAACAGACGCATTGCCGTCCAATTATACGACAGGCTGGCGCCCCCCTGCGGTTGGCCTTACCATAGCCGGTCGGGAGGATCGATGACCAAGGACGACAGAACCACCCTGCGGATCAAAGTTGCGGAGGCCCATCAACAGGACGTGGGCAAGGGGATTGCCCGTATCGGCTCACAGCACATGGCCGCCTTGGGGGTGGGCGCGGGCGAGCCCATCGAGATCACCGGCCGGCGGTCGACGGGAGCGGTGGCCGGGCCCGCCTACCCCCCGGATGAAGGGCTGGACATCATCCGCATGGACGGGCTCATCCGGACAAACGCCGAGGTGGGCATTGGGGATACGGTGGAGGTCAGTCGCGCCGACTGGCGGGAGGCCAAGCAGGTAACGCTGGCCCCCGCCCGCAAGGGCATCCGGCTGGTGGCCTCCCCGGAGAGCCTGAGGCAGATCCTCGGGGGACGGGTGGTGCGGACCGCTGACTTGCTGTCCACCACCGCTGCTCGCCCGCCCCAGGCCCCGCTGGGGGAAGAACTGCTCACCGAGCGCATCTTTCGGGAGTTCTTCGACATGGGTGGCTCGTTCGGCCTGGGGGAGATCCGCCTGAAGGTCGTGCGCACCAACCCGAAGGGTTTGGTGCGGATCTCCCAGGGGACGGAGGTGGAGCTGCTCCCGGAGTACGTGGAGGAGGAAGAGCACGGCCGGGCAGTGCCCGAGGTCACCTACGAGGACATCGGCGGCCTCCGCCCCGTGATCACCAAGATCCGCGAGATGGTGGAGCTGCCGCTGAAGAAGCCCGAGCTGTTCGCCCGGCTGGGGATCGAGCCCCCTAAGGGGGTGCTCCTCCACGGGCCGCCGGGGACCGGCAAGACGCTGCTGGCCAAGGCGGTGGCCCACGAGACCGACGCCCACTTCACTTCCCTGTCCGGGCCGGAGATCATGTCCCGCTACTACGGGGAGTCAGAGAAGCGCCTCCGGGAGATCTTCGAGGAGGCCGAGAAGAACGCCCCTGCCATCGTGTTCATCGACGAGCTGGATTCCATCGCTCCCCGGCGGGCAGAGGTCACCGGAGAAGTGGAACGGCGGGTGGTCGCCCAGCTGCTGACCTTGATGGACGGCCTGAAGGAGCGACGCAACGTCATCGTCATCGGGGCCACAAACCGGATCGAGGCCATTGATCCCGCCCTGCGCCGGCCCGGTCGGTTCGACCGGGAGATCGAGGTGCGCGTCCCGGACCGGGAGGGGCGCAAGGAGATCCTCATGATCCACACCCGGGGCATGCCCCTGGACCAAGATGTGGACCTGGACGAGTACGCAGAGCTCACCCACGGGTTCGTGGGCTCGGACATCGAGGCGTTGACTCGGGAGGCAGCGATGGAGGTCCTCCGCCGGGTTCTGCCCAAGATCGACTTGGAGCAGCAGGGGATCCCCAAGGAGGTACTGGACGAGCTGGTGGTGCGACGGCAGGACTTCGACCGGGCCCTGAAAGAAGTGCGCCCGTCGGCCATGCGAGAGGTGCTGTTCGAGGTCCCCAAGGTCAGCTGGGATGAGGTGGGAGGTCTGGAAGAGGTCAAGTCCCTGCTCCGAGAGGCGGTGGAGCTGCCGCTCAAGGAGCCCGAGGCCTTCCGCCGGCTGGGGGTCACACCCCCCAAGGGCATCCTCCTGTACGGACCGCCGGGGACCGGCAAGACGCTGTTGGCCAAGGCAGTGGCCAACGAGTCGTCGGCCAACTTCATCGCCGCCAAGGGCTCAGAGCTCCTCTCCAAGTGGTATGGGGAGTCGGAGCAACGGGTGGCGGAGGTGTTCCGTCGAGCTCGACAGGTGGCCCCCACGGTCATCTTCATGGATGAGCTGGACTCCCTCGCCCCCCACCGGGGAACGGCGGCCGGCGAGCCCCACGCCACCGAGCGGATCGTAAACCAGTTGCTTGCCGAGCTCGACGGGCTGGAGGAGCTCCGGGGGGTGGTGGTCATCGGGGCCACCAACCGCCCCGACATCATCGACCCCGCCCTGCTGCGGCCGGGGAGGTTCGACGAGCTGATCTACGTCCCCGTGCCCGACGAGGACGCGCGGCTGGCCATTCTCCTGGTGCACGCCCGGGGCCTGGCCCTGGCCGAGGACGTGGACCTGAGTGAGCTGGCCCGCCGCACCCACGGCTACAGCGGGGCGGACATCGCCGAGCTGTGCCGCAAGGCGGGTCGGCTGGCGCTGCGGGAGGATCTGCAGGCGAGCCAGGTGGAGATGCGCCATTTCCTCCAGGCCCTAGAGGCCACCCCGGCCTCGGTGAGCTCGGACCTGGAGGAGCGCTATCGGCGGATGGCGCGGGATCTGCGCAAGGCCAGCCGGCAGATCGGGTTCGTAGAATAGCCCCGGTGACCGATCGTCCTGAGCTGGGCACGAAAGCATGAGCCGTCAGGCTAGGTCAGCGGCACCCTGATCTGCTGCTTCCGGCCAGCAATTCCCAGTAGGACAAACAGGAAGCACTAGGGGAAGGGACGTCGATGGGCTACGGCGAAGCCCACGCTGGGCCGGGGGACCGGGCCTGCGACCGGCTGAGCGAGCTGCCGCGAGAGCTGCGCGCCGTACTTCACCGGGATCGAATCGGAACCGGAGACTGCCTGCCGGGGAGGGCTTGCGGAGCTGAAAGGGGCCAGAGCGATCCCCGTTGGCCGCTGAGGCCTTCTTCACCCCAGCGGCGACCACTCCGGAGCCGGCGCCCACTGGCTGATCTTGTGGGCGACCTCAGGAGCTCGCATCCAGCCGACGGACCGCCACGCTGATCGCCCGCTGGCTGGTACGCTGTGTGGTCCGCATCAGCAGGCCTGGCTATCAGGTGCCCCGTCGCACGGCGGGGTCCGGGGCCCAGCGGAGCCCGACGACCACGAGCAGCGCGAGGACCGCGGGAACGATGACCGGCAGGACAAAAACGGTGTTCCCTCCGGCGGCATCCGCGATGTAGGTGACGGTGATCGGCCCCAGGACCAAGCTCACGTCGCCGATGACGCGGTAGAGGCCCGTTGCCGTTCCCAGCCGTTCCTTGGGCGCCACGTCAGCCGGCCAGGCGAAGGCGGCCCGCCCCAAGACTACCCGGGCCCAAGACTGAGGACAGGTTGAGGATCACCAAGAAGCGGTCTGTCATGATGACGCCTGCGTCGATCCCTGCCTGGAAAGGTTCCCGCACGTTGCTCCGGAAGTCCGCATCCCGCAGCTTTCGCCCCCCCGGTGGGGGAACCGGTGCACGTTGCCAGGTGACCGGTTGTCCTGGAGAATGCGGGCGCACCGATCCGCGATGCCCCTTGAAAGGAGGCACCATGTCCAATCATCGGCTGTGCGCTGCGATCACATTCTTCTACTATCACGACCTCGACTCAGCAGCGCTGTTCTACAAGGAGCTCCTGGACCTCGAGCCGGTCGAGGATCAGGGCTGGGCGAGAATTTACCGGGTGTCTGAAAGCTCGTTCATCGGGATCGTGGACGCGACGAAGGGCTACCATCCGGTCCGCGAAGACAACTCGGTCATCCTCACCCTGGTAACCGATGACGTCGACGGGTGGTACGAGAAGCTGACCCGCGCCGGGGCAGCCATCGAGACCCCGATCCAGGTCCACGACGACATCGGCGTGAAGGGGTTCTTCCTGCGCGACCCCGGCGGCTACGTCGTGGAGATCCAGAGCTTCCTCGATCCTCAGGTCGCCGCTCGGTTCGGGCAGGCTCGACGGCCCGCGTAGCATGGCAGCGCCTTTTCTGATCGCAAGGTGGGCGTGAGAGCCTGAGCCGTGATGCGACTTGGTCCGAGCGAGCGCGGCAACCGAAACGCTCGCCCTCCGCCCCTCTGACGAGCCCGCACGCTCGGTGTGGCTGCGGTCGCGTGCGATCACCCCAGTGCCGCCGAGGTCATCCGGTGAGTCGTTCACACTGACTGCCATCGGCTCCCACACTGCGACTCACGGGGGAACCCCGCCCGTGCCTGCGCTAACCTTGCCTGAGGCAGCTCCACCCCTTGACAGTGGCAGGCGGCCGTCGTAAGTAGAGGGTGCGGCCGGAGGCCTCCGGCCGTTTTGTGTTGCCCCTGGACAACAATCGATGGGCCCGCGCCGACCGCTCTTCGAAACCGCGTCCCCGGGCGTGCCCACGGCCTTCCGCTCGGGCCAAGTGGTCCCCTATCACCCGCAGGGACCGGCTTACCGTTGCTCCCTTCCGGGCCTGGCGGGGTTCGCCGGTGTGCGTCGCAGGGGGCTCGGCCGTCGTCGCCTCGGGCCGGGGGCCGTGTCCGAGTCCGTGATCCCTTGGAGGGCCTTCGGGCTCCACGTATAGCGGGTTGTGGATGCAAGGGACCGCTAGCCCCCCGCCCTGCACGGGCCCGCCACAGTCTAGACCGAGCCCCGGAAAAGTCAACCGCGCCCACCAGCTCAGCCCCGCACCCGGCAGGAGACCCACCTGCCCAGCCGCGGGGCCAACTGGGCGAGCTCCTCGCGGCCCAGGTGAGGCCGACTGCGCCACAAAGGGTCGATGAGCTCCTTGCCGGGAGGGACAAAGAACGGCTGGAGAACGTACCGCCTTGCCCCGGCGACTGCCTGAGCCACCGCGGCCAAGTCGTCTGGGCCCAGCCCCGGGGCCACAGTGGTCCGCAGCTCGTAGTCCCCCTCCCAATTCCGCAGCTGGTCCACGCTTTCCCAGGCCTTCCGGCATGCGGCTTCGTCCGCCCCGGTGAACTCCTGGTAGCGAGGGAAGGGCGCCTTCACGTCCAGGGCCACATAGTCCACCAGCCCCGCGGCCAGAAGCTGCCCGAGGACACGGGGCCGGCTGCCGTTGGTGTCCAGCTTGACGGCCAGCCCCCCCGCTCTCACCTCCCTCAGGAAGTCAGCCAAGTCAGGCTGCAGCGTGGGCTCGCCCCCGGTGATCACCAACCCGTCCAAGAACTCCCGCCGCTTCCCCAGCCCATCCCAGAATCCTTCCAGGGGCACGGTCGGCAGGTCGGCCACCCGCTCGGGAAGCACCAGCTCCGGGTTGTAGCAAAAGGGACAGCGGAAGTTGCACCCGGCCGTCCACACCACCGCCGCCACCCTGCCCGGGAAGTCAATCAACGACGCCCACTGCACACTGGCCAGCTTCACGCCGCTAGTCAGGCAGCGGCCCGCTCACCCGGCGGGCACCCCGGCCGCCGTGAACGGGTTTCGGTCGCGGAACTCGGCCTGCTTGCCCGCGTTCCACTGCTCCACCGGGCGCAGGTAGCCCACCACCCGAGAATACACCTCCGCCCGCTCCCCGCACCGCGGGCAGTGCGGATGCTCGCCGGCCAGGTACCCGTGGACGGGGCACACCGAGAACGTGGGAGTGAGGGTGAAGTAGGGTATGCGGGACTGCTCAGTGAGCCTCTGCACCAGCAGCCGGGCCGCTGCCCCGTCTGGCAGACGCTCACCCAGCCACACGTGGAACACGGTGCCGCCAGTATACCTGGTTTGAAGCGGCTCTTGGAGCTTAAGGGCGGCGAACAGGTCGTGTCCTGAGCCCACCGGCAGGTGGGAAGAGTTCGTGTAGTAGGGCGCGGTCCCCCCGTCCTGCACGTCGGCCTCGTTGGCCACCCGAATGGCCGGATGCCGCTGTTTGTCAAGCAACGCCAACCGGTAGGCCGTGCCCTCAGCCGGGGTGGCCTCCAAGTTCCATAACTGCCCAGTGGCCTCCTGGAAGTCGACCAGCACTTGGCGCATGAAATCCAGGACCCGGGTGGCGAAGGCCAGCCCTTCCGGATCAGCGATGCTGCACCCCAACAGGTTCAGGCAGGCCTCGTTCATGCCGATGGTTCCGATGGTGGAGAAGTGGTTCGCCCAGTACTCGCCGAACTGTTCCTTCACCCCCCGCAGGTAGAACCGCGAATACGGGTACAAACCCTGCTCGGTGAGCCGCTCCAATACCTTTCGCTTGATGATCAGGGACCGCCCGGCCAACTGCATGAGGTCGCGCAGCCGCTCGAAGAACTCGTCCTCACCCCGCGCCAAGTGGCCGAGGCGGGGGAGGTTGAGGGTGACCACCCCGATGGAGCCGGTAAGGGGATTGGAGCCGAACAGGCCGCCGCCGCGCCGCCTGAGCTCGCGCACGTCCAGCCGCAGGCGGCAGCACATGGAGCGGGCGTCCTCCGGCCGCATCTCCGCCCCCACGAAGTTGGCGAAGTAGGGGATCCCGTACCGGGAGGTCATCGTCCACACGGCTTCGAGATCGGGATTGTCCCAGTCGAACGACTCAGTGATGTTGTAGGTGGGGATGGGGAAGGTGAACACGCGGCCGCGCGCGTCTCCCTCGGCCATGACCTCGGCAAACGCCCGGTTGAACAGGTTCATCTCCCGCTGAAACTCCGCGTAGGTCGCCCCCTGCGGCCGCCCCCCCACCATGGCTGGCAGGTCCGCCATGTGCTGCGGGACCTGCAAATCCAACGTCACGTTGGTGAACGGAGTCTGAAAGCCGACCCGGGTGGGCACGTTCAAGTTGAACATGAACTCCTGCAGGGCCTGCTTGACCTGCCCGTAGGACAGCTCGTCGTACGCGATGAACGGGGCCAGCAGGGTGTCCACCCCGGAAAATGCCTGCGCCCCCGCGGCCTCCCCCTGCAGGGTGTACAGGAAGTTGGCCGCCTGCAACAGGGCCACCCGGAAGTGCTTCGCCGGTGCGGACTCGATCTTCCCCCGCACCCCCCGGAAGCCCACCTGCAAGAGATCCTGCAGGTCCCAGCCCACACAGTAGGGGCCGAGGGTGCCCAGATCGTGGAGGTGGAAGTCGCCCTCCTCGTGGCCCTTGCGGATGTGAGATGGATAGATGCGAGACAGCCAATAGCGGCCGATGATCTTCTCGGTGAGGAATACGTTGAGCCCCTGCAGGGAGTAGGTCATGTTGGAGTTCTCCCTTACCCGCCAGTCCGCCTCTGCCAAGTACTGCTCGACGATTTTCGGGTCCACCAGTCCGCGCAGCTCCCGCAGCTGGCGGTGCTGGTGCCGGTAGAGGATGTAGGCCCGGGCGGCCTCGGCGAGACCTGCCCCCATGAGGACTTCCTCGACTACGTCCTGGACTTCCTCCACGTGGGGCGGGCCGAACAAGGGGCCAAACCGCTCCTCCAGCACGCGGACGACCTTCCCGGCCAGATCCTCGGCCAGCTGGGGGTCCCCCTTGCCCACCTCGGCCAAGGCCTTCTGGACCGCACAGGCAATGCGCTGCGAGTCAAAGGGAACGATGCGGCCGTCTCGCTTGCGTACAGATTGGATCATAACCCCCCCTTCCAATCCCAGTCGGTCCGGTGCAACCCCCACTACCTTAGCCCCAGCCAGCCACGAGGGGAAGGGGAAGTTTTTCCGAGGTTGCGGTTCAGGGGGGAAGGAGCTATGATCGGCCCCGGATTTCCCGACAGGAGGAGGGGATAAGCCATTCCCAACACGCGGTCAGCAAAGCGCAGGCTTCGCCAAAGCATACGTCGCCGTCAACGCAACGATCTCCGCAAGGCGGCTGTGCGTCACTGGCGGCGTGAGATCCACAAGCTGGTGGAAGCTGGAAAGTCACAGGAGGCCGAACAAGCCTTCTCCCAGTTTCAGAAGGCTGTGGACAAGGCCGCTGCCCACCGCACCATCCACCCCAGGCGGGCCGCCCGGCTGAAGGGCCGGATGGCCCGGCGCATCACGCCCTCGTAAGGGATAGTCCCAATGACCCAGTTCGACTTCCTGGGCAAGTGGAAGTTCTTCGCACCCCTCTCGTTGGCCCTGGTGGTGCTGAGCATCCTGGCTATGGTGTTTGTCGGGCTGCGGGCGGGCGTGGACTTCACCGGGGGCACTCAGTTCACCGTGGTGTTCACCCAGCCGGTGCCCACCCAAGAGATCCGCGACCTGCTGCGGACGATCCCCGCCGAGGGTGTCGACCTCGGGGGGAGCCGAATCCAAGACACCGCCGGGGGCGAGGGCAAGGTCATCACCACCCCACTGGATGTGGAGGCCAATCAGGAACTGGTGGAAACCATCGAGCAGACGCTGTCCGACCACCCGCTGGCCCGGGAGGTGTCGCGGGTGTCCATCGGAGCCCAAGTGTCGCGGGAGATGGTCAGCCGGGCCTGGCAGGCGGTCCTCATCGCGCTGGGGGCCTTGCTTGTCTATATCTCTTGGCGGTTTCGCCTGCGCTACGCGGTGGGGGCCATCGCGGCGCTGGTCCACGACGTGCTCATCGCGGTGGGCGTCTTCTCCCTTCTCCAGGTGGAGATCAACCTGCCGGTGATCGCTGCCTTTCTGACCATTGTGGGTTACTCACTCAACGACACCATCGTCATCTTCGACCGGGTGCGGGAGAACTTGAAGCTCACCAAGAAGGCCCCAGTGACGGAGGTCATAAACCGCTCCCTCAACCAATCTCTGATCCGCACCATTAACACGTCCCTCACCACCTTCATTCCGGTAGTGATCCTGTTCATCCTGGGCGGGCCGGTGTTGCGGGGGTTCGCGTTGGCCCTGCTCATCGGAGTGGTGGTCGGGACCTACTCGTCCATGTATGTGGCCAGCCCAATCCTCAACTGGTGGTCGGCGGTGGCCGACAAGGGCAAGACCCGCCGCTGACGCCCTTACCCCAACCCAAGGTGACAGAAGCCGTGCCGCCTGGACCTCAACCCCTACGAGAAGTCGCCTCCCCCCTGCTGGATACGCGCACGTGGGGGGAGCTGGCGGCGGCCGCCGAGGGGACGTGCGCCGATGTGTCCGCCCTGAAGGGACTGATCTGCCTGGATGATCTGCAGACCCTGCTCGGGGAGATGGCCCGCTTGGAGGACCCTGGTCAGCTGCTGGAGCTGACCGCGTACCAGGAGCGCCAAGAGGCGTGGGGGGCAGGCTTTTGCGGTATGCTCCCCGACCAGCTGACCGGAGCTGACCTCCCCGTTCCCCGCGACGTGGGTTCGCTGCTGCGGGCAGCTCAAGAGTTGGCCCAGGTACGGAGGTTGAATCTGGAGGCCGTGGCCCGCGTCGACCCCGGTTACCCGCTGGAATTCCGGGGCCAGTCGCTCCCTCCCGCCCGGACACAGTTGCCCCCGGACTGGGGGGTGGAGCTCGATCTGACCGCGATTCGAGCCACCGTGGGGCTGATGGAGGAGGGGGCAGCCGGGCTGGAGGACGCCCGGCGGGTGGCCCGCCTCCCGGCCTTCCGCGAGATGATGGCCCACCGGCGCAACTTGGGGTTCATCCCCGAGCCGCTGGTAGACGAGGACAGCCTGGCCCACCTGCTTCTCCACGCCGCCAGCCGGGCGCCGCTGGACATGATCTGGAAATGGCTCAATCCGCAGAACCTGTTTGATCTGGCGGACGTGTTTCTCCACCGTCGCCAGTTCGCGGCGCTGGCCGACGAGCTGGCAGGCCGGGCAGATGAGGTAGCCGCCCACGTCCTGGCGCCTCTCGCCCGCTATGCCCCCGCCGGAACAGCTTTCCGAGACCGGATCACGTTCACCGTGGGCTGGGGAATCGCTGGGTGGGCCACCCTACGCACCTGCGGGGTGAACCTCGAGCACTTCAAGGACAACTACCAACAGCTGTTCACCAGCTTGTCCCACGAGCTCTTCCACCGGCTCCAGCTGCAGGTGTGTCCCCGGCACCCCGGAGGCGGGGGGGACGGGTTCGCCGTCCTGGTCCAGTGGCCGCTTGCCGACGCCGCCGACCGCAAACTATACGAAGCGTTGGCCTACATCTTCCTGGAGGGTACGGCCACCTTCGTGGCCCCCCCACACCCTCCCCAGGACCAGGCAGCCAGCGCCCGGCACGGGGCCACCCTGCTACAGCAGTGCTACCAGGCCCTGTACGAGCAGGGCGACCTGGAGGCCGCTGAGAGCCTGATCAACGAAGGACTGCGGTCCAACGGGCCCTTCTACTGGCTGGGGGCTCAGTTGGCCGCGGAACTGGTGGCCAGCGCCGGCGATGGAGCCCTGGGGGAGGCCCTTACCGCGGGGCCACTACACTTTTTCCTCCGCGCCGTCCCCCACAGCCGGCTGTTGCGGACCATCTGCCCCGGCCTGCTGGACAAGGTGAACGCGCTGGCCGGCCAGGGCTGACTGCCCGACCTACTCCACGGTCACCGTCTTGGCCAGGTTGCGGGGCTGGTCCACGTCGGTGCCGCGCAGCCGGGCCACGTGGTAGGCGAGGAGCTGCAGCGGAGGAGCGAATACCAGGGGGACCACGGGGCGGGGGGAGGGGGGAACGAGCACCAAGTGATCGGCCAGCTGTTCCACCTCCTGATCGCCATGGTCGGAGAACACGATCAGAATGCCCCGCCGCGCCCGCACCTCCTCCATGTTGCCCAGGGTCTTCTCCCACATCCCCTCCCGGGAGATCAGCACCACCACGGGCATCCCCTCGTCAATGAGCGCGATGGGACCGTGTTTCATCTCCCCCGCCGGGTAACCCTCGGCATGAATATATGATATCTCCTTCAGTTTTAGTGCGCCTTCCAGGGCCAGCGGGAAAAGCAGCCCCCGCGCCAAGTACAGGAAATGCGGCTTTTGGTAGTAGCGCTCGGCCAACTCCTCCACCGCCCCCTCCACCTGCAGCGCCCGCCCCACCAGGCTGGGGGCGCGGGACAGGCGGTCGAACTCGCCGGCCAGCGCGTCCCCGGACAGTGACCCCCGCGCATTGGCCAGCTGCAGCCCCAGCAGGGCCAAGGCGGCCAACTGGGTGGTGAACGTCTTGGAGGCGGCCACCCCGATCTCCAGCCCTGCCCGAGTGTAGACCACCCCGTCCGCCTCACGGGTGATGGCCGAGCCCACTACGTTGGCCACCGCCAGCGCCGGGGCGCCGCGGACCAGCGCCTCCCGGACCGCCATCAGGGTGTCCACCGTCTCCCCCGACTGGGAGACTGCCACCACCAAGCTGCGCGGCCCCACCGCGGGCCCCTTGTAACGGAACTCGGAGGCGATCTCCGCCTCCACCGGTATCCCCAGCAGAGGCTCCCACAGATACTCGGCGGCCAGCGCCGCGTGATACGACGTCCCGCAGGCGATTAGGTACACGTGATCGATTTCCTGCAGCCGATCGTCCGTGATGGCCCCCTCCCAGGGGGCCCACAGCTGGCCGCGCAGGGTGTCGGCCACCGCCTCGGGCTGCTCGTGGATCTCCTTCTCCATGAAGTGGCGGAAGCCCCGCTTCTCTGCGGTGAGAGGATCCCAGGGAACCCGGCGGAACTCCGCCTGCTTGGGGCGGCCGTCCGCATCCCACAGCTCGGCCTGGCCGGGGCGCAACCGCACCACTTCTCCGTCCAGTAAGAAATAGAAATCACGGGTATGCGGCAGCAACGCCGGGGCGTCAGAGGCCAAGAACGCCTCCCCGTCTGCGGTGGCCACCACCAGCGGGCTGCCCATCCGGGCGGCCACCACCTCCTGCGGGTGGTCGGCGTGGAGCACGGCCACCGCGAACGCCCCCCGCACTTCCGACAGCGCCGCCCGAACCGCGGCCACCAGCTCCCCTCGATAGTGATCCTCCACCAAGTGGACCAACACCTCGGTGTCCGTCTGCGAGGTGAACCGGTGGCCCGCGGCGACCAACCGGTCCCGCAAGGTTCGGTAGTTCTCGATGATGCCGTTGTGAACCAGGGCGATCTTCCGACCGCAGTCGACGTGAGGATGAGCGTTCTCTTCGGTGGGCAGTCCGTGGGTCGCCCACCGCGTGTGGCCGATGCCGGTCGTGCCCGGCAGCGGGGATGCCTCCAGCCGCTGGCAGAGCTCGGCAATCTTGCCCACCTGGCGGGCCAGGCGAAGCTGCCCGCCGTTCAATACCGCCAGCCCGGCGGAGTCGTAGCCGCGGTACTCAAGGCGGGCGAGGCCGTCCAAGATCACCCGCTGGGCCGACTGCCCCCCCGCATACCCCATGATGCCGCACATCAAGAACCCATTATAGCTCGAATGTAACGGGGATCATTGTCTCTCCCACCCGGGAGACTATAATGGGGCGGCGATCAGGCGGATGGCCACGTAGAGGGAGGAATAGACGTGAGGGAAGCGGAAGTGAAGGCCTTGCTCATGGACCCCATGAACAACTCCCCGGTCATCCTGCTGAAGGACCGTAACTCCACGAAAGCCATGCCAATCTGGATTGGCGAGGCCGAGGCCATGTCAATCGCCCTGGAGCTCCAGAAACAGCCCTTCCCCCGCCCTCTCTCCCATGACCTGATGAAGCGACTCCTGGAGGCCCTGGGGGGCAACCTGGAGCGGGTGGTCATCACCGGGCTGCGGGAGGGTATGTTTTACGCCACGTTGTACATCCGCTGCGCCAGCGGGGACCTGCGGGAGGTCGACGCCCGGCCCTCGGACTCGGTCGCGCTGGCCCTCCGCACCCGCACCCCAATCTACATCGCCGACGAGGTGTTCGAGCAGTCGGCCATCGAGTCACCGTTCGCCGAGGAGGAGGACTTCCACGACTTCGTGGATCGCCAGCTGCGCCTCTCCGAATTCCGCCGCCGCGCCGAGTCCCAGTAACTACTGCCAGAGCGTGCGCCTGGCCGGGGGCAACGACAGGATGCCCCGCAGGGACAGCCCCTGATCGAACTGCATCCTGTCGATGGCCACGCTGATCAACAGCTGCTCGTCCGTACCCCTAACCCCAAACAGGGCAACTCGGTGGGGAAACTCCTCGTCGCCATCCAGCCAGGCCACTGCCCGGCGGAACTCGGGAAAGGCCGGCAGGGAACCGCTGACCTCCAATCGCATCGGACCCTCCAAAGGGGGCGGAAGGACCGTCGGCTCTGCTGCTGACGGCCAGCCTGCCGGGTCGACCGTTTCCCGAAACGCTGCCCCCTGGCCCCCCGGTTCGGCCGCGAGAAAGGAAGGGACAGTCAGGACACTGAGAAACGGAGTCTGGTCGGCCACCAGCCCCGGCAGGGTCAGGGCGGGCAGGGCCGCCCGCAGCGCGGACCAGCCCTGGCCGAGTTCCTCTCGTCCCGCGGTCACCCGAAATCCCTCCAAACCCAGCGACCCCAGCAGCCTCCGCAAGTCCAAGATGGGCTGTTGTGCCTGGGACAACGTCCACCGAATGATGACCCCTTCCCGGCCCTCTCCGGGCCGATAGTGGACCAGCGCCCCCCCGTGCAGGGTGAAGATCTCCCCCCGCAACTCCGGGGGGCTGATGAAGTAAACCCGCGCTGCAGTGTCTCCCAGGAAGTTGAGATACTGCAGCTGTGCCGACACCGCCGGCCCGGCCCGTCCCACCAGGGTGAGGTGGGCCTCGATATCTTGGGCCCGTTCCAACCTGCGGATCATCTCCGCCAACATCACCTCGGGCCGAGTGGGGTCCACAGCGGCCAGCCAAGGGATGACGGTCGCGGCCACCACCCCCAGCAAGGCCACGAGCAGCACAGGCCACACCTGTGTGGGCATCGGCCAATGATAACCTGGTTGTGGATAGCAGACCGGGTAACTAGAATGCCGCCTGGGTGATGCATGTGAAGCTGAAGACCATCCGAGACGCCCAGGTGCGGGGCTGCAGAGTACTGGTGCGGGCGGACTTCAACGTGCCCCTGGCCGGAGGCCAGGTGAAGGACGACTTCCGCATCCGCGCCACCCTCCCCACGTTGAAGTGGCTATCGGCCCACGGGGCCCGGGTGGGTGTCTGCGCCCACTTGGGGCGCCCGCAGGGCAAGCCGGTGGCCGAGCTGGGGCTCGCCCCGGTGGCCGCCCGACTCGGCGAGCTCCTGGACAGGGAGGTCCCGCTGCTCCCCGACTGCGTGGGCGATGAGGTGGCCAGTAGGGTAGACCGGATGGAGGACGGGGAGATCGTGTTGCTGGAGAACCTCCGCTTCCACCCCGGTGAAGAGCAAAACGACGACCAGTTCGCCCGCCAGCTGGCCGACCCGTTCGAGCTGTATGTGAACGACGCCTTCGGAGCCGCCCACCGGGCACACGCCTCCACGGCCGGCGTGGCCGACCACTTGCCGGCCTACGCCGGCCTGCTGTTGGCCCGAGAGGTGGAAGTGCTGACTGAGGTCGTGGACCGGCCCCGCCGGCCCTACCTCCTGCTGGTGGGCGGGAAGAAGGCCAAGGACAAGCTGGGCGTGCTGGCTGACCTGCTGGACAAGGTGGACGGCTTTCTGATCGGCGGCGGGGTAGCGTTCACCTTCCTCCGCGCGCAGGGCCAGCAGGTGGGGGATTCGGTGGTGGACGAGAAGTTGCTGGACACGGTCGCCGAGTTGGCCGGGCGGGCCCGCGAACATGGGGTTTCCCTCGACCTGCCCACAGACGCTGTGGTGGCCGCGGAGCTGTCGGCCGGTGCCCAAACCCAGGTGGTGGAGAGCGGGCGTATCCCCGCCGGGTGGATGGGGTTGGACATCGGGCCGGAGACGGTGCGCACGTTCTCGGAGAAGGTGCGCGGTGCGGGCACCGTAGTCTGGGCCGGCCCCATGGGGGCGTTCGAGTACGCCCCGTTCGCCGCCGGGACCAGCGCCATGGCCCGCGCCCTGGCCGCCTCCCCTGCGTTCACCGTGGTGGGGGGAGGCGAGACCGGGGAGGCAGTGGTGAAGCTGGGCCTGGAAGACCAGTTCGACCACCTGTCCACTGGGGGCGGGGCGACGCTCGCCTTCCTGCGGGGCAAACAAATGCCCGCCCTGGAGCCCCTGCTGGCCTAGCTCGCCCAGGGGAAGACCGGTATAATCAGAGGGAAAGCGGGCATAGCTCAGTCGGTAGAGCGTCAGCTTCCCAAGCTGAAGGCCACGGGTTCGATTCCCGTTGCCCGCTCCAGTGCCCGCCGAAGCTCGCCGCGCAGGGCACTCACCAGGGAAGCCACCTGCCCCGCAACTCAAGGCGCCTGGTGGCAAGCGTCTCCGGGTCAATCTCCCACACGGCCAGCTGGCGTTCGAGCTGTTGATCCTGTCCGCCCACCAGGTAGATGTGCCCCCCGGCCGCCACCGCGGCCCGATCGGCCACCGGCTGGGGCAGCTGCCCCACCAGCCGGACGTCCATATCCGCCGGGGTGGGCCGAAGGCGGACGATGTCGGCCACCGGCCCCCCAGCACGCCCCCCCAGGCAAAACAGGTAGCCACCGGCGGCCGCCACCGCCACCCGCGCCCGCGGGGAGGGAAGATGAGCTATGCCGACCACCTCGCCCGTGTGGGGGGAGATGGCCACCACCTCGTCCACCAACCGGCCGCCGCTTTCCTCCCCCCCGACGGCAAACAACAGTCCCTGGACCGCGCTGGCGGCGAGGAACTCCCGGGGCGAGGGAAGTCGCCCGATCACACTGGCCCGTCCAGACTCCGGTTCTATCTCCACCACCTCGTCCAGCCTCCCCTTCCCGTCCCAACCGCCGAGGTAGTACAGCCGACCTTCCCAGCAAGCGGCCGCCCCGTAGGCTCGCGGGGTGGGCAGGGCGGCCACCACCCGTGTCTCCCGGGTGACCGGGTTGAAGCAGAGCACTTCCCCGCGGTGATTCTCCCCATCGTAGCCGCCCAAGGAGTACACCCTCCCCCCAGAGGAAACGCAGGCCAGCCCGCAGGCGGGAAACGGGAGCCGGCCCACCACCCGCTGGCCGCGCCGCCCCAGGTCAACGGCCAAGATCTCGTCAAGCATCCCCCGGCGAGGGTCCTGCCCCCCCACCACGTACACCACGTCCCCGACCACCGCCGCCCCGGCCCAGGTGCGGGCGGTCCACGGCCGGTCGATGACCCGGCGAGCCACGAAGAACAGGCCGACCACCACCAAGGCGACCACGGGCAGGTAGACGAGCAGGGTCCACCTGTCGGCCCACCGCCCCCCGCTCACGGCCCTGCCCCCCCAACTGGCGTCCTACTCAACACCTGGCTCACCCGGTCACCCCCGCATGAGCTCTCTAGTGGCGATTGACGTTCCAACCCTCGACATCCGCTGATATGATACCAAACGCCAGCTACGAGCAGACCATCTCGCTCAGCCGGGCGGCGTCCTGGGGGGCGTAACCCCGTTGGTCGTTGTCGAAGTAGCAGTAGACGTCCCTGCCCTGCCGCCGCCAGGCGGAGATGGCGCCGGCCCAGCCGGCCAACGTGGCCTGATCGTACTGGCCCTGATAGGCACCGCCCGGGCCGTGCAGGCGGATGTAGGCGAAGTCGGCGGTGACCTCCTTGGGAGACAGGTGGCCGGCCAGGTGATAGATGCAGAAGGCCGCCCTGTGGGCCGCCAGCGCCCGGTAGGTCTCCGGACGGTACCAGCTGGGATCGCGGAACTCGAATGCGCAGCGCTGCTCTGGGGGAAGGGCGGCCAGGAACTCCGCGAGCCGCCGGGGATTGCATCTCCAGCGCGGGGGGAGCTGAAACAGGATCGGCCCCAGGCGCGGCCCCAGAAGCCCCACCCGGGCCAAGAACGGGGGGAGCGTGCGGGAGGGATCGGTGAGCTTCTTCATGTGCGTGATGAAGCGGCTGGCCTTGACGGCAAACACGAACCCCGGCGGGGCGGCCCGGCGCCACGCTCGCAGGGTCGGCTCGCCTGGCAGCTGATAAAAGGTGTTGTTCACCTCCACTGTCCGGAAGCGGCGAGCGTAGTAGGAGAACATGTCCGCGTCGGCCAGTTCATCCGGGTAGAACGGACCCCGCCAGTGGGGATAGTGCCAGCCCGAGGTGCCGATGTATACGTCTCCCTCAGGGCCCATGGCCCAACCGGTCAGCCCGCAGCCGGTACACGGTCTCGAACGCTCTGAACAGGTCCAGATACTGCTCGAGATAGCGGGTGAGCAGGAAGTGCTCCCGGACCGACTCCCGGGCGGCGCGCCCCATCCGGTCCCGCAGCTGCGGGTCGCGGAGGAGCTGGACGATACGGGCGGCCGCCTGCTCCACCGAGTCCACCAGGAACCCGTTTACGCCGTCCTGGATCTGGTACCTGATCCCCCCTACGTTTCCCCCAATGACCGGGGTCCCCTTCCACATGGCTTCGGCCACGGTGAGCCCGAACCCCTCGCGGAGCGATTTCTGCAAGACCAACGCCGCCCTACGCTGCAGGGCGTTGACCAGCGCGGTGTCCTCCCGGGACAGGATGATGATCCGCTCTTCCCGCTGGTCCAGAAGGGAATCGTAGACCCTCTCACCCTCTGGGTCGTCGGTGGCCACGTTTCCCAACAGGACCAAGGTGGCGTCCACCTCCCGGCGGGCCAGCTTGAAGGCCTGGATCACCCCCTCGGGATCCTTCCACCGGTCGAAGCGGGAGATTTGGACCACCAGGGGCAGGTCGGTGGGGATGTCGTAGCGGGCCAATCTTTCGTCGGCCTCCTTGTGGCTTAAGTCCTTGTTTTTGATGGCAAAAGGGTCGATGGCCGGCATGAAGAACACCTGGGGGGTGCTGACGTTCTGCCTGTAGTCGGGGATGGACAGGATCAGCGCGTCGTACCGTTCCACAAACTGAGTCAGGTACTCCCACAGCCCGAGGTGGGGCGAGGTCAGGTCCACGTGGCACCGCCAGATCCATGGCCCTTTCTTCTTGTAGTGATCGATCAGGGCCAGGGGCTGGGGGTCGTTGATGATGACCAGGTCGTGGGTAAGGTGGTTGCGAATTACGTTCTCGTAGATGACCTCCTCGTAGATGCGCATCTTCCGCTCAGTGAGGTTGATCTGGCCCCCCTGCAGGGCGTTGTGCATCTTCTTGGTGATCGAGAAGAAGTCCGGCGACCCTTGGATCACCCGCCAGCCGGTCTTTATCCCCACGCTGTTCATCAGCAAGGTCAGCGAGGAGAGGAGCTCGGCCACGCCGCCGCCGTAGTAGGTGGAGTTCACGTAGGCCACGTGCAGGTCCCGCAGGGAGCGCGCCTTGGCCACGATCCGCTCCACGGCCTGGCCGCCGATGTACTGCTCGTAGTCCTCTACCTGAGTCAGCCTGTGGTCAGCCTGCATCGCTCACCTCCCTGTCCTGCAGGAGGCGCAGGAAATCGTCCTCGTCCAGCACCTCAATTCCAAGCTCCCGCGCCCGGGCCAGTTTGGCTCCGGCCCCCGGCCCGGCAACCACGAAGTCCGTCTCCCCGCTCACGCTGGTGGCGGCCCGGCCGCCGAACTGTTCCACCAACCGCGTCGCCTCGTCCCGCGTCCACCGGCGCAGCGAGCCGGTGAACACCACGGTCACCCCCTCCAGCGGCCGGGGCCCCCGGCCGGTGAACAGGGGATTGCTCAACTCCACGCCGGCGTCAAGCAGCTCCCGGATCACCCGCTGGTTCTCCTCCTGGGAGAAGAAGGTGACGATGCTGTCAGCGACCTCAGGGCCGATCTCGTGGATCTCCATCAACTCCTCCTTGGACGCCCCCCTGAGGCGGTCGAGGTCCGGAAAGCGGGCGGCCAGCACCCGGGCCACGTGTTCGCCCACCAGCGGGATCCCCAGGGCGTAGAGGAAGCGGTCCAATGTGGGCCGCTTGGAGGCCTCCAGTTGCTGAAGGAGGTTCTCCGCCGATTTGTCGGCGAACCGCTCCAGGGACAGCAGGTCCTGTTTCCGAAGGTGGTACAGGGAGGAGATGCGGTCCACCAACCCGGCTTCGAGCAGCTGCTGGACGCGCTTCTCCCCCAAACCCTCGATGTCCATCCCCCCGCGGGAGGCGAAGTGCATGATCCGCTCCCGCAGCTGGGCGGGGCAGTTCATGTTCGTACAGCGGGTGGACTTCTTATCCTCGCTGGTCACCACCTTGCCCCCGCAAACCGGACAGTGGTCCGGCATGCGGAAGGGGCGTTGTGAACCATCCCTGGCCTCCGGGATCGCCTTCACCAAGTAGGGGATCACGTCTCCGGCCCGTTCCACCAGCACAGTGTCGCCCACCCGGATGTCCTTGCGCTCCACCTCACTCTGGTTGTGCAGGGACGCCCGCTTGACCTCCACCCCGCCGATGTGCACCGGCTCCAGGATGGCCACCGGGGTCAGCTTGCCGGTCCGCCCCACCTGCACCCGGATGTCCACCACCTTGGTGGTGGCCTGGCGCGGGGGGAACTTGTAGGCCAACGCCCAGCGGGGATCGCGCTCCCGAAAGCCCAATCTCTCCTGGTCGGCAAGCCGATTGACCTTGTACACCACCCCGTCCATCTCGTATGGAAGCCTGTCCCGTGCCTCGGCCAGCTCGCGGTAGTACTGGAGGGCCTCTTCCACGCCCACGCACAGCCTGGTCCACTCGGCGTTGACCTTCAGTCCCCACTGGGGGAGCGACTCCAGCACCTGCCACTGGGTGTCAAACCTGTGGCCCTCCGCCTCCACCACCGAGTACAGGAACACGTGCAGCGGCCGGCCGGCGGTGACGCGGGGGTCCAGCTGCCGCAGTGAACCGGCGGCGGCGTTGCGGGGGTTGGCAAACGGAGGTTCCCCCGCCTCCTGGCGTCTTCGGTTCAGTGTCTGAAACTCATCCTTCCTCATGTAGACTTCGCCCCGCACCACCAAACGGGAAGGAGGGGGCAGGCCCGCCTCGGCCAACAACACCAGGGGAACCTCGGGCAGGGTTCTGACGTTCGGGGTCACATCCTCGCCCACCTGGCCGTCGCCCCGGGTGGCAGCCACGGCCAGGCGGCCGTCGACGTAGACCAGCTCCACCGCCACCCCGTCGTACTTGGGCTCGGCCACGTACTCCACCGCCGGGCGGGCCAGCTCCCGCCGGCACGTCTCGTCGAACCTGCGTACCTCCGCCTCGTCGTAGACTGCCCGCAGGCTGAGCATGGGCACAGGATGGCGTACCGCTCCCAGCTCCTCTCGTGGCTCGAATCCCACCGTCCGGGTGGGGGAATCAGGGGACTGAAGCTGGGGAAACTTCTCCTCCAGAGCCCGCAACACCCCAACCAGTTCGTCGTATTCGGCGTCGGAAATCACCGGATCGTCCAGCACGTAGTAGCGCCAGTTGTGGTAGCGGATGGCCCGACGGAGCCGGTCGGCCGCTTCCCGGGCCGCCTCCACGTCCTGCACCGCGTCTACAGACACATCGGGCTTCAGCTCTCTCATAGTCCAGCTCCGACCTAGTAGCGGAGTAGCGCGGCCACCGGGCCGCCCCCCGGGACCTCCTCCGGATCCACCACGTACACCCGCCCCCCGCTGAGCAGGGTACGGACGGCGGCCAGGTCCAACAAGTCTTGGTCGTCGGCCTGTGCCTCCTCATGCAGGCTGACCCGGCCCGTCTGCGGGTCGAACTGCCCCCACCGCTGCCGCCCCAGGGCGACGAACAACGTCTCCACCCGCCCGTGCCAGGCCGCCGCCACCGCCTCGCCCAGGTCGCCGGTGGCCTGGCCGCTGCTCACCGCGCGCCCGTACTCCTCGGCTGCCCGGCGGCGATCGGCCGAAAACAGCGGCTCCACCAGCTCCCAGGCCCGACGGCGCAGGGCATCCTCGTCCAGCTGCTGAGGGCTGCCCTCGATCTGCCCGGCGACCAGCCGAGGGTGGGAGCTCGCCTCCCGGTACAAGGGGAGCAGGTAGTCGACCCCAGCCAGCACCAGGGGGACTCGCTCCCCGCCCAACACTGCCTGCACTCCCCGGTCCACTTGGCGAAAGAATCTCACCAGATCGTCCTTGTGGCGAGACCCGTCGGTGCCCACCCCCTGTCCGTGGAACATGGCCGGCCTCTTGCCCCCCTGCCCAGCAGTGCGCGTATGGAACTGGAGCTGCTCCTCGGGGTCATCCCAGCGCAGGGCTTCCTCCAGACTGGCCGGTGCCTCGCCCAGTCCCACCTCGCACAGGCTGAACCGGCTACCCTGGAACAGCCGCACCCGGTCCTGGCTCAGGGCCAGCACGTAGTAACGTCCGTCTTCGCTGACCAGGGGGAGCAAGGGCTTCACATGGAAGCGATCCCCGACCACCACCAGCTCCGTCAGCGGACGGGGAAGCCGGAACGTGCGGAACAGTCCGGGGGCGAGGAAGGCAGCCAGGCCGTCGCCCTGATGCTGCCAGAAGGGCCGCTCCCCGAGGAGAGCCCGGGCCGGGGCCAGCAGCTCGCCTGCCTCCACTTCCCCCACGCCGGCCCCCACCAGCTCAGCTTCCGCCTTGGCCAGCAGGTTCTTGAACCGGATAGGGTTCTGACGCGTTTCCCGCCCCGCCCGCATGGCCGGCATGTACAGGGAGACGCACCTGCCCGGGTGCTCCTCCACCAGCCGGCCGAGCTCCGCCGACGTCAAGATGTCCATGGACATTGGTAACCCCCTTATCATGAGGAACCTAGCAGTCAACTCCTCGAGGCGTCATGCAGCGCCACCCAGTAGGGTCCGACTGATTCTCTTGTACCGAATGTCAAGCCGAACAACAACTTCCCCGCCTGCCGCAACCGTCAACGGGCCAGGATGGAGCCGGCGCGGCCGGGGATGGCCGGTGTGCACATGGAAGACCTCTGGTTGCGGTGAGCAGCCACCTTCTAACCTGCCTGGCTGCCAATCTATTGACAGGCCCGCCCGGACTCTGTATTATAGCATTTAGGTTAACATCGGTGAGGGGTGCACACTGACCCTGTATAGGAAGGAGGAGTGATCGTGCCTAGGCCTGCGAGCGGTGAGCGGAAGACGCTGGACAAGATCTCCATCTACATCCCGCAAAAGAAGGCAGAGCGTTACAAGGTGATGGAACGGCTGCGCAAACTGGCAGAGAAGAAGGACCGCTCCATCAACTACCTGGTCGTCGACGCCATCATTCAGTACCTGGACCGCGAGGAGAAGAAACTCGCTTCGTAGGGGACATGATGCCGTCCGGGGTGCGCGCCCCGGACGGCTTGTTGTTGTCACCAAAGGATGGGAGCCCGCCCTCCACCAGGTAACATCGGGGCATGCACATCTCCGCCGTGCTGCTGGACATGGACGGCACCATCTGGGAGAACCCAGTCGACTGGCGCCAGGTGCGCCGCGAGCTGGGCCTGGAGCTCGACGGGCGACCTATCTACAGTCAACTTGCCGAGCTGTCTCCCTCCCAGCGGGCGGCAGGGGAGGCGGTACTGCGCCGGCACGAGGCACGCGGGGTGGCGGAGGGGTGGCTGCGGCCCGGGACCGATGAGCTACTGGCCTTCTTGCGCCGGCTGGGCATCCGTTGCGCGCTGGTGACCAACAACTCCCGCCGCAGTGTGGCGGGGGTCCTCCAGCGGCACCACCTGAAGTTCGACCTCATCCACACCCGGGACCACGGGGCCATGAAGCCAGCGCCCGAGGCGCTGCTTGCGCCACTGGCCCAGCTGGGCGTACCGCCCGCTCAGGCCTGCGTGGTGGGTGACTCGCACCTGGACCTGTGGGCGGCCCAACGGGCGGGGGTGGCCGCCGCCATCCTGGTTGCCCCCCGGCCGTGGATGCAGCCCCTGTTCCCCACCCAGTTCCAGGCCCACCTGGCGCAAGATCTCAGCCAGGTACGGGAGATACTGGCACAGCTGATCTCCAGCTAGTGCCGCCGCGGGTAGAGCAGCCGGCGGGTGCCTGGACCAACGGAACGGAAGGGGGCACCTCGGGGGGCGCCCCCTTCCCCACACTCCTTTACACCCAACCGCGCAGCCGCGCCGCCTCCGCCACCCGGGCCACGGCCACCAAGTAGGCCCCCATGCGGTTGTGCACGTCGTGGTCCTGGGCTGCCCGGTGTACGGCGTGAAATGCCCGGGTCATCTTCTGGTCCAGCCGCTGCTGAACCGTGGGCTCGTCCCAGTAGTAGTTGTAGGCGTTCTGGACCTGCTCGAAGTAGGAGACGGTGACCCCGCCGGCGTTGCACAGGAAGTCTGGTATCACGTAGACCCCCCGTTCGTGCAGGATCCTATCCGCCTCCGGGGTCGTCGGCCCGTTGGCCAGCTCGGCGACGATTTTGGCCTCGATGGCCGCCGCGTTCCACTCCCCGATCTGGTTCTCCAGGGCGGCCGGGATCAGCACGTCGACGGAAAGTTCCAGCAATTCCTCGTTGGATAGGGATCGGCTTCCGGGGAAGCCCACCACCGTCCCGGTGGACTCCTTGTGGGCCCGCACCCGCTCGTAGTCCAGGCCGTCCGGGCTGTAGATGCCCCCCTGGGAGTCGGACACCGCCACCACCTTGAGCCCGAGGACCTCGCCCCCCAGCCTGTGGGCAAACTGGCCGGCGTTCCCGTACCCCTGGATCGCGCACGTCGCCCCGGCAAGGTCCAGCCCGAGGGCCTTTCCCGCCTCGCGGATGCAGTAGATTCCTCCACGGGCAGTGGCATCGCCCCGCCCAGCAGATCCGCCCAGAGGAAGGGGCTTGCCGGTGATCACCCCGGGGACGCTTCGGCCGATGAGCTGCTCGTATTCGTCCATCATCCAAGCCATCACCTGGGGGTTGGTGTACACGTCCGGGGCGGGCACGTCCACGTCGGGCCCGAGGTAGTGGCCGAGGGCGCGGATGTACCCCCGGGACACGCGCTCCAGCTCCCTGGCGGACAACGTCTTGGGGTTGCACACCACCCCGCCCTTGCCCCCGCCCAACGGCAGATCGGCCACCGCCGTCTTCCACGTCATCCAGGCGGCCAACGCCCGCACGGTGTCGAACGTCTCCTCGGGGTGAAACCGGATGCCCCCCTTGGTCGGCCCGCGGGCGTTGTTGTACTGGACCCGGAACCCCTCAAACACCTTCACCTTCCCGTCGTCCATGCGGACCGGGAAACGCACGTGGAACTCCCGCAGCGGCCACCGCAGGAGCTCGTGCACAGCAGGGTCCAGCTGGAGGACCCCCGCCGCCTCGTCGAGCTGCTGCTGCGCCATGTGAAACGGATTGTGCCCAGCCGCCATCGACATGCCTCCTTTGACAGGTTTGTTGTGTCTCCTACACGGCCACAGTATACGTCAACTGACAACTGTAGGCAGCAACCTCTCTCCTGTTCCGGCCGGTGAGGGACCTTGCCGCCGAGCTGTCTCCCCAGTTACCATGACCGCCATGGCCGGGCGGCTGGAAGTGATCGCCGGTTGCATGTTCTCCGGCAAGACCGAGGAGCTCCTCCGCCGGGTGGAGCGGGCACGGATCGCCAAGAAACGTGTCCTCCTGCTCAAACCGGCCCTGGACACCCGGTATGCCGACGAGGAAGTGGTCACCCATTACGGCCGCTCTCTGCCAGCCTTCCGGCTGCCGGTGACCGGCGAGGGGGAGCGCCTGTGGGCCTTGGCCGACGGCCGGATCGACGGGGCGGAGGTAGTGGCCTTCGACGAAGCCCAGTTCTTCTCCTCGGCCTTCCCGGGGCTGTGCGAGCAGCTGGTGGCCCAGGGCAAGCGGGTGGTGGTGGCCGGACTTGACCTCAACTTCCGGGGCCAACCGTTCGGCCCCATGCCCCGACTACTGGCCCTGGCGGATGAGGTAATCAAGCTGCAGGCCGTGTGCGTGATCTGCGGCCAGGCGGCTACCCGGACTCAGCGGCTGGTCGACGGCGCGCCGGCCACTTCGGGCCCGGAGATCTTGGTGGCGGGCCTGGAGGCCTACGAGGCCCGCTGTCGCAACTGCTTCGTGCCCCCGCAGACCGCCGCCTGACCGCCGAGTTGCCCGGGTCAGCGACGGGCGGTATTGTGCCTTATAGCAAAACTGTTAGGCGACGGCCGAACGGCACGGGGGGTGATGGCCGGGCAAGTCTGCAGTCCGCTCAGTGTCTTGGGCGTGCCACTTCGCCGAGATCACCACTTACACGCCAAATCCCTCATGACAGCTGAGACTAACATGCAGTGAGGAGGCATTGGAACGGCGAAGAGAGTGGTGTTGGCAGTGTGGTGTGTGCTGGCCCTGGGGCTGCTGGTCACCGGCGCGGTGAAGAACCCGGGTACCTTGGTGCACCTGTGGACGTCCGACGTGCGCACCATGGACCCCGCCTACGTCACCAGTACGCCGGGTAGTTATGCTCCCTTCAACGTCTACGATCGGTTGCTCAACTTCAAGGGCGAGGAGATCGACAAGTTCGTCCCCGCCCTGGCCTCGGTGGTCCCGTCCGTGGCCAACGGGCTCATCCACCAAGACGAGGATGGTCGGGTCTACTACACGTTCCCCATTCGCGAGGGCGTCTACTGCCACTACGTGGGGGTACGCGACGACCAGGGCACGGTGCAATGGAAGCCCTTCGACAGTCTGACACCCCAGGAGAAGGGCAACATGGTGCCCGGGTACGGGGAGATCACCCCGCAAGACGTTAAGTACTAACTGCTGCGAGTGATGCTGCTGGGCTATTCGTGGATGTCCAACGCCATCACCGCCATGTTCACCGGCAACCAGTACCCGGACGTGGAGGCCATGGCCCTGGCCCTCTCCGGTGCCGGTTCCATGGACGCTGTGGACGAGGTCACGTTGATCGCGGTGCACGACGCCCTGGCCGAGAAGATCATCGCCGGCGAGGGCACCGTCCAGATCGTCCTGGACAAGCCGTTCCCTGCCGCACTGGGGATCCTGGCCCTCCCCTTCGGCTCATCCATCCTGGACATGGAGTGGGCAGTGGCCCAGGGGGCGTGGCCGGGCACGGCCGACAGCTGGATTGACTACTTCAAGCCGGCCTTGGAGGAGGACCCGCTGTTCGCTGTGGAGAACGGCAGCGGCCCATTCGCGGTGGAGGAATGGAACCGGGCGGAGAAGAAACTTGTCCTCAAGCGGTTCGCCGGTTATTGGGCCGGGCCAGCGAAGCTGGAGCGGGTGGTGCTGCGCAGCGTGCCGGAGTGGACCACCCGGTTGCTGCAACTGGAGGCCGGGGACGCCGACGTGGTCGCGGCTCCGGTGGAATTCCTGGAGGAGCTGGAGGCCAAGGAGGGCATCCAGGTGATCCGCGGCCTGCCCATGGTGTCCACCACCAACGTGTTCTTCCTGTGGCCGGTCCGCCCTGACAGTCCGGCGATCGGCAGCGGGGAGCTGGACGGAGAAGGGGTCCCGCCGGACTTCTTCGCCGACATCGACGTCCGCAAGGGGTTCTGCTACGCGATGGACTACGAGGCCCTCATTGACCAGATCCACCTGGGGAGCACCATCCGGGCCCGCGGCCCAATCGTCAAGGGGATCATGGGTTACCACGAGGATAGCCCGGTCTACGAGCTCGATCTGGACAAGGCCGCCGAACACTTCAAGCGGGCCCACGGGGGCGAGCTGTGGCAGAGGGGGTTCAAGCTCACCGGCTACTACATCGCCGGCATCACCTCGTGGCAGTCCGCCCTGCAGATACTCCAGCAGAACCTGGCCCGGATAAACCCCAAGTTCCGGTTGGAGGTGCAGGGCCTGCAGTGGTCAGCGTTCGCCGACCTTCTGTGGGGCGGGGCCGACCCGGGAGCCGCCCTGGTGGTCTGCAACTGGGGGCCAGACTACTCCGACCCGGGGGGGGCCGTTGGGTGCGGCCTCCTACTACCTCGACGTCAACGGGGCGGTGGCCGGGTTCTCCGGTGAAGGGTACCGCCAGCTGCTGACCGAGGAGTTCCAGCCGCTGTTGGATGAGGCCTGGAACCTGGTTGACCCCGCGGAACGGGAGCCCATCTACGCCCGGCTCCAGGAGATGGCCTACGAGTACGCCACCTCGCTGTTCATGTGGCAGGACTACACTTACGTGGTGGCCCGCGGTTGGGTCAAGGGCTACACCCACAACGCCATCACCTACGGGGCGTGGAATAACTACCCGATATCCAAGGAAGAGTGAGTCAGCGCTGAGTTCGCGGGGCGTCCCGGGGCCGCCGGCCCCGGGGCGCTCCGCTGGAACGGAGACAACTCATGGTGGCTTATATTGTACGCCGGCTGCTGTTCATGCCCGTGGTGCTGTTCGCCCTCACCTTGATGATCTTCTCGATGCAAATGTTGCTCACCCCCACCCAACGGTTGGCCCTGTACGCTCCCAGCCCCGACTACTTGAAGGGGGGCCAGGACTTCATCCTCACCCTGATCGAGCAGTACGGACTCGATGATCCCTTCCTGGTTCAGTACGGGCGATGGGTGGGCAACCTTCTCCGGGGCAACCTTGGGTGGTCGGAGACGGCCAGGATGCCAGTGGGCGCCGCCCTGGGAGCGCTGTTCCCGGCTACCGCTGAGTTGGCGCTGTTCGCCCTGGTACCCGTGGTGTTCGGCGCCGTGTGGTTCGGGAGCAAGGCAGCCACCCACCACAACGGGATCGTGGACCACTCGGTACGCGTGTTCACCATCCTGGGCTGGTCATTCCCCACCTACGTGTTCGGACTCCTGGCCTTGATGGTGTTTTACGGGTCGCTGAGGTGGTTCCCGCCCGGTCGCTTGAGCCAGTGGGCCCTGCTCGAGGTCGGCTCAGCGGAGCTCCACCGCTACACGGGAATGAACGTGTTGGACGCGATCCTCAACGGGAACCCGGCCGTGCTCGCCGACGCCCTGCGCCACCTGGTGTTGCCGGTGGTCACCTTGGCCTACGTGAACTGGGCGAGCATGGTGAGGATCATGCGGTCCAGCATGCTGGAGACCCTCCGCCAGGATTACATCACCACTGCCAGGGCCAAGGGGCTGGACGAGCGGCTTGTGCAGCGCCGCCACGCCAGGCAGAACGCTCTTCTGCCGGTGACCACCCTGGCTGGCATCGTGGTGGCCTAGCTGATGGGGGGGGTGGTGATCACGGAGACCATCTTCGATTACCACGGGCTGGGACGGTTTGCCGCCACCGCCTCATCGAACCTCAACTTCCCCGCAGTGCTGGGACTCGCCCTGTACTTCGCCGTTCTCCTCGTGGTGGTCAACCTGGTGGTGGACTTGCTGTATGCCCTGCTCGACCCCCGGGTGAGGCTGGGGTGACCGGGCGATGGCCACCCTGCTCTACCTGCTGAGAAACCCGTTGTCGCTGACCGGAGTGGTCCTGCTGTTGGGGTTCATCGCCCTGGCCGGCCTGGCGCCGGTGCTCGCGGTGCCCGAACCGTACCAGACCAGTCCCTACCAGATCCCCCGCTCTGGGTTCTGGCAGACCCCCCGCCCCCCATCGGCGGAGCACCCGTTCGGCACTACCCAGGGGCAGTTCGACATCTTCTACGGCGTGGTGTGGGGGACCAGAACGGCGTTTAAGATCGGCCTGGGGGTGGTGGCAGTGGCCGCCCTGGTGGGGGTGGCGGTGGGTTCGGTGGCCGCGTTCAACGGGGGGATGGTGGGCGAGCTGCTCATGCGCTTGGTGGACGTGTTCCTCTCCTTCCCGTTCCTGATCGCCGCCATGGTGCTCACCACCATCCTGGGCAAGGGGTTGTATCAGATGATGATCGCCCTGGTGACCTTCGGGTGGATGGAGTACGCGCGGGTGATCCGGTCGGAGATCTTCCACATCCGGGAGATGGACTACGTACAGGCCGCCCGCGCCGCGGGGGCCACGGACGTAAGGCTCATCTGGAAACACATCCTGCCCAACGCCTTCTACCCGGTGTTGATCCAGGCGACCATGGCCACCGGCTCCATGGTTTTGGCTGCCTCCGCCCTGAGCTTCCTCGGCGTGGGCACCGAGCCAGGCTACGCCGATTGGGGCCAACTCATCAGTCTGGCCCGCAACTGGATCATCGGCCGGGGGGACAACCCGTTCGAGTTCTGGTACACACTCGTCTACCCCGGGGGGGCGATCTTCCTGTTCGTGCTGGCCTGGAACCTGCTCGGCGACGCCCTGCGGGATGTACTTGACCCCCGGCTGCGCGGGAAGCCAGTTTAGGAGATCAAGGGTGAGATCTAAGTTGAGGGTATTCGTGTCAGTTGATATGGAAGGCATCACCGGTATTGTCAACTGGCAACAGGTTAGCCGGCGGGAGCCCGACTACAAGCAGGCCCTGGAGCTCATGATCGGGGACGTGAACGCCGCGGTCCGCGGGGCGCTGGACGGGGGCGCAGACGACGTGTTGGTGAACGACGCCCACGACATGATGGCCAACCTGCCGCTCGCGCAGCTCCACCCCCGAGCCCGGCTGATCTCGGGGTTCGCCAAACCCCTGGGGATGATGCAGGGGGTGGATGGGGCGGACGTGGCCATGTTCGTCGGCTACCACGCCAGGATGGGAACCCCCCATGCCATCTTGGACCATACCTTGTACGGGGCCGCCTTCAACCGGGTATGGCTGGGGGAGACAGAGGTGGGCGAGGTCGAGTTGAACGCGGTCCTGGCCGGCCATTTCCGCGTGCCGGTGGTTCTGGTCACCGGGGACGCCACTGTCTGCCGCGCGGCCGAGAGCTTCATCGGAGACTGGGTGACCACCGCAGCGGTGAAGCAGCCCGTGAGCAAGACCGCAGCCGAGTGCCTACATCCCCAGGTCGCCCAAGCCGCCATCCAGGCCGCGGCCGCCCAGGCGCTCCAGCGGGCATCCATTGCTAATCCGGTGCGGGTCGACCCACCGGTCCGCCTGCGCGTCGAGCTCAAGGACACCGAGATGGCCGACATCACCAGCCTGTGTCCCTTTGTGGAGCAGCTGGACGGTAGAACGATCCAGCTGCTCGGGGATACCGTGCTGGCCGCCTATCGGAGGCTCGAGGTGGTGGGGCTGTTGAGCACTGTTCCGGCGCTCATCCGCAAGTTGTGAGCCCGCCGGCGATGTGGGACGCGAACGAGGTGTGCACATGCCGATCGACGACCGTGAAGTGAGCAGGAGGCTGAACGAGCTGGCGGAACGGGAAATCGAGGACAAGCAGATCCCATCGATTTCCTATGCCCTGGTGGCCGGGGAAGAGCTGTGGGACGTGGACCACGTAGCGGGGTCCACCCAGCAGCGGCTGGGCGAGCGCACAGTATTCCGCGTGGGCTCCTGCTCCAAGATGTTCACCGCCCTGGCCCTGATGCGGCTGGCGGAGCAGGGACGAGTGGAGCTGGATGCCGAGGTGGCCGCCTACATCCCGGGCTTCCGCCTCCCCAATCCCTTCGCCGTGGCGCACGACCCCCAGGCGGGGGTCACCCTGAGGAAACTCCTCTCCCACACCTCCGGGCTGGTGCGGGAGCCGGCAGTGGGCCACTATCTGGACGACAGCCGGCCCCCGCTGGCGGCCACCGTGGACAGCCTGCGGGCTGCCCCGCTCAAGGAGGACCCGGTCGCCGGGGTGTTTCGCTACTCGAACGCGGGATTCGCCGTGGTGGGCCGCGTGGTGGAGCAGGTGTCCGGGGAGGAGTTCACCGCCCACGCGCGCGAGCACCTGCTGGACCCGCTGGGGATGAAGGACAGCGCGTTCGCTCTCACGCCGCAGGCGGCCCGGGACCTGGCCCCGGCCCGTATGTGGAGCTTCGCCGGCGACTTCCCTGCACCGGTGTTCGACCTGGGCGGGGCACCGGCCGGCAACCTTTACGCCACCCTGCCGGACATGGCCGCATTCGTCCAGGCCCTGCTCCGGGGCGGCTCCACCGATGAGGGGCGGCGGATCGTCCAGCCGAGCACCCTGCAGGCCATGTGGGAGCCGGTGGGGGCCCACGGCAAGCTCACCTACGGACTGGGTTTCGCCGTGGGGGAGGTGGACGGGTGGCGGGCGGTGGGCCACGGGGGAGCAGTGTACGGGTTCGCCACCCAGTGCTTGCTGCTGCCCGAGGCCCGGGTGGGGGTGGTGGTGTGTTCCACCCTGGACGCAACCAACGTGGTGGCCAGCCGCATCGGCCAGTACGCGCTGCGGCTGCTGCTGGCGCCAACCGGCCAGGGGCAAGTTCCCCCGCCGCCGCCACCCGCGCGGCCGGTGGAGCCGGCACACCTGGCCGCCCTGCCCGGCTGGTACCGCAACCGGGCCACGGCCGAGGTGGCCGAGGTGGTGGCCAAGGAGGGGAAGCTCTACCTGATGGGCGATGGACTCCCCTTGCGCATCCAGCCCCGTTCCAGGTGGGAGTTCCTGGTCGACGGCCGGGTGTTCGGACCGGGGTCTGACTATCCCCACTTGGAAGTGTCTTTCTCCCCGCCCCGCCCCAACGGACGCTGTCCCACCCTGCGCTGGCGGGCGGGGACCTGGGAGCGAATCCCCCAGCCGGCACCTGAGGCTCCGCCGCCGCAGCTGGCACCCCACATCGGCGAGTACGGACCGGACTTCAACGTGGCCCATATCTCGTACGAAAGTGGCCGCCCCCGCTGCCTGGTGGAGTACTTCTACAGCCATACCCTGGAGGAGGTGGCCCCAGCCACGTACAAAATGCACGGCCTGCTATACGAGGACGAGACGCTGAGTCTGGGGGCCCGCGACGAGCGGGGACGCCCGGGGATCCGCATCGGCCCCATGTTCCTTCGGCGGCGGCCGGGGAAAGGCTGACGGGCCGAGAGACCACTTGGAGGTGATGGGAGTTGGTGGTGAGCAAGATCACGGTGTTCAAGGCTGACATACCCCTCAAGGCCCCTTTCCGCATCGTCCTGGGGGTAACCGAGGTGGCCCACAACCTGTTCGTGAGGTTGGAGACCGACGCGGGGGCGTGGGGAATGGGCGAGGGGAGCCCGTTTTCGGCCATCGTGGGGGAGACTCAGGCCACCTGCCTGGCGGCCGCCCGCACGTTGGCCAAGCTGCTCATCGGCAAGGATCCGCTAGACGTGGAGGGCCGCCTGGGTGAGCTGGCCGCTGCCCTCCCCCACAACACCACCGTCCGGTCGGCGTTCGACATGGCCCTCTACGACTTGCTGGGCAAGGTCGCCGGCCTGCCCCTGTACCAGTTGTTCGGCGGGACCGCCCGGGAGCTGTCCACCGACAACACCGTGGGCATCGACGCCGCCCCGGCCATGGCCGCTCGGGCGGCCGAGATCGCCCGGCGGGGTTTCCCCGCCGTCAAGGTGAAGGTGGGGACCTCCCCCGAGGAGGACGCCGAGCGGGTGCGCCAGGTGAGGGAGGCAGTGGGACCGAACCTCCCCATCCGCATCGACGCCAACCAGGGGTGGGACAAGGTAGCGGCCGAACGCGCCCTCCGGCTGATGGCCCCCATGGAGGTGCAGTACTGCGAGCAGCCGGTGGCCGCGTGGGACCTGGCGGGGATGCGCCGCGTGCGCCGGGCGTCGCCCATCCCCATCATGGCCGACGAGTCCCTGTTCGGTGCCAGGGATGCCCTGCGGCTGATCGCCGCAGAGGCCTGCGATTACTTCAACATCAAGCTGTCCAAGTCCGGCGGGCTCCACGAGGGGCTGAGGATCGCCGCCGTGGCCCACGCGGCAGGCGTCCCCTGCATGGTGGGCTGCATGTCAGAGACGCGGCTGGCACTCACTGCCGCCGCCCACCTGGCCAGCGCCCGGCCCGTGATCCAATTTCAAGACCTGGACAGCGCCGATATGCACGCCTCCGACCCGGTGGTCGGGGGCATCACCTACCGGGAGGGGGGACGGATCGACCTCCCGGACGGCCCGGGTTTGGGGGCCGAGATCGACCCGGCCTTCCTCGCCCAGCTAGAGACGTTCACCGTCTCGTGAGAGGAGCCGCAGTTGGACCATAGGCCGCGGGTGCTGGAATCCCCGTTGGGGCCCCGGGTGAGGGTAGACGGTCGCGAGTACGACTACTTCTGCGGGACCAGTTACTACTGTCTGCACGGCCACCCCCAGGTGGTGGAGGCCGCCTGCCAAGCGGCCCGCCAGTACGGGTTGGGGCCGGGCACCGCCTGGGACGTGCCCCCTCTGCAGGAGGTGGAGAGGCGGGCGGCCGCCTTCTTCGCCGCTCGCACGGCCCAGTACATCGTGTCCGGCTACCTGGGCAACTTCTTCCTGGTCCACGCGCTCCGGGACGACTACGACGTGATCTTCGTGGACCGCGTATCTCACTACAGCGTGTTCGACGCCATCCGCTCGGTGGGCAAGCCGGTGATCAGCTTCGCCCACCTGGATGCAGACGACCTGGAGCGGAAGATCGCCGACAATCTGCGGGCCGGGCAGGTCCCACTGGCGATCACCGACGGGATCTTCCCGGTCACCGGAGCCATGGCCCCCTTGGCCGACTACCATCGGGTCCTCGGCCGCTACCCCGGGTCCATACTGTGCGTCGACGACTCCCACGGAGTGGGGGTAGTGGGGGCCAGGGGACGGGGGAGTGTGGAACACTGGGGCCTGACCGGGGAGCAAGTCTACTTCTCGGGGACCCTGTCCAAGGCCTTCGGCGGCTTCGGCGGGATCATCCCCGGGCCCGCCACTCTGGTGGAGAAGACCGCCCGCCACGTCCGCGTGCCGGTGGCCGCCAGTCCGCCGCCCGTGCCGGCGGCGGCGGCGGCGGCGGCCGGCCTCCGGATGGTCGCCGACCACCCGGAAATGCGGGAGCGGCTGTGGGCCAACACCGCTCGCCTACGGGCCGGACTGCGCGAAGCGGGCTTCCCGGTGGGCTCGTCCCCCGTGCCCATCGTGGCCCTGCCTGCCACCCCCGATCTGGACCTGGCAGGGTGCCAGCAGAGGCTGGAGCAGGAGGGAATCCTAGTCAAACACGTCGCCCCCGGCGGCTACTCGGACGCCCCCCCAGGCGGGGCGCTGCGGATCGCCGTGTTCTCGGAGCACTCCCCCGAACAGTTGGATCGGCTGGTGAACGTCCTGGGCCGCGCCGTCTAGCCGGCAGGGAGGAGACCCCCGGTCCGGTAGAATTGATCCTATGGGGCAGGCCAACCTCCTCGACGAGACGCGGGCCATCATCGAGCGGACCATCCTGGTCCGGCGGGTGACGCTGGGCCTGTTCTGCGGGGTAGCCCTGGCAGTGGTGCTCTCATCAGAGATCTCCCCCTTGAACCCCCTGTTTTCGGTCCCGTTCGCCTGGCTGATTCTCACCCTCCCCTTCCAGGTCCTGATCCGCAGGCAGCGCTCCCTGCGCTCCCTCAACACGGTCCACGCCGTCTTCTTCTCGCTGGAGATCCTGCTGGTGGCCTATCTGGTCCACCGGATGGGCGGGGTGGAGTGGATCGGGGTCGTGTTCTACCTATTCACCGTGCTGTACGCCAACTTCTTTTTGTCCAAGGGGGCCGGCTACGTGGTCACCGGGCTGGCGGTGGGAAGCTACGCCGCGGTGGCCTTCCTCGAGTACTTCGGGATCATCCCCCACTGGAATCTGTTCCACCCTGCAGGTGCCCCTCACCGACATCTGCCCTACGTGGTGGCCACCGTGCTGGCCGGAGGCATCGGGCTGTACGCGATGTTGGCGTTCACCGTGCGGGCGTTCGCCGCCATCTACGAACGGCAGCGGGCAGCCCTCCAGAAGAGGGAGCGGGCGCTGTCCAAGCTGTCGGCCCGGCTCCTGTCCGCCCAAGATGACGAGCGGCGGCGGATTGCCCGTCGTCTGCACGACGAGCTGGGACAGGCCCTGGCCGCCGCCCGGTGGGCGCTGGCAGCGCAGGAGACAGACGACGCCGACCGCCTGCTGGCCCAGGCGGTGGAGGGAACGCGATCGCTGGCCCGCGACCTACGACCCCCGCTGCTCGACGAGCTCGGGTTGGGCCCAGCCCTGCGCAACTTGACAGACCGCCTGGCGGCCTCCGCCCAGCTGGAGGTCCAGGCCGATCTGCCCAAGGGGAGGTTCGCGCAGCACGTGGAGACCGCCGCCTTCCGCACCGTCCAGGAGGCGTTGGAGAACGTCCGGCGGCACGCGGAAGCCCGCCGGGTCTCCGTGCGCCTGGAGCGGCGGGGAGATCGCTTGGTCGGCGAGGTGACCGACGACGGCCGCGGCTTCGACGCCCGCCGCACCGCCGAGGGACTGGGCCTGTCCGGGATGCGGGAGTGGATCGGCCTGGTGAACGGGGAACTGTCCCTGGAATCAACCCCGGGGCGGGGGACCTGCGTGCGCTTCTCCATCCCCCTGGCGTGACCAAGGTACTGGTGGTGGACGATCATCCGGTGGTGCGGGCCGGGCTGGCCCGCGTGCTGGAACGGGCGGGGATGACGGTGGTGGGACAAGCCAGCGGGGGAGAGGAGGGCATGCGGCTGGCGGCCCAGCGGTCGCCGGACGTGATCCTGTGGGACCTGGCCATGCCCGGCGGGGGAGTCGCCGCCGTGGGCGAGCTCAGGCGGGTGGCCCCAGCGGCCCGCGTGCTGGTGATCACCGCCCTCGACGACCCCCTGCTGGCGAGGGAGGCGGCCCGGGCGGGGGCCACCGGCTTCCTGGCCAAGACCGCACCCGCCGACGACCTGCTGGCTGCGGTGTGGGCCTGTGCCCGGGGGGAGCCGGCTTTTCCCGACCTGCCCCGCCTCTCTCCCCGGGAAGAGGAGGTGCTGGCGCTGGTGGGGGCGGGGCTGTCAAACCAGGAAATCGCCGGGCGGCTGGGCATCTCGGTCAAGACAGTGGAGTCCCACCTGGAGCGACTCAAGGAGAAGCTGGACTGCGCTACGGTGGCCGAACTACGCGCCCGTGCCGTCCGCCGCACCGAGTGAACCGTTGCCGGCAGCGGCCAGGCCCGGGTAATCTCCTCTCGGCCGGGCCCTGCCAGGCGAGGATCAGTGGGTGATGCAGTAATGAACGATACTGAGAGGGTGTTCTCGGTCGCCAAGGGGGAGCGGCCGGCGGAGCTGCTGTTGCGCGACGGACGGATCCTGGACGTGTTCTCCGGGGAGTTCTTCCGCGGGGACGTGGCCGTGGCCGGCGGCGTGGTGACCGGGTTTGCGGCCGCCGAGGCGGCCGAAGTGGTGGACCTGGCAGGTGCGTGGGTGGTGCCAGGGTTCGTGGACGCCCACGTGCACCTGGAGAGCGCTCAGGTGGCGCCGCGGGAGTTTGCCGCCGCCGTGCTGCCCCGCGGGACGACCTGCGTGATCGCTGACCCGCATGAGATCGCCAACGTGTTGGGCCTGGCCGGGGTGCGCTACCTCCTGGAGGCCACTGCGGACCTCCCCCTGCGCACCTACTTCATGGCCCCCTCGTGTGTGCCAGCCACCCCCCTGGAGACGTCCGGAGCAGAGCTGTCCACAGCGGAGGTGGCGGAACTGCTCACCTGGCCACGGGTATTGGGACTGGGGGAGATGATGAACTACCCTGGGGTGCTGGCGGGTGACCCCCAGGTGTGGGCGAAGCTGGCCGGGGCCCGGGGCAGGCCGATCGACGGGCACGCCCCCGGGCTGACGGGCGCGGACCTGTGGGCCTACGCTCTGGTGGGCCCCGGCACCGACCACGAGTGCACCGAGCTGGCGGAGGCCAGGGAAAAACTGTCGGCCGGGCTACACGTGCTGATCCGGGAGGGGACGACTGCGCGCAACCTGGCCGCCCTGCTGCCCCTGCTGACCGACCGCTCGGCCCCGTTCGTGCACCTGTGCACGGACGACCGCCATCCCGGCACCCTGTTGGCCGAGGGCCACATCGACGACCTGGTCCGCAAGGCCATTGCCGGGGGAGTGCGGCCGGAGACGGTGCTGGCGGCGGCCACAGTGCACGCCGCCCGCTGCTATGGGCTGGAGAACCTGGGCGCGATTGCGCCCGGCTACCAGGCCGACCTGGTCGTCCTCTCCGACGTGGAGCGAGTGGTTGTCGACCAAGTGTACGTGGCCGGCCGGCGGGTCGCCCACAGAGGACGGTGTGTGGTGGAGCTGGCGCCGCAGCGGGCCGGGTGGGTCCGCGGGACCGTTCGGGTCGATCCCCACCGGCTGGACCTGTCCCTGCCCGCCGGGGCGGGCCCAGTGCGGGCCATCGGGGTGATCCCCGGGCAGGTGGTGACCGAGGCCCGCTGGGTCCAGCCCCGGCTGGAGGGAGGCCAGGTGGTGGCCGATCCGGCACGGGACCTGGTCAAGCTGGCGGTGGTGGAACGACACCGGGGCACGGGCAACACCGGGGTGGCCATGGTACAGGGGCTGGGCCTGCGCAGGGGGGCGCTGGGCTCCACGGTGGCCCACGACGCTCACAACCTAATCCTGGCCGGAGAAAACGACGACGACATGCGTACAGCGGCCCAGCAGCTGGCCCGCATGGGCGGAGGCCAGGTGGTGGTCGCCGCAGGGGAGATACTCGCCGAGCTGCCGCTTCCCATCGCCGGGCTGATGTCCGACCGGCCGCTGGCCGAGGTGGCCCGCCGGGCGGAAGAGGTGACCGCGGCGGCCGCCGCGCTGGGGTGTCCGCTCCCCGACCCGTTCATGACGTTGTCGTTTCTCGCCCTCCCGGTCATCCCCGCCCTCAAGCTGACCGACCGGGGCTTGGTGGACGTGGGGTCCTTTCGCCTCGTGCCCCCCTTTGCTCAACGGGAGGCTGGGGGCTAGACTCACCCAGACCATGCGCAAGACCCGGGTGTACCTGTACAGCTTCTTCCTCGGGGTAGGAGCGGCGTTGGTGGGCGTGGTGATCGGCTTCCTGGTCAAGAGCCCTCCGCCGGCCGTCTCTTCACTCCTGTTGGCGGTCGGATTGCTGTTGCTGCTGGCGGCTTGGGGGCTGGGGCGGAGGATCTGGCGGGTCTGACCGGGGCCGCGGGCCGCCCCCCCCCACTGCTCGACCCTTCCCCATTCCCGCCCGGCCGGGTGGCCGTGCCCCCACGTGCCGCCAGGCACGTCCCCGTAGCTTCCACCGCTCATCCACCATCCCTGCACGCGTGCGGGGCATGCTGAGCCTGCCCCCGGCCGACATGAGGGGCAGAAAGGAAGGCATGACTATGAACAAGAAGGGAAGATGGCTGACGATCGGGACGGTGGCCGCCCTGGCGGCGGCATCCCTGGTGGGCGCGCTGGTGTTCGCCCAAGGGACAGCCGAGGAGCAGGCAGGCGCCCCGGTGGGAGAGACGTTCTGGACCCGGGTGGCCGCCGAGTTGGGGGTCGACGTGGACCAGCTGTGGGCGGCCATGACCCAAGCGCGCCTGCAGGAGGTCGACACGGCCCTGGCGGCGGGGCGGATCACCGCCCAGCAGGCGGAGGTTCTCCGTCCCGGCCTGGGAGGGCCGGCCGTGGGTCGACCTTCCTGGGGAGGCAGAGGACCCGGCCTGGGACCGCGAACCGCGACCGGTTACCGGCCGGGGTTCGGCGGGCATGGATGTCGGCGCTGATCGGCGAGATCAGCAGACGACTGGGTGGGGCCAGGGTGAACCTGGCCCCACCGGACTCACGTCCACCGGAGGCCGCCGTGGAAGAGCTGGCACTTGCGCTGAATTTGGTTGCCGCCCTGGCGCTGCTGGCAGAGGCAAGTCTGGCGCTGACTGCAGCCGGCCGGTGGGCCGGCCGGGCGCTGCCCGAAGGGGCGGGCGCCGGGGGAGTTGGCCAGGGTCTGGACAGCTGGGCTATACTGGCCCGCAATGCGGGTAGTTGCAGACCTCCATATCCATTCCCGCTACTCGCGGGCCACCAGCCAGCGCATGGACCTCCCCTACCTCGCCCAGTGGGCCGGGTGGAAGGGAATCGACCTGCTGGGCACGGGGGATTTCACCCACCCCGACTGGTTCAGCCAGCTCAAGCTGAACCTGGTGCCGCTGGGGAATGGGATCTACCGGTACCACGGGGCGCTGTTCCTCCTCACAACTGAGGTAGCCGCGGTCTGGCGCCAAGGGGGCATGTCACGCCGGGTGCACTTCCTGGTCCTGGCCCCTGACCTTGCGGCAGCCGGCCACATCAACCAGGAACTCGCCCGGTTGGGAAACCTGGCGGCCGACGGGCGGCCGACCCTCCGCACCACCGGGGAAGAACTCATCGCCGCCGTCTTGGCCGCCAGCCCGGCGGCGGCGGTGATCCCGGCTCACGTCTGGACCCCCTGGTACGCAATCTTCGGTGCCAAATCCGGATTCGACACCCTGGAGGAGGGGTTGGGGGAGGGTGCCCCGTGGGTGTTCGCACTGGAGACGGGGCTTTCCTCAGATCCGCCCATGAACTGGCGGCTGTCGGCGCTGGACCGGCTCAGTCTGGTGTCGTTCTCCGACGCTCATTCCCCAGCCCGCCTGGGCCGGGAGGCCTGCGCCTTCCAGCTACCCGAGGTCAGCTTCCCCGCCCTAGTGTCGGCCATCGCCGACCGGGACCCCGGACGTTTCCTGGGTACAATAGAGTTCTTCCCCCAGGAGGGCAAGTACCACTACGATGGGCATCGGGCCTGCGGCGTGGTTCTGTCCCCTGAGGAGGCGCGCCGGCTGGGCGGGCGCTGCCCGGTCTGCGGCCGGCCGGTGACCTGCGGGGTGCTGCACCGCGTGGAGGAGCTGGCCGACCGCCCACAGGGCTTCCGCCCCCCGCAGGCCATCCCCTACTGCTCGTTGGTGCCCCTGGAGGAGATCATCGCTCAAGCGTTGGGCCGCGGCCGGGACACCAAGGGAGTAAGAGAGGAGTACCTCCGCCTGGTCACCCACTTCGGGAGCGAGCTGAGGATCCTGCTCGACCTGCCGGAAGAGGAGCTCGCCTGGGGCACCCCGCCGCGGATCCTGCAGGGCATCCGCCAGGTTCGAGCCGGGGCAGTGACCGTCCTTCCCGGCTATGACGGGGCCTACGGCGCCGTCAAGCTGTCTTTCGCCGAGGACGGGCGCCCCCCGCACAGGCCATGAAACCCCTGGATGGGATCCGGGTGCTGGACCTGTCCCGCATCCTGGCCGGGCCGTTGGCCACCATGTGGATGGCGGACCTGGGGGCCGAGGTGATCAAGGTGGAACGGCCGGGGGTGGGGGACGAGTCTCGCCGGTGGGGCCCGCCGTTCGTGGGCGGCCAGTCCGCCTACTTCCTGGCGGTCAACCGGGGGAAGTACGGGGTCACCCTCGACCTGAGCACCCCAGCCGGGCAGCGGGCCCTGCACGCGCTGGTCAAGGACAGCGACGTGTTGGTGCACAACTTCCTGCCCCGGACCGCAACCGAGCTGGGCGTCGACTACCCCCGGCTGCAGGCGATCAACCCTCACCTGGTGTACCTGGCGGTGGGCGGGTTCGGGCCGGGCCCGTATCGCCACCGGCCGGGCTTCGACGCCATGATCCAGGCCATGGCCGGGCTGATGGCCATCACCGGTGACGGGGACCAGCCAGCCAAGGTAGGGGTGGCCATCGTGGACGTGTTGTGCGGGTGGGCGGCAGTGGCCGGCACCCTGAGCGCCCTGCTGTGCCGCACCCGGACCGGGCGGGGGCAGGAGATCCAGCTGTCGTTGGCCGAGTGCGCCGTTGCCGCCCTGGTCAACGTGGGCCAGGCGTTCCTGTTCACCGGGCAGGCTCCCCCGCGTCTGGGCACGGCTCATCCCCAGATCGTGCCCTATCAGGCCTTCCCCAGCCAAGATGGGTTGCTGATGGTGGCCGTGGGGACCGACGCCCAGTTTCGGCGACTCTGCCAGGCGGTCGGCCTGCCACGGCTGGCCTCGGACCCCCGGTTCGCCACCAACCCGGCCCGGGTGGCACATCGGGAGGAACTGGTGGCTGCGTTGTCCGAGGTCCTGCGGGCACGCCCCCGCGCCCACTGGCTGCAGGACCTGCTGGCCGCTGGCGTGCCCTGCAGCCCGGTGAACACCCTGGGGGAGGTGTTCGGCGACCCCGGCGTGATGGGGCGGGTCATCTGTCACGTGGACCACCCCACCGCCGGCCGCTATCCCACCCTGGCCTGCCCCCTGCCCCAGGGGCACCCGCCGAGCCTCCGCCCTCCTCCCGAATTGGGACAGCACAACCAGGAGGTCCTCGGCCGGGCAGGGGACTAGCCGGCGGCTGCGCCCGGCGGTCAGGCGAACTGTCCGGGTAGGACTTCCCGATCGGAGAAGGTGTCCAGGGAGAGGGTCCGCTCGCTGCCGCTGGCCAGCTCCTTGGCCGTGACCCGGCCCGCGGCCACCTCTTCGGGACCCACCAGGAGAGCGTGGCGGGCTCGCCGTCCGGCCACCTGCAGGCCCTTGCGCAGGGACCGTCCCATGTACTCCATGTCCGCCCACAGGCCGGCCCGCCGCAGGCCGGTCAGCACGCGCACCGCGGCCCGGCACACCTCCTCCTCCCCACCGATGGGCAGGACGTAGACGTCGAGGTCCGGGCACGCCACCCCCTCGCTCTGGTTGGCCTCCAGCACCAGGACCAGCCGCTCCAGCCCCCCGGCGAACCCCACCCCCGGTGTGGGCGGCCCCCCCAGCAGCTCGGCCAAATCGTCGTAACGCCCCCCCCCGAGCAGGGCGTCCTGGGCCCCCAGCTGACGGGAGCACAGCTCGAACACAGTCCGGGTGTAGTAGTCCAGTCCCCGGACCAGCCGATGGTCCAACTCGTAGGGCAGGCCGAGCTGCTCCAAGTACGCGGTCACCTGGCCGAAGTGTTCGCGGCAGGCCGAGCACAGGTAGTCCACGCTCCGGGGCGCGGACTGGATGGCCGCCTGACACCGCCTCTCTTTGCAGTCCAGGATCCGCAGCGGGTTCTCCTCCAGCCGCCGCCGACAAGCCGGACAAAGCGCCTCCTCCTGCGGTGCGAAGTGAGCCCGCAGTGACTCCCGGTAGCCCTCGCGGTCGTCGGCACAGCCGATGGAGTTCAGCCGCAGAAACAGGCCTTCCCGGTCCAGCCCCACCCGCTGCATGAGCTCGCCGGCCAAATCGATCACTTCCACGTCCAGCGCCGGGTCCAGGGACCCCAACGCCTCCACCCCGTACTGGTGGAACTGGCGGGAGCGACCCTTCTGCGGCTTCTCGTAGCGGAACATGGGCCCGAAGTAGTACAGCTTGGCCAGGTCCCCTTGGGCGTACATCCCGTGCTCGATGTAGGCCCGGACCACCGAGGCGGTGGCCTCCGGCCGCAGGGCCAGGGCCTGCCCCTTCTTGTCGGGGAAGACGTACATCTCCTTGTGCACCACGTCGGTGGCCTCCCCCACGCTGCGAGCGAACAGCTCGGCCAGCTCGACCACCGGCGTGCGGATCTCCCGGTAGCCGTAACGGCCAAACGCGGTGCGGATCTCCTCCTCCACCCGCTGCCAGCGAGGAGCCTCACCGGGGAGGATGTCCCGCATGCCACGGACGGTCTGGGGCTTCATCCGGCCAGTTCCTCTTCCAGCCGCACGAGCTCCACCAGCGCCTCGGCCGCCTGAGCCCCTTTGTTGCCCAGCTTGCCCCCTGCCCGCTCCAGGGCCTGATCCTGGGTGTCACAGGTCAACACCCCGAAGGCCACTGGCACCGGGAGCTCCAGGTTCAACTTGGCCAGCCCCTTGGCCAGCTCGCCGGCGATGTAGTCGAAGTGGGGCGTGCCCCCCCGGACCACGGCGGCCAGCGCCAACACTCCGTCCACCTTGCCCCCGCCGGCCAGCGCGCGCGCCGCCCGGGGGAGCTCGAAGGCCCCAGGAACCCACGCCACGCGGATGTCTTCCTCCGCTGCCCCCAGCCGGCGAAGGCGGTCCAGCGCCCCGGCCAGCAGCGCCTGGGTCACCAGATGGTTGAACCGAGCTACCACCACCCCCACCCGCAGCCCCCTCGCGTCAAGCCTTCCCTCGTACGTCTGCACCGATCCTCCTTACACGTTGTTCAGCCGGTGGCCTAATTTCTCCTTCTTCGCCCGCAGGTAGCGGAGGTTGTAGGGGTTGGGTGTGGCCTCAATGGGCACCTCCTCCACAATGGTCAGCCCATAGCCGGACAGCCCCGCCACCTTCTTGGGGTTGTTGGTGAGCAGGCGGATGGCCCGCACCCCCAACTCGACGAGGATCTGCGCCCCGATCCCGTAGTCGCGCAGGTCCGGCGGGTAGCCGAGGTGAAGGTTGGCCTCCACCGTATCCAAACCCTCGTCCTGCAGGCGATAGGCACACACCTTGTTGGCCAACCCGATGCCACGTCCCTCCTGCCGCATGTACAGCAGCACCCCGCGGCCCGCCGCTTCGATCATCTCCAGGGCGCGGTGGAGCTGCTCTCCACAGTCGCAGCGCAGTGAGCCCAGCGCGTCCCCGGTGAGACACTCGGAGTGGACCCGGACCAACACCGGCTCCTCGCCGGCCACCTCCCCCTTCACCAACCCCAGGTGCTCTTGCTCGGTGATCAGGTCCCTGAAGGTGATCACCCGGAAGTGGCCCCACCGGGTGGGGAGCTCCGCCTCCGCCAACCGGGCCACCAGCTTCTCCCGGCGCTTCCGGTGGGCGATGAGCTGGGCGATGGTGAGGATGGGGAGCCCATGGCGGGCCGCGAACTGCTCCAAATCAGGCAGACGGGCCATGGTGCCGTCCTCATTCATAATCTCGCAGATCACCCCCACCGGGGACAGCCCCGCCAGGTGGCACAGGTCCACCGCCGCCTCGGTGTGCCCGGCGCGCCGGAGGACCCCCCCCGGCCGGGCCACCAGCGGAAACACGTGTCCCGGCTGAACCAGATCGCGGGCAGCCGCAGCCGGGTCGGCGAGCAGCCGTGCGGTGCGCGCCCGGTCATGAGCTGAGATGCCGGTGGTGATCCCCTCTCGAGCGTCCACGGACACCGTGAACGCCGTCTCGTGATGGTCGCACGGGGGATCGACCATGGGGCGCAGTCCCAGTTGCTCCGCCCTGGCCTTGGGCAAGGGGACGCAGATGAGCCCGCGGGCCTCCCGGGCCATGAAGTTCACCGCCTCTGGGGTGGCCAGCTCGGCGGCCATGATCAGGTCGCCCTCGTTCTCCCGGTCCTCGTCGTCCACCACCACCACCATCCGCCCCTGGCGGATGGCTTCCACCGCTTCCTCCACGCTGGCAAACCTCACCGCTGCCTCCACTGGTTGACGTACTTGGCCAGCACGTCGAACTCCAGGTTCACCCTCCCCCCCACGCGCTGGAACCTGAGGTTGGTGTGGTCCCAAGTGTAGGGCACCACCGCACAGCGAAAGGTCCCGGCGGACACGGAAAACGGGGTCAGGCTGATCCCGTCCACGGCCACCGCAGCCTTTTCGGCCACCAATTGGGCGAACCGGGCGTCGAAGGCCACCTCCAGCAGCCGCTCGTCGGCCCGGCGCTCCAGCAGGGTCACCTTGCCCACCGTGTCCACGTGCCCGAGTACGAAATGCCCTCCCAGCCGCCCGCCGACCGGGACGGCGCGCTCCACGTTGACGGCATCCCCGGCCCGCAGGTCCGCCAGGGTGGTGCGGGCCTCCGTCTCCCTGGACAGGTCCACCGCCAGGTGGCCATCCTGGATCTCACGCACGGTCAGGCACACCCCGTTTACCGCCACACTATCGCCCGCCGCGGCCGCAAGCGGGGGGACACTGACCACCAAACCGCCCGGCCCTCGCGCCGCGACCCGGCCCACGGCCTCGACAATCCCTGTGAACATGCCCAGCCCAGTGTACCCGTCGGCCCCCCGGCCACAACCAATTGCGGGGACGGCCTGGACACAGTAAAGTTCGCGTCGTTATGGGCAGAATTTCCCTAATCGTGGGCCTGGCGCTGGCCGCGCTGGCCGCGGCGGCCGCCGCTGCGCCCCAGCCGCTGGCCATTGAACAGCTGACCCGCGAGGACCACCAAGTGATTGAGCTCACCGGAAGCCTGGTCCGCTACCGGTTCGCCGATCGGGGGGGAGTGCTGGAGAGCGCCTACATCCACTTCTACAGCTACCGGGCGGCAGCCGTGGACGCGGTGCCCGGCTGGGTGGCGGCTGACTCAGGGCTGGCCCTGGCCGAGGGAGTCAGCCTGCCCTTCGAGGTCTGGGTCGGGGAGGACAAGCGCGACCAGAGGGACTACACCGCCAGCGTGGTCCGACAGAGCGACGACGTGGCCAAGGTGGAGCTGGCCAACAAGACGGACACGGTCTCCGTCGACAAGTCGTTCGTCGTGGACTCCAACGCCTACTACACACTGGACGTGGAGGTCAGGCTGGCCGCCGCCGGGGAGGCAGTCCGGCTGGTCCTGGGCCACCGCCCTGTCGGGAAAGGGGCGCCTGATCTGCTGTTCCTCTACGACGGAGAGGTGTACACCAGCCCGTTGGCGGCCGGCGCGTACAGCCGCTTCGAGGGGCTGGGGCTGGTGGACCGCGAAGTGGTCTACTTCCTGCGGCTGGACGAGGCAAGTGGCCTCGTCCCCTTCCTGGGCATGAACACGGCCGGCCAACCTGTGTTCGGGTTGGAGGCTCAGAGCTTGTCCGGGGAGGCGACCGTGCGGGGGACGCTGTACGCCGGTCGCAACCGCTACCTGCTGCTCGACAAGGCAGGGCTGGGAGAGCTGACCGACCTCAACCTGTTCTCCCGCTTTCTGGTCATGGTGATGCGGTTCTTCGGCTGGCTGTACCGGGCCACCGGCAACTACGGTTGGGCGATCATCCTGTTCACCCTGGTCACCCGGGTGATCCTCTACCCCCTCATGCGCAACCAGCTGCGGTCCATGGCCAAGATGCAGCGGCTGCAACCCAAGGTCAAGAAGCTGCAAGAGAAGTACAAGGATGACCGGGAGACCCTGCAGAAGCAGATGCTCGAGCTGTACAGGAAGGAGCGGGTCAACCCACTGGGCGGGTGCCTGCCCATGCTGCTCCAGCTTCCCATCCTCATCTTGCTGTGGCAGGCCATCCTGTACTCGGCAGAGCAGATCCACCTCTCCCCCGGCTTCTTGTGGATCCCCGACTTGTCTCAACCTGACCCCTTCTACATCCTGGTGGTGCTGACCACCGGAGCCATGCTGTTCCAGCAGTGGCTCACCCAACGGCGGATGCCGGAGCAGGCCACCGGCGGGACCCAGGTGGTCGGCTGGATCTTCCCCATCTTCCTGGCCATCTTGTTTATGAACTTCCCGGCCGGGCTGTGGCTCTACTACTTCCTTACCACCGCCTTCCAGATGGGCCAGCAGCTGGTCATCGACTGGGAGATGGCCCGCGAGGGCGCAGCCAGTCGGGGAGGGGCGAGCCGCGAGGCCCCATCAGATGGAAGCCAGGACGATTGACACCACCCACAGCTTCTTCCAAGGCTTGCTGGATGCGCTGGGGGAACGGGGCCGAGTAGAGATCTCCCCGGAACGCGACGGTCTGTACGTCAACCTGGTGGGGAACTTCCGCCGCATTTCCGAACAGGATGCCCAGCTACGGGGCGACCTAGGCAGAATCGCGCGGCTTCACCTGCGGGCCCGCCTGCGGCGGGCCGTTCCAGTGGTGGTGGATTTCAACGGGCGCCGCGCCGCCCACCGCAAGTCGTTGGTGGAGCAGGCCCTGACCATGGCGGAACGGGCGGTGGCCGAGCACCGCAAGGTGCGTCTGGCGCCCATGACCGCCGAGGACCGCCTGGTCGTCCACCTGGCTCTGGCCGAGTTCCCCGGCGTACACACCTACTCGGTGGGCAAAGGCAGCCAGCGGCGGGTGGTGATCGAACCGGAGGGATGAACCTCCGGAACGCCTTGCTGGGTCCGCCAGTCCCCCTCCGGGTCGTGGAAGGGCGCACCGAAGTGTTCGGCATCCCCTTCAGCCCTCTGTCCCGGCCCGGCTTCGTCGCCGAGGTGGCGCGCCGGCTGAGCCAGGGGGAGCGGGGGGTGACCCTGCTGACCCCAGATGCCCGCGCGGCTGCCCACATCCTGCTCCGTCCGCAGCGGACCAGGGTGTACCGCGAATCCGACCTGGTGGCCTGTGACGGGACCGGACTGGCATGGGCAGCCCGTGCCTGCGGCCGGCCACTCCCCCGGGTCCCCGGGGTTGACCTGGCCTGGGATCTGTGCTGCCACGGGGCCCACCGGGGGTGGACGGTGTACCTGCTGGGGGGGAGCCCAGGGGTGGCCGAAGCGGCCGCCCGCACCCTGCGGGCGGCGTTGCCCGGGATCCGGGTGGTCGGCCAGCATCACGGCTACTTCTCCGGCCCGGGCCCGGCGGAGGAGGTGCGGCGACTGCAGCCCGATCTCCTCCTGGTGGGCATGGGGTTCCCCCGCCAAGAGCAGTGGATCCTCGCTCACCGCAGCCTGGGCGCCGGCCTGCTGATCGGGGTGGGGGGGACGTTTGAGGTGTGGTCCGGCCGCATTCCCCGTGCCCCAGCCACCTGGCGGAGGGTGGGGCTGGAGTGGCTGTGGAAGGCCCTCCTGCGTCCCCGGCGGCTGCTGGGGCTATGGTGCGTGCCGTTCCTCCTCTACCACATCGCCCTGGGCTGGCTCCGGACCAAGCTGGTCCGCGGCGAGCATGTACCATAGCGGGGATGGACGCCAAGGACATCGGCCGGCGCTGTGCGGCAGTTTTGCGGCGGATCCCCCCGGAGGTGACCGTGGTGGCGGCCACCAAGGGCCGCAGTGCCGATGAGGTCCGGGCGGCGATCGCCGCGGGCATCCAGCACGTGGGGGAGAACTACGTCCAGGAGGCCGAAGTCAAACGGCCTCACGTCCCCGAGGCGGCCAGCTGGCACATGATCGGGCACCTGCAGCGCAACAAGGCGGCGCGGGCCCTACAGCTGTTCGACTGGCTGCAAACCCTGGACTCCCTGCGCCTGGCCCGCCGACTGGACCGGCTGCTGCTGGAAGCAGGGCGAACCCTGCCCGTGTTGGTGCAGGTGAACGTGGGCCGCGAGCCGCAGAAGGCGGGGCTCAGCCCAGAGCAAGTCCCCCAGTTCATCGGCCAGCTCGCTGACATGCCCCGCCTGCGGGTCCGCGGACTCATGGCCATCCCGCCGGCGCCGCAGCGGCCGGAGGACGTCCGGCCTCACTTCCGCACCCTGCGGGCGCTGTTCTCCCAGCTGCGCCGCGCAGACATCCCCGGCGCGCCCCTGGACGTGCTGTCCATGGGGATGTCCCAAGATTGGGAAATCGCCGTCGAGGAAGGGGCTACCATGGTGCGCCTGGGGACTGCGTTGTTCGGCCCCCGCACTTGAAGTCCGCCCCGCCGGGGCTATGCTTGGTAGCACGGATCAAAGAATCGTGCTACCAAGGAGGTACCATGCGCAGAATGCTGTGGCTGATCTTGCCGCTTCTGGTCGCGCTCCCCGCGGCCGGCCACTCCCCGGTGCCGGTGGTGGCCACCAGCGCGGTCCTGGCCGACCTCACCCAGGCGGTGGGCGGCGATCGGGTGACGGTCACCACCTTGATCCCGGCTGGGTTCTGTCCGGCGCACTACGATCTGCGCCCCAGTGACCTGCTGGCAGTGGCCCGGGCGGAGCTCATCCTGTACCACGGGTTCGAGCCGTGGCTGGAGGGCCTGCTGGCGAACGTGAACCCCGACGCGCAGGCGCAGCAGCTCGCCGGCGGCTGGAACACCCCGGCGCCGCTGATCGCCAAGGCCGAAACCATCCGCGACGTCCTGGCCGAGATTGCACCCCAGTGGGCGGAGGAATTCTCCGATCGGGCGGAGGAGTTCGCCGACCGGGTGCGCGAGTTGGGCGAACAGATCCTGACCCGGGCGGGCCAGCTGGGCCTTGGGCAGGTGCCGGCAGTGGTCATGGCCTGGCAGGCTGACTTCGCAACCTGGCTGGGGCTGAAGGTGGCCATCACGTACCCGCCGGAGGAGAACCTGTCGCTCAAGGACCTGGCGGAACTGGTCGACGCCGGGCGGGCCGCCCAGGCAGCGCTGGTGGTCGACAATCTGCAGTCCGGAGTGTCCTTTGGCTCACGGCTGGCCCACGAGCTGGGGGCGGTGCACGTGGTGCTCACCAACTTCCCCGGCGCTCTGCCCGGGGCGCGCGATGTGCTGGCCATGCTCAGGGTCAACGCCGACGCGGTGTTCTCCGCCGTCGCCGCGGTGGGGGACTGACATGAGGTGGCTGAGCATCGACCCGGGCGCCGACCCGCGGGAGCTCCTGGAGTTGGGAGTGCGGCTACACGGCCACCGGGGGCCGCTGCTGGCATGCGGGGTGCGGATGGGCCTGCTCGCCCTGCGGCTGCTGGGCTGTTCGGGATTCCATGGGATCCAAGCCGAGGTGGAAACGGGGACCACCCCCCCCATCTCCTGTCTGGTGGACGGCCTGCAGGTGGCCACCGGGTGCACCGCGGGCAAGGGCAACCTCATGGTCGTGGAGGGGGGACGCCCGGTGGCCCGTTTGTCCGGCGGGGGGCGGGCGGTGTGCATCGCCCTGCGGGACGAGGTGATCGCTGCCCTGATGGCGGGGGGAGCCGGCGAGGACCAGGTGGAGTGGACGCTGACCGCGCCCGAGGAGGAGCTGTTCACGTGGGACAGCCTGCCGTCGAGCTGAGGGGAGTGTGGGCCGCCTACGCCGGTGCCGACCGCCCGGCGGTGCGTGACGTCTCGTTGCGCTTGGACCTGGGGGACTTGGCAGTAGTGGTGGGCCCGAACGGGGCCGGGAAGACCACCCTGCTGGAGGTGATCCTCGGGCTTCTGCCCTACCAAAAAGGCTCCGTGCAGGTGGCGGGGCGGGAAGTGCGTACCGACGGGGCCGCGGTGCGACGGCGGACCGCCTACCTGCCCCAGGATCTGTTCTTCCCCCCGGACACACCCTACCTGACGCGTGACGTCGTGCTTATGGGGAGGTTCGGCTTCTGCCGTCCGTGGCAGCGACTGTCCCGCCAGGACCGGGCGCGCGCCCAGAGTGCCCTGGAGGCATTCGGCCTGGCGGATCGGGCCGGTTGGCCCATCGGCCGACTATCGGGGGGGCAGCAGCGCAAGGCCCTGCTGGCCCGAGCGTTCGCCAAGGAAGCCAACCTCCTCCTGCTGGATGAACCCTTTTCGTCCCTCGACCCCGCCGCGCGGGCAGACCTGGCCGGCAGCGTGCTCCGTCTGCGCCAGCAGGAGATGACCGTGCTGGCCGTGCTGCACGAAGACGTACTGCTTTCTCGAGCCGACCGCGCATTCCTGGTGCGGGGCGGAAGGCTGTCCGAGCTCGCCTCTCCCCCCACCGATCTGGCCGCGCTGTCCCGCCTGCCGCTCCCGTGTGGGGCCTGATCCTCCCCAGCCTGGCGGCCGCCGTGCTCTCCGGCAGCCTGTGTGGGCTGTTGGGGGTATGCGCCCTCAGGTTGCGTCTGTCCTCAGTGGGGTTCGCCATGGCCCACGCCGCGTTCGCCGGCGCCGCCCTCGGTCTGCTGGTGCCCGTGCCGCCCCTGGTGTTGTCCCTGCTGTTCGCCCTGGCGGTGGCGGCCCTGCTGGGGCCGGCGGCCGAGCTCACCCGGCTGCCCGCCGAGGTGGTGCTGGGGGTGGCCTTCCCGCTGACCATGGCCCTGGGGTTTGTCTTTCTCTCCCTGGCTCCGGGGGAGGCCATGGCCTCCCCCGCCCTGTCGCTGCTGTGGGGCAGCCTGCTCGGGGTGGGCTGGCGTGACGTGGCCTTGCTGGGAGGGGCCTTGGGGGGGAGCGCGGGATTGATGATCCTGTTTCGCCGGGAGATCCTGTCCGTCCTGCTCGACCGCCGGCTGGCCGAGGAGGCCGGCATCCCGGCCCGCCGCTACCTGTGGCTCATCCTGTTCCTCATCGCCGCCGCAGTGGCCGTATCGCTGAAGCTGGTGGGGGGACTGCTCATCTACGCCCTGCTCATGCTGCCCGCCTCGGCCGCCAGCCAGCTGGCACACGACATGAAGAAGCTGCTGGTGCTCGCTCCGGCGCTGGGCGGCGGCTCGGCCCTGGGCGGGCTGGCCGTGTCGTGGGCCTTGGACCTGCCGGTGGGAGCCGCCATCGCGCTGGTGGCGGCCGGCGGGCTGGCCGTGGCCACCGTGCTGTCGCCCCACCGCCGCCGGCCGAACGGTTGATCGCAGCGGCGAAGATGGTGTATCCTTATCTCCCGATGGCCTGAGGAGGCGCATCGGGAAGTGGAGCAGACGAAAGGAGCAGTCGAGGCCCCGACCCGCCAGAGCGGGTCGGTTTTTTGTTGGCAACCCGCCCAGCTGACCGGCCGGCAGACCGCCGGCGGCTACGCCCGGATCGAGCTGACCACCGGCGCACCGCTGGCGGCTGCCCAACCGGGGCAGTTCGTCATGCTGCGGCAGGGCACCGACCCACTGCTCCCCCGCCCGTTTTCCGTTCTGGGGGTAGAGGGCCGCCAGCTGATCCTGCTCCTCCGGGCCGAAGGTCGCCTCCGCAGCCGGTTGGCCCACCTCCAGCTGGGGGAGGAGCTGGAAGTTCGCGGGCCCCACGGGATGCCGTTTGCCCACCGGCTGGCGCCCGACCGGCGGTACCTGCTGGTCGGCGGGGGATGTGGGATCGCGCCGCTGGCCTTCTTCTGGCGGCGCCATCCGGAGCGGGTGGCCGGGGCCGCCCTGGGGGCCAGAGGGCGCGGGCTGGCCCAGCTCCTGCCCGACGTTCCCCTGACCGTGGAGGAGGACGGGGGGCAGACGGCGGTGGCCGAGGCGGTCCGCCGGTGGGCGCCGGACAGCGGGGTGATAGTGTGCGGGCCACCGGGGATGTTGGCCGCGGCCGCAGCAGCCTTCCGAGGACGACCTGGCGTGTTCCTGGCCCTAGAACAGCGGATGGGCTGTGGTATCGGCGCCTGCCAGGGCTGCGTGGTGATGACCCGCTCCGGGCCGAAGCGGGTGTGTCGAGACGGCCCCCTGTTCTCCCTGGAGGAGCTGGGGTGGCCGACCTGAGGGTCCACCTGGCCGGGCTGACCTTCACTACCCCCTTGGTGTTGGCCTCCGGGCCCGCGGGGTTCGGGCTGGAGCTGGCCGAGGGGACCGACCTGGGAGCCGTGGGGGCGCTCACCACCAAGACGATCACCCCGCAACCGCAGGCGGGCAACCCACCGCCCCGGCTGGCCGACGCCCCGTGTGGAGCCCTGAACTCCATCGGGCTGGCCAACCCTGGGCTGGACGCCTTCCTGGAGCAAGTGCTCCCGGCCATCCGTGGGCTGGCCCCACTCCGGATCGTGAGCATCGCTGCCGCCCGCCCCGACGAGGTGGGCCGGATGGCCGAGCGGCTGGACGAGGCCGCGGGTGTCGACCTGGTCGAGCTCAACCTATCCTGTCCCAACGTGGAGGGGGAGATGCCGGGGCGGGACCCGGACGCCACCGCCGCCTTCGTGCGGGCAGCCGCCCGTCGCCTGCACCGGCCCCTGTTGGCCAAGGTCTCCCCCGAAGCCCCGGACCTGGTGCGGGTGGCCGGGGCGGCGTTGACGGCTGGGGCAGCCGGCCTCACCCTGATCAACGCGATCCAAGGAATGCGGATCGACCGCCAGCGGGGCGTCCCGGTGTTCCACCGCAGCTTCGCCGGGCTGTCCGGCCCCGCCATCTTTCCCATCGCGCTGGCCAAGGTGTTCACGGTGCGCCGGGCGTTTCCCACTGCCTTCATCGTGGGCACGGGCGGGGTCGCTGACCTGGGCGCCGTTGTGGAGATGGCCATGGCCGGGGCGGATCTGGTGGGCATCGGGGCGGGAATCATGGCCACTCCTGCCCTCCCGGTCCAGCTTTCGGCCGGGCTGTCCACCTGGCTGGCCGAGCACAAGCTGGCCTCGTTCCGGGAGATCTGCTCCTGCGCTCATCGGGGGGGGTTCTAGTGTCGGCCAGGCGGCTTGACCCGGGGGGGTGGCGGCTGTGCGTGGGACTCGACCCCCATCCGGAGCTGCTGCCGGCGGCCTTTCCCCGTACCCCGCGGGGGGTGCGCGCTTTCCTGCAATGGGCAATCGACCAGACGGCCCCGTTCGCGGACGCGTACAAGGCCAACGCCGCCTTCTACGAAATGTGGGGAAGTGCTGGCTGGCGCGTCCTGCGCAAGACGGTGGCCCGCGTCCGCGGAATCGCCCCTCGGACCCTGATGGTGCTGGACGGCAAGCGCGGGGACATCTCGTCCACCGCCGCTGCCTACGCCAGGGCCGCTGCTGCCCTGGGAGTGGACGCGGTCACCATCAGCCCGTACATGGGGATGCCCACCGCCGCGGCCTTCTTGGCGGCCGGCCTGTCAGCGTTCGTCCTCACCCTGCCCACCAACCCCGCCGCCCAACCGCTAGTGGACCACGGGGAGCCGCCTCTGTACCTCCAGGTCGCACAGCTGGTCCGCCGGCTGGCCGGCCGCTTCCCGGGGCGGCTGGGCCTGGTGGTGGGGGCCACCCGCCCGGAGGCCGCCCGGCGCCTGCACCACTGCGCCCCTGAGCTGCCCTGGCTGGTCCCCGGGGTGGGAGCGCAGGCCGGTGACCTGACCGCGCTGCTGGCCAAGGTGGGCGGACATGACCATGCCTGGGTGAACGCCTCCCGATCGCTGCTGTTCGCCCCCGATCCCGCAGCGGCGGCTCGCGCCCTGGCCCAGCGCCTGCAGACGATAGGGGGGACGGGGTGAACGACCGGTGGTACGAGCTGTTCGTGCAACGAGGGGCGATCCTGCAGGGGCATTTCTTCCTCTCCTCAGGCCGTCACTCCGGGACCTACATCCAGTGTGCAAAGGTGCTGGAGCACCCGCGGGACGCCCAGGCTCTGGGGGAGGCCCTGGCCCGGAAGGCGGCCGGGCGGCGCGTGGACAGGGTCATCTCCCCCCCCCTGGGCGGCATCCTCATCGGGTACGAGGTGGCCCGGTCTCTCGATCGGCCCTTCCTGTTCCCCGAACGGGGCCGGTCCGGGGCCCTCACCCTGCGGCGCGGGTTCACCCTCGCCCGGGGGGAGCGGGTGTTGGTGGTGGAGGACGTGGTGACCACCGGGCTCACCACCAGCGAGGTGGTGCGGCTCCTGGAAAGGCAGGGGGCCGAGGCGTGCGGGGCGCTGGCCTTGGTCGACCGTACCGAAGATCACGCCGCGGGCGGCCTCCCCCTGGAGGCCCTGCTGCACCTGCCCTTTCCCACCTACCCGCCGGAGTCTTGCCCGCTGTGCGCCCAGGGGGTGCCCGGCGCCCGCCCCGGCTCCCGCAAACCTGGCTAGAACAGCGCCACCAACCCCCGCAGCACCACCGCCACCGTCAGCGCGACGCCGGTGGTGCCCAACAACACCAGGGCGGTCCGCCTGGCCCCCAATTCCCGCCCCAAAGCAGCCAGGGTGGCCAGACACGGCATGTAGAAGAGCACGAACCCAGTGAACACCACCATCTGCCCGGGGCTGAGCACTGCAGAAAGGCGGGCAGTGCCCAGGGCCCGGGTGAGCATCACCAAGGACAGCTCCTTGCGAAGGATCCCCAGCGCCAGGGGAACCCCGGTCTCCGCGGGCAGCCCCAACGGCCAGGTGAGGGGACGCGCGGCCACGTTCAGCGCCTGGGTCCATCCCACCGCCTGGGCCAGCGCCAACAGTGCGCTGGAGACCACCAGCAGCGGCCAGGCCACCACGGTGAACTCCCGCAGCCGCAGCCATACCTTGGCCGCCGTTGTCGACAAGCTCGGCCGGCGGTAGGGAGGGATCTCCAAAATCAACCCCGGGCCCAGCCCGGGGAGGAACTTCTTCACGGCCCACCCGGCCAAGGCGATGACCACCGCATTCATGACGTACAACCCGAAGGCGACCGCCGGACCCACGAAGCGGGCCACCAAGCCAAACACCACGATGGCCCGCCCGGCACAGGGCACCATGACCGCCAGGGCGGCAGTGACCAGCCGGTCCCGCTCGTCCTCCAGGATGCGGGTGGCCAGCACCGCGGGCACGCTGCACCCGTAGCCCAGCAGGAACGGGATGACCGACTTACCGTGCAGACCGATCCGGTGCATCAGCCCGTCCATCAGGAAGCCCACTCGGGGCAAGTAGCCCACGTCCTCCAAGAAGGCGAGGAAGAACAGGAACGGCACCAGGTAGGGCAACACGATGGCCACCCCAGCCCACAACCCCTGAAAGGCGCCGACCACCACCTGGGCCGCCACCCCACCCCCGAGGGCCTGGCCCAGGGCCGCGGACAGCCCCTCCAAGGGGGGGAGCAACAGCCCTTCCAGCACGCCACCCACCTGGAACACCACCCAGAACAGGCCGAAGAGTACTAGCGCCAGCAGGGGATACGCGCCCACCGGGTGCATCAGCACATCATCCAACCGCTCCCGCCACCCCACCCGAGCGTGGGCCACCTGAGCGACCTGTCCGAACAGGCGCAGGGCCAGCACATGGCGCTCACCGGACAGCACCACCGCGGGATCTTCACCCCGGCCCCGGCTGAGTTCCTCCTGGGCGCGGCGCACTTCATCCGCCATCCCCAGCCGACCCACTGCATCCGGCGGCGGATCGCCAGCCAGCAGCCGCATCGCCACATAGCGGGGGGGCAGGCCGGCCGCGTCGGCCAGCGGGGCGGCGGACTCGGTCAACGCCGACAGGGCAGCCTCCACGTCGGCGGCGTAGGCGGGGGGGCGGGCAGCCCGAGCCGCCGGGATGGCTGCCAGCAGTCCCTTCAGACCCACCCCGCGTACGGCCACGGTGGCCACCACCGGGACCCCCAGCAGGGCGGACAGACGCTCCGCGTCTACCCGCACCCCCTTGTGCTCGGCCTCATCGACCATGTTCAGACACACCACCAAGGGTAGTCCAAGCTCGGCCAGCTCCAGCGTCAGGTCCAGGGATCGACCTAGCAGGGAGGCATCCACCACGTCCACCACCGCGTCCACCTGCCCCGAGGTGAGGAAGTCGCGGGTCACCTGCTCGGCCCGGTCACCCGCCAGCAGGGAGTAGACCCCGGGCAGGTCCACCACCTCCACCGACCGGCCGGCAATCAGGGCGCGGCCACGCAGGGCCTCCACCGTGGTCCCCGGGAAGTTGGAGGCCACCGCCCGGTACCCCACCAACGCGTTGAACAGCGTGGACTTGCCGGCGTTGGGCTGCCCCACCAGCGCGATGCGCCGGAGTTTCATGCCACCGGCCGGACCAGCACGTGCCGGGCGACCCCCCGACCCAAGGCCACCCGCATTCCGTCCACCTCCACGAGCAGCGGCCCCCGCCACGGACCACGGTTCACCAGCCGCACCGTGGCCCCGGGACGGATCCCCATGTGAGCCAGCCGGATGACCATCCCCCGTCCGCCGTGAACGCCGGTCACCCGGGCGGTGGCCCCTGGCCGGAGGGAGGTGAGCGGCTGAGACTGAAAATCGAAATTCATTCTCCAACCGTAATGGTAACCTGATACCGCACCCAGACAAGGGAACTCCGTCCCCCCCGTCGGTCGGGCGGCAACCGGTGAGGCCGGACACAGGCGCTGGCCGGCGGGGCCGCGACCGGGTACCGTAAGCCGATGGCCAGGTTCGCATGCCTCGCGCTCGCCACAGCCGCCTGCCTGCTGGCGGTGACCATCTCCGGCGGATACGCGGGGCTCCCCGAGGCGGCCCGCAGGTTCACGGTGATGGTGGACGCTGGGCACGGCGGCCAAGACCCAGGGGCCCAGGTCGCCGGCGTCGACGAGAAGGACGTGAACTTGGCCATCGTCTTCCGCTTGGCTAGTCTGGCCCGCGACTACCCCGCCCTGCGGGTGGTGCTCACCCGGGCTTCCGACCGGTACGTGGACCTGCGGGCCCGGGTCCAGCTGGCCGAACGAGTGGGGGCGGTCCTGTACCTGTCCATCCACGCCAACGCCTGTTCCGACCCTCAGGTGTGCGGGGTAGAAACGTGGGTCGACGACGAACGGGATTCGACCGATCCCAGCTGGGAGCTGGCCCGGGCCGTGCAACGGCAGGTGTGCGCTCACGTGGGGGCCGCCGACCGCGGCGTCCACGCCCAACGACTGTACATGCGGCACACGGACCTGCCGGCGGCGTTGCTGGAAGTCGGTTACCTGACCTGCCCCGCCGAGCGACGGCGACTGGTAGATCCGGCGTACCAGGAGGAGCTGGCCCGGGCCGCCCTGGCCGGCATCCTGGCCTTCCTGGGCCTGTAGGCGTGAGTGGCTTCGCTCACCCCGGCAGGCTCCTCGCCGCACTGCTGGCCGCCTACGGCCGCCAGGAATGGTGGCCCGCCCAGTCAGCGTTCGAGATCATGGTGGGCGCAGTGCTCACTCAGGCCACCGCGTGGCGAAACGCCGAGCAAGCCGTAGCTCGCCTGCGCGCTGCCTCCGCCCTGACCCCCCAGGCCATGGCCGCCCTGCCGCCCGACGAGTTGGCCGAGCTGGTACGCCCGGCGGGCTTTCCCCAGCGCAAGGTCGCCACGCTGCGCACCCTGGCGGCCCTGGTCCGCCACCACGGCGGCACGGAGCCCCTGCTGGGCCTGCCACCAGAGCGCCTGCGGGCCCAGCTGCTGTCCGTGCCGGGGATCGGCCCGGAGACCGCCGACTCCATCTGCCTGTACGCGGCCGGACAGCCGGCGGTGGTGGTGGACACATACACGGTGCGGATCTTGGCCCGGCTGGGGGTGACGGGAACCGACAGGCTGTCGCCACACAAGGCGCGGCAGTGGATCCGGGCGGGCCTCCCTGCCGACCCCCAGCTGTACGGAGAGTTCCACGCCCTGCTGGTCCGGCACGGCAAGGAGCACTGCCGGGCCCGGCCCCGCTGCGCCAGCTGCCCCCTGGCCGGGGGCTGCGCCGGCCGGCAGGGCGAGAGGTGAGCTGGTGAGGCCGCCAAGGTCAGTGACGGCGCCGGACCTCCGGCTCGCCTACTACCTCCTCGCCGGGCCGCGGGGCCGGCGCACGCTGGCTGCAGCAGCCGGCCTGAGCGAGATGACCACCCGCACCGCACTGGCGCGCATGCAGGCCGTCGGCTGGGTGGCGGTGGACCGCCGCGGCACCCGGCTCACCCCTGTCGGCCGCGCCGTTCTGGGCCCTCCGCTGGCCCTGGTCAAGGGCGTGGTGGGCCTGCCGGGACTGGAGGTGAGCGACCACCGTCCTGTGGAGGCGGCCCTGGTGGCCGCAGCGCCCGCTCGGCCCGCCTGGTGGTATCGGGACCAGGCTGTGCGCAGCGGGGCAGATCTCCTGATCCTGCTCCGGCACGCCGGGGGGACGTTCCGCTTTCCGGAGACCGGGGAGCCACTGGGGGCGGCCAACCCCAGAGACTGCCCCCGCCTGGCCGGGGCGCTTCCCCAGGCCGCCTCCGGGGACACCCTGCTGTTGGTCGGCGGGCCCGGTCGAGCCGGGGCATCGGCCGGGCTGTGGGCGGCCGTCGCCGGCCTCCTCGCCCCGTCATCGGGCCGGGCTTGACCGGTTGGCTCCCGCACACTAGGATGGCGGTATGGCGGCCTGGGATAGCCTATCCCATGGCCCGGACGGAGGTGACATGTCGGGACTGATACGTTTGCTTTGCCTGGCGTTCCTGCTCCCGGTTGTCGTGGGGGGCGCGGCCCAGCAGTTTCCCGTCACGGTGATCGACGATCGGGGCGTGGAAATCACCCTACCCGAGCCACCCGAGCGGATCGTCGCCCTGGCCCCCTTGTACTGCGAGATCCTGTTGGATGTGGGCGCCGCCGAGCGCCTGGTGGGGGTGGCCAGCTCTCCCGACAACCCGTCGGAGGTGGCCGCCCTGCCCCAGGTGGGGCCGTCCTTCTCCCCCACCCTGGAGGAGATCGTCGCCCTGGCCCCGGACCTGGTGCTGGGTGGGTGGGGCGAGGTGCGCCGACGCCTGGAGGAGTTGGGGCTGACCGTGCTCACCGCCGGGGGACAAGGGGGGTACATCGCCTCCCTTCCGGAGCTGTTCGCCGCCGTGGGCACCGTGGGGGCCGCGGCGGGGTGCGCCGATCGCGCCCGGGCCCTGGTGGGGGAAGTGGCCCGGCGGGTGATCGCCGTGGAGGCCGCCGTGCTCGATCTCCCTCCGGTGCACAGTGCGTTCCTCTACCTGGCCGCGCCCGCGGCCCTGCCGTACGTGGCCGGGCGCGACACCATCGAACACCGCCTCATGGCCCGAGCGGGAGGAGAGAACGTGTTCGCTGACGTGGCCGGGTTTCCTCAGGTGTCTCTGGAAGAAGTCCTGGCCCGGGACCCGGCGGTCATCTTCACCGACCCGGCCCAGGTAGAGCATGTGCTGCAGACGGAACTGCTGGCCTCACTGGCCGCGGTGCGGGCCGGGCGGGTGTACGGGATCAAGGCGTCCGCCGTGGTCTCCACCCGGGTGGGAGACACCCTGGCGGAGATGGCAGCCCTGCTCCACCCGGAAGCCGCCATCCCGTAAGCTTGAGCCCCAAGCTGGCCATTGCCGCGGCCGCCTTGTTGTGCGCGCTCTCCCTCCCGGCCGCGGTGACCGTGGGGCCGGTGCCCATCCCCGTGGGGACCAGCTGGCGCGCCGTGGTCTCCCCCAGCTCAGACCCGAGTATGCACGAGGTCATCGTGCGCCAGCTGCGCCTGCCCCGGGTCCTGCTGGGTTTCCTGGTGGGGGCGTCGCTGGCCCTGGCCGGAGGGGTCATGCAAGGCCTGTTCCGCAACCCACTGGCCAGCCCTTACCTGTTGGGCATTGCCGCTGGGGCCGCCGCCGGCGCGGCTGGGGCGATCGCGCTCGGCTTCCCCGGGCCGGCAGCCCTGCCGGTGGGCGCATTCCTGGGGGGAAGCTCGGCCGTCCTGTTGGTGTACCGGCTGGCGTTGAGCCGGACGGGGCGCAGTTCGCCGCTGGGGCTGATCTTGGCCGGGGTGGCCCTGGGAGCGGCCTTTTCCGCCCTGACATCGTTCCTGCTGTTCATCTCCGCGGGGGACCGCAGGCTGGCCGAGATCCTGTTTTGGACGATGGGGGGCCTGGGCCGCTCCTGCTGGTCTTACGTCTGGGTGCTGCTCCCGGTGGCGGGGGTGGGTGCCATCCTGGTGCAGGGGTTTGCCCGCGACCTGAACGCCCTGTCCCTCGGCGAGGAGGGGGCGTTCCACCTGGGGGTGGAACCGGAGCGGCTGCGCCGCGTCCTGGTGGTGGTTGCCACCGCACTCACCTCCACCGCGGTGGCCTTCGCCGGCACGGTGGGGTTCGTGGGCCTGATCACCCCCCACTTGATCCGGCTGCTGCTGGGACCGGATCACCGGGTCCTGTTCCCGGCATCCTTCCTGGTGGGGGGGACGTTCCTGGTGTGGGCGGACGCCGCCGCCCGCACCGCCTGCCAACCGGCTGAGCTGCCCGTGGGGGTGATCACCGCCCTGGTGGGAGCCCCGTTCTTCCTGGCTCTGCTGCGCCGGAGGCTGCCGTGACGGCCAGGCTGGCGGCCCGGGGGCTGGACTTCGCCTACGGGGACCGCCCCGTCCTACACGGGATCACCCTCCAGCTGGCGGCCGGGGAGGCATTGGCCCTGGTGGGACCGAACGGGAGCGGCAAGACCACCTTGCTACGCAACCTGGGCGGGGCCCTCAGCCCGTCCGGGGGGACGGTGTGGCTGGACGGGGTGTCCCTCGCCGAGTTCACGCCCCGCCAGCTGGCCCGCCGACTGGCGGCGGTGGAGCAGGACCGGCGGGTGGAGTTCGACTTCACCGTGCGCCAGCTGGTGGAGCTGGGCCGACTGCCCCACCTGGGGCGGCTCAGCCGACCCAGGCGCGGGGACCGCCGCGCGGTCGACCGGGCCTTGGAGATCACCAGGACCGCCCACCTGGCCGACCGCCGGCTGAGCCAGCTTTCCGGTGGGGAGCGCCAACGGGCCTTCCTGGCCGTGGCCCTGGCCCAAGAACCTCAGGTACTGTTGCTGGACGAGCCCACCGCCCACTTGGACGTCGGCTACCAGATCGAGATGCTGGAGATCGTGCGCCAGCGGGTTCAGGCGGGCCTGGCCGTGGTCATGGCCATCCATGACCTCAACTTGGCCGCCGTGTACGCCGACCGGCTGGCCCTGCTCGAGGGGGGCCGGCTGCTGGGCATGGGGCCGCCGGAGGAGGTGTTGACCGAGGAACTGCTCGGCCGGGCCTTCAGGACACAGGTGAAGCTCTGCCGCAGCCCGTTTACCGGGACGCCCTATGTGGTACCCACGCCCCCGCCTCGAGCCGCCCGCGGGGGGCCACGGCTGCACGTGGTGTGTGGCGGGGGGTCCGGCCTGCCGTTCCTGCACACCTTGGCCACCGCCTACCGCCTGAGTGCCGGGGTACTCGCCCCCCTGGACTCCGACTTCCAGGCCGCCGAGCACCTGGGAGGGGAGCTGGTGGCGGAGGCCCCGTTCGCTCCCATCTCCGCCGCCGCCTGCTCGGCCAACGTGCGGGCGATGCGCGCCGCCGCCGCGGTGGTGGTGTGTCCCCTCCCCGTGGGACCGGGAAACCTGGCCAACCTGGAGGCGGTACTGGAGGTCGTCAATGATGTGCCCGTATACATCATAGACCCTGGGGGGACCCGGCAGAGGGACCACACCGGCGGCCGGGCCGCCGCCCTGGTCCAGAGGCTGCTGGCGCGCGGGGCGGTCCCAGTGGCCGACCTACCCGCCCTCCTGGCCGCCCTGCCGGCCGCGGGAGGGGGACCAGGGGGCGCTAGCCGGCGCCAGCCGGTGGGCCCACCCGGCCCATCACCACGGGCCGAAGCCGCGGGCGCCCCGCCCCCAACGAGTAAGCGCCTTCCACCAGCCGGCGGGCTTGGGCTGGCTGGCCGCGCTCCCCCACGTGCAGGCGGGCCAAAGGCGCGCCCGCCGCAACCTCGTCCCCTACCTTAGCCACCAGCTCCACTCCCGCCGCCGGGTCCACCCGCTGCCCCTTGGTCTCCCGGCCGGCCCCCAGCAAGCCGGCGGCCAAGCCGACTTGGCGGGCCGAGAGCCTCTGGACATAGCCCGAGGTCGGGGCCCGCACCTCGACCACCTGGGCCGCGCGCGGCAGCCCCTCCGGCCGGTCCACCGCCGCCAGGTCGCCGCCCTGGGCGGCCACCAGTTCCCGAAATCGGTCCCAGGCAGCGCCGGTGGCCAGCAGCTCGGCCAGGCGGGCGCCGGCCGCGGCCCGGTCACCGGCCTCGCCGGCCAGCACCAGCAACTCCGCGCCCAGGGCCAACGTTACCTCCCGGAGGTCCGCCGGCCCCCCGCCACGGAGGACTTGGATGGCCTGCCGAACTTCCAACGCATTCCCCACCATGGTGCCCAGCGGTTGGTCCATGGAGGTGAGCAGAGCGGAGAAGCGCTTGCCGAGCCGATTGCCCACCTTGACCAAGGTCTCGGCCAGTCGGCGGGCCGCTTTCTCCTCCGGCATGAACGCGCCTTCCCCGCACTTCACGTCCAGGACGACGGCCTCGGCACCGCCGGCCAGCTTCTTGGACAGGATGGAGCCCACGATCAACGGGAGCGAGGGCACTGTCCCGGTAACGTCCCGCAGTTCGTACAGCTTGCGGTCCGCGGGCACCACCTCGGCAGTGTGGTCGGCGATCACCACCCCGATGCGCGCCGCCTGACCGACGATCTCCCGCAGAGACAGCTCGGTGCGCACCCCGGGGATGGCCTCCAGCTTGTCGATTGTGCCGCCGGTGTGGCCCAGCGCCCGTCCGGACAGCTTGGCGCACACCAGCCCAGCCGCCCCCACCAGGGGGACCAGCACCAGCGTGACCGAGTCCCCCACCCCCCCGGTGGAGTGCTTGTCCACCTTGAACCCGGGGATGGCGGACAGATCGATGGTCTCACCGCTGTCCACCATGGCCTGGGTGAGGGTGGTCGTCTCCGCCTCGCTCATCCCCTGGAAGTAGACTGCCATCAAGAACGCAGACACCTGGTAATCGGGCACCCGGCCGGCCACGTACTGGCAGATCAGCCAGCGCAGCTCCTGTGCAGTGAGCTCACCGCCGTCGCGCTTTTTCTCGATTAGATCAACGGCCCGCATTCGCCCCCTCCACGCCCCAGCTCATCGCAGCGCCGGCGGGCCTCAGGCCAGCTTGGCCCGCAGGCGGCTGGACAGGTAGTCGATCGCCCACACCAGGATGACGATCAGGAGCATCACGGTGCCGGCTTGGGGCCACAGGTTGCCCTTGAGGTAGAAGTACAGCCGCTGGCCGATGCCCCCACCGCCAACCACCCCCACCACGGTTGCCATCCGGATGTTGATGTCCCACCGGTACAGAGTGAAGGAGATGTAGGGGTTGACGATTTGGGGAACCACCGCGTACCGGAGGACGGACAGCCGGCCGGCACCGGTGGCGGTCACCGCCTCCACCAGCCCCGGATCGATGGACTCCAGCCGCTCGGCGTACAGCTTCGTCAGGTCGGCGATGGAGTGCACCCACAGGGCCAGCACCCCGGCGAACGGGGCCCGGCGGGCGGTCACCCACACCAGGAAGATGATCGCCCACACGATGGGCTCGATGGAGCGCATAATGCTCATGGCGCCCCGCAGCACCGTGTACACCAGCCTGCCCAGCGGGCCCCCCATCAGGTTGCGGGCAGCGAGGAAGGACAGGGGAACCGCCACCAGCACGGCGAACGCCGTGGCCATGACCGCCATGAATACGGTCACCACGAGGTCCTGCACGCTCCTGACCAGGATGGTGGTGTCCGGGTTGAAGAACGCCCGCCAGAACTTGGCGGTCCGCCAGGCCTCGCTGAACAGCCGGGCCAAGTTCTCCGGGGCCACGGTGACCGCCACCGCCGCCGCCACCGCCACCACCAGGAGAGCGGCGATGAACAGCCCGGAGCTCGTCCGCCACCACGGAGTCGGCGCCCGACCTTCGCCGACCGCGGGCCGCAGGCGGAGCCCGGACAGACGCTCGTGCCAGGGAGGGGACCACAGGAGCCCCACCAGCGGGAGGACCGCCAGATGCCAGGTCAAGCCGTGGATCACCCGCTGCCTTGCCGTGGGCCGCCCGCCGCCGGCCTGCACCAGCCGGCGGCCGGACAGCCGGTGGGCCAAGGAGACCCCGAAGCTCTCCCACAGCGCGGCCAGCTCCACCACCGCCACCCCGAACACCCACCACGGTACCAGCCCGTAGAGGATCTCCCCGTAGCGAAGCCACCCGTACAGGTAGGAGGCCAGGATCCACAACGTCCCCAGGGCGGCCAAGTCCAGGAGCGTGGGCGCCAGCGCCTGCCACAGGCCCCGCAGCCGGCGGGCCAGGGCGTCCAGCAGACCCGGCCAGGTGGACCAGGTAGGCCGCTGGCTCAGGAACCCCTCTGGGTAGCCGGCCATCACGCCATCCTTTCCCGCATGCGGCCCGACAGGTAGTCCATGAGCCACACCACCGCCACGATGACCATCACCACCGCCCCGACTTTGCTCCAGTCGCCCTGGTTCTTGTAGTAGAACAGCAAGTCGCCGATCCCCCCGCCACCCACCAGGGCGATCACCGTTGACATCCGCACGTTGATGTCCCACCGGTATAGGGTGAACGCCCAGTAGGAGGGGACCACCTGGGGGATCACCGCGTATCGGATGACTTCCAGGCGGGAACCCCCAGTGGCCACCACCGCCTCCACCGGGCCGGGGTCGATCCCCTCCACCTGCTCGGAGTACAGCTTGCCCAAGGCGGCGATGGTGTGGATGGTGAGGGCCAGGACACCGGCCAGGGGCGTCCCCCAGCCAACCCACACCGCGAACACCACCGCCCACAGGATGGTCTCAATGGACCTGAACACGTTGAAGAACCCGCGGACCACCGCGTACACGCCCCATCCCACCGGGCTGAACCCCATCACGTTGCGGGCCCCCAGGAACGACAGGGGGAAGGCCACCCCAGCCCCCAAGATAGTGGCCACCAAGGCCATGAAAATGGTGATCACCATCAGGTCCAAGATGGAGTAGGACAATCCGCGTAGCTGGAACACGGGATCGGAGCGGAAGAAGTACTGGAAGTCGGGCTGCAACATCCGGCCCCAGATCCGCCCGGCCTCCGGGCCCCTGCGCACCAGGGCGCCCACGTCCAAGCCGATGATCAACCACCCCAGCCACACCGTCAGGCCGACCAACAGCAAGGCCGTCAGCCCCCACTGGGTGGTCAGGCCCTTCCCCTGTTCCCCCCCCGCCCCGTCCGGGGCTGGACAAGGGGCCACCCCAGACAGCCGATCGTGCCAAGGCCGCCCGGTCCACAGCCCCGCCCCCAGCGGCAGGACCGACAGGTGCCAGGTCAGGCCCCGCAGCAGCCGCTGCCGCACGGTGGGCCGCCCTCCGCCGTCCGTCACCAGCCGCAGCCCCAACGCCCGCAGCCCCAACGATCGGCCCAGGGTGCGGGCCCACACTGCCAGCTCCAGGGTGCCCAGCACCGCCAGCGGCCAGCCCCACGGCGGCAGGGACAGGCGCCCATACCAATCGATGTACACGGTGTACCAGTAGTAGTTGAGGAGGTACATGGCCGCGTAGGCCACATAGCCGAACACTAGCCAGTCCAGCAAGAACGACAGCACGCGCCGCCGGCCCACCCCGCCGGCGCTCAGGCGTTGGAGGGCCGCGGCCACCGGCCGCAGCCCCCTCATGGGGAGGCCCTTCGGCTCCGCTCAGCGAATCTCAACTTCCTCCGCCTCTTCGCCGTAGATCTCCCGGAACCGGGCGTCGTCGATGATCTCCGGCGGGCCGTCGAACACCAGCCGGCCGTCCTTGAGGGCGATGATGCGGGTGCCGTACCGGCGGGCCAGGGAGAGGAAGTGCAGACTGGCCAGCACGGTCACCCCGTCCTCGCGGTTCATCTGCTCCAGGTACTGCATGACGGAGTGCGAGGTCGCCGGATCCAGCGCGGACACCGGCTCGTCAGCCAGCAGCAACTCCGGCTGCTGCATCAGGGCGCGGGCAATCCCCACCCGCTGTTGCTGGCCGCCGGAGAGCTCGTCGGCCCGCACGTAGGCCTTGTCCGCCAAGCCCACCCGCTCCAGGTTCTGCAGGGCGAGCTCGCGGTCCGCCTTGGGGAACCAGCCCAACAGCGCGCGCCAGCTGGGGGTGTACCCCAACCGCCCGGTCAACACGTTGGTCATCACTGTGGCCCGCTTGATCAGGTTGAATTGCTGGAAGATCATGCCGATCCGGCGGCGGGTGCGCCGCATGTGGGCCGGGGAAAGCCGGGTGAGATCGACACCGCTGAGGACGATGCTCCCTCGGGTGGGCTCGATCAGCCGGTTGATGCACCGCAGGAGGGTGGACTTCCCCGAGCCGGACAGGCCGATGACCACCAAGAACTCGCCCTTGTCCACCGTAAAGGACAGATCTTGCACGGCCACCACCTGGCCGCGCTCGTAGACCTTGGCCAAATTGTCAATCGCCAGATAGGTGTTGTCCACGGCCGTATGGTAAACCACGGGGGAGGGGAAATCCCCTCCCCCATGGCCGCAGTTCACCTTGGCAGGCCTTTCCCTACTCCTCCGGGCAGGTGGGCGGGTTGGGCAGGCCGATCAGCTCGCGGTAGTTGCAGTAGTAGGTGTCATCGATCTCGGCCACGTCCGTCCACTCGTAGAACTCGGGGTCACCCCACAGCTCCTGCCCCTCCGGGGACCGGATGTGGGTGATCATGGCGTCCACTAGCTCGTCTTGCACGTCCTTGGGGAATCCGGGGGAGAAGGCGATGCAGTCGTTGGGCACTGGTCCCACCGTGTCCACAATCCCGATCTCGGTCACGATCTCGTCCAGAGTCCCATACAGGCCGGTCTGGGCCGCAGCCCGCCGCAGGTCCACACACAGGCCCTTGTAGTAGTCAGTGGGGAGGGTGCCCGCGACGGGGTCCCAGACCCAGAGCTCGGGGTACATACCGTATTCCCACTTCCAATCGGGCATGAGCTCGCCCACCCAATCCGGCGGGACCGGGGGCGACCCATACCCAGTACAGAAGTCCCCTTGGCCCTCCAACAGGGCGATCATGGAGTTAGTGTGCCCGCCGGACTTGACGACCCCGGCCAAGGTGATGCCCTTTCTGTCGAGCAGCATCTTGGGGAGCACGTAGCCGGAGGTGGAACCCTCGTCGTTGTAGATCCACACCTTCCCCTCCAGGTCCTCCACCGACTCGAACCCCTTGTCCCGGGGGGCGTAGATGGAGGCGAAGTAGTAAGGGTACCCGTACCGGACCGCGGCCAACCGCGGGGTGGCCTCGAAGTTCGTCTCCACCGAGATGCGGGCATACTGATCCGTGGTGGGGACGCCCATCACGTCGCCCTCAGCAGCCTTGAACGCCTCGATCAGCGCCGCGTAGTCGGGCATGACCCGGGGCACGATGTACAGTCCGGTCATCCTGCCGATGTCCTCAGCGATCTTCGTGGCGATCTGCTGGATCACCCCTGGGCTCGTGGACGGGGGGAACACCCAGATGATCGGACGGTCCCGGCTCCCCAGCTCCTGTGCCAACCCCAGCCAGCCACACACCAACAGCCCCGCTAATGCCACCAGCATGATCCTGCGCACACTACCACCTCCTGTAAGGATTTCGCGCTGAAGATTATACCACCCGCTCCGCCCGGACAGGTCCGTGCCGTAGAGGTTACAATGGCCCTGCCATGAAGCGATGGGGGGCAGTAGCAGCGGCCGCCCTGGTCCTCGCCCCGGCCGTGGCGGGCGAAGTGCCGCCCGCCGAGCTGGGCCGCCAGCTGGCAGACTTGGTGTACAGCCTGGCCCCACTGGAGGTGTTCCGCCGCCAGGCAGCGGGCGCGCTGCTGGCCGGGTCCGCCCCGCCCTCGCTGACCGGAGCCTTGGACGGCCTGTCCCAGCTTGAGGACCAGCTCGCCCTCTTGCTGGAGGAGCTGGCGGACGACCAGCAGTGGCCGGAGACCCGCCGCACGCTTGGGTCCGCCCTGGGGCGAGCCGGGGAGACCCGCGGCCTCCTGCGTGCCGCTGAACTCGCGGGGTGGGGAGAGCTACCTCCCGCGGAGCAGGAGGCGCTGCTCACGGCGGTGGGCGAGGTGCGCAACGCGATCCTGGAGGAAGCGATGCCAGCCGCCCAGGGGGAAGCCAGGACGCAGGACGCGGAGTGGCAGATGGCCGCTGCCTTCCTGGCTCAAACAGTGCTCCTGTCCCCGCCCAGCTACCTGAGGATCGACGCGGGCTGGGAGGAGACGTTCTCCCAGCTACCTGCTCCGGAAGCGGCCCCGCCCGCCGCCCGGCACGCCCTAGGGGAGCTGCTGGCGTTCGCCGGCCACACTCTATCCGGCGAGGAAGCGCAGGCAGTCCAGCGCATTGCCGAAGAGATGCTGTCCGCCCTGCTGCCCGAGCCCAAACAGGGCGGGGGAGGCGGCTAGCGCCTCCCCCGCGGAACCGAGGGCTCCCCGGGCGGGAAGAGGGAGCCCAGAGCCAGGTCAAGTCCCCGCGTGCCCGCCGATTCGAACGGCTAGCCTCAGCGGACCGGGGCGGCTTGGCCCGTCATCCCAACATCACCTGGCCCCAGTCTGGGGGGTCGGAAACCCCGCTCGGCCGGCACCACGCCCTCAGGCACGCGGCCATCTCTAATCTCTATTATTACACCCACACGGAGACGAAGCACAGGACACCAGGCACCCACGCAGGGGGGAGTTGTCCCGTCCGGGGGAGAAACGGAATACTGGGCCTACTCGGGCAGCCGGGCGATCCGCCAGTACTCCCACACCGTGGTCAGCAGTCGGTCGAAGTCCTCCGGGGAGGCGGGCTTGTTCAGGAAGCCAGCTGCGCCCGAATCGTACGCCCGCACCATTTCCTCCTCGTTGGTGGACACAGTGAGCACCACCACCGGGATCTTGCGCAGCCGCTCGTCCTCTTTGATCTCCGACAGGACCTCCATCCCGCCCTTCTTGGGCAGGCGCAGGTCCAGGAGGATTAGGTTGGGCCTGGGTGCGTCCCTGTGGTCGCCCTTGCGGAACAGGAAGCTCAGCGCCGCCTCGCCGTCCTTGGCCCAATGGAGATCGTAACGTACCCCAGATTTCTCCAACGACCGGACGGACCGCTCGATGAGTTCGTAATCCAGGGGATCATCCTCCACCACCAGTATGACCATCCGGCGCTCAATGGGCATGGTTCTCCACCCCTTTTCTCACGGGTACCTTCGGCAAGGTGAAGTAGAACGTGCTGCCCTTCCCCACCTCGGACTCCACCCAGATCTTGCCACCGTGCTCCTCCACGATCCTCCGACAGATGGCCAGCCCCGCGCCCGTGCCCTCCTTGCTGGGATCCAGGCGCTCGAAAATCTTGAAGATCTTCTCCACATAATCCGCTTCCACACCAGGACCGTTGTCCCGGATGTACAGGAGGTAGGTTTCCTTTCCGGCTTCCTTCCATCCCACCTCCACCACCGGAAGGGCCTTGTCGTTGAACTTGACAGCGTTGTGGATCAGGTTGGAGAACAGCTCGGCCAACCGGGTGGGAACCCCCCAGGCCACCGGGAGGCCGTCCGCCACCCGCAGGTTGACCCCGTTGAGCACCGACGCCAAGTCCTCCACTGTCTCGCCCACCAGCCGCCCCAGGTCCACCCGTTCGAAGGCGCTGGGGTCGATGTGGATGGTGGAGAAGTGCAGCAGGTCGTTGATCAGTCGATCCATCCGCTGCAACCGCCCCTGCACTTTCTCCAGGTCCTCCCGCACCACCGGGGCGAGCTCCCCGTTGCAGCGACTGAGGATCATCTGTACGTAGCCCAGCGCAGTCATGGCCGGCTTGCGCAGGTCGTGAGACACGGCCGAGTTGAAGTCCTTGAGCTTGGCATTGACCTCCTCCAGCCGGCTCTTCTGCTGGCGCAGCTGCTCCTCCAGCCGTTTGAGTTCGGTGATGTCCGCGTAGTAGTCGATCCGCCCCCCCCGGTACCGCTCGGTCTCGATGGGGATGGACCGGTACTGGAGCACCCGTTCCGGCCGGCCCGGACCGGGTCGGACCCGCAGGATCTTCCCCTCGATGGGGGCGCCGCTGCGGTAGGCGTCCCGGACGGCCTCGGCGAACTCGCCGGGATCCTCGAACACGTGTACAAAGCGGCTCAGGGCCCGCATGGCCGGGATCCCGGCCAGCTCGTCGCGGCGGACGCCGAAGAACGCCTCCACCGCCCGATTGGCCCACAACACCTGCCCCCGCTTGTCCACCAGCATCACACCCAGGTCCAGGGTATCGATGCCGTCCTCGATCAGATAGCGATAGCGGGCCTCCTCCTCGGCCAGCCGGCGCTCCAGGGCCACCACCTCGCTGCGATCCCGCGCCTCCACCACCGCGATCCGCCCGGTGACCCGGCGCCCCTGCAGCTCCACCGGCACCGAGCGCTTGCCCTCGGACACGTAGCGGAGCTCCACTCCGCGCACTTCTCCTCGCCCGAACAGCACTTCCAGCTCCGCCTTCAACCTGCCGATATCCTGAGGGTGGATGTACTCGGTGAGGTGCAGGGCCCGTTTGTGCGGCCAGCCCAGAAGCTCCCGGGAGGCGCGATTGCGCCTGATAATGCTACCCTCGCGGTCCACAACGTGGACGATGTTGAGGGAATTCTCGAAGATCTCCTCCCCGTAGCAGGCCTCCACCCGGCGGGTGACCTCCTGCCGGCGGGAACGCCGTCGCCACAGGTAGTCCAGCCCTCCGCAGACCAAGGCCGTCCCCAACAGCAGCAGGCCGGTCACCGCCCACATGACCGCCGGCTCCCCCACCAGGGTGGGCAGGGCGAGGAGGAAGCTGGCCCCACTTCCGGCGGCAGCGCCCCACACCCCGAGCGCCAGACTGGCCACCGCCAACGGCAGGGTCAGCGCCAGGAACACGTCCGGCCCGGGACTGGTCAGCCCCAGGCCGAAAATCAGGGTGACGGCCAGCCCATAGGCGAACACGGCCAGCACCAAGCGGGCCCGCCACCCTCTTCCCCAACGCTTCCTGGCATTTCTCATACTGGATCAGCCTTCGTGGACCCAAGACAGAATGCAGCATGACGGCCGACGGGCCAAGGACACCGATCACCGCCCCCCTAGTCCTTTGTCAACGATAACTCAGATGATGACTGCGCCGCTCACGTCCACGGCGAACGGCTCCATGAGCCGCTTCAGGTAATCTTCCTTGAGCACGGTGATACGGCGGTTGTTCAGGGAGATGATCCCCCGCGATTCGAGCTCCCCCAGGGTACGGATGGCGGTCTTGGAGGACACGCCGGCCATCTCCGCCAGCTCGCCGCGGGAGAGCTCGATGCCCGAGCGGCCCAACGCCATGATCAGCCGGGCCAGCCGCTCCTTGCTTGAAGCGTATGAGCGCTCGGCAAGCTTGTTCTGGAAGGCCTTGATCTCCAGGGACAGTCGCTCGTAGAAGCGGAAGATCACCTTGGGGTGATGCTCCAGGAAATAGAAGAAGTCCCCCCGCTCCAAGAAGCCCACCGTCGAAGGCGACAGAGTCTTGGCGTAGGCGTTGTGCACGCCTTTGTCGAACAAGGTGGTCTCCCCGATCATGCCCCCCGGGCCGACGATCTTGAGGATCTGTGACTTGCCCTTGGCGGAACGCTTGACCACCTTGACCGCCCCGGAGAACACCAGGTAGAAGCCGAACGCGGGCGCACCCTCCATGAAGATCAGCTCGTCGGCCCCGTAATCGATACGCCGGATGAGCCCGCCCAGCTTCTCCAGGTCCTCGGGTTTGAGGTCCGCGAACACCCTGAAGTCTTTGAGGTCTGCCATCCCCCTCACCCAACGCAGTCTACCTGATCGCACCTTGCCACGTCAAATGTGCTTGACTTGCGCCCCGCGAGCCATAGAATTCGGGCCAGGCCGGGGTGGCGGAAATGGTAGACGCGCTGGACTCAGGATCCAGTGGGGCCTTTCACTCCCCGTGTGGGTTCGAGTCCCACCCCCGGCACCAGTGACCCTCACGCAGGCTCGGGCCGGTTTGGCGGCCGGTGAGCTGACGCTCGCGGACTTGATCGGCCGGCTCTGGCAACGGATCGAGCAAGTGGAGCCGCAGGTGCACGCCTTCTTGACCCTGGCGGACCCCGAGGAGCTGAGCGCCGCCGGGGAGGAGCTGGCCGACCTGCCCCTGCGGGGACTGCCCGTTGCGGTCAAGGACAACTTGTGCACAAGGGACTTCCCCACCACCTGCGGATCGCGGATCCTGGCCGACTTCCGCCCGCCGTTCGACGCCACGGCGGTGGAGCGGCTGCGCAACGCGGGGGCTCAAGTCCAGGGGAAGACGAATCTGGACGAGTTCGCCATGGGATCCTCCACGGAACACTCCGCGTTCGGGCCAGTCCGCAACCCCCACGACCCGCAGCGGGTACCCGGTGGGTCGTCGGGGGGGTCGGCAGCGGCGGTGGCGGCCGGCGAGGCATTGGCCGCCCTGGGCACGGACACCGGTGGTTCCGTGCGGCAGCCCGCCGCCCTGTGCGGGGTGGTCGGCCTGCGGCCCACCTATGGGCTGGTGTCCCGCTGGGGGTTGGTGGCGTTCGCCTCGTCCCTGGACACCGTGGGGGTGTTGGCCTGCAGCGTCGCCGACGCCGCCCTGATCCTGTCCCACATCGCCGGGGCCGACTCCAGGGATGCCACCTGTCTGCCCCAGCCGACGCGGGATTACACGCAGGACCTGGCCGCGGAGCCGGCCGGCCTGCGGCTGGGGGTGCCGGCGGAGTACACCCCGCCGGAGCTGGGGCCGGAGGCTCTGGGCTTGGTGGAGAGGTGGCGCAGGGCGGCCCGGAGCCTGGGGGCAGAGGTGTCCGACATCTCGCTCCCCCTGACCGAGTACGGACTGCCCACCTACTACCTGGTGGCGTCCGCGGAGGCGTCGGCCAACCTGGCCCGGTACGACGGGGTGCGGTACACCATGCGCCGGCCGGGGAGGACCGCGCAGGAGATGATCGCCGCCACCCGCACGGCCGGCTTCGGCCAGGAGGTCAAGCGGCGCATCGGCCTGGGCACCTTCGCCCTGTCCGCCGGCTACTTCGACCAGTACTACGGGAAGGCCCAGCGGGTAAGGACCCTCATCGCCCGGGAGTTCGCCCGCGCGCTGGAGGAGGTGGACCTCATCTTGGCCCCCACTTCCCCCACCCCAGCCTTCCGCTTCGGGGAACGGGAAGATCCCATCAGCATGTACCTGGCAGACGTGTTCACGTTGCCCGCGGCGCTGGCCGGCCTGCCGGCCGTGTCCATCCCCGGAGGACAGATCGACGGCCTGCCGTTCGGCCTCCAGCTCATCGGCCCCCGACTCGGCGAGCCCCGCCTGCTGAGCGCGGCCGCCGCCCTGGAGCAGGCCCTGGCCGACTGATACCGCCGCCTACCTGCGCTCATCCCCCTTCCAGCAGCCTGGCCACCAGCCTCACCACGTCCACGGCCTGCAGCCGACGGGCTGGGATGTCCACGATGTGGGGACCGTCCCGCACCACCCGGTAGCTGTCACCAGCCCGGATGACGCCCTGCTGGTCGAGGATGAGCAACGTGCTCCACCGGTAGAGCTCGTCCAATTGCTCGCCCCAGACCACGGGAAAGCGGATCCCCAGCTCCGCCAACATGTCAGGGTCCGGCGAGTGGCGATCCTGGGAGACCCCGACCACAGCCACGCCCTGCATGCCCTCCAACACTTGCTGCACCTGCAACGCCCGCTGGCAGAGCTGGTTGCCGCACAGCGGACAACTCCGGCAGGCTTCGAACTTGAGGAAGAGGAGGACCACCACCTGCCCCCGAAGGGCGGATAGGCTTACCTGGCTGCCGTCTGCCCCCTGGGCGGTGAAGTCCGGCGCCCGGTGCCCCGGGAGGAGCACCGGCGGGGTAGCGGCCCGGCCGACCTGTATCAGTTCCACCCGCCGCCCGTCCGCAGATGCCTCGGCCACCGCGTACACCTTCTGTCCAATCTGGATGGGAGAACCCGGCGGGGTGAACACCTCGTAAACCTCGTTCTGCCAGGCGATGCGTCCGTCCTGGTTCACGTCCACGTATGCCACCAGCTGGTCGACGTCATCGTACCGCCCGTCGTGGTCCGCATCTCCCAGGTAAACCTGGTACAGGCCCCCCTCCACCTCCAACAACCCCTTCCGCAATCCCCCACTGGAGTAGTGCAGGCTCCAGCCTTCGTCGGACTCCTCCCCCAGCAACACGAGGTAGTACGGCTGCAGGTAGCGCTCCCCGTCCACTTGGTATTCCACACGGACTTCCACCTTCCAGCGAAACACCCCTGGCCACAAAGGCTCGGGGGGCAGTGGCCCCCGGTCGTCCAGCATGTCCTCGTTGTTGTTCGCGTCCAGCCACAGCAGGGGCGGATCACCGGGCCTCACTGCCACCGTAACCGTGCGGTCGACGCCCGCACCCAGCTCCAGCCCCGCATAGAGCAAGTCGTCTACGCAGGGAACAGCCGTCAGCTCCTCCCCCGGGGCCCGCGACATGGGCACCTGGCGGTAGGCTGCCCCCAGCAGCGGGCCTTGGACCATATCCCCTAGCAGACCGTGGCCGGTGACGTGTGCCGCCCCCACCGCTGCGCATCCGAGCAACAGCCCGGCCAACAACCCACATACCCGGTACATCTCACCCTCCTGTTGACTGTTGAGTCGAGCCATCAACCTGCCGGCTCACTGACAGCCGTAGTCGCACGCCGTGACCCAGCAGGGCATAGTCTCTCCCCCAGCCACATGGCAACTGGCCTCCACAGCAACACTGCCCAGGCCGCCCCCTGAATCGGAGTCCGAGCAGCGCCCCGTGCACTCGCACTCAACCAACACCTCCCCCCATACGTAGACAGGTGTCCCATCCTCCAGGTAGTGGCTGAACTCGTACATGGCGTAGCAAAGCTTCGTGTATGCATCCCAGATGCTGCAGGTGCAGTACCCCCGTTCGACTCTACACCCCGGGTCCACGACTTCCGGACCTACTTGAGCCCAGCCGGCCCCTGTCGCCAGCAAGACAACGGCCCAGACTGCCAGACTGACCGCTAACCCCTTCCGAACCAGCCTGACCACCTCCAACCGTTGTTATAAGCAATCCGCCGTCTAAGTCAACGCTTTCCTCTATAATGAATACAGAAGTTCAATCATAGGTGTTCTCATCCCCTCCCCCAGAGTCGGTAGGGCCGCAAGTTGCGGAATGGGCAGCCGCGCCCCCGGCCGGACCGCCGTCTCCCAAAGACCCCTTGGCGGGCGCCCGGGGCGGGTTTACCATCCGGCTGACATGCACCAAGCGATGCTGTGGGAGCCCATCGGGGACGGACGCGTGCGGTGCCAGCTCTGCCCCCACCGCTGCCTCATCCCCCCCGGAGGACGGGGAATCTGCGGGGTGCGGGAGAACCGTGACGGCACGCTGTGGTCCCTCGTCTACGGCCGGCTGGTCTCCCAGGCCCTGGACCCCATCGAGAAGAAACCCTTGTTCCACTTCCTTCCCGGCGCTTTTGCCCTGTCCATCGCCACCGTGGGCTGCAACTTCCGCTGCGACTTCTGCCAGAATTGGGAAATCTCCCAGTACCCCCACGAGCACGTCGGCCGCGTCCTCGGCGAGCGGGTGCAGCCAGAGGAGGTGGTGGCCCACGCCCGGGCAGCTGGAGCCCCGGTGATCGCCTACACCTACACCGAGCCCACCGTGTTTTTCGAGATGGCCTACGATACCGCTGCGTTGGCCGCCAAGCAGGGGATGAAGAACGTGTTCGTCTCCAACGGCTACATGACCCGGGAGGCCGCTCAGGAGATCGCCCCTTACCTCCACGGCATCAACGTCGACCTGAAGGGCTTCTCCGACGAGTTCTATCGCCGCCACTGTGGGGCGTCCCTTCAGCCGGTACTGGACACCATCGAACACATGATGGCCCGGGGGATCTGGGTGGAGGTGACCACGCTGGTCATCCCCGGGTGGAACGATGACCCGGCGGAGATCCGCTGGCTGGCTGGCTTCCTCCATGACCTGTCCCCGGACATTCCCTGGCACATCTCACGCTTCGTCCCCGCCCACAAGGTGTATGACCGGCCGCCCACCCCGCTGGCCACGTTGCGACGGGCACGAGAGATCGGCCGCCAGGTGGGCCTCAACTACGTCTACGTGGGCAACGTGCCCGGCGAGGCGGAGGATACCCACTGCCCCCACTGCGGGCAACGACTTATCGCCCGGCGGGCGTTCCAGGTATTGACCAACGATCTCGCCGACGGCCACTGCCCAAGTTGCGGGGAGGCGGTGGCCGGGGTGTGGGCCTGACGCGCACGTCACGGGCCCCGCCGCAGGCGCGGGTCCAGGGCGTCGCGTACCGCGTCCCCTAACAGGTTGAACCCCATCACAGTGAGCAGGATGGCCAGGCCGGGGAAAGTCGGATACCACCAGTAATCGCGCAGATAGTTCCTCCCCACGCTGACCATGGCCCCCCACTCCGGGGTGGGCGGCTGAGCCCCGAATCCGATGAAGCTCAGCGTGGCCGCGGTCAGCACCACCTCCCCCAAGTCCAACGTGGCCTGCACCACCACCGGTGAGATGCAGTTGGGCAGGATGTGCCGGACCATCACCCGTAGCGGATTGGACCCGCAGGCCCGGGCGGCGGCCACATAGTCCACCTCCCGGATGGCCAGGACCTGCCCCCGGGTGACGCGGGCGTACCGGGGCCACCAGATGGTGACCATGGCGATGATGGCGTTCTCCAGGCTCGGCCCCAACGCCGCGGCGATGGCCATGGCCAGGATGAGGGCCGGGAAGGCCAAGAAGACATCTGACAGGCGCATCACCAGCTCGTCCACCCAGCCGCCGGCGTAGCCGGCCACCAGGCCCAACAGCGTCCCCACGGCCAGGGTCAGCCCCACCACCATGAGGCAGATCCGCAGGGTGATGCGGGAGCCGTAGATGACCCGGGCCAGGATGTCCCGACCGGCGTCGTCGGTCCCAAAGGGGTGTCGGGCGCTGGGCGGGGCCAGCCGCTCGGCCAAGCTGATCTTGGTGGGCGAATGTGGGGCCAGCAGAGGGGCAAACGCCGCCACCACCAGGAGCGCCCCGGTCATCACCAGCCCGAACATGGCCAGCCGGTTGCGCAGGATGCGCCGCAGCCCGCGGCGCCACTCGCTCCGGCCACGCGGCCCGTCCGACCTAGTAGCGGATCCGCGGGTCGACCAACGCATAGGAGACGTCCACCACCAGATTCACCAGGATGTACACGAGCGATATCACCAGGGTGACCCCCATCACCGCCGGGAAGTCGAGGGAGGTCATGGAGCCTACCACGTAGTGGGTCATCCCCGGCCAGGCGAAGATCAGCTCGGTGGCCACCGCCCCACCCAGGAGCTCCCCGTAGGACAGCCCGATCACTGTCAGGGTGGGAATTAGGGCGTTCCGCAGGGCGTGCCGGACCGCCACCCACCGTTCCCCCAGCCCCTTGGCCCTGGCAGTGCGCACGTAGTCCTGCGCAAACGCCTCAAGCATGCTGGAGCGGGTCATCCGGGTGATGCGGGCCAGCACTGCAAAGGCGAGGGTGCAGGCGGGCATCACCAGGTGGAGCGCTGCGTCAGCGAACGCGCGCCAATTGCCGGTGAGCAGGCTGTCCAGGACGTACAGGCCGGTCACCCGGTCTGGCGGGTCGCCACTGACCCGCCCCGCCCCCGGCAGCACCCCCAACTTCATGTAGAACACCAGCATCAACAGTAGCCCCAGCCAGAAGATGGGCATGGACACCCCGACAACAGAAAACGCCCGCGAGACGTGATCGACTGTCCGGTTGCGATACACGGCCGACACCATCCCCAGGGGGATCCCCACCACCACGGCGATGAGCAGGGCGGCGGTGGTCAGCTCGAACGTGGCCGGGAAGTAGTCGAGGATGTCCCGGGCCACCGGGCGGCGGGTGAGGATGGACCGTCCCAGGTCGCCGCGCAGCACCTGTGACAGGTACAGCCCGTACTGCACGTGGAGCGGCCGATCTAGCCCGTACTCCTGGCGGATCCTGGCGATGATCTCCGCGGTGGCCCGGGGTCCGGCGATCATCTGGGCGGCGTCGCCGGGCACGATGTGGGAGATGAAGAAGGTGACGGTGAGCACGCCAAGCAGGGTGGGAACTAAGAGCAGCAACCGCCGGCCGACGTAGGCGTAGAGGTTCACGGTGGCCAAGGGGGCGGGGCCCTAAGTAGGTCCCCGCCCTCGCTCCCCTCATTTCGCGATGTACATGCCGTTGAAGTTCGGCATGCTCAATAGCATTGGGTTGTACACGTACCCCTTGACCCACTCCCGCATGGGTAGCTGGTACTTGACTTGCACCAGGTACACGTAGGGAGCGTCGCCGACCGCCAGCCACTGGATGCCCGCGAAGATCCGCTGTCGCGCCTCGGGGTCGACCTCCACCCGCTCGGCAGTCACCAGGTCGTCCATGACCGCGCTCTTGTACCAAGCCCGGTTCCCGGCCAAGCCCCAGTTCTTCGAGTAGAACCAATACCAGGTGAACATGTCGGCGTCGGCGTAGTCAGGCGTCCAGTAGCCGAACGACATGTCGAAGTCCCCTTGATCCAGCTTGGCCCGCAGCGTCGCCCAGGCGTAGCTCTCGATCTGAACGTCGATGCCGATCTCAGCCAAGTTCTGCTGGACCACCAAGGCCATCTGGCGCCACTCCGGCACCACCGGGGAATGCATGATCCGCAGGGTGAACCCCTCCCCGTAGCCGGCCTCCTCCAGCAGGGCCCGGGCCCGGTCGGGATCTGTGGGGTACTGGTAGACGGGCACGTGCTCGGCAAAGCCGATGGGCACCGGCCCCTCCATCCGCACCGCCGTACCCTGCCACAGGTAGTCCACAATCCCCTGGTAATCGATGGCATAGGAGATGGCCCGCCGCACCCGAACATCTTGCAGGTACTGATTCTGGCAGTTCAGGTAGATGTAGTGGCAGGCGAAGCTGGGGCCTTCGAAGATGCGCACCCCAGGCGTTCCCCGTAGGGATTCGATCTGGTCGACGGTGAGCTTCTCGGCCAGGTCGATCTCCCCCTTCTCCAGCAGCAGCCGCAGGTCCTCCGGCTCTGGGATGTAGCGGATGATCACCTCGGCGAGCTTCGCCGGCTCTCCCCAGTAGTCCGGGTTGCGCTTCAGGACCAGCCGCAGTCCATGGGTCCACTCGGCGGCGTAGAACGGCCCAGTTCCGGCCGTGTGCTCAGAAAGCCAGTTCTGTCCCCAGTCGCCGCCCTCAGCGTGTTCCATGACCCCGGGGCTGACGATGCAGCCCTGATCGGTGGCGAACGCCGACAGAGCCGGGGCGAACGGGGCCGCCAGGGTGAACTGCACCGTGTACGGGTCCACCACGACCACCGAGTCCACGAACCCGAATGTCCCCGCCGGCCCCTTGCCGATGGCAAGCAGCCGCTCGAAGTTGAACTTCACCGCCTCGGCGTCGAACGGGGTCCCGTCGATGAACTCCACCCCGCGGCGCAGGTGGAACGTATAGGTGAGCCCATCCGGGGAGGTCTCCCACGACTCGGCCAGGCCGGGCCGCAGCCGCGTGCTCCCCCCCTCGTACTCCACCAGCCGGTCGTAGCAGTAGTAGATCGCTCTCCAGGAGTTGTTGTCCATCGTGATGTGAGGATCAAGCGTTTCCGGCTCCGCAGTCACCCCGAACTGCAGTGCCCCCTCCTGCCCCCACCCGGCCAGCCCGGCGATCAGCACCCAGCACAGCGCCACTACCCCAAGGCGAACCTTGCACATGAATCCCCACCTCCAGCCAAGGATGCATGAACCACGTCCCGGACTGCAATGCGCTCGACCCACCACCCCCCCGGTTCATCGCCGATCAAGATGCAGAACATCATACAAAGAACAGCTAACCGCGCCTAGACACAGCTGCCAAACCTAGCTGCCGGTGAGCTGCTCCAGATAGCCCTCTATCTTGTCCAAACCGTAGATGGTCCTGCGGGCCTCATAATCCTCCAGCCAAGCGTCGGCGATGGTGTCGTCGCGACGGATCTCCACGTCGTCGATCCCGAAGGCGTCCACCATGCGCCGCGCCTCGTTCTCGATCTCCCGATCCTTTACGCGAAACAGAAACCGCGAAAACCGCATGACCACACCACCTCCGCTTTCCGCCAAGTATAGCCGCTGAGGGGGGCGAACGAGGAGCAGGGGCGGGCCGCCCGCCCGGGACAACCGCTTGACACCGCAGAACAGCGCTGCGTAAACTTGGGGGCAGCTTTCAGTTCGCTGGTGACGCCGTCCTGGGGCCGTTAGCTCAACTGGCAGAGCAGCGGACTCTTAATCCGCGGGTTGGGGGTTCGAGTCCTCCACGGCCCACCAGGGTCGTTAGCTCAGTTGGCAGAGCACCGGCCTTTTAAGCCGGGTGTCGCAGGTTCGATTCCTGCACGACCCACTTGTGACCCCGTCGTCTAGGCAGGCCTAGGACACCGGGCTTTCAATCCGGAGGCGGGGGTTCAAATCCCCCCGGGGTCACTTGCGCGCCGGCCGGCGGGCCGGCAAAATCGCGGGCGAGTAGCTCAGTGGGAGAGCATCCGGCTTACATCCGGAAGGCCAGAGGTTCAAATCCTCTCTCGCCCACTGAGGGCACGGGGACGTGGTCTAGGCTGGACTAGGACACCGGATTGTCACTCCGGAGATCGCGGGTTCAAATCCCGTCGTCCCCGCCAGGGCCGTGGCAGGTCACGGGTGGCCCGTGACAGCGCAGTCTGGTCAGCGTTCACGGACCACAAGCCGCGGCTTCGCACGGGCGAGGTAGCTCAGGTGGTAGAGCACGCGGCTGAAAACCGCGGTGTCCCCAGTTCGACTCTGGGCCTCGCCACCACTTGGTTGACGGCCTGCCCCGGGCGGGGGTAGGCTTCCTGGTGATGGAGAAGTCCGCCGAGCAGATCTGGGAGCAGGCCAAGGCCCATCTCGCTGAGGAGATCCCTCCCCCGAGCTTCGCCGCCTGGTTCTCAGATGCCCAGCCGCAGACTCTGGAGGGGGACACGTTCGTGCTCGAAGTTCCCTCGGTGTTCGCCAAGGGGGGCATCGAGCGCAAGTACCGTGGTCTCCTGGAACGACTGCTGGGTGAGGCCGCCGGCGGGGCGGTGAAGCTCCAGGTGGTGGTCGGCGACCACCTGACCACCTCGTCACCGCCGCCCCCCCCATCTCCCCAGGAGACTGCCCTGCCCCGCCGGTACCTGGGCACTCTGCCCCTGAACCCCGAATACACGTTCTCCACCTTCGTTCAGGGCAAGAACTCCCAGCTGGCCTACAACGCCGCCCTAGCGGTGGCTGAGTCCCCGGCCCGCGCCTACAACCCCCTGTTCATCTACGGCAAGGTGGGGCTGGGCAAGACGCACCTCCTGCACGGAATGGGGAACCACGTGCTCAACATCCCCGGCGACCTGACTGTCGTCTACACCACGTCGGAACGCTTCGCCATCGAGCTCATTCACTCCATCGGCAGCAACACCACGGAGCAATTCCGGTCCAAGTACCGCAACGTCGACGTGTTGCTCATCGACGACGTCCACTTCCTCCGCAACAAGGAGGGTACGCAGGAGGAGCTGTTCCACACATTTAATGAGTTGTACGGAAACGGAAAGCAGATCGTGTTGTCCTCCGATCGTCCTCCGGAGGAGCTGCAGGGTTTGCAGGACCGACTGGTGTCCCGCTTTCGCTGGGGACTGGTGGCCGACATCCAGCCTCCGGACCTGGAGACCCGCATCGCCATCCTGAGAGAGAAGGCGCGGCGCCGGGGGTTGGAGGTGGAGGACGCCATTCTGGAGATCATCGCCGCGCGCATCACCACCAACGTGCGTGACCTGGAGGGCGCCCTCATCCGGGCCATGGCCTACGTAGAGCTGGGAGAAGGCCCCATCACCCCCAAGGTACTAGAGGACATCCTGCCCCGGGAGGAGGAGTCGCGTCGCCTGACCGTGGACACCATCAAGCAGGAGGTTGCCCAGCGGTACAACATCCCCCCTGCCGAGGTGGAGGGCCCCTCCCGCAAGAAGGAGATCGCCCAGGCTCGCCAGATCGCCATCTACTTGGCCCGCGAGCTCACCCAAAGCTCGTTCCCTGCCCTGGGGCGGCGCTTTGGGGGTCGGGACCACACCACCATTATGCATTCCTACCAGAAAATGCAGGAACTAATTCGGCAAGTGCCCCTGCTCCGGGGGGAAATCGAGTCCCTCCGGGACGAACTCCTCGCCAAGTACGGGGCATGAGTTTTCCACACCCCCCTGCGGAAACCCCTGTGGAAAAGTCCCGCTCCGGCTGTGGACAGCACCCCAAAACTCGGGGAAAACCCACCGGGAAAAACTGCCCCAAGGCTTTTCCCCAGCAGTTTTCCACGCGGAGCCGGACTTGTCCACAGGTTATCCACAGCTGTTTACACAGGCGGAAGCCGAGTGACCACGGCAAGGACGGAGGTTTTCCACAGGGGACGTGTGAGCCCTACAACAAGGACAAGGGTTATGTATAAGAGAGAACTGCAGGAGTGGTTGAGCCCCCTGCTGCAGCGGTGGGGCCTCCAAGGCGCCCTGACACAACAGGCTGCGGTGTTCGCTTGGGACCAGGCGGTGGGCGGGCAGCTGGCGCATCTGGCCCGCCCGCTGTACGTGGAGGGGGGAACCCTGCACCTGGCCGTGTCCAGCCACGTAGCGGCGGCGGAGCTGCGGCTGGTGGCCGACAAGCTGCTACAGCGGCTTGGCGGGGTGGGAACAGAGGTTCGGGTGAGTCGCCTGCGCTTTCACGTGGTGCCCACCGCCCCGCGGCGAGCCGCGGTGGCGCCGCTTGAGCCGACTGAGGCTGACTGGCGGACAGCTCAGGCTGCCATCCCCCAGGGCCTGGGGGACGAGCTGCGCAGGCGGTTGGTGGGGATCGCGGCCCGGGCGACGGCCCGCGATCGCGCGGTGCTGGCGGCCGGCGGTCAGCGGTGCAGGTGCTGCGGCGTAGCGTTCTTGGGTGAGGGCCGGTTCTGTCCTTGCTGCCTTGTGGGAGCGGAAAAGGAAAGCTAGACTGCAAGGAGAGATGATACTCCGACACACCACCGTACTGGCTGCGCGCTCCGCGGAGGAGCGGCAGGCCGTGGTCGCCTCCGACGGCCAAGCCACCATGGAAACGCGGATCGTCAAGGCCGAGGCTCGGAAAGTTCACCGCATCCACGGCGGGCAGGTCCTGGCCGGCTTCGCTGGTGGGACGGCGGACGGGCTGGCCCTACTGGAGCGCCTGGAGGCCAAGCTCAACTCCTACTCATCGTTGCGGCGGGCGGCGGTGGAACTGTCCAAGGAGTGGCGCACCGACCGAGCCCTGCGGAGGCTGGAGGCGGTGATCCTGACTGTTTCTCAGGAGGCGTTGCTGCTGATCACCGGTCAGGGGGATGTACTCGAGCCGGACGACGGCCTGGCCGGAGTGGGGTCAGGGGGAGCGTACGCCCTGGCGGCCTTGCGCGCTCTGCGGCGGCATGCTCAGCTACCGCTGGCCGAAGCCGCTCGCCACGCATTGGCCATCGCAGCCGAGATCGACGTGTACTCAGGCGGGAGGATCACCGTGGAGGAGGTGTCCTGGTGAACCTGGTCGGCCCTACGCCCAGGGAGATCGTGGCGGAACTGTCCCGCTACATCGTGGGCCAGGAGAAGGCCAAGCGGGCAGTGGCCATCGCGCTGCGAAACCGCCTGCGGCGCGCGGCGCTGCCCGATGAGGCACGCCGGGAGGTGCGGCCTGGCAACATCTTGATGATTGGGCCCACCGGGGTGGGGAAGACAGAGATCGCCCGCCGGTTGGCCCAGATCACCGCTGCCCCGTTCCTGAAGGTGGAGGCCACCAAGTACACCGAAGTCGGCTACGTGGGCCGGGACGTGGAGTCCATGATCCGCGACCTGGTGGAGGTGGCCATCGGACAGGTCAAGGAGCGCGAAGCCGCCCGGGTGGCCGCCGAGGCGGACCGATTGGTGGAGGACAGGCTCATCGACGCCCTGCTGGCTGGGTCCTCGCCCGGGGAGGGGGGACGGGAGCGGCTGCGCAGCCGCCTGCAGAGCGGGGAGCTGGAAGATCAATGGGTGGAGATCCCGGTGCAGCAGTCGCTGGCGCCTCAGATCAACGTCTTCTCGGAGGCGGGCATGGATCAGCTGGGCATTGATCTGTCCCAAATGTTCTCCGGGTTGCCCAGCCCCCGCAAGCTGAAGCGCATGCCGGTGCGGCAGGCCCGCGAGGTGGTACGGGAAGAGGCCCTGGAGCGGCTGGTGAACATGGAGGAGGTACGGGCAGCGGGGCTGAAGCTGGCCGAGGAGTCGGGGATCGTGTTCGTGGACGAGCTGGACAAGCTGGCGCTGGGCGGGGCCGAGGAGCGGGGCGGGCCGGGGGTATCCCGCCAAGGGGTGCAGCGGGACCTGCTCCCGTTGTTGGAAGGAACGACGGTGCGGACACGGCACGGCACGGCGCGGACGGACAACATCCTGTTCGTGGCAGCCGGGGCGTTCACCGCAGCCAAGCCCAGCGACCTGATGCCCGAGCTGCAGGGCCGGCTGCCCATCCGCGTCGAGCTCCATCCGCTCACCGAGGAGCACTTCCGCATGATCCTCGTGGAGCCCGAAGACGCACTCACCAAGCAGTACCAGGCCATGTTGGCCACCGAGGACGTGCACGTCCAGTTCGCGCCCGAGGCGGTGGCAGAGCTGGCCCGGGTGGCGGCCGAACTGAACCGCTCCCTGGAGGACATCGGCGCCCGGCGTCTGGTCCCGGTCATGGAGAAGCTGATGGAGGAGCTGGCCTTCTCCGCTGAGGACTACGCCGGCCAGCAGGTACTGGTCGACGAGGATTACGTCCGCCGCCGCCTGGCCGGGCTGACTGCCGACCTGGAGCTGTCCCGCTACATCCTGTAGCCTGCAGATTCGCCTTCCCGGGCGAAACCTGCAACCGACCCTTGTGCCTGCCTCGGCCCCAGCGACACCCACCCGACGTCGGCGGGGTGGATTACCACATTCCCCGGACTGGTGCTGACGTTGGTGGTGTTGGGCTTCAATTTCCTCGGAGACGGCCTGCGCGACGCGCTGGATCCCCGGCTGTCACGCGGAAGGGGGGACCGCTAGGAGCTTTCCGCGCCCATCACTCGCGGAGGCGGAGGCGGAAGTACAGGTGCAACAGCCCCCCGACCACAGCCCCGCAGGCGGCCCCAAAGGCCAGGTCCCGAAAGGCCGCCCCCACCGCGCCCCCCACCGCGGCCCCCACGGCCAGATCGCGGCCCAAGCCCCACCAGGCAGGCCTGGGCCGCTTCCGGTCTATTCCTTTCCTTCTTGCGTGCACCGCTCCTTGCGCAGGAGCTCCTCCCAGTGGCGGTCCACCGACGCCTGGAGCTCCTGGACAAGCTGTTTGCCCTCCTCGCTGCGGAACAAGTGCTTGAACCTACCCTGGGCCTTGAGCCATTCCGTGATGGGTACCCGCTCCTTGGGCTTGTAGTTGACCGTGTACCGACCCTCGGCCACCTCGTAGATCGGCCAGTAACGGGTCTCCACGGCCAGCTTGGCCGCCGAAACGGCGGTATCCTTGCGTGTCCGCCATCCCAGTGGGCAGGTGGAGAGCACGTTGATCAGTTTGGGACCTTGGTAGGCCATGGCCCGCTCCACCTTGCGGGCCAGATCGATGAGGTTGGAGACTGCAGCCTGGGCCACGTACGGCACCCGATGGGCGACCACGATCCCCGTCAGGTCCTTGCGGTCCTGCGGCTTGCCGGGGATCTCCTTACCTACTGGGGAGGTGGTTGCCGCGGCACACCTGGGGGTGGCCGAGGACCGCTGAACCCCGGTGTTCATGTAGGCCTCGTTGTTCAGCACCACGTAGAGGAAGTCGTGTCCCCGTTCCAGGGCCCCGGACAGAGACTGCAGCCCGATGTCGTAGGTGCCCCCGTCCCCGGCGAAGGCCACGAATCGGATTTGTCGGTCAATCTTTCCCGCCCGGCGCAGGGCCTGGTAGGCGGCCTCCACCCCGGCGATGGTGGCAGCGGCGTTCTCGAAGGCGGAGTGGATCCAGGGGACGTTCCAGGCGGTACCCGGATAGCGGCTGGTGGCCACCTCCAGACAGCCGGTGGCGTTGGCGACCACCACGGGTTCCTCGATTGAGTTGAGGACGGTGCGCACGATCATCGGCTCGGCGCAGCCCGCACACAGGGAATGGCCGGCCGCGAACCTAAGTCCGGCCTCCTCTCGTTTGGCCAGTGTCTTGACGTTGGGCATCCTTCCTCCTCACTCTCGGAGCCCGATGTAGCGGAGCCCCTCGTCGGGTCGAGCCGTCTTCAGCTCGTCGAACACCTGGGTCAGGTGGGTGGTGGTGGTGTCCCGCCCGCCCAGGCCGTAGATGTAGTTGATCAGGGTGGGCCGCCTGTCCTGGTGGGCGAAGGCGGCGGCGATGTCCGAGTACAGGGGCCCCCAGGTCCCGAAGGAGAAGGCGCGGTCCAGCACCGCCACCTTTTCCACGCCGGCCAGTGCCTTGATTACTGCCTCCCGGGGGAAGGGCCGGTACAGCCAGACCTTGAGCAGTCCCACCTTCTCCCCCTGCTTGCGCAGGTCATCCACCACCACCTTGGCCGTGCCGGCGGTGGAGCCCATGATCACTACGGCCCGATCGGCATCTTCCAGGCGGTAGGCCTCGCAGCAGCCCGCGTACCGCCTGGCCGCCACTTGCGCGTACTCCTTCTGGGTGGCCAGGAACACGGCCGGCACCTCTTCCATCGCGGCCTGCTGGGCCCGCTTGAGCTCGAAGTAGTAGTCGGGCATGGCGAACGGCCCCCAGGTGGACGGGTTGTCCACGTCCAGCAACGGGTAGCTGGGCGTGAGCCGGCCCACGAACTCCTTGACCGTCTTGTCCTCCAACGGCTCCACGACCTGCACTGAGTGGGTGAGCGTGAACCCATCTAGGTTCACGATGACCGGCAGGCGAACCTTGTCGTGTTCCGCGATGCGCTGGGCCATGACCATGTAGTCGTAGGCCTCCTGGGCGGACTCAGCGAAGATCTGCACGGCCCCGCAATCCCGGGCCAGATAGGCGTCGGAGTGGTCGCAGTGGATGTTGATGGGCCCGGACAGCGCCCGATTGGCCAGGGCCATGACGATGGGAAGCCTCATGGAGGCGGCGATGTAGACGATCTCGATCATCAAGGCCAGGCCCTGGGAGGCGGTGGCAGTCATCACCCGCGCCCCGGCGGCCGCCGCCCCCACGCAGGCGGACATCGCCGAGTGCTCTGACTCCACGGGGACCAGCTCGGTGCTCACCACGCCGTCGTGCACGTACTGGGCGTAGTATTCGGCGATCTCGGATTGTGGGGTGATGGGGTACACCGCCACCACGTCGGGCTCGATCTGCCGCATGGCTTCGGCCACTGCCTTGTGGCCGGTCATCACTTTGCGCATTCCGCACCCCCTTCGGGGACCATGTCGATGGCGTCTTTGGGGCAGATTGCGGCGCACACCCCGCAGCCCTTGCAGTGGTCGTAGTCGACCCCGGTGACCTTCTCATCCTCGATCAAGATGGAGTCATCCGGGCAGTGCAGCCAGCATTGGAGACACTGGATGCACTTGTCCTCGTTCCAGATAGGCCGTTCTGAACGCCACGACCCGGTCTTGTTGAGCTCCGGGGTCGCCCCGCCCGGGACCACCCCGCCGATGGGCAACTGCCTCCACGTCTTGAGCTCAGACATGGGCACGCGCTCCTTTCGCCGCGTCGTAGCCCGCCCTGAGAGCAGTCACGTTCTTGTCGACCATGTCTGCGGACAGGCGGTGGCCCAGGGTCTGGCGCAGCTCCTCCTCGGCCACCTTGAGGTCCGTGCCCAGCGCGGCCACCGCCGCCCCCAGCATGGGCACGTTGGGGAAGCCGGTGCCCGCCTGTTTCGCGATGTCGTCGGCGTCCACGCAGATGATGGTGCCGGAGAATCCAGTGCGGCGGCGGATGTCGTCCGACGTACACTTGGTGTTGACCAGCAAAGTCCCGTCCTCCCGCAGGCCCTCAGTGGGGTTCTCCCCCTCCAGCAGGGATTCATCGATCACCACAGCCAGGTGCGGGTTGTATACGCCGGAGTGGATAAGGATTTCCTCGTTGGAGATGCGGTTGAACGCACGGACCGGGGCCCCGGAGCGCTCGGGCCCGTACTCGGGGAACGACTGGACGTGTTTGCCCTCGCGGAGGTTGATCTGGGCGAGGATCTGGGAGACGGTCTTGGCGCCTTGCCCCCCTCGACCGTGCCAGCGGATTTCCTTCATATCGCCCTCCTTGACGAATGTAAGAACCATTATAGACGGCAGCTTAGCCGCACCTCAACCGGTTTGAGTCTCCGTCTACCCCTGCCGTTCTGGCTCCGCCGGCCTGCTATAGTGGGTGACGAAGGCCCCGGCCAGCCAGGTGGGTTGGACTGGGCGTTTGTGGAGGTGTTTGAGGGGGGTCCTGTCCTGGCTGGCCAGGGCGTTGGGGTAGCAGCGGGTGCGGGCTCAAGTAGTGGCGTCAGGCAAAGTCGCCCCCCAGCACTTGGGGAGGGGGGCCCGGGAGTGCTGGGGGACGGTCAGTCGGGTGAGGGGGAACCAGCACGAAGTTTGCTATAGCCAAAACAAGTATACCCATCAGGCCGGGGATGTCAATCCCGCCTGGCGGGGCTGGGCGTTCACTCCTCCTCGCGGCGCTTGAACTCCGAAAGCTGCAGGTCCTGGTCGACGAACTCCTCGAACTTCTTCTCCTCGTCCTCATCGGTGAACGGCGACTCGATGGCCGACTTCTCGAACACGTCGTCGGCGATGAAGATGGGGGAGCGAGTGCGCAGGGCCAACGCTACGGAGTCGGAAGGGCGGGCGTCCAGCTCGACCACCTGCTCGTCTTGCGTGCGGACATACAGGGTGGCGTAGAACGTGCCCTCCTCGACGTTGCTGATGACCACCCGCTCCAGGGTCCCCCCCAAGGTTTCCAGCAGCCGCTTCATCAGGTCGTGGGTCAGCGGGCGGGGGAAAGTCTGTCCTTGCAGCTCGATGGCTATGGACATGGCCTCTGCCTTGCCGATCAGGATGGGCATGGCCTTCGACGAGCTCACGTCCTCCAGGAGCATGACCAGAGAGTTGTTCTCCGGATCGACCAGCAGCGCCTTCAGGTGCGCTTCCTTCATGACACCTCCTTCGGCCCCAACGGGGCCGGGACATTATACGAACCTGGCCGTCGCGCGTACCACGCGACTGGACGACCGTGTGCCGACTCGGGGGCCACTCGCTCGGTCAGCGCTGCGTCCCGGGCTCCTCCCTTCCCGACCGGCCTGACCAGTTGCCGGGGGGGGCGGGAAATGCTAAGATGAGTGGAGATGATCGGCCTGCGAGGGGGTGAGGTACATGTGGAAGGAATTCCGGGATTTCGTCGCCAGGGGTAATCTGGTCGAGATCGCGGTGGCGTTCATCATCGGCGCCGCGTTCGGGGCCGTGGTTCGGTCGCTGGTGTTCGACATCATCATGCCGGGGATCGGCAAGCTCGTGGGCAACGTAAACTTCTCCGAGCTCTACGTCAACCTATCGGGCCAAGTGTACGAGACGGCGGCGGCCGCCAGGGAGGCCGGCGCGCCGGCCATCTTCTACGGCGAGTTCGTGAACACGTTCATCAACTTCCTGATCATTGCGTTCGTCATGTTCCTGGTGGTCAAGGCGGTGATGAGGATGCGGAAGCCGAAGCCAGCGGCCGCACCTACCACCAAGGAATGCCCGTTCTGCCGGACGCAGATCCCCATCGCCGCGACCCGCTGCCCCAACTGCACTTCGGAGCTGCCCAGCCAGCAGTAGACGGGGGCGCAGCCGCAGCTTCACCCGGCGGTTACTTCCCCGCCCGGTACCGCGCTCTACGCAGGGCGCCTCGCAGCCGTAGCCACAGCGAGTACTTGGGCTGTTTGCCCTTCGCCTTCTTGGCCATGGGCGGATTCTACCCCGTCGCCGAGCGGTCGGCTACAGCCGGCGGGCGCCCGGGAGTCTACCCGCCGTGCCCCTTCCCCCTCCCTTTCGGCTTGGGCTTGTTCTCATCTTTCTCATCGCCCCCCGGGCCACGACCCCGGCCCCGGGCTTGCCCTGGCGGCGGATGGCGGTTGCGCTCCTGCTCTTCGCCGGACGTGCTTTGTCCGCCCTGGACTTCATTTCTGTTCCGCTCTCGCTCTTCGTGCCGGGAGCGGTGTTGGCTCTGTTGGGCACCGTGGCCGGTCACTTCGTTGGCGGCCCTCCCCGGCGCAGCCCCGTCGGCAACGATGGCTTCCTCCAGGCCCTCCAGCAGCACCAGCAGAGCATCGGGCTCCTCGCCGGAGCTCAGTGCCTGGATGGCCACGCGGAGAACGATGCCCGGCGGAACGCCCGCAGCCACCAGCTGGTCTAGCTTCTCTTGGAGCGCTGCCTGTGCCTCCTCGTCATAACCAGCGTCCGCCGCGGCCTGGGTCAGCGCCTTCGCCACGCCCTCCAAGGTGAGAGAGCCAGTCTGAACTTCCTGCGCCCAGCCTACGGCGGTCAGCAACGCGACCGCGGTGACCAAGATCGCAATGGCCTTCGCTGCCCAGCTTCTCGCCGTCATCGCTGACACCCCCTTTTTGGTCGCCCGCTCTTTCTGAATCGCATTATATCATATTCCGAGGCTTTGCAACTAGGAGAGGGTGGTCACCATGAACACCCCGGCGAACACCAGTGTAGCTCCTGCCCCCGCCCGCCATGTCAGCCGTTCCCTCAACAGGACAGCGCTGAACAGAAAGGAGAACAGCACAGTGGCCCCGCGAACTGGCGCCAACAGGCTGGCCGGCGCCAGCCGTAGGCCGGTCAACCAGAGGGTCCAGCCGAGACCTGACCCGAGCACGGCGACCACCACGGCCACCCCCAGGCCCCGCCCCGTAACCCGCAGCGGGCGGCGGCGGGACAACGACCCCACCAGGCATGCCCAGCAGAGGCCCGCCGCCGCCGAGAACACGATCATGAAACTGACCGGTTCCATGCCCCGGTCCAGACAGAACCGCGCGGGCCCGATCTCGGAGAATCCCCACAGTAGGCCGGTGATCAGCGCCAAGACCGGCCCCCGCCACGATCCTTTGGCCACTGACGCCGCCCGGCGCGTGGGGACCAGTAACACCGTACCGCCGACCACCAGGGCCGCAGCGAGGAACGCGATCGCGCTCGGGTGTTCGCCCAATATGACCACAGCAGCCACCACCCCCCAGAACGGGGCAGTGTTGGCCAACGGAGCAACCTGGTGGGCGGGGCTGGTGGACAGCGCCGACAAGTAGGTCAGCCCGCCGAGGAAGGAGTCCACGACTCCGGCCAGGCCGGCCATTCCCACCAGCCCCGCGGAGGGGAAGTGGAGGGTCCCCGTCGCCCCCCCGTAGACGAGGAAGATGATCAGGGCGAACGTCCACCGGGCCAGGGCGAAGGCGGAGAGGTCAGTCTGGCGCAGCCCCGCTTTGGTGACCACCATCCCCGCCGCCCAGAAGGTGGCGGCCAGCAGCGCCAGCACCACCGGGAATACGGTCACGATCCCTCCTGTTCCCCCAAGAAGTGAGTCGGCACCGGTTGGGCACATCCTACCCGCCGAGGGCTGGCGCGGCAGATCGCGGATCGGCCAGAGATCCAGCTTGTCCAGCGATGTGCGCCCAGCCCGCGGCTGCTGAGGCAGGGAGGTTAGCCGGGGCGAGGGCGGAAAGCTATAATCAATCTTGCAGGATGCCAATGCCTCTGGATTGGCGACGAGGCTCGTTGGGGAACTGGCTGCGCGAGCTGAGGTCGCGGGTTGGGCTCAGCCAATTCGAAGTGGCGGACCGCCTCGGGGTCCACTGGGTGACTGTCTCGCGTTGGGAGAACGGTCGTGGCGAGCCCAGGCTGGTCTACTTGAGAGAGCTGGCCCGCATGTATCTGGCCCATGCGCTGGCCGTGAAGGACAGCTGTATGACGGGCCATTGCTCCCCGCCGGAGGGCTGCGGCCACGGCCTGGTTTACGACGGCCCGGGGATGGCCGAGGTGGTGGCGCGGTATGTGGCGCGAGGGGTGGGACTGGGCTACAAGATCGTCGTGTTTCACGGCCGGGCCGAATCGCCTGAGGAGGTCGCCGTCCGACTGGCCTGCGAGGCCTGGAACGCCAAGTCGGCCGTGGAGGACGGCCAGCTGGCCTTGCTGCCGACGGAGGAGGCCTTCCTCACCGGCGGCCAGTTCGACTTGGGCTGGCTGATCAGCGAGGCCAAGCGGTTGGCCGAGCAGTCGACGCGGGCAGGGTTCGCGCACGTCCGCTGGGTGGTGGACCTGCGCCCACTGGCCGAGCTGGGCGACTACACCTGCGAGCTGATTGCCTACGAGTACGTGGCTGACTCGGTGAGCCGGACCCAGGCTCGCAGCCATTGGATCTGCGTGTACCCCTCGCCTGACGAGGACCTTGCCTTTCAAGCCTGCTTACTGTGCCGGCACCCGTGGGTGGTGACCCCGCGTGGGGTGGTGAGGAACCCCTACTACCAGGACTCGGTGCTGTGCCGGGCGCGGACGTTGGCGGCATGAGACGCGCACCCCGCTCGACCCGTGGGGACTTGAACGGCTGTGGGCACCGGCTATGATGCTTTTTGGACAGCATTGGGCCTGCACCGAGGCCTGTCATGGGGGCGTAGCTCAGCTTGGGAGAGCGCCGGCTTTGCAAGCCGGAGGTCGGCGGTTCGAACCCGCTCGCCTCCACCAGCCAATACCGATTGGAGAACCGGGGGCAGAGCGTCATTCCGGTCTGGGGTGGGCTGGGGGATGCGGTGTTCGATGTTGATCCAGACGGGGGGCCGCACGTTTGCGGAGTTGGCCAAGCCTGGACTAAGCGTTGGGGATCAACCAAGCTGCCGACTCGGCAAGGTGTTGGAGAGCTTGAGCGCGAGCTGAGAGCGATTGAGGTAGAAGATGACCGCGCGCCCCGGCTCTGGATCCTGAAATACGACGACTGAGCTTGGTGTACGTCTGACCGATGCTCGTAGGGCTGCACCTGCGGGGCTCAGAATGGGCTGGTAGATTCATCGATCTTTGGTCCACGGTGGAGGAACCCCTCGGCAGGCGGGGCCCGCCGAGGGGCACGATCTCCCGCAATGTGCTCTACCCTACCTTCTCCGGTGACTTGGGGACGTCGTAGAGGATGTCGTCGAGCGGGTGGCGGTACAGGCTTTGCTCCAGGCGCACCTGGTCGAAGTAGTGGCCGATGAGCCCGATCGAGCGCCCGAGCACGAAGAACGCGTTGAACAGCCCAGCGCGGATCATTTCGTCGATCTCGGCGTCGCTGAACCGGAGCTCGGTGAGGAGATCGACGAGCAGAACCCCGATGCAGCCATCCACGTTCAGAATCAGGTTCCCCTTCTTCTGGGTCGTGACCTGCTCCACAGCGAGGGCGTAGTCGAGGAGGGGCGTCCCCCGGAAGTGCTTCCGGGCGAACGCCTTCATCAGCTCGACCCGCGCGTCGGGGTTCTCCAGGGAGTGCAGCCGGTGGCCGATCCCCTGGATCCGCACGTTGCGCCTCTTCATCTCGTCCACGAACTGGCGCGGGGAAAGGCCGTTGCGCAGCCCGTACAGGAAGTGCTCCGCCGCGCCGTTGACCGCACCCCCGAACCGGGGACCGATGGTGAGGATTCCTGACACGAGCGAGCTGATGAGGTCCTTGCCCGCCCGGGCGGCGACGATCGTGTTGTGGGCGCCGGACACGGCCGGGCCGTGGTCGGCGATGATCTGGAGCACCATCTCGATGAACTCGCGGGCATAGGGCGGGATGTCCTTCTTGAACCACAGGAGCCCGATCACCCCCCCCATCCCGTACCTCTCCTCGATCACGCGGTCGATGGGGACTCCGCAGTACGTGTGGACGTCGCCCCGTTCGTCGCAGATCGTGGAGATGAAGTGCGTGGGTCTGCGCACGAGCCCCTCGGCCCGCGCCTGGGCGTAGTCGATGGGGATGCTGGGCGGCGCCGCGTCGGCCGCGGGGACGATCGTCCCCTCCTTCACCAGCCGGTCATAGGTCTCCTTGATCCGGAGCCCGTAATCGTCGAACGAGTTCGGAACGATGACGCCTGCCTCGCGAAGGGCGGCGTTCTTGGCGTCGGCGGTCTCCGCTGCGCTGTCGGCCCTGGCCCCGGCGTGGCCAAACTGGACCTGGCCGGGAAGGACCTTGGCGCAGGTTCCAGAGACCCACATCACGAGGGGCTTCGTGATCCTCCCCGCCTTCACGGCCTCGGCGATCTCGTACTCCTTCGTGCCCCCCACTTCCCCTAGGCACACGAGGAGCTTGATCGCGGGGTTCTTCTCGAACCGGAGGAGGTGGTCGAGGAGGGTCGAGCCGGGGTAGGCATCGCCGCCGATCGCGATCCCCTCGTTCAGCCCATCCGTGGCCCGGGCGACGATGTTGTACGCCTCGTTGGACAGGCCGCCGGACACTGACACGAACCCGACGGATCCGGGGCGGTAGAGCTTCGCCTCACGGATGTTCTCCATCGTGCCCGCGGCGTTCCCGATCTTGAAACACCCCGCCTTGACCCCGCCGACGGTGGCGGGGCCGATGATCCACTTCCCTTTCGCCTTGGCGAGGGCGGCCATGCGCCGGGCTTGACGCTCGGGGATCCCCTCCGCGATCACGGCGATCGTGCGGATCGTGGGGATCTCGATGGCCTCCACCGTCACGTCGTACGCGGAGCGCTGGCTGGCGAAGTTGACGAGGATGTCGGCCTCGGGGAACCGGGTCGCGGCTTCGGTGAGGCTCGTGACCCGTGGGATGCGGATCTCCTTCGTTCCCCAGAACAGCTTCTCGAACCCGCCGCGCTCGGGGGTGACGAGGGCCACCACCGATGGCTTCGCCCGCCGGCACAGGTAGTCGAAGTCGAGCATCCGCTGCGCGGCGCGCAGCTGCTCACCGTAGATGAATGCCTGGGTGTCTGTTGTGAAGAGCTCGTAGTCGGCTCTCATCGCTGGGCCTCCTCGAGGGCGAGGGACACGATCCGCGTCATGTGGGTCTCCGGCCCGTAGACCTCGAGCGGGACGCCGATGCGCTCCCCCAGCCTCCGCATGTTCTCCAAGCCCTCCTTGTAGTTGGGCCCCCCGCGCCGGACGTAGATCTTCACGTGGTTCTTCCGGAGCTCCTCCTTGTACTCCTCCAGGGCATGGATGATCCCGGTGAACGTCTTCGCAACATCGGTGAAGTTGGCGATCCCGCCTCCGATGAGGAGGTACTTGGGCCGCCCCTTCGGATCCGGCCTGCGGGTCATGAGGTCGAGGATGGTCTTCGTGTACTCGTAGGTGAGTTCGGTCGAGGGATCGCCGGAGTACTCGCCGTAGTTCGCGAGTTCCCCTCCAAACCCCAGGTCCACCACCGTGTCTGCGTAGATCACGCTCGCCCCGCCGCCCGCCACAAGGAGCCACACCCGGCCGTCGGGGTTGAGGACAGTCAGCTTGAGGGACGCCCCGGTCCTGGCGTCGAGCGACTCCACGTACGCCTCCTCCTGGGTCATCGCCCTCCCGAACGGGCGCGGGAACGCGATCGGGCCCCACTTCTCCGCACACTGGAACGCCGCCGTGTCGTCGAGCTTGGCCACTGTATCCAAGGGAATCGGGCTCCCGTGGGAGAACGCGACCGGGTTGAACTCCAGGTAGGTGAAGTGGTAGTCGACGTAGATCCGGTACAGGTGTTGGATGAACGCGGCGACGACCTCCTTCTCGGGGAGGTTCGGGAGCCTCGACAGGACGTCGACCTTCGTCGGGTCGGCCAGCACCGGGACGTCGATCGAGACCACGGTGTCCCACACGGACTCGATGTCCACGCCGCCCTGGGGGGAGAAGTGGATCGTGTCCACATCGCGCGAGCTGGTCAACGCGAGGTAGTATTCCGCGTCGTGAGGAACGAACGGTTCGATCAGGAAATGGGTGAGAACGCCCGTCGTCCTGCCGCTCGCCCCCTCCACCGTCACCTCCTTCCCCCTCCGCTCGGCGATCCACGCCTTGGCCGCCTCGAGGTCGGCGTCGAGGAGAAGGAGGTTGTTCTTCCCGCGCTTCCCGAACAGCTGGTCCGGCTTCACGACGAGCCGCGTCGTCGTGAGCCAGGGGTGGTCCGCCTCCAGGGCGGCGACATCGGTCTCCGGGTCGACGAGCACCAACCGGTCGTCGAACTGGAACCTTCCCCCGGAGGCCTCCCTGATTGCCCGGGCGAGCATCCGTTTGGCGTCGTACTCTCGGATCCCTTTCTGGGCCATGGTCCTCCCCCTACAGGTGCTTCACGATCTCTTTCCCAAACTGGGAGCAGGAGACGAGGGTCGCCCCCGGCATCAGCCGCTCGAGGTCGTAGGTGACGCGGTTGGCGGCGATGGCGGCGCTGATCGCGCGGAGGATCGCCTCGGCGGGCTCGCGCCATCCCAGGTACTTCAGCATCTCCACGGCGGAGAGGATGAGGCTTCCCGGGTTCACCTTGTCCTGGCCGGCGTACTTGGGGGCCGTGCCGTGGGTGGCCTCGAACACGGCGTGGCCGGTCGCGTAGTTGATGTTCGCCCCTGGCGCCACGCCGAGCCCGCCCACCTGGGCCGCCGCGGCGTCGGTCATGTAGTCGCCGTTGAGGTTCGTGGTGGCGACGACCGAGTACTCATCGGGCCTGAGCAGCATCTGCTGGAAGAACTGGTCCGCGATGCGGTCGTTGAGGACGATCTTGCCGGCCGGAACCCTTCCACCGTAGGTCGTGGCGACCTCCTCCTCGGTCACGATCTGCGGGTACGTCTTCCCGACCTCGTACCCCCAGTCGCGGAACGCCCCCTCGGTGAACTTCATGATGTTCCCCTTGTGAACGAGGGTGACCTTGGTCCGCCCGTCGGCGATGGCGTACTCGATCGCCGCCTTGACGAGGCGCTTCGAGCCCTGTTCGCTGATCGGCTTCACACCGATCCCGCACCGCTCGGGGAAGCGAATGGACTTCACCTTCATCTCGCCCTGCAGCCAAGCGATGACCTTGTCCGCCTCTGGCGAGCCGGCCTTCCACTCGATCCCTGCATAGACGTCCTCCGTGTTCTCCCGGAAGAAGACCATGTCCACCTTCTCCGGCTCGCGAACCGGAGCGGGGGTCCCAATGTGCTTCACCGGCCGCACGCAGGCGTAAAGGTCGAGGAGCTGGCGGAGGGTGACGTTGAGGCTGCGGATCCCGCCCCCGACCGGCGTCGTGAGCGGGCCCTTGATCGCCACGAGGTACTTCTGGATCGCCTCGACCGTCTCCTGGGGGAGGTAGAGCTTCTGGCGCTCGTCCGGAGGGATCGCCTTGATCTCGTCCTCAGACAGTTTGGGGTGGAAGTGTTCGATGGCCTCGTCGCCGGCGTAGACCTTCAACCAGGCGATGCGCCTCTTCCCCCCGTACGCCTTCTCCACCGCCGCGTCCACGACGCGGATCATGACCGGGGTGATGTCCACCCCGATCCCGTCGCCGCGGATGTAGGGGATGATCGGCCGGTCAGGCACCTGCAGCCCGGCGGGAGTCATGGTGATCGGTCGTCCATGGTTCGCCACTTCAGCACCGCGCTTCACAGCAAGCCTCCTTGTCGTCTGATCACGTCGGTTCGTGCACCGCGAGCTCGCGGGCGATGGTCCGCGTGGCGGCGGTCATCTTCTCCAGCACTGGGGCGACGCGCGTCGAGTCGAGCCGGGTGCTCGGCGCGGACACGCCCAGCGCGGCCAGGATGCGGCCCGTGCCGCTGAGGATTGGCATCGCCAGGCCATAGGTGTGGGGCAGGACCTCCCCGTCGCTCTCGGCGTGGCCGCGGCGGCGGATCCGCCGCAGCTCAGCCCGGAGCACCTTCGGGTCCGTGATCGTGGTCTCGGTGAACTGAGGGAGCCCCTTGGCGATGATCCTCTCTTGGTCTTCCCTGGCAAGATAGGCGAGGAGGACCTTCCCCGTCGCTCCGGCGTGCAGTGGGAAGATGGCCCCCCGCTCGTGGGATACCCGCAGCGCGTGGTGTCCCTCAGCCCGCTCGAGGCAGATCCCGCCCATCCCGTGCAGCCCGGCGAGGATGAACGTCTCGCCCGTCTCGGCCGCCAAGCGCTCCATCACGGGGCGGGAGATCTCGATCAGCCCCCGCTTGCGCACCCCCCCCGCCAGCCGGAGGAGCCTTCCTCCCAGGCGGAGGAGACCGGTGCGCGGGTCCTCCTCGAGGAGGCCGTGCGCCTTGAGGGCGACGACGTAGCGGTACGCCGTGCTGCGGGGGAGGCCCAGCGCCCGGGCGATGTCCGCCGGGCTCAACTCGCGTGGGCCCTCCTCGAACAGGGTCAGGATGCGCAGGCACTTCTCGAGCGTATGCAACCGCGGCTCCGCCCCGTCCCTACTTTACTTGGCGGCCATCCCCTGCACCGCCCCGGCCAGCGCGAGGAGGCCGCCCGCCTTGACCATCCGCCGCTCGCGTTCGGAGAGCTCCGCCTTGACGGGGATCGTCGTCCCCCTCGTCACGTTGCGCACCACGAGCGGGCGCGAGAGGTCGGAGATGTCGATCTCCAGCTCGTCGCCCTGCTCGAAGCCCGACGTGTCTCCGACCAGGGGGAGGATCCCCACGTTGACGAGGTTCGCCTTGTGAATCCGGGCGAAGCTCCTGGCGATCACGGCCTTGATCCCGAGCTGCCACGGGGCGAGCGCCGCATGCTCGCGCGACGAGCCCTGACCGTAGTTGTCCCCCCCGACGATGAACCCGCCCCCCTTCTCCGCCGCGCGGGCGGCGAACGTCTTGTCCTCGTAGTGGAACGTGAACTTCGCGATCTCGGGCAAGTTCGAGCGCAGGTGCTGGGTGAGCGGCCCCGCGGGGAGGATCGCGTCGGTGGATACACCGTCCCCAACTACGATCAGGACCTCGCCCTTGAGCACGGCGGGTAGCGGCCGCGGGGGGGCCATCTTCACGATGTTCGGCGCCCGGCGGATCGGGACAGACTCCCCCTCCGGCTCGACGATGAGGGCGTCGTCAATGGCCAACTGCGTCATCGCCACTTCAACCGGCGGTAGCTCGCGCGGGTCGGCAATCGCGCCCCTCAGGGCCGACGCCGCGGCCACCTCCGGGCTCGCCAGGGCGAGTCTTCCGAGTTCGTTTCCGCCACGGCCCTTCCAGTTCCGGTTCACCGTGCGCAGGGAGAGCGTGTCCGTGCCGGGGACGAACCCGATCCCGATGCACGCGTTGCACCCCGGCTCGATGAGCCGCGCCCCGGCCTTGGTGAGCGCGAGGAAGCTCCCGTCCTCAATGAGCGTCTCCCACGCCTGGCGCGACCCGGGGGACACGATGACGTCGATCTCTTTGGCGACCCGCTTCCCCTTCAGGATCTCGGCCACGACCTTGATGTCCCGGTACGAGCCGTTCGTGCAGGAACCGATGTACACTTGGTCGATCTTGGTCCCCGCGACCTCAGTCACCGGGACCACGTTGTCCGGGCTCCCGGGCATGGCCACGAGGGGGACGAGGGACGCGAGGTCGATCTCCAGCGTGTGGTCGTAGGTGGCGTCGGGATCGGCGGAGAGCTCGCGCCAGTCTGCTCCGCGGCCCTGCAGCTCCAGGAACTGCTTGGTCACCTCGTCGGAGGGGAAGATGGACGACGTGGCCCCGGTTTCGGTGCACATGTTGGTGATCGTCGCTCGCTCGGGGACGGAGAGGGTTTTCACCCCCGGCCCGGTGAACTCGATGAAGTAGCCCACGCCGCCCTTGACCGAAATCCGGCGGAGGATTTCCAGGGCGACGTCTTTCGCCGTGACCCCCCATTGGAGCCGCCCCGTCAGGACGACCCGCATCGCCTTGGGCACGGTCAGGTAGAACAGCCCCCCGCCCATCGCCACCGCCACGTCGGCCCCGCCGGCGCCGATCCCGAGCATTCCCAAGCCCCCGGCGGTGGGGGTGTGGGAGTCCGAGCCCAGGAGCGTCTTCCCCGGGATCCCGAACCGCTCGTAGTGCACCTGATGACAGACCCCGTTGCCGTTCTTGGAGAACTTCGCCCCGTAGTGGGAGGCGATGGACTGCAGGAACAGGTGGTCATCGGTGGACTCGCCCTTGAACCCCAGCGAGGTGTGATCGCTATAGGAAATCACCAACTCTGCCCGGACCTTGTCCAGGCCGAGGGACTCGAACTCCAGCCAGGCCATCGTCCCGGTGGAATCCTGGGTCAGGCACTGGTCGATCCTGATCCCGATCTCTCTCCCCTCGGCGAGCGCGCCCTCCACGACGTGCTCGGCGAGGATCTTCTTCGCCAGCGTCTTCGCCACAGGCATCACCTCGGCTGCGTGGGGTGTGTCTCATTCTGTGAGACAGCATCCCATCCTGCGGCGCATGCTACTCCATGGGGGGCGCGAAGTCAAGGGGAGCTTCTTCGTGCGCCAGGAGATCGTTACCGAGCTCTGGGGCCGGTGAAGAGGTGGTTGAGACAGGGCGGTGCTCCTCCCAAGAGAGCTTGGCGATAAGGGAAGGAGGAGCAGGGGGCAGTGCATCTTGCCTGACAGGCAAGCGTATGTCCTGGACCCCCCGAGGCGGCAAAGATGAGGCTGGTGGAAACGCACCTGGGGACGCTGAGCATGGCGGAGACCGCCGGGAGGTGGCACACCTTGCACAACGTCGTCCGCACATGGGTCCAGCGCTACCGGGACGATGGAGTGAAGGGACTACCGGAGGATCGCTCTCGCCGCCCCCACCGCTTCCCGACTCAAACCGCGCCCACATCGAGGCCGTCGTGGTGGAGGCCAAGAAGGCGACAGGCTACGGGCGGAAGAGGCTCGCCTGCAGCCTGATCCTCCGCCGGAACACGTTCGCCGGGCGCAAGAAGCAGCAGAAGACGTTCTCCCCCGCCCATTGGGCGTGGGAGGAAGAGCAGGCAGTTCACGCTTGCCCAGGTGGACGTGAAGGACGTGCTGGCCACGGGGGCGCTGGGAACCAGGCTGTGGGATCACCTGGCGAAGCGGAAGCTCCCCCGGTACCAGTGGACGTTCCTTGAGGGGCAGACGCGGCGTCTGCCCGCACTGGTCAAAAGGTGGGCCGTCCTGGCCTGGCGCTTCCCCACTCGTACTACTAGCAGCTGCGCGGTGGGAGTAGCCGGCTTCTGTCCCTCAAGCGGTGACACGAGGCGGGGGACAACCAGGACCGGCTCGTGCACAACGCCATGTCCCTCGTTTTTCGCTTAGGAGTCGGCCCCCACGAGAAGGAGGCTCGCTGCGTATTCGGATGTGTTCTCCCGCTGGTGCTTTGGCACCGCGTGCACCTCCGGTTCGCGCATCACTGGATGGCACCTCGCCGACTTCGACATGTCCCATGCTCTCAAACAGAACACTCTCCAGCGATCCTGGTGAGGTGCAGGGATGGGCGACTGCCGCATCTCCTGCGCGATGAGCGGAGGCACAGTCGCTGACCTTCAGGTGGTGGGCGGGCGCAACTTGGACAAGGCCTTCGGCCAGCTGCCGAGCGGTCGAGGCACCATCCGAGACGCCGGCGGCAAGTTGAAAACGCTGTTCCTTGGGACGCAGGGAGAAGTCGGGCTGGGCGAAGAAGAGCCAGCGCCATGCCATCGGCCGGAGCCCGGCTGCCGGAGTCCGGAGGTAGCGGGGGAGGGTTGCAGGTAGGTGTGGTTAGCCCCGACGTGCCTCCGCGCTTTGGGATCTCTTGCCTTTGCCGGATGGTGATGCGGGGGGAGTGCCAGTGCCGCCAGCTTGGGGGGGGCTGAGGGCGTGTAGCCAAAGACCGCCAGAGTCATCGGCCGGGATCAAGGGTGGGCGCCCTCTGTTCGAGCGATGGGGTGGCTCATTTTCCTGAGCCAACCTCCTCCGTCTGGGACCGGTTCGCGGTGAACAGGCGACCACATTGACGGCGCTGCTCCGGTTTGCTAGACTGCGTGCATCTTGCATGGAGGTGGTCGCGATGCGTATGTTCCGACTCCCTGAACTGAGTCCGATGGGTTCCTGCCTCCATGCGCATCACCACTGCCTTCACGGGGCGCATTCTTAGTCCGCAGGCCGAGACGTCTGTTTCCCCACTTGCTTCTCCAGACGGGCGGGCCCCGTTGTGCCGCCCGCAAGGAGGTCTGCGGTGCCCACCGGCTTGATTCCGTACCCCTTGCGCCCCACCTTCCGGCCCCACGGTCCCGGATGGGACCGTCCACCAAACATGACGCGAACCGACAAGACCTTGGGAAGGGTGCAACAGCCGTAACGCCGGAAGGGACAAGGAGAAGGCGATGAAGAAGCGAAGCATGTTGTGCTGGATGGCCGTTGTTGGGCTGATGCTCGGCGCAGGTGCTGGGGAAGCGCCGCGGTACATCGACGGGATTGACGCTGCGTTCCCACCGTTCTCGTTCATCGACGAGAGCGGGGCGCCAGCGGGATTCGACGTGGACGTGATCCGCTGGATCGCCGCCGAGATGGGGTTCGAAGTCCAGATCGTTCCAGTCGATTGGGACGCGATTATCCCCACCCTGCTCGCGGGGAATATCGATCTGATCGCCTCGGGAATGACGATCACCGCAGCACGTCAGGAGCGGGTGGCATTTACCGACCCCTATTGGTCGGTCGATCTGGCTGTCGTTGTTCGCCAGACGGGTCTCGAGGGGGAGCCAGTCCCTGAGCTGACGCTGTTCGAAGCGGGACGGCCGGGACGCAAGATCGGGGTCCAGCGGGGCACCACGTCGCAGGACTGGCTGGAGAAGAACGTTGTCGACGCTGGGATCGACATCGAGCTTGTGCTCTACGAGAACTTCCTGTTGGCGCTCGAGGATCTGCTGATCGGTCGGCTGGACGCTGCGGTCATGGATGAGCCGACCGCGCGCACAGGGATCACCGATCGGCCGCTGACCATCGTGGGGACGATCAACACCGGGGAGATCTACGGGTACGCGGTGCGAAAGGAGGACACAGAGCTGCTGGCGCTTCTCAACGAAGGGCTGCGCCGGATCCAAGCCACCGACACCTGGGACCAGCTTGTGGACCGGTGGTTGGTCGGGGGCTAGAGGGCAGGGTCGCGGGGTGGGGCCGGCCCACCCCGCGGCCGAGCTGCTCCCCTAGGATGCCACGATGATGTGGAATGCACTTCCGAACCTCCTTGACGGGGTGGGCATCACGCTGGGCCTGGTGGTCGGGTCCGTGGGGGTGGGGATCTTGCTCGGGGTCCCCATCGGCATTGGGCATGTTTACGGACCGGGCTGGGTTCGTGCCGGTCTGTGGTTGTTCGACTGGGTATTCCGCGGCTTCCCGGCGATCGTACTCTTGTTTCTGGCGTTCTTCGGTCTTGGGCAGCTAATGAGCGTGCGCGTCCCACCGGTGTTGGCGGTGGTGATCGCCCTGGGACTGCGAAGCGCAGCCTACCAAGGGCAGATCTACCGGGGCGCGCTGGGGATGGTGGAGCCAGGTCAGATCGAGGCGGCCCGGGCCCTGGGGCTGTCCTTGCCCCGAACCGTTCAGCACATCCTGCTGCCACAGGCGGTTCGGTTTTCGCTGCCTGCGTTGTCCAACGAGTACTCGGTCGTGCTGAAGGACACCGCCCTCGCGTTCGCTGTGGGGGTGGTCGAGCTGATGAGCCGGGCGAAGTTCCTGGCCATGCGGAGCCGGGAGGCGCTCGCCGCCTATCTTCTGGTCGCCGCCATCTACTTCGTCCTGACATACGCGGGCCTCGCCGTGTTCTGGCTGATTGAGCGGACGGTCGCCGTGCCCGGCCTCGGTCAACGCCGAGTGAGGAGGAGCCGATGATCGGGCCGGACATTCTCCAGGGGGCGGAGAAACTCTGGAACGGTCTGCTGGTTACCCTCTATCTGATCGCTGTCTCGGCACCGGCAGGCCTGGCGCTGGGGGTCCTCGTGGGCCTGACCCAGACCTACGGGGGGCGCCTGCTGCGAGGGCTGGCCATCGGCTACCAGGTCAGCTTCCGGGGGGTCCCGCTCGTCGTTCAGCTGTTCATCCTGTACTACGGGCTTCCGCGGCTGGGGATCACGCTGAGCCCGTTTTCAGCCGCGATCCTCGGCTTCACCCTTTGCAGCGGTGCTTACCACGCCGAGTATGTGCGCGGCGCCGTCCTCTCGGTCCCGGACGGGCAGATGGAGGCCGGGCGGGCGGTGGGGATGACGCTGGGGCAGACCGTCCGGTCTGTCATCCTGCCCCAGGTGGTTCGCAAGGCCTTGCCGGGGTGCAGCAACGAAATCGTGTATCTGATCAAGTACTCGTCCCTCGCCTACCTGGTGACCGTGGTGGATCTCACCGGACAGGGCCGGCTGATCGCCTACGCCTCGTTTCGGTTTCTGGAGACCTTCTTCATCGTCGGCCTGATCTACCTGGCGTTGGTGGCCATTGCCAGCTCGGCCCTGCGCGCTGTGGAGCGGCGTCTGCGTATTCCCACCTAGGTAGGGCTACGGCCGGCCGACAGACCCCAGGGCCCCCAAAAGCCGTGCACTTGGCCTGTTTGGCCCGGCTCTTTTGCACGAATCCGCTTTGCCGGTTGCTGTCCGCGGGCGTGGTGGATGGAGTGGAGAAGCCGATGCGGTCTGAAGGGCAGACCATCGCTGCCATCTTTGGGCGGTGAAACGACCTGCCGAGTTGGGTCGGCACCGAGGAGCTAGTTGGCTGACTGGTTGCTCCAGCCACATCGGCGCGTGGAGCGACCGCTGGTGCAGGTGGTGACGGAGCGCTAGGTACGGGGTGTGTCCGTAAGGCGAGTGGCTGGGTTGGTGCGTCCCCCGGGCTTGATGTGATGGCCGGGGAGGACGGGGCAGGCTGGAAGCGGTTCCTGCTGGACTCGTGTCCCCAGGCGGACGGATGGGGTGGGGTCCTCTCTCCGCCGGCCAGCGACCATCAGGCCGGGGGGGGCAGTGCTGCTGGAGCGGCACGCGAGTGGATGTTCTCCCCGGCGGAACATGAGCCTGGAGGTGTTCGGCCAGGGCCGGGCGACGGCGCTTTGCGGGAACCAACCTCAGGAGGTGGGGCCCGCATGGGGCGGGAAACTCACGGCGTGGTCAACACAGCCGACGCGGTGGCCGTGGGAATTCATCGCCTTGGCGGACGTGACCCACATTGGCGCTCACATCACCTCATCGAACTCGTTTCGGTATCTGGCCGTACCGGATACGCCCGCCATGGCCGGGTTGTCGAGAATCAGCACCATGAAGGCCTCGTCGGGTACGCCTTCCCACTGGCACGAGAGGCCGCGACGCGGAGCTGGTTCGAACCCAAACCGCGGGTAGTAATCCGGGTGGCCGACAACGACGATGAACGGGCAGTTCCTGGCGCGGATAGCTTCGATTCCGGCCCGGATCAGCGACGCCCCGATCCCTTGCCGCTGTCGCTCCGGCAACACGGCCACGGGGCCAAGCGCCATGCCGCGGGTGACCCCGTGCCCGCCGGAGATGCAGGCCGGGGTGAAGAAGATGTGGCCGAGAATCCTGTCGTCTTCCACTGCCACAAGAGACACCGCGTCCGGACATGCGCTACGGAGCGAGTCAACTACGGCCGCCTCCGCGGGGCTGCCGAAGGCCGCCGCGTTGAGCGCGCCTGCCGCAGCAACGTCATCAGGTCGTTCTGGTCGCACGGTGACCATACCTCTCCTGCATAGGCCCCAATCGAAATTGGCTCGCGGCAAGGCAGGGTCTGTCTCCTCATTCGGCTCAGCCGCCGTGCCTGGAAGCCTCCCGATTGTGCCGGGCAGAGCCAGGGTAGCATTCCTTGGACCCGGGTGCTGCCGGCGTTGTGGTCGACTTCGCAGAACGCCCCTCACCTGGGCCAGCTGGGAAGGTACGCAACGTGCCGGGCGCACCATCTCCGCTCCGATCTTTACCAGCTTCTCTCCCAACGTCCTCAGGGGCAGCTGCGGGAATCCCGGCCGGACTCACGGCTAGAAGAAGGTCGGGGCTTGGGCGTCGGCGAATAGGCCAGGCATTCCGCCGGTGTGGAGGAGAACGACCACGTCGCCTTCGCTGAACCTCCCGCGGCGGATCAGATCCACCAGGCCGGCCATGGCCTTCCCGGTGTACACCGGGTCCAGGATGATGCCCTCGGTGCGGGCAGTGAGGGTCAGCGCCGCCTGCATCTCCGGGGTCGGCACGCCGTACCCGGGGCCGACGTAGTCGTCGTAGACTGTGATCGCCGAATCGGGGACCGCGGAGGGCAAGTCGAGGAACTTCACCGCCTCGTCCAGGGCCCGGGCGATCCGCTGGACAAGCTCCCCGGCGGGACGGGACACGCTGATCCCAACCACCTCGGTCTCCCCGTGGGCGTACAGCTGGGCACCGAGGACCAACCCCACCTGGGTGCTGCAGGTGCCACAGGCGGTCACCACTGCGTCCGGGGCCAGCCCCTGTTCCCTCAGCTGGACCACCAGCTCGAGCACGCAGCCGGCGTAGCCCAGGGCTCCGTGCAGGGGGCGGCAGCCGTTGGGGATCACGTACGGCACCTCGCCCGCGGCCCGCAGCCGGGCGACGACCTCCTCCACCTCGTCCTCCACGGCCCGGATTCGCTCCTGCTTGCCAGCGGATTCCCCTGCCCCGACGAAGTGGACTTCCGCCGGCCCCAGGATGCGGTCCACGAGAAGGTTCCCACTTGGTTGTGCCGGCTCCTCGCCGCGGAGGACGAGCACGGCCTTCAGCCCCAACATGTTGGCCGCGGCCGCGGTCAGGCGGCAGTGGTTGCTTTGGACCGCCCCGCTGGTCACCACTACGGTGGCCCCATGGGCCCGGGCGTCGGCGAACGCGTACTCCAGCTTGCGCAGCTTGTTGCCCCCCAGCCCGCGCCCGGTGAGATCGTCCCGTTTGAGGAACACCCGGGGTCCCCCCAGTTCGGCGCTCAGGCGGGGGAGCTCCTGCAGCGGGGTGGGAAATACTCCCAACGGAATACGCTCCACTTCGGCGATCTGCATTCAGCCCTCCTGAAGGTGGCGCGAAAGCCAGCGTTCGATCTCCCGCAACCGGCGGACACGGGCCCGGGGATTCCCGCTGCGGGAGAGCTCGTGGTTCTCCCCGGGGAACAACACCAGCCGGGCATCGACTCCGTGGTAGCGCAGGCTGGTGAACATCTGAATGCCCTCCGGAAGCCAGCAGCGGTAGTCTTCGCCTGCGTGGATGAACAGGGTGGGAGTGCGGACCCGGTCCGCGTAGCGCAAGGGGGAGTGCCGCCACAACCGGTCGGCCCCGCCCGGTTCCCAGGGGGCGGCCCCCAGCTGGTCTCGGTTGAAGATGTAGCCGATGTCCGTGGTGCAGAACTTGCTGATCCAGTTGGCAATCGACCGTTGCGACACGGCGGCGCGAAACCGGTCAGTATGGCCGATGATCCAGTTGGTCATGAACCCGCCGTACGAGCCGCCCAAGACTCCCAGGCGCTCGGGATCGACGAACGGAAACCGCTGCAGGGCCTGGTCAACGGTGGCCATCAAGTCCTCGTAGTCCACGGTGCCGTACTTGCCGCGGATGTCGGCAAACTGGTTCCCCCGGCCCGACGAGCCGCGTGGGTTGGCGAACAGAACTGCGAATCCCGCCCCCGCCAGCACCTGCATCTCGTGGAAGAACACCTCCCCGTAGGCCGCCCGGGGGCCTCCGTGGATCTCCAGGACCGCCGGGTAGCGGCGGCCCGGATCGAAGTCCGGCGGCCGGAGGATCCACGCGTCCAGCTTCGTCCCGTCGGCGGCGGTCACCGGGAACTTCTCGGGCAGGGAGAACCCCCTGTCCGCCAGGGCGCCCGCGTTCAGGTCAGTCAGCCGCCGCTCCTGGCCGCCCGCCCACCGGTACAGTTCCTGGAGGCGGTCGGGGCGCAGCTCCACCGTGAGGACCTCCCCCGCGCGGACTGCGAAGGCATCCACCGAGCCCGGCCCCGCGGTCACCGGCTCCACCTCGCCGGCGGGCGACACGGCCACCACCCGGGATGTGTGTTCCTCCGTGATCACCACGTAGGCCAGCCCCGCATCAGTGCACAGGGCGGGGCCGCCGCCGTGCCGGCAGTCGGCCACCACCGAGTTGCCCGTGGACCGGTCCCAGCCTGGGGTGAGGGAGGCCAGGCTGCCCGCTGCCAGGTCCACGGTGTAGACCTCCCGGTTCTCCCCCAGGCCGTGGCGGCGCATGTCGGTGGCCAGCACGGCCAACCTGTCCCGGTCCAGGAACTCGACGGCGTCCAGAGCGTGCTTACCCCGCGACAGGCAGTGGGGGTTGCTCCCTTCCTCCAGCCACCACAGCTCGTCAGTGGCCGGGGCCTTGCCCGGGAAGCGCCGGGCGATGAGGGCCACCCGCCCTTCCCGGGTGGCGAAGTCCTTGACCTCCAATTCCTCCTCAGTGAGCGGTGTGGCCTGGCCGGAGGCGAGGTGGAAGGAGAACAGCCGCACTCGCCGGCGGTTGGTGAACCCCTCTCCGTTCCACCAGAAGGGGATCTCGTCCAGCACCTGGCAGGGAGCGGTCTTGTCCCCCTCTTCCTCCTCGGGGCCCACCGGGACGCGGGCGGTGTACAGCAAGCGACCCTCGTCCAGCAGAGCGAGGTCCTTGATCTCGTGGGGAAGCTCGGCCGCCCGCTCGGCCTCCCCGCCGTCCACGCGGATGCGGTACAGGAAGCTCCCCTGTTCCGGTCTCTCCCGACGGGAGACGAACAGGAGCGACCGGCCGCCTTCCTCCCAAATGAATGGGCCTTCTTTTCCCGTCGCCGTCAGCCGACGCACTTCCCCGGTGGGAAGCCGGACCAGGAAGATGTCCGTCTGGTAGTCGTCCCCCTGGTGGTCGGCCTGCTTCACCAGGAAGGCGGCCCAGTCCCCGGTGGGGGCGATGCGCACGCGGGACAAGAACCGGTAGGTGAGCACGTCCTCCGCCTTTATCGGTTGCATGTTCCCCCTTTCCGGCCCCAGTCTACTCCAGGGGGTCGGTTGTGCACGGGATGCTGCCGGACGGCTTGGGCAGGGGTCGTTTACCTTGAGTAGAATCCCTCGAGAAGGGAGGGACTGGGCAGCATGGAGAACATGGAGCTCATCGCCGAGTGGGAGTACGAACCGGCCCAGGTCCAGCGGGGCTACGCGGGCCGGACTCTGCATGTAGACCTCCGGGGGCCACGTTTCACGGCCAAGCCGGTCAGCCAAGAGATGCGGGACAAGTTCGTGGGCGGGCGGGGCTTCGGGCTCAAGCTCCTGTGGGACGCGGTGGATGACCGCACCCGCTGGGACGACCCGGAAAACGAGTTGGTGATCTCGGGCGGCCCCCTGTGCGGGGTGACACAGTACCCGGGGATGGGTAAGTGCTACACGGTGTTCATCTCTCCTCTCACCGACCAGACATACGACTCCAACGCCGGCGGCTACTTCGGCCCGTTGCTCAAGTTCGCCGGCTGGGATGCCCTGGAGGTCCAGGGCAAGGCCGACCGCGACGTGATCCTGTACATCGACGGGGATCAAGGGGTGGTGCGCGTGTACACCTTCCCGTTCCGCACGTTGGGGAGTCCGGAGATCAGCGAGGAGCTCCACGCGCACTTCGCCGCTGACGAGGGGGACAAGAGGAACATCTCGGTGGTCTCCACCGGCAGCGGCGCGGAGCACACCTACTGGGGTTGCCTGAACATGAGCTTCTACGATCCCCGCCGCAAGGTGGCCCGGCTCAAGCAGGCCGGCCGGGGCGGCGGGGGTACAGTGCTCCGGGACAAGCGCCTGGCCGCCATCGTGGTGAAGAAGCGGGGGGTGGGGGCGGCGAGCAACCACCCCGCCGACCCAGAGACGGTGCGCCGGGTGGGGGCCAAGCTGCACAAAGAAATCCATGACTTGGACGATCGCCAGAACCGCATGCGGCGGGTGGGGACCACCCACCTGACCGAGATCATGAACGAGGCCCACTTGCTCCCGGTGATGAACTACAAGTTCGGCCAGCACCCCCAGGCGGAGAACATCGCCTCCCGGGTGTTCGAGCAGATGTTCACCCAAGGGTTGCCGGACGGTTGCTGGTACGGCTGCTCCATGGCCTGTTCTCATGCGGTGGACGGCTTCGTCCTCCGGACTGGGCCTCACCAGGGCCGCAAGGTCACGGTGGACGGCCCGGAGTACGAAACGGTGGCCGGTCTGGGATCCAACCTCGGCATATTCGATCCGAATTGGATTGTGGAGGCCAACTACTACGCTGATCACTACGGGCTGGACACCATATCCTTGGGGACAGGGTTGGCGTTCGTGTGCGAGTGCTATGAGCTGGGGTACTTGAATCGCCAGCGTACCGGGGGCCTGGAGCTGAAGTTCGGGGCCCAGGACGAGCTCATGGAGCTCATCCACCGCATCGGGCGGGGCGAGGCGGGTTTCCCCCGCCTGGTGGGGCAAGGGATACATCGGATGAAGGAGACCTTCGCCCGCCAGTTCGGGGCCCCGCGGCAGGTGCTGGAGGCCATCGGCATGGAGGCCCAGGGGATCGAGGTCTCCGAGTACGTGCCCAAGGAGTCGGTGGCCCAGTGGGGCGGCTACTTCCTCACCCTGAAGGGGCCGCAGCACGACGAGGCGTGGCTCATCTTCATGGACATGGTGGCCCGGCAGCTTCCCACCTTCGAGGACAAGGCCGAGGCCCTCCACTACTTCCCCAACTTCCGGCTGTGGTTTTCGCTCATTGGGGGCTGCAAGCTCCCCTGGAACGACATCCAGCCGGCGGACAACCGCGAGAAGTACCCGCCCAAGGAGGCGGCGAAGGTTCCCGAGCACGTCCAGAACTACGTTGAGTTGTTCGGGGCGGTGACTGGAAAGGAGATCTCCGCCGCCGAGCTGATTCGCCAATCGGAGCGGGTGTACAACTTCCAGCGGGTGTTTCAGCTGCGGCTGGGAAAGGGGACCCGCGAGCACCACACCATCCCCTGGCGCGCCCTGGGCCCGGTGTTCGCCGACGAGTGGGAGGCGCGGGCTGACTACTATGACGCCCAGTTGCGCGAGGCCGGGGTGGAGCCCGAGGGGCTGTCCACCGAGGAGAAGATCGAGCGGCTGCGGGATCGGCGCCTGGCAGCCTGGGAAAAACTGGTGGACGCGGTGTACCGCCGCCGCGGCTGGAACCGTCGGGGCATCCCCACTGTGGACACCCTGCGCCGGTTGGGGATGGACTTGCCCGAGGTGGTGGCGGTTGTGGAGCGTCACCTGCGGCCACAAGACGCCTGGTAGCCCCTACCTTCGGGCGGGGTAGCCGGCCGGACGTGCCTGAGGCGAGCGCCGCGGGCCAGGAGGCGGGATGGACCTGACGAGAGCGGTCATGTTGGGGGTGGGGCTGAGTGTCCTGGTGGTTGGGGCGGCGCTGTCAGTGGGAGGGGGGCGCTACTGTGGGTGGACGCCGAGCTGGCCGACGATCAGGGGTTCATCACCGGCGACGAGGTGGTATTGGAGGCCGAGGAGTTCGCGCTGGTGACCGCCCCGGCTGACATCGAGACCCCGCCGCCGGCCTCCTGGCCCGCCGGCTCGCCCGCAGCGGTGAAGATCGAGGCCCGCCACCTGGAGGGGGATCGGGGTGTGTTCCTGGGGGTGGCCGAGACTTCTGAGTTGGAGCGCTACTTGTCCGGCGTAGCCTATGCTGAGCTGGTGGACTTCTCCGTGGATCCGTTCGGCGTCGACTACGTGATCCACCCAGGCACCTCCCCCGCTGAGCCTCCCGGTGACCAGGACTTCTGGGCGGCCGCCGCGCGCGGGGTGGGCCCCCAGACCCTGCGGTGGGAGATCGAGCCCGGCAGCTACTCGCTGGTGTTCATGAACGAGGATGGCACCTCCGGGGTGGCGATGAGCGCCAGCGTGGGGGTGCGGGTCCCGGCGATCGGTCAAGCGGGGCGCGGACTTCTCTCCGCCGGGGTGGCCGCCGCTGTGGGCGGGGCGATCCTGGTCATCCTCGCCCTTGAGTGACCGCGCTGTGCCGCCGGGGGGGAGGCAGTTGGACAGAAGACAACGGGTCCGGAAGGTCCTGTTGCTGGTCTCGCTGTTGGCGTTCCCGGCCACCTTCTACTACTTCTCGCCGGTTCTCGTGTTGACCGCGGGGGCAGCCGGCGTCGTGCCCGGCGCGCTGGTGTTGTTCGGGGTGATGGCCGTGACCGCAACGGTCTCAGGCCGGGCGTTCTGTGGCTGGGCCTGCCCGGTGGGGGGGCTGGGCGAGCTGTGTTCCGCGGTCCAGAACAGACCTGTCTCCCGGAGGCTGAGCCTGATCAAGTATGGGATATGGTTTTCCTGGCTGGCGGCCGTCGGTTTGGCGATCGCCTCCGCCGGCGGGCTGCGGCGGGTTGACTTCCTCTATCAGACCGCAAGCGGCCTCTCCCTGGCCGACGGGCAAAGCTGTTTTGTGTACGGGATCGTGTTGGCCGTGGTCCTCACGCTGTCGCTGGCGGCGGGGCGGCGAGCGTTCTGTCACACGGTGTGCTGGATGGCCCCGTTCATGGTGGTGGGGGCGTGGCTCGGCGATCGCCTGCATCTGCCCTCCCTTGGACTTCAGGTCCAGCCCAGCGCCTGTGGCGAGTGCGGACGCTGCACCCGTGACTGTCCCATGAGCCTGGACGTGGCGGGCATGGTGGGGCGGGGGTCACTGGCTCATCCGGAGTGCATCCTGTGCGGCCGCTGCGTGGACAGCTGCCCCCAGGGCGCCATCCGATTAGCATTTCGCCGGCGCGGGGGCTCCCCGGCCGTCGGCCCGGCAGCAGGGAGGCAATGATGAGCACTGGAAGGGCTGTCCTGTTGATCTTCGGTTTGCTGGCCGCGTTGGTGGCCATGGGGCTGCTATTGGCCGGCGGGGGCGCAGTGGCCGTGCAGTCCATCCTGGACGACCAGGCGGGGTTCATCACCAGCGGGCGGGTGCACCTGGCGCGCGACTCTTACGCCATCGTGACCAAACCCGCCCTGATCCGAATTGACTGGCTGGACTGGCGGGCCGACATCGGCACGGTGAGGCTGTCGGTTGCGGCTGCCGACCCGGCCCGAGCTGTGTTCGTGGGGATCGCCGATTGGGGCAACGTCCGCGGCTACCTGGGTGGCGTGGCCCACGATGAGATAGCGCAGCTGGACTTCCACCCTCTGCGGGTGGACTACGTCCACCGCCCGGGTGAGGCCCCGCCTGCGCCCCCCGCCGAGCAGGGATTCTGGGCGGCCGCCGCCTACGGGAGCGGGACCCAGACGCTGAGGTGGGACCTGCAGCCGGGCGAGTGGGTGGTGGTGTTGATGAACGCCGACGGGTCCGCCGGGGTCGAGGTGATCGGGACGGCGGGGGCCCGCGTTCCGTGGTTGCTCTGGGTGGGCATCGGCCTGCTGGCCGGGGGGGTGCTGGTGCTGGCGGCGGCGGTGATGCTGCTCCGCGGTGTCCGCGCCCCGGAGCGGCCGGCCGGGGTAGGCCCCGGCGAGGGCGCGGGGGCGGGTTACCCAGTGGTGCTGCAGGGGGAGCTGAGCGAGCCTCTGTCGCCCGCGCTGTGGCTGGTGAAGTGGATATTGCTCCTGCCGCATCTGATGGTCCTGGCGCTGCTGTGGGCGGGATTCTGCGTATCCTGGCTGATCTCCCTGGTGGCCATTGTATTCTCCGGCCGCTATCCCCGTGCCTTGTTCGACTACAACGTGGGCGTGCTGCGGTGGACCTGGCGGGTCGGCTTCTACAGCTACCAAGCCCTGGGCACAGACCGGTATCCTCCGTTCTCGTTGCGGTCCGGCGGGTACCCGGCTGACCTGTCCGTCGCCTACCCGGACCGGCTGTCCCGCGGGCTGGCGTTGGTCAAATGGTGGCTGCTGGCCATCCCCCACTACTTGGTCATCGGCTTCTTCCAGGGCGGCGGCGGCCATCACTCCGGGGGAGGCTTGGTGCCCTTGCTGAGCCTGTTCGCCGGGGTGGGGCTGCTGGTCCGCGGCCGCTACCCGGAGGACATCTTCGAGTTGGTGATGGGGTTCAATCGCTGGACGTACCGCGTCCTGGGCTATGTGGCCCTGATGACCGACCGCTACCCGCCGCTCCGGTTGGGAGAGTGAACTCCGCGGGGGAAAGCGGCAGGGCGCCGCCCCCCTCACGCGGCGCCCTGGCCAAGTTGCCTTCGGCCGCAAGGCGACTTGGCGGGCCCTCGCCACCTGCTGGCCATCCAACACCACTTGTACCACTTATAGGACAAGTTGTCAACCGAGACACTGTCCTCCCAATCGTTCAAGGACGGGCGCAAGGTCGAGTTCATCGCGGACAACCCGCGGCCGTGCTGTGAAATCGAGGGGCGGCCGGCGTCGGATTCACCCTGCCGGGGGCCGGTCGCGGTCGAACTCGAGGAGGGCGGCCAGGCCCCCGAGGGAGGTCTCCCGGTACTTGTCGGGCATGTCCCGGCCGATCTCCCGCATCGCGTCGAGGGTGTCATCGAAGCTGACGTGGTCGCGTCCCCCGGAGAGCAACGCCAAGCTGGCGGCATTGAGCGCCGAGACCGCGCCGGCCGCGTTTCGCTCGATGCAGGGAATCTGCACCAGTCCTCCCACCGGATCGCAGGCCAGGCCGAGGAAGTGCTCCAAGGCGGTCTCCGCGGCCCGATCCACTTGGTCGCGGGGGCTGCCGCCGAGCAAGTAGCAGGCGGCGGCCGCGGCCATGGCGCTGGCCACCCCGATTTCCCCCTGACAGCCGACCACCGCCCCGGCTATGGACGCCCGGGAAGCCGCAGCCGCCCCGATGAGGCCGGCCACCACCAGGGCCTGGCAGATCCGCTGGTCGGACAGGCGGTGCCGCTCCTGGATGATCCGCATGCAGGCGGGGAGCACTCCTGCCGACCCGCAGGTGGGGGCGGTGATCACCATGCCTCCGTCTGCGTTCTCCTCGGCCACGGCGATGGCGTAGATCGAGGCGAGGGTGGTGTCCGGGAAGAGTCGTTCCTGAACGCCCCCGCGGGCCTCGTACCGCCGGAGGAGCGAGGCGGCCCGCCGCTGGACCTCCAAGCTGCCCGGGAGTACCCCCTCCCGCGCCAAGCCCCGCTCAATCGCCCGCCCCATGATGTCCCAGGCCTGTTGCATGTGAGCGGCCACTTCCTGGTCGGAGTGGCCGAAGCACGCGGTCTCCCCGGCCAAAACGTAGTCTACCAGGGTCTGGCCGCGCCGCTCACACTCCAGGAGGACCTGGTCCATGGACATGGGCTCAGCCTGCTGCTCCGCGCCGGACCCTCGGCCGAAGGAGCCGCCCACCACCCGTCCCCCGCCCACCGAGGCGTACACGGTGGACAGAACCGGCCGGCCGCAGCCGGCCAGCAGCTCAAACCGCAGCGTGTTGGGATGGGGGACCGCGGCCTGGGTGTCGAAGATGATGTCCCGGCTGGGCCAGAAGTTGGCTGCCCCCACGGCAATCGGCTCTGCCCGGACCAGATCGGCGAACACGTCGCGGAGCCGCCGGTCCGCCAGCTCGGCCACCCCCCAGCCGGCCAGCCCGGCGGACACGGCGGCGTCGGTCAGGTGCCCCCGGCCGGTGTGGGCCAAGCTGCCGTACAGGGTGACTTGTACTCGGCCGCCTCTCCCACCGCTTGCCTCCAGGCTGGCGGCGAAGTCGCGGGCGGCGAGCAATGGCCCGAAGGTGTGCGACGAACTCGGGCCCACCGCTGGTTTGAGAACGTCGAGGACGCTGGAGGCTAGCATGTCACCGGCCGCCCGCCGTCTGCCCCTGGCTACCCTTCAGTCCGCTGCGTCTGCGCATCGGAACCTCCCGGATCGCTCCACCGCCGGCCATCGTACGCGCCGCCCGCCCCCGCGTCGAGCTGCGGTGTGGCTGCGCGGCCTATAATGGCCATTCTCTCGTTTGCGGGGCGGGGAGGTGGGACATGGTGAGGGGCACAGACAAGCGGACGGGTGGAGGGTGGGTTTGGGCGGCCGCCGTGGCCTTGCTGGCGGGGTGGGGGTGCTTGGCCCAGACGGGGTGGCGGCAGGTCAACGAGGACGGCTTCGGCTATCCCGCTTCCGGGTCCTCGGTCCAGGACACCAGACTGGTGGCCAGCGGGAACCTGCTGCTGGCTTGGAACGAGCACGGGGTGTTCCAACTGGACGACCCGTTGTGTGCGGGGTGGCGGAAGATCAGCCCGCCGGTCAGCCAGGGCCTGATCGCCCTGGACGGGTACATCTACGGGTTGAGCACTTCGGGAACCCTGTACTGGATTCAGGGCGGGGCCGACCCGGGTGCGCCGGCCAACTGGCACGCGGTGATCTCCTACGGCGTTCCCGGTGGGGCCAGCCCAATCCCCAAGGCGGTGTTCAACGGGAAGGTCTACGGGGTCTATCGCTACTCCAGCCGGGCCAGCGGCGCGGGAAGCTTTGAGATCTGGCGGTCGCCTGACCTGGGCAAGACGACCATGTGGTGGACCAAGGTGGTGGCCAACGCGTTCGGAGATCCGCAGAACAACAGGGATGTGGACTTCATCGGGGGCTACAACGGGCGGATCTATGTGGGAACCCAGGCGCTCCAGGGGATGTTCGGTGACACGGCCAAGTACGTGGGAGGAGGGAGCGAGGTCTTGGAGAGCACCACCGGGAACCTCGGCACGTGGGTTCAGGTGAACGTCGACGGGTTCGGGACCGAGGTCTCCCAGCCCATCACCGGCCTCAAGCTGAGAACCAACCGGGTGATCGGTTGCTGGGCGGTGTATAAGGGGCACCTGTACGTGGGCACCAAGTCGCACCTGGGCGCCGAGGTGTGGCGGTACAATGGGGCCGGCAAGGCCGGCTGGCAGAACGTGACGCCGCCCGGCGCAGGGCCGAGTCCGTTCCTGTCTTCCCCGGGACGCAACAACGCCATGCTGATCTACGGAAACCAGCTGTACTTGGCCGATGGGGTGATGGGCGGGAGGCTCCTCCGCTACGACGGCGCCAACTGGACGGTGGTGGTCAGCGGCCCCAACCCCTTCCACTCCGAGAACGGGGGCCTCAGCGACTTGGCGGTGGCGGGGGGCAAGCTGTACGCCAGCGCCCGCAAGAGCGTCAGCCTGGGGGCGGTTACCGGGGATCAGGTGTGGGGCTATCCGTTCCCCTACTACGTGGCGGCGGTGGCCTGCCAGGGCCCCAAGACGATCCTGCCCCAGGCCGAGCGGGTACCGGTGGACTCGGTCAAGCTTGCGGTCATCCCGGACGTCTCAGGCCAGTGGACGAGCTTGTTCGGGGTCACCTACCACATCACCCAGCAAGGGACCAGCTTCACCTGGTACGCGCCGACGATCAACGAGACTGGATCGGGCACTGTCTTCGGAACTCAGATCACCGCTTCCTGGAGCGGGGATCTGGGAAGCGGGGCCGGTACAGGGACGGTGACCCTGGGGGCGGGGAACCTGGCCACGTTGATCCAGTGGAGCAACGGGAACCTGTTCTTCCGCTGAGCGGCTCCGTTCTGGTCGCACAGGGCCGTGGGGGCCCCGGCAGGCCTGGCGGAGTCTGGGAGGTGGGCAGGGTGAAACGGTGGGTGATGGCGCTGCTCGTGGCGGCGGGGATTGCCGGCAGCGGGCTGGCCGCTGATCCGCAATGGGCGGTGACGTTCACCCTCTCCGGGGCGCCGTTCCTGGGGGTGGAAGTCGGCTGGCCGGTGAGCGACCGCGCCCAAGCACGAGCGGGGGTAGCCTTGGGGGTAGAAGTGCAAGCGGAGACCACGACCTGGGTCCTCTGGGGGCGGACGGCCCTGATGGCTCATGCAAGCTCCATGGGGGAGCCGTCCCCGTTCATCGGCGGAGGGGTCAGCGTGTTGCTCGCCCCCCTCGGCACCGGGCCGAGCGGCCGGCCCCCGCAGGCATGGGAGACGCTGGAGCTTCCGCTGGGGATGCGGTGGCCACTCGCTGCTGGCCCTTGTGTGCTCGGGGAGATTCGTCTGGCCCTTCCTTGGCTGGATCCTTTGTTCGGGAGGGAGTTCAGCGCGTTCCTGCTTCCATTGGGGATCACCATGGGGGTGGCCTTCTGACCGGGAGCCGGGTTTGGTGGTATGCCACGCTCCTGAGTTGGCGGTTGGCCGTCGCGCTGGTGGGCCCTTAGGATGCGGGTGATGTGGAGTGAGCTGTGCACGCTGACCGCGGATAGCGCGAGCCAGGTGGTGTGCTGTCCCGGCGGCCTGGAGGTGGCCGGCAAGCGTTTCTCCGGTGACTTGGGGCGAACGGGGGCTTGGCGGGTGGAGATGTGCCAGTTGGGCATGGAGGGACTGCTCGCCCGGCAAGGCGGCCTGGTCCGCGGATTCGTGGAGTACTGCCCTGGCGAGGTCGCCCCCCTGCCGGTGGAGGCGCCGGGGGCGGCGGTGCTGCTGTGCTACCACTGGGTCCCCCCGGAAGATGCTCCTGGGGAGGAACACCTGGCCCAGGAAGGACAGCTGGTGGGGCAGGCGCTCCAGCTGATCCGGAGCCGGTTCTCTGGGGTGGCTGCGTTGGGCTGGGACCATCCCACCCACTTCCCCATCGCCTTGCTCGGGGAGCTCGGCTTCCAGGAGGTGGAGCGGCGCGACTACCTGAGCCTGATGTGGCTCCCGTTCAGCGCGGCGGCGCGGCCGCCCGGCTGGGTGCCGGCGGTGTTCCGGCCGCAGGACCTCAGCGGGGAACGGCTGCTGGCGGTGGAGGTGGGCTGGAGCAGCCGCTGCCCCTACAGCGTCCACCACGCCGCCCGGGTGGGTCAGGTCCTCGCCGGACTGCCGGACGCAGCTCAAAGCCTGATCCGGGCGCGCTTCCACCGAGTGGACACCCGGGCCGACGCGGTGAGCACCTCTCGGCATCCTTGGGACTGGGATTGGCTGTTCTTGAACGGGACCCCGGTGGACCACCGGCGCACCGGCTCGGACGACCTCCGGCGGGCCATCGAACAGGGAGTGGAGGGGATGAGGTGATCGTCAAGCAGCAAGAGCACAAACGGCGGACGTTCATGGGGGTGGAATTCCTGGTGGGCGTGGTGGGCGAGAGGATGATGGTCACCTTGATGCAGTTCAAGCGCGGCCGGCAGCCTGGCGCCCATTCCCATCCACACGAGCAGGTGGGCTACTGCCTGTCGGGGCGGTTCGAGCTGCGGGTGGGCGACGTGGTGCACCTGGTGGAGCCCGGGGACAGCTACCTGATCCCCGGCGGCACGGTCCACGCCTATCAGGTCCTGGAGGACGCCGAGGCGGTGGAGGTGTTCTCCCCGCCCCGGGAGGAGTACCGCTAGCGGCGGAAGGGGGCCTGATGGAGACCTCTCGCTACGATACGTACTGCGGGCTCTATTGCGGGGCCTGCGGCGCCCTGCTGGCCACCGAGCGGGGCCAGGTGAAGGAACTGGCGGCTGCGCGGGGGCGCAGCGTGAAGGAGCTCACCTGCCATGGGTGCAAGACCTCGGTCAGGGCCGTGTACTGCGCGCGCTGCCCCATCCGCGCTTGCGCGGTGGCCCGCGGGGTGGAGTTCTGCTTCCAGTGCGGCGATTACCCTTGCGCGAAACTCCTGGCCTTCCGAGACGATGAACATCCCCACCACTCCGCTGTCCTCCGGAACTTGGAGCGGCTGCGGGAGGTGGGCCTGGATCGCTGGCTTGACGAGCAGGTGGCCCGCTGGAGCTGCCCCACCTGCCATCGCAGCTTCTCCTGGTACGAGGAGCGGTGCCTGGCGTGTGGAGGTCGGCTCACCTCTTGCCGCGACGAGGAGGCCGCGGCCTAGGCGCGCGAGCAGGGCGCTGTGGTCACCGGGGAGGGCGTAATGGAAGACAATCCAGTGTTGCAGGTGCTGTTGGGACGTAGATCGATCCGGCGCTACCGGCGCGACGTTCCTCCGGACGAGGTCGTCGCCGCGGTGGTGCGGGCCGGCCAGCAGGCCCCGTTCGCCGCCCAGCTGGGGAGCGTGCTGTTGTCCCGCAAGGTGGAGGAGCATCCGTTCACAGCCCCGCTCCTGTTCACCATCCTGGTGGACGTCCACCGGCTGGAGCGGGTGCTGGCGGCCCGGGGCTGGGAGCGGAAGACGTGCGACCTGGCGGTTCTGCTGTTCGGGATCCAGGACGCCGCCTACATGGCACAGAACATGGTGATTGCCGGCGAGGCCTTGGGGCTGGGGAGCTGCTTCCTGGGGATGGCCCCGTTCCGGGCCGCCGAGATCCGCCGGGCTTGCCGGCTGCCCCCGCGGGTGCTGCCCCTGGTCCAGCTGGCCATGGGCTACCCGGACGAGGATCCGCCGCCCCGCCCCCGCTACCCGTTGCCGTTCACCCTGTACCAGGGCCGCTACCCGGATCCGGACGAGCAAGCCCTGGATGAGGCCATGCAGGCCATGGACCAAGGGTACCTCGCCCAGGACTACTACCGCCGGGCGGGGTACATGGTGCCGCTGGAAGAGGGCCGGGAAGAGACGCACACCTTCGCCACCTACAGCTGGACCGAGCACATGGGCCGCAAGTGGGGGCAGTGGTTGGACGACCCCCAGGCGGTCCTCGACCAACTGTCGGCTTGCGGGTTCCGCCTCGGCGACGCCGGCGATGACCAGGCCGAATCTGGAGTGAACGCCGGCCGGCGGCCGTGAGGAGGGGCCGTGGACCGCGCCCGTGAGCTGAGCCTGTCCTATGCCGACAAGCCCGGTGTGATCGGGGTCTACGTGGTCGGTTCGGCCAGCCGACCGTTCCGGGACGGGCTATCCGACTACGACATCGAGGTGGCCATGGAGGATGCCGCCTACGCGGCCACCGCGCTGGCCGACCGGCACGTGTTCGCCATTCAGGAGGGGCCGCCGCGGCGGGTGGACCACGAGTTCTTCCTCCGGCCGTGGAGCGAGCTCACCGGCCTGGAGCAATCCAGCCGCGACGTGGATCACTATCCATTCCAGTACGCCCGCATCTTGCACGACCCTGACCGCCGCCTGGCCCGGCTGTTTGCCCAACTGGCCGCGCTCCCCGAGGAGGTTCGCCGGCTCCGGCTCAGGATCCACTACCTGGAGACCGTGTTCGCCCTGGGCCGCGCCGACCGGTGTTTGGACAGGGACAAGAAGCTGGGCCTGCGACTGGTGCTGGGCCAAGGCGGGATCGCCCTGACCAAGCTCCTGGCGGTGGCCCGGGGATCGTGGGCCCCCACACTCCATTGGGCGGCTGACGAGCTGCAGCTGCTGGGGGTCCCCGAGGACCTCATCTCCCGCGCGGCGGCGACCCTCGCCGACCCCACCCGGGATGGCCTGCGCGAGCTGCGGGAGGCGGTCCACGCCTTTCTGGACCAGCTGGGCCTGTCCTTTCACCACGACCGCCTGGGCCTGATCCGCTGGGCCTACCTGACCGAGGAGGGGAAGCAGGCGTTCTCCACCTGGGGGTCCGGGTAGCGCCGGCCGGCGCCCCGGGGCCCCTACTGAAGGCGGATTGCCGTGTCGTCCAGCGCGCGCACCAACTCCAGCTGCACCCCGTCGAACGCACAACTCAGGGCACAGGCCTGCATCCCGGCGGCCAGCGCCTGCCGGAAGGCGAGCGCGAACCGGTGGTCTACCGGTCCTGGAGAGAAGGCGACCGCGTCCGGGCGCTGGATCACGAACACCACCGCCGCCGGCTCCCCTCTCCGTGCCGCGTGCGCCAGCTCCCGCATGTGGCGGCGGCCTCTGGCAGTGGGGGCATCCGGAAACAGCGCCACCCCGTTCTCCACCCAGGTCACCGACTTCACCTCCACCAGCATCCTCTCCCCACCGCGCCGCAGGAGGAAGTCCGCCCGACCCCGGCCCAGGCGGGGCTCTCTCCGCTCGATCTGCCAGCCGGCGAGCCGGGGAATCAGTCCCCGACCGAGGGCGTGAGGAAAGAACCGGTTGGGCAGGGTGGAGTCGAGCGAGACCAAGGTTCCCGCCAAGCAAGCGCCCACGGCGGTGAACCGCGTCTTCCGCCCGGCCCCGGCCGCCGCCCGCAACAGCAGCTGGCGCCCCGGGGTGAGAATCTGCGGCAGCCGTCCCGGGTTGGGCAGGTGGGCGAGCTCCTCGCGCCCGTCAACCCATGCCCAGATCGAAAAGCGGCTCGCCCGCCCCAGAAACGCGCCCCACAGCCTCCCTTCCAGCTGCCCAGCTGGGGTGGTCAATCCCGCCCGGAGGCCGCCCGTCGGTTGACGGCTAGAACAGATCCATCGTCGCGGAAACCGAAAGCTCGACCGTCCAGGCAGGAACGTCGGTCGCCTTGGACAGGGAGAACTGGACCCCGGTATTGGCATTTCCCACGGTGAAGTTGACCGTGATCCGGGCCGCGTGGCTGATGCCGGCGCCGCCACCCAGGGGCTTGATCCGCTGCAAGCTGTAGGTGGCCAGCAGCGTGCTGGTCTCCGACAAGGTCCGGTCGTACGATGCCCTCAAGCTCAGGACGTTCTCTTCCATGATCCGGAACGGGCTGGAGAAGCTGGCCCGCAGGAGCAGCTGGCTCTCCGGGTCGGGAGCGAAGGCGGCGTCCGCGGAAACGGTGAGCAGCAGATCCTGCGGCTCCCCGTAGGGGTCCATCAGCTGGTAGCCCAACCCCCCTTCAATCGCCAAACCGCACCTGCGCTCGTCTCCGACGGCCAGGATGACGTCCTCGACCATCAGCACCTGCCGGGGAGTGAGGGTCACGCCGGTCGCCGTTTGGATCAGGCTGACCACCTCAGCCGCCAGCTCCTCCACCGAGGCGTACTCGATGCTACGCCCGATCTCCTGAGCGATGCTCATCAGCGTCTCCCCGCCGAGGGGTTCAGAGATCGCGCCTGCCTTGCGGAGTTCCGCATCGATGGTGAGCGCCTTCGCCATGGGGGTGACGTCCGAGAAACGCCCGTACCCGACCCCGGCGCGGAGGTTGATCCCCGGCTGCGGCCGGCCGGTGCCCACCAACGCCTCCAGCCCCCCAAACCCGAAGACAGGAGCGTCCTGGAGAAGGTAGAGGCGGAACGTCCCCGCCCCATCCGCCAGCCCGCCCGCCGGCGACAGCCCGGCGAGCAGCACCTCGGCGCTGCCGTCCAAGGTGAAGCCGAAGTCCGGCGAATCGTAGAGCTGGCTGAAGGCGAGGCCTAAGCGGCCGCCGCTCTCGTCCACCTCGGCCGTGCTCCTGTCGTCGAAGTAGCGGTAGCTGAGCGAGAGCCCCAGATCGCTCAGGTTGGTCTCCGGAGACACGTAGTCGCACAGACTGATCGACTGAGCTCCGGCCGGCGACACACAGAACAACGCTGTGAGCGCGCAAAGCACTCCCATTCTCTTCATCTTCGAGCCACCTCCTTTTCCAATTATATGGCGGGGCGCGCAGGCGACACCAATTTCGTCCCCAAGCCGGCCAGACCGGCGAGCAGCCCCTGCTGCACAGGCAGGCTTCCCTGCCGGGTGCAGCCGACCGCCGGCTGCTGCGTGCGGTCTCCAGCACCTTCCGTGAACCCGGTCCGTCTCCGGAAGTCACGGCTCATCGGACCACCTCCCACCATGCCACCGGCCCCGGGATCTTCACGAACAGCGGATGGGGCTCTGGATCGTTGATGTCGAGGAGCTCCCGGTATCGGGTAGGGGCGCGGGCTCTCAGCTTCTCCTGCAGGTGGGCCCATTCAAATTGCAGCTGGCCGTCCGTCACCGGGATGAGCGGCACATCGGTCACCGCGGCCAGCTTGCGAGGATCGAACCGGTAGTCGCGAACGCGGGCTTCCGCGAGCACGGCGTGCAGATAGGCATTGAGGGCGGCTTGAGGATCCGCATGCATGCGAAACCGCACCAGCTGAGGGTGCGACCTGTAGCCCCTGGTCTTGCCTTCCAGCACCGCCTTGGCCAGGAGCCCCTCGCGCCACAGCCCGACCAGCCCCCTGGCGTCCAGGTACTTGGGGTGCAGCGACCAGAGCCTCATGGTCCACGCTGCACCATGATCAGCTCCTGGTCAAGGCCGTGCTCTGGCCGCTCTGGAGTCGGGTCTTTTTGATGTCGCCCTCGGGACAGTGGAGTTGCCGGGGAGCAGTAGCCGGATCATGGCAGGAGGTCAGATCGTGGCGGTGGCTGGTCTGGATCCGGTGGAGCTTCAACCGGGGGTCTCGGTTCACAGGAAGGCAAGGATCAGCAAGCGGGGGAACGGCGAGCTCCGGAAGCGGCTGTATGAAGCGACCCTGCCGGCGGCTCGGTTCAATCCCCCGGTGCGGGAGGTGTATCTGCGGCTAAAGGCCAAAGGGAAGCCGGAAAAGGTGGCCCGGGTGGCGGCTGCGCGGAAGCTACTGCTGATCGCCCATGCTATCTACAACACTGGCGAACGGTTCAACCCAGTTCAGGAGGTATGCCCTTGACTTCCAATACAGCATCCGGCCCTCGGCCCTCTCGCCTGATGACACGCACTTCTGTGCCAGCACGGCGTCAGTGTACCACGTCGCGACCCCGAGGAGACCGCAACCAACGCCGCCGCGGACTTGACGGCGATCGTACGAAGCAGTATTATTAGGTATCGAACAACATTCGGGGAGGCGAACGATGAACCTAGAGAAGCTGAAACAGGCATGTGTCGAGGTGATGGAAACGGCACCGGCGGCGTATCTAACCACGATCGGCGCCGACGGATACCCTCACACCCGGGCCATGTTCAACCTGCGCAACCGACGGAAGTACCCGAACCAGGCTCACCTATTCATCGGTCACCAACACGACCTCTTGGTCTACTTCACCACGAACACGTCCTCGAGAAAGGTGCGGCAGATACAGGCTGACCATCGTGTATCCGTGTACTACTGCGATCCAAAGGAGGTCAAAGGGGTAATGCTCGGCGGGGACATGGAGATCGTGGCCGACCCAGGGATCCGTCATGCCCTGTGGAACGAGGGGTGGGAGCGGTACTACCCTGGTGGGCCGGATGACCCGGACTACGCTGTGCTCCGTCTGGTCCCCAAGCTGGCCATGGGTTGGTACAAGGGACGCCGGTTCGAGTTCCGCCTGGAGGGGAGATGAACGGCCTGCGCCGGGGCGGGTTCCTGATCGGTCGAATCAACCGCCTGGCAGGGAGGATCTTCGCCCGCATGCTCAAGGACTGCGGGGTGGAGATCAGCCCGGCCCAAGGGCGGATCATGTTCGTGCTGTGGCAGGAGGACCGGGTGCCGATCCACGAGCTGGCACGGAAAACCTCCCTCAAGAAGTCCACGCTCACCAATCTGCTTGACCGACTGGAGGAGGCCGGCTACCTGCGACGCGTGCGTTGCCAGGACGACCGGCGAGAGGTGTTGGTTGTGCGTACGGAGAAGGACCGGGCCTGGCAGGACACCTACGTGCGGGTTTCCCAGGAGATGACGCGTCTTTTCTACGCCGGGTTCTCCGAGCAGGAGATCGACCAGTTTGAAGGCTATCTGGAGAGGATACTGGCTAACCTGGCTGCCGTAGAGCGAGGATTCGGCGAGAGCGCAAGCCCATCTCGGAGGAAAACGGACGCAAAACAAGGTGGCAAGTGAAGAAGGCGAGATGGAGCCCATGCATCCGGAGTTCATGTTGCGCCTGGCTCAGGGGCGGCTGGACGAACTCCCGGCCGAAGCATCGCAGGTTCGGCTGGCCAAGGCAGTGGCTCCCGGCCCAAGGGAGGAGGGACGGCGTATCGCCTGTCGATTGGCGGAGCGGTACAGCAAGTTGGTGGCCCAAGGAACTGCGGCAGAGCAGGCGGCCGCCCAAGCCTGGGCAGCCATCGACTGGACGTGACCAAGCAGCAGAAGCGAACATGTGTGGATTCGTTCGTGTAGGGCAGTTGCGACGGTGGCGGGCCCATCTCTGGCCTGGTGGGTGGTACGGGGGCTCGTCGAGGGGCTACGCGAAGCGGGGCTGCCCGAAGAAGAGATCCGGATTCTCTTGCGCCACGCCCGTTGGCCCACCGGCCCCGGAGGCGGGCGTCATCCAGCTCGAAGGTCCTAAAGCTCCGAGGACTCGGATGAGCCCGGAACCCGTTGGTGTCAAGAAGCCCCCTTTTCGAAGTGGCCACCGGCTCGCTCATGGTTCTGGGCCGTTGGGTGCCCGGGGGCTGCCTGGAGCGTGAGGAGCAATCCATCTATAATCGGATCCGATATATCGGTTCCGAAGGAGCGGCCGTGGGTGCGCGGGGAATGCTGAAGTTCTGGGTACTGAAGCTCCTCTCCCAGGGGGAAAGGACCGGGTACGACCTTATGAAGGCGATGGAGACGGAGATAGGCTGGCAGCCTTCCCCGGGCTCCGTCTATCCCCTCCTTCAAATGTTGGGCGAACAGGGCCTGCTTGCGGCACGGCCCGTGGGAAACAAGGTCTACTGGTCATTGACCTCGGAAGGGACGCGCCTTCTGAACGAACTTTGGGAGAGACGCAAGGAATGGCTGAAGGAGCTTGGCACAAAAGAGCAGGCCGTTTGGAAGGCGTTTGGCAACCAAGGGCACCCACTTAGACTCCTTCCCACGGTGGCTCGACTCGTTCATCATGCGTTCGCCCAGGGCAAGGCCAAACAGGCTACCCGCATCCTTGAGGAAGCACGGGACAAGCTTTCCGAGCTCGTGGAGGAATGATGGCTTACGCGATCGAAGTTGAGGGTTTGGTCAAGGTGTACCGGGGGGGCGTTCGGGCCGTGGATGGCGTGTCGTTCTCGGCCCGCGACCAGGAGATCTTCGGGTTTCTGGGCCCAAACGGAGCGGGAAAATCCACCACCATCAAGTGTGTGATCGGACTTCTGCGTCCCACCGCCGGCAAGATTCGCGTTCAAGGGGTGGATATCCGCCGGGACCCCGGCGTGGTGAAGCGCACCATCGGCTACGCCGCCCAGGAGACCGCGGTGGACGACCGCCTCACCGGTTGGGAGAACCTCTATGTTCAGGGGCGCTTTTATCATCTTTCCCGGGCGGAGATCCGCCGGCGCGGCGAGGAGGTCCTGAAGCTGTTCGGCCTGTGGGAGCGGCGCAAGGACCTGGCCGAAACCTACTCCGGGGGGATGCTCAAGCGCCTGGACATCGCCTGTGCCCTCATCCACCGACCCAAGATCCTGTTCCTGGATGAGCCCACGCTGGGCCTTGACGTACAAACCCGCAAGGTGATCTGGGAGTACATCGAAAGGCTCCGCGCCGAGCACAAGATGACCATCTTCCTCACCACTCACTACATGGAAGAGGCTGACACGCTCTCGGATCGGGTGGCCATCATCGACCGGGGGAGGATCGTGGCCTTGGACCGGCCTGGGGCCCTGAAGGCGCAGATCGGAGGAGATCTCGTCACCGTGCGCTTCGGGGGTGAAGAGGGCCTGGAGCGTGTGCTTTCCGCCATCCGGGCCCTGTCAGGCGTCCGGGAGGTCAAGGCCGCGGGGAACGGCATTCATCGGATCGTGGTCAATCAGAACGGAGACCGGCTGATCCCTGAGATCGTGCGGGTGGCGGGCGAACACGGGGTGGCAGTCCAATCCATCCGCCTCAAGCTTCCTACCTTGGACGACGTGTACCTCTACTACACCGGCCGGGAGATCCGGGAAGCAGAAGGGTCCCGGGAGGAGATCGCAAGGTCCCGTAGGGTGCAGAGGAGGGTGAGGCGATGACGCTTCTTTCCGATGTCTGGTACGTAGCCTGGCGAGAACTCGCCAAGTTCTTCCGCACCCGGGTACGGGTGATAACGACGTTGGTCCAGCCGGTACTGTGGCTGGGGCTGATGGGAAACGTGATGCAGGGTTTTACGACAAATCCCTATGTGCAGGGGATGATCGGAACGAACAGCTACCTTGCCTTCATGACCCCGGGGATCATCCTCATGACGGTGCTGTTCGGGGGCGTGTTCTCCGGGCTTTCCATCGTCTGGGATAGGAGGATTGGCTACCTGGAGAAGCTGATGGCAGCGCCCATTGCCCGGGGGGCGATCCCGCTTGGCAAGATGCTGGCCGCAGCCATCCAGGGAGGGATTCAGGTGTCGATCATCGTGCTCATCGCCACCGGCTTCGGGGTGAGGTTCGCCACCGGTCCCCTGGGGATCCTAGTCATACTCCTTGTAGCCATGACCTTCAGTCTCATCTTAAGCGGGCTTTCCCTATCCCTTGCGGCAACTATAAAGACCCATGAGGCGCTGATGGCGGTGGTGAACTTCTTTACGCTTCCCCTCATGTTCACCAGCACCGCCCTCTTCCCCCGGGAGGCGATGCCGCACTGGCTAGCGACCATTGCCAAGGTCAACCCGGTGACCCATGCGGTGGCCCCGATTCGGGAGCTTGCCCTATATGGCTGGAATTGGGAACACATGGCCGTAGGGTTGGTCGTCACGCTGGGCCTGGCGGCTGCAGCCATGCTGGCTGCGCAGGTCATATTCCGTCGTGCCACCGCCGAGTGAGGGACCCCGATGCCTGAGCTGACCCCCGGCGTCCGCACGCTGTTGGGCGATCCCCGCCACGCCATCCTGCGTCTTTCGCTTCCCATGATGGCCGCCATGCTGGTCCAGTCCATGTACAACGTAGTGGATGCGATCTGGGTGGCGGGGCTTGGACAGGAGGCCTTGGCCGCCGTGGGCCTGTTCTTCCCATTTTTCATGGCGGTCATGCCCTGGCCACCGTCCTCGGCACCGGGGGAAGCGCGGCCATTTCCCGCCGAATTGGGGCCAGAGACAAGCCGGAGGCCGCCAACTCCGCGATTCACACGTTCCTGGTCGGCTTTGGGACAGCCTTGCTGTTTACGGCCGTTTTCATCCCGCTTGCCGGCCGCATCTTCCCGGCCATGGGCGCCGGGAGCAGGGTAAGTGGGCCGGCCGCCGCCTATGCGCGCGTGTTGTTTGCCGGCTGGGTGATCGTGTTCTTCTCCAACATCGGCACTGCAGCGTTGCGCGGGGAGGGCGACGCCCGCCGGGCCATGTACGCCATGCTCCTGGGGTCCCTGCTCAACATCGGGCTCGATCCCTTGTTCATCTACGGGCTGGGCCTCGGTGTGGTGGGGGCGGCCTGGGCCACCTTGGTCGGCCAGTTCGCCTCCGCCCTTCTCATCCTCTATTGGCTGTTCTTAAGACGCGATACGTTTGTGGAGCTTTCGCTTGCAGTATTTCGTCCGAGCCTGCGGATCTTGGGGGAGATCATGCGGGTGGGAATCCCCTCTTCTCTGTCCCAGCTTTCCATGTCCCTTGCCACCTTTGCGCTGAACTGGATATTGCTCAGGGTAGGGGGTGAGGCAGGGGTGGCCGTGTTCACCAGTGGCTGGCGGATCGTCACCATCGGGGTTATTCCCCTCCTCGGCATGGCCACCGGCGTGATCGCGACTTGCGGCGCGGCCTATGGAGCCCAAGCTCCGGGAAAACTACGGGATGCGTATCTGCACGCCGTACGGTTTGGGATCCTGATCCAGCTTGGGACAGCGGCAGCCGTGGCTGTCCTTGCGCCCTACCTTGCGCTCCTTTTCACCTATTCAGAAGGAAGCGCCGGCCTCCGTGCCGACCTCGTCTCTTTCCTCCGCTGGATGGCGATATTCCTCCCCACGGTCCCGCTTGGGATGCTGACCAGCGCCATGTTCAACGGGATCGGGAAGGGGGAGCGGGCGCTCCTCATGACGATCCTCCGCACGTCGGTGCTCCAGGTGATCGGGGCGTATGTCATGGCCGTGGTGCTTCAGCTCGGCCTCCCAGGGGTGTGGTGGGGGATCGTGCTCGGCAACGTCCTCGCCGGGGTCCTGCCCTTCGCCTGGGGCCACCGCACCGTGTCTCAGCTCCAAAGGGAGCTCCATCCCGTGGGAGCTTCGGCCCCTTGATCCGTGTGCCTCTTCCAAGCTCCAAGCGGCCGCATGATGATCTGAGCTGGAATGGTTGTCCCAACTCATCTTCCTTCTGGCCTGGGAGGTCATGTCGGTCGAAGGGATGCCGCCGCTTCGCATCGCGGATCTGGTCGCTTCCCTCCCCCTCGTCCAAGGGGGGACGGGGGGGTGGGCATCTCCCTCTCCGGGCTGGCCTCGGCTGTGGCACGCGAGGGCGGCATAGGGGTCATCGCTACCGCCGGGATCGAAGTTCCCGGTGCCTGGAACATAGCAGGGAGAGGTCATCAGCAAAGACTTACCCCGAACGATCTCAGCTGTCGGCGGTCTTCACCTGTGGACGCCGATTGGCAGGTGTTGGATTGCAAGACCTGACCCCGCAACTTGGCACGCAGCCGGATTGGGACGTTGAACCCGTCCGAACTTCCGTGGGCGGCGGCTGACCGTGGCGTAGTGCACCCCAAGGTGCGCGGCGATCTCACAGAGCCGGTACCCGTATCCCCGGTACGCCAGAGCGATGCCCTCCACTTCTGGGCTGCCCCGAAAGATCTCCTCCAAGGACGGCCGCGCCACCACGAGCCATTTCCCCACTGCCCTCCCCCTCCTCCCCTGCGCTGCTCCCTCGGCCGCAGCCGCAGCCAACAGATAATGGCGGTACGGGTAGGGAGGGGACTCTGTCAAAGTTGATGTTCCATCCTTTTATAGCGCCTTCGGATGGACGGTGACCCTGGCCCTGGTGGTGTAGTGGGCCAAGAGATCGTTACCACCCCGGAGGGCCCAGTCAGCACTGATCCGATCGAGCACGAGGGTCGGGAACAAGGCGAACTCCTCGGGTAGATCGTACCCCGGTTCCCGTAGCACCTGGAACGGTGGTTTCCCGTCCAGCCCGTCCCACGAGCGCGGCCGCTCGGCCTGGTAACGATCTCCCAGCGCACCAAGACGCTCGCCTTGCCCTGACGGCCGGAAACCGGGTATAAGGCAGGGGATGGCCGAGAAGGCGCTATTTCGCGACTACCTCGCCCACCTCACCGCGGTCGCCGCCCAAGGCGACGCCCGCGAGGAGAGTTTCTACCCAGCGCTCGGTGACCTCGTCTCCACCTGGGCCAAGGCGACCCGGATCGAGGACGTGCACGTTACCGCCCAGCCCAAGTCCACCGAGGCCGGGAACCCCGACTTCCGGGTGTGGGACGGCCGTCAGCACATCATCGGCTACATCGAGGCCAAGGCCCCCACGATGGAGAACCTGGAGCCGGTCGCAGAGAGCGAGCAGCTCCGCCGCTACCGGAGCACGTTCCCCAACCTCATCCTCACCAACTTCTTCGAGTT